>CAWIGY010000109.1:0-4485 GCA_963835565.1 uncultured delta proteobacterium
ACAATGCAGAAGCCACGTAGGTCTTTCCCACACCGGTTTTCCCAATAACCGCCACGTTGTGTTTCGACTTCACCCATTGGCAATTGGCAAGCGCTCGGATCGTGGCTTTGTCCACGCCACGCTCTGGATCGCACAGAACATTTTCAAGGGAAGCCCGGGTTGATAATTTTGCCTCTTTGATTCGATGCGAAAGTCGTCGGTTGTCGCGGTCAGTCCATTCACGGTCAACGACAATGCCAAGTTTTTCATCGAATGAAAGTTGTTGGCCAGGGGCCGTGTCCATCAATTCGCGTACGGCTTTTGCCATGCTGGTGAGTTTGAGTTCGTGTAGCTTCGTTAGGGTTTCTTCAATAGTGGTCAATGGATCGTGTCCTTTCTGTCGTAGTAGTCGCCGCCTCGTACGTTTTCGTGGGGACGTGCGGGACGTCGATTGGGGGAAGTCGCTGGTGATTGTTGGTCCAGACCGTTTTTCAGAATGGCCTCAATGTACTTGCGCTTGGGACCGCCCGGGATCGGCACGCTCAGTGCCCGCTCGCGCGCCGCGTTCAAGCGTCCAGCCCCGTATGTGTCAGCGGCGCGTAGTAGGCCTAAGCAAGCGCGGTAGCCTTGTGTTGGGTTAGCGTATCGTTGCAGTGTCAATTCGACAACTCTTGCAATCGAAGGCCCGAGCTTCGCTCCCCAATTGATCAATCTGTCGGGGGGCCACACTTGAGCTTGATGGTTTTCGGGTCGATGACTGGGCGCTGTAACATAGGTTCCTCGGGGGCCGTAGCTTCGCCGGTGTGAGGCGATTCGCTCATTGTTCTGGAAGATTTCAATGATTGCAGCCGTCGCACGCACTTCGACTCGCTGGTGTACGCGCCGGTAATGCACGCTGTAGTAACGCTTGTCGAATTCAATGTGGTAGTCGATGTTGACTCCCTTGCTCTCGCGCTCGGCAAACTCGTAACGCACGGGCGGTAAGGCTCGCAGCGCGGGCTGTTCCATTTCAATAAATGCTGAGCGACGGCATCCCTCCAATTTCTGAAATGGACGAGTATTCAATTCGTCCAACAATTCCCAGATCGCCTGATTCAATTCATCGAGAGTGAAGAATGTCCGCCGACGTAGCCGAGCCAATATCCAGCGCTGCACAATCAGTACCGCGCCCTCCACTTTCGCCTTGTCTTTGGGCTTGCGAGGTCGCGCCGGAATTACGGCCATGTCGTAGTGCTGCGCCATGTCCATGTAGGTCGCGTTGATATCGGGCTCGTAACGGTCTGGTCCTTTTACCGCACTGCGAAGTTGATCGGGTACGGCTACCTCCGGGACGCCGCCGAAGAATTCGAAACCATGTATATTCGAGTCCACAAAGTCCCGTAGTGTCTGTGTGTGCGTTGCCTCAGCGTACGTGTAGTTGCTGGCTCCGAGCACCATCACAAACAACTCAACGTCGTGAGCCTCGCCGGTCGCAGCGTCGATCAACTGCGGCTTTCTGCCAGAGTAGTCGATAAATACTTTCTCGCCCGCGCGATGTACACAGCGCATCGACGGTTTGAGCCGTTTGGTCCACCCCTTGTAGAGCTCGCAAAACTGACTGTATTGATAGGGCTTCAGTCCCTCGCTACGAGCGGCCACTCCTTCTTGATATTCCGTCCACAATAACTCAAGTGTTGCCGTGCTCCGGTGCAATTCCTGGTGCACATGGCCATAGTCAATCGGCGCTCGCTGCGACGCTTGGCTAGGATTGTCGTAGCGATACAGCAACGACTCGACATCGCTGTCCGTCATCGGTTGCGCCCGCTCCCAGGTCAGACCCGCTTTTCGAGCCCGCTTGAGGTGACCGCAAATCGTACCGACCGATACCGACAGCGAGATCGCAATCTCGCGCTGGCTACGGCCACACTCATATCTCAACCGAAGTATTTCACGTATCTTTCGCATGCTGAGGTGCTCCGACATCCACCCGTCGTCGCACCGTCACTCGGCACATCCGACGAGTTTTCAGAGCCATCACCCAGACCACCCATTTCTTCGCTGCGGCCATCAGGCCCGACGTGTTCAAGTGCGTCGGAATGACCGTTCAAGTGCTTTCGGAATGACTGTTTAAGTCGTTTCGGAACAGCTGTTCAAGTGGGTCCGGAATACGCAAGCAACACGACCACCGAGGACGGACGGGTGGAGGCACCAAAGCACCGGTAACACCACTGACGGTGTCCTAGTCCAGCGAATTTTCGGGCGCAAATGTGCGTAGAATTCTCCCCCAATTCGTCATCGAGTAGAGCCCGTTTGATTATGGTCGCCGCGGCACGCGACGGCCAATTGCAATATTTTGATGATCTAATTCATGACGGATAGATCTTCGTCGAAGCTCGATGCGTAACATTTCAGTCAGTGGACCCGAAAGGTCAAGCCGCTCGCTCGAGTCCGACAATTGGCAAATGACGTTGGCCTTCGAGGTACTCGACAACAAGTTTCAGATTGTCAACTGGGACCACACGCTGCTCGCCTTTTCGGTGTTGCTTAGTCCGTTTGAGAAGTCTTGGCCTAGGTTCAAACCGCTTGCTCACCCGCGTGGCGGGAAGACTCAAGTAGACTACATTCGGGAGAATGTTCGCCCACGCAATCGAGCCATGCTGCCCAATGGCTCCATATCGAGGTTTGATGCCACGCGTGATGCAGCAGTCCTTCTAGAGCTGATTTGACAGACTTCGGCCAATGCCGAGGCAGACGTATGGCTGGCAAAGTGACGGCCAAGGGACTTGGCAATGGATGGTAAGCCAAGTCCAGTTGCACGACGTGCAATTCATTCTACTGCTCGAAAAGCTCTTCCACGTCTGCCAATGTCACTGCTTTGCGCACCCAGGTGTTCAGTTGCTCCAAGTCGGTGCAGGCTAGAATGCGCTGGCGTTGCTCCGCAGTTGGCGCAAGTCCCCGGGCTTCCAGAAAAGTCAGCACAGCCTGCGCTTCGCCTAATGCTTGGCCCTCGGTGCGGCCTTCGGTGCGGCCCTCGGTGCGGCCTTTCAAGTACGTCGGGCCCTTGGAACTTATAGGTTTCAGGAATCATTGCGAATGCCTTTCTCGCTGCTTCTCCAAGCGCCGTCTCAATGAGGTCTAAGTATAGCGCCTGCATGTCGGAGTCCAAGGTCTCCGCTACATTGGCCGCCTGAGCTGCCAAAGTGGCGAACTTTACCGCGGTTTGTACATCCCCTCGGCCGTGGGCTATGACCGACATCACCGCTAGCTCCGGAAAGCGCTGAGCCTTTTGCGGGTCAGTCACGAGCGGCACTCCCTCGGGTCCCAGCACCAACGGACAGAGCGTGCCTCCAGGACCCAGGTCAATCGGCTCCGATGCCCAGCGGGCGGTCTGATTGTCTGCCGTGACGACCAAGAGGCAACAGCGGCAACGAAACCGAGCCCTTAGACTTGCGACATACATGGGCCAACTGAAGCGCTTTGCTTCATCGGGCTGTAACTGCACCTCAACCACAATGCCGAGCACGGGCTCACCGTCGAACAGCAGCACGACCACGTCTGCGCGGTATTCGGCCGGTAATACGTCTGTCAAATCAGCGGATTCGATGCGCGCCTCGGTATAGTGCGGCACTTCGACACCAAGCGCCTCACTTAGCAAGGTAGGCGCCAATTCCGGCCGATTGCGGAAGAACCTCACTAAAACATCGTGAAGTTGCGAAGGCATCGACGGAAAGTAACACATCAAACGCGTAACCACAACATGAGCAGAAGATGCCGATTCAGAATAGTGGCTTAGATTGCGTTGCCGATAGCCGCACGGATGCGCGCCAGCGCCGCCGGCAGATTGGAGCGCACCAACTCAGCATCAAGCCTCAATACCCGATACCCGAGGCGCCGAAGCACCCGGTCTCGGCGCACGTCAGCGGCGACACGGCGGGAATGAGACGCCCCATCGACCTCAACAGCCAGCTTGATAGAAGGTGCCAAGAAGTCCAAGATGAACCGGTCAACAGGCACCTGACGGCGAAATGCAATTCCAAGCTGATTGCGCGAAATTGCGTGCCATAATTTTTAGCTCCGTCTCTGTTCCAGATAGCCGCATACAGTGAGCGCGCTCCGCAAGCAGCTGCTGGAATTTGAGATGTTGACGGGACTGAGCAGACATGATGACCTCCGTTGCCCAGCAGAGCAGCCGGGCTTTGCGGCCCCAAGCGCAGGTTGCGTGCCACGTGCAAGCCGTCATGCACGTGAGGCCTCGGCACGTGGCGCGGAACGTGCGCGACATCCGCGGAGCCCGGCTGCGGCGCAGGAAGGAGTTACCGTACGCACGGTGACAATTGCGAATAGTAGCGTGCGCAATACGACGGGCGTGGTTGTCGATTCCGAAGCGACCAAGGCGGCAAGCCAGTCGCCAAAAACGCATCAAGCCAGAACAACGCGTCTTCCCCGGCCGCGCGCAGTGCGGCCTTGGGGAAGACCGCAGGCGCGCAGGTGCAGAGCACCGAGCACCTGCGAGTTGGGGCAGCAAAG
>CAWIGY010000110.1:0-45130 GCA_963835565.1 uncultured delta proteobacterium
ACGATTGTCAAGCTGTGCCTTCAAAGGTATCGTATTCTGATGCTGGCGGCGGAAATGTCGCTGTGAATTGCAGTAATGTCTGGTACAATGCGTATCATACCGCGACTAGTGGCTGTGGAGCCCAAAGCGTGGACGCCCTCAAGGCCTATCTTAGCATCGCCCAGGCAGCAATATTGTCGGGGAAGACTATGTACCTTGCCCTGTCCGGCAACTGCATTACTTCCGTTCAACTTCTTCAGTAGATGCGAGCGCAGGCTTTAGAATGGTTCTACCTGGTGTGCGGTCGGCACCGCACGGGTGTGTTGTTTAGAGGTTGCATCGCGCTCTGAAACAGCGCGGGTCGGATAAGACACTTCAAAACCCTTGTCCAACTAGTGGCTGACCAGTTTTACTCCATATTTATAATCGCATCGTGGGAGTTCTGAAAATGAAACAATCCAATCCAATGTCAGAAGGGCTCGCGGAGAAATCTGTCTTTCCGTATTTGGTGGGTCCATGCCGACACCGCAAATCTGCGTTGACCCTCCCTCTTGCATTGATAGTGTCAATTGGCTGCTCGTCAGGTAGTGGCTCAGTTGGTGAGCAGACCGACTCAGTTAGGCAAAGCGTAAGCTCCCCGAGTGTAAGTGATGCTGGGCAAGCAGCTCAGACGGTTGCGATTGGGCAGCCTACTCTGCAAGAGGAGCAAAGCTTGAAGGATTGGGGCAAGGCAATGGTGAAGACCCCTGTGCCGAAGAAAGGGTGCTTTGAAGCGGTCCATCCGAACAGCAGCTGGCAGGAGGTGCCGTGCGATACCTCCATGCCTCCAGTGGCAGGGCCTCCCCCCTATGGGTCGCCAAGAGCGCTCGATTACGTGAACACTGGTGTCAACGACCCGGGAGTTACGGCTCAGGTGAGTGGCACCACCATAGTTACTGCGAATGCCTGGTTCCCGAGCGTCACGGATGTAACAAGTGAGTCCGATTCTTACGGAAACAATAGTTTCTCCATTCAGGTGAACACAAACGTCTTCAATACCCCGGCCTGTGCTCAATATAACACTCCGAACCCGGCTTCTTGCCAGGGCTGGGAGCAATTCGTTTATGGCAACCCCTACCTTGCGGGGGGCACGACTGGCGGACTAGTGATTCAAGATTATATGGTTTACTACTTCAATAGTAGTTGCCTGCCACCAAGTTGTAATTGCCCGGGTGGTTGGACGTATGACAATGGCTTCGGTTGCTACCAGCTCAATGGCTACGCCTCCACTGGGGCCGCCAAAACCATTTCCGCCCTGCTCGACTTAGAGTTGCAGACCGGTATCACCACCAACGGCAACGGCACCACGGATTGGGTAGCAATGTATGTAGGGGGAGGGTACGCTGTGGCATCAGCTCAAGACAGTATCCTTAGTTTGGCAAACAACTGGAACGCTGTCGAGTTCAATATCTATGGCAACGGCGGTTCTCAGACGGCGACATTCAACTCAGGGGCAACAATTGTTGCGGAGGTTGACCTGGGATACGCAAATGGTGGGCACTCTTCTCCCACCTGCACGGTGGGTTTGCCAAATACGGGCGAAAAGAACAATCTCACAGTAGTGAGTGGCTCATGCTGCGCCACTAGCGGGCCATCAATCACGTTCACAGAGAGCAGCGCAAGCCCGGCGCCGATGGCGCCTTGGTGCCTACTGAATGACATCACGCCAATTGAGTCTCCGGCGCTGTTGTAGATGCGCATAAATGGAGTGTTGAGTCTCATAAGAAGGCGGCATCACAGCTTTCGCAACCAATTGTCTGTCCTACGTGCCGACGGTGAACTTCGGCGGCGGATTGCGTGGGTTGTTGGCAGGATAACCCCGTTTGCTTTACTTGGGTGCAGCATTTGGGGTCCTGGCGGCAGCCGTGTAAAAACCTACGGTAGCGCGGCCTCGGCCCTTTGCCGCGTGTTGGTCGCACGGTCGAAGTGGTACGTCCCGAACGCGGTCACGTGCTCGTGAGCGAGCGGAGAAACGCGGGCGAGGTCCTCCTTGGCAACCACTTCTCCGCGCGCCTCGAGCTGCGCAACAATCTTGGCCATGTGAACCGTGTTCCAGACGAGCACGGCGTTCGACAGAACGCTGAGCGCGCTGACCTTGTTCATGATCTCCTCGAGGTCCCCTGTCCGGAAGACACCCTCGTTGCCGAAGAAGAGGCATCGAGCGAGCGCGTGCCGTGACTCCCCACGATTGAGCTGAAGGTGCACGCGCCCGCGTAGCTCGGCGTCGTGGAAAAAATGGAGCAGGTAGGTCGTCTTTACAATGCGCCCCAGCATACGGAACGCCTTTGCAAGTCGGTCGGTTTGCGATGTCGCAGTGAGCCGGTCAACCACGACGTGTGCGGGGGCAGAGCGGTTACGTAGGGACGCGGCGACACGCACCATGGAGTCCCACTGTTCGCAGATCAACGCAACGTCAACGGCCCCAGTGAAGAGGGGGTCGATAGTTCCGTAGAACCGCTCGCGATCGAGCTTCCAAAGCTGCTGGTCGGCGGGATCTCGCAGGCGCGGCATGAACGAGATACCGAGCAGGTAGCAGAGGCCAAAGAGCTGCTCGATCGCGCCATGCGTGTCGGTATAGTGCTCTCGCGAACGAAGCACGGTGTCGTTCTCGAGCAGCCCATCGAGGACGTAGATCGCCTCGCGAGGCGAGCACGAGATCGCACGCGCCGCGAAGACGGACCACTGGTTGGACATGTGCGTGTAGAGCGAGAAGGCCCGGTCGTAGTAGCCGAAGTGCCGCGGGTAGAAGCCGGCAAGGAGCGAGCTTTCGCGCACGCCGAAGCGCTGCCCATCGGACGAAGACGTGTCTCCACCACCCCATGTAAAGGCGAGAGGGAGCCCGTGATGGTAGTCGACGAGCACGCGGTTCGCAGCCTTGAGCGTGTCCTGGCCGAGAAACCAGCGGGTCACGTGCTGTAAGCCGTCGAGCGTGACCTCCTTTGTTGCGTTCGCCATCGCGACAACGCCGAGGTTCGTCCCTTGAGCGACAATGCCCGCCAGAAGCGTCGGGTACAGATTATCGATACGCGGCGCGTAGTTGCCCACCGGAACGAACTCGCGCGTGAAGCCGGTCCACGTGTTAACGTCCACGAGGAGGTCCTCGATTCGGATCGCCGGCAGGTGCGTCCCGATCACGTCACGAAGCTCACTCGCGCGCTTTGATGGCTCGGCGGGGTCGCGCTTCGACAGTGCAAGCTTGCCGTCGTGAATCGTCGCAAACTTGTTGGTGGCGAGGCCGTTGGTGAACACCTGCGCTTGTTCATCGAGTTCCTCGCGCAAGTGGCCGATCGCTATGTCAACTTCAGTCGGTAGATTCAAGCCCGCGTATGCATGGGAGCGTTCCTCGGTCCACTGCTCTGACGTGTGGAGCAAGTTGACAAACGAACGATGATGCCGGCTCTGATCGAGGTACAGGTCGCCAGCCCGCAGTGCCTCGCGAACACTATCAGCCAGCGCGAGTTCCCACACACGTGCGTCGATCGGCACCCCATCCGACGACGCGAGCGCTGAACGCCATATCCCCCGCGAAGCGCCGCGCAGAAAGTTGACGGGCGCGTCAGTACCGAGATCGGCGCGGTCGCCACGATGTACCGCGCGCGCGAGCTCGATCGCGGCAAGCAACGACTCGCTCCCCGGGGATGCTCGGAACGGCAACCTCAGGAACTGCGGAAGGTACCGCTTCACGAGGTGGTGGCGTACGCGCAGTTCGTCGAGTACGCCGCGGTCGTTGATGCGCTGCATCTCCCGGCACACCATCATCGCCTCGCGCACCTGGTCGAGGTCGAGGTCGCTCGACGCGTCGCCGACGTCGCGCTTGGGATCGAGCAACATCTCGAGTGCGTCGAGTACGACGCGGAGATTTCGCGTCGAACGGTTCCGAAGCTGGCGGTACCGCTTGTCGAACGCGCGTGTGGCGCGTCGATGGACCTTCGTCATGTATACGTGGTGCATCTCAACGAGATGGTCGAGCACCGACTTGGTTGCCTCGGCGAGGAAGCAAGCCACGAGCGCGTAACGTTTCACCGGCGCGAACCGCCGAAGCTCCTTCACGTCGTACCGACGTGTCAGTTCAGCAAAGTGTTCGATGACGTCGGAACGGATTCCAGCGAAGTCAACACGTCCAGCTCCAAAACCGCGCAGGAGTTCGGCGCGCTCGAAGTACAGGTTGATAGTTTCGGGTTTCGGATCCGGCGGATACTGTTTCAAGTGAAAGAGTGCCGAACGGTGCTCACCCTTCGTGTTGAGCAGGCCGTCGATGGCCTCGCACATTGCGGGCTCAAGCCGCACTCGGACGCGCTCGAACGCCTCTTCGTCCGCCCGGCTCGTGATCGACCCGACGATGCGCTCGAGCCGGTACCCGGCGGGTATGATGATCTTGCGCGCCAGCAAGTGCTTCTTCGACTCGACGAGGAGATCGTCGGAGAGTGCTCCGTTGGCAGCGCTCCGTCGCAGAACCGCCTCGAGCTCGAACGCCTCGACCTCGCCGAACGGGCAGAACCCGAGGTACTCACGGATCTTTCGTTCGTGCTCGAGGTCGGTTGCCTCGCGTGCCGGCGGCGCGATGACGAGCACCGGTGGGATCTCGAGCTGCTTGCCGACGTGGTTGACGATCTTCGTCGGCACCCCGCGATAGTCGTCACCGAGGAAGGTTCCGTACCGTCGCAGCATGCAGAGCTGCAGCGCAAAGCTGTGGCGCTTAGCATCGCCACGACAGCGGCGCACTTCCGCGAGGTCTTCCGGCGAGAGCGTCCAGTCGCGAGCAAGTTCTTCGTCGGTGACGTTGTTTGGCAGGATCGTTTGCATGGGGAAGCCTCAAAAATGCTCTGAGAAGTCGCCACACTGCCTCCCCGTGCGCGTGACGATCAGCGGGTCCTTCATCGCCCCAACCCATCGCAGAATCAACGTCTCACCGGCTCGATCTGTTCGGGGTTCACGAACGATCAGAACCTTGACCTCCAAAAGCACGCCCTCGTGAAGGCCGAGCGCCCCGGCCTCGCCGCCAGTGAGCACGGAACGTCCGACGACCGACCACCACGCCGGCGCGGAAAATACGCGGGTGCCAGCGCTTACCGTAGGTTTTTACACGGCTGCCGCCAGGACCCCGATTCCGGCGTCACCGATTCCGGAGCAGGTTCAACTCCGACGGTCACGATCCAGCGCGCCAGTGGCACACCGATATCCCCGTTTGCGTTTGGGAATAACTACTGGGATTGGGTTGATTGGTCGCACAACGGTACTGATGCACTTGAGGGCACGGAAGATCTGGTCAAGGCCATGCACCTCAATGTCCTGGTCGCGAACAATAACAATACCGACATGGACTACCCGGAGATCTTCGACAATGCGCAGATCGACAAATACATCGCGTATTGCCGTGCGGTTGGGGCCGAGCCCATCATGGAGGTTCCCATCCTCGGCAACGACGTTGACGCTGGACCGACGAGTGCGCAAACCGCGGCAGATATGGTGACCTACGTCAATGGGACCAAGCACTATGGTGTACAGTACTGGACCATTGGCGACGAGCCCGATTACTACACGGATGCAGCGGCGGACAACGTGGGTACCCCGAGCGCAGCCTACGGCCCGAACAACCCCATCCAGACCGCGGATGACCTGTGCGCCACGTTCAAGTCTTACGCAGCCGCCATGAAGGCGGCCAATGACGCAACCGGCAGCGGCGTTGATATGAAGTTCGTGGGTCCTGAACTCGCTGGCAGGTACTGGCCAGGGAACGACTGGCTCACACCATTTCTGGACGGATGCAAAGACTACGTCGATGTTGTTACGGTTCATTATTATGGCTATTCCGCCGCGGAGGACTCGATTCAGGGCGCGCTCTACGACGCCGACACGTTCCGCTCATTCCTGTCGTACTTTCGGGGGGTCGTTGCGGCCCACGCACGCCCAGGCACACCGATCGGAATCACGGAGACCGCCATCTCCTACAATTGGCAAACGCCACTGTACACTTCAGACTCGCTCAAGGCGGCCCCGGGCACGTATTACGCTGCAATATGGGACGTCGACCGCATGGGCGTCGCCCTGCAGAACAATCTTTGGACGCTGGCCTTCTGGAACCTGGCTGAAGAGGATGATCCAACCTCAGGCAACGTATTTGGCAATATTCTCACCAAGCCCTGGTTGACCCCGCCAACCTACACTTTGACGCCGGAGTACTACGCCCAGCAGCTGATGGCCAGCAACTTCAGCGGGACCACGGTCATTCCCTCGGGGGTCCCCAGCGATTTCTCGGTCTACGCGAGCTACGACGCGACCAAGGGCTCCACCGCTGTAATGGTCGTGAACAAGGACACTGCCCCAAAGAGCCTGACGCTAGCTGTTGACGACCTCACGCCTCAAACCATCTTATTTCCAACCATGTCGATCAACCTCGTCACCATTCCCGATGACGCTGCTGCGAAAACTCAACTAGTCTCGTACTCGGCCGAGATGGCCGGCGTCACGGTAAACGACACTGACGTCGCCCCACCAGACGCCGGCAGCTCGACGCTTGGGTGCCAGACCAGCCAGGCGCCGAGTTCAGCTCTGATTTCCGATTTTTCCGGTGGCGGGTTAGGCGGCGGCACATACACGTTTGGAACACCGTCACCGACGATCACGGAGGCGAATGGCTCATTGCACGTGACACTCAACGCGCCGGGCACTGCCTCCGATCAGTATCTTGGGTTCGGTGTCTACTTCGACAATTGCGTCGATGGTCACTCATACACAGGGGTGAAGTTTGATATCGGCGGCACGATGACCGGCTGTTCTATGGTATTTTCGTTCAATTATCGCGAGGATGCGTCCAACGCAAGCGATGCTAAGGGTTCTTGTACAATAGCCAACTGCTACGCGGGTCAAGCTGCCGTGACGGTTCCCGCCACCCTGACTTCTACGTCGATTGCGTATTCGGACGTCACCGGTGGCGCGCCCATTGCGGGACCGCTCACGACGCAAGCTCAAACGTACTTGACTGGTGTTCAATGGCAGTTCACCGTGCCTGCCGGTGTTACAGCCCCTTGCGTTGCAGACCTGACTCTCGACAACGTCACGTTCTACTGAGGCCGCAAGGGACTCCAATGCCCCAGCAAATGCCTCATCACCCGCGTGCTCCGCGGAAACCCATATAACCCGGAATTATTGGCAATTTCATGCCGTGCTAGATTTGGCCCGCGACCCAGCTTGTTCTCAAATTGATCATCTGGTCGCTTCGAGCCGTATTGAAGTCCAACGGCTCTCTTGTCATTGAGAACCTTGCCCTGCGACAACAGCTTGCTGCCTATTCCCGGAGCCAGAAGCGCGTCCACGTGCAGCCTCAGGAACGAGTCTTTGGGTAATCCTATCAAGAGCGTGGGCGTCTTGGCGCTCCGCCCTGATTATGGTCAAACCTGCAACCGTGATCGCTTGGCATCGGCGCGGCTTCCAACGATACTGGTGCTGGCGTTCCCGTAAGCCCGGCCGTCCCCCAATTCCAATCGAACACGTAACCTTGATTCGTTGCATCAGCACCAACGTCACTAAACCGCGCAACACGTCGTAATTCGGGTAACCGATCAAGTCTTGCGCAAATGGGAAAGTTCCAAGGCTGCTCCGAATTCTACTTCCAGCACACGCACTTGTGCGCAGTCTGGGCGTTATGTCCACTTGCAGCTGTCTCTGCGGCGTGTGCTGGCAGGATGACGGCCTTTGCGATACCTGAGACCCAAAGTAAGAGAAGGTATACTACTTGGCCAGGGGGGCTGAAAATATAGGTGAAAATCCGCGCAGAAATCGCGGATATTCGACTCTTGACCGCGCATTGCTCAGAACCCGCTCACCGCGACAGGGACAGAACTGTTCGTCGTGGTGCCGTTGCCGAGTTCGCCGTCGCCATTGTCTCCCCAGCACTGAACCGAGCCGCCGCTCAGCAAAGCGCAGGCATTTCCACCACCTGCGGTAACCGCGACGGCGTTGGTGATGCCGAAAACCGTGACGGGGACGGAGCTGTTTGTCGTGGAGCCATTGCCGAGGTCGCCGCTGGAATTGTCACCCCAGCACTGAACGGTGCCGCCACTCAACACGACGCAGACCTGATTGGAGACAGTGGCAGCAACTGTGGTGGCGGTGGAGATGCCCGAGACCGCTACTGGCACAAGGTTGCTGCCACCCCAACACTGGACCGTGCCATCATTGAGCAATGCGCAGGTCTGGTAGTCACCGGCAGCAACAGCGGTGGCGTTTGTGATACCTGAGACCGTGACGGGTACGGCACTGCTTGTTGTGGTTCCATTGCCAAGTTCACTATCTCCGTTGTATCCCCAACATTGAACCGCACCGCCGCTTAATACCGCGCAAGTGTGTCGGCTGCCAGCAGCCACAGCAATGCCATTGGTGATACCCGAAACCGATGGCGGAGCAATCCCACCATCATTACTGGTGATGGCTAAGTATCCACTTGGAAAAATCATTCCGTTGCCAAGCTCGCCATCGGGGCTGCAGCCCCAGCATTGCACTGTGCCATCGTTGAGCAATGCGCAGCTGTGGTTGCCGCCAGTAGCAATTGCGGTAGCGTTGTTGATGCCCGAGACCGCCACGGGTGTGGCCGTGTACCTCGCAACGTTTATGGCGCCGACATCGTCGTCACCCCAACACTGAATCGTGCCGCCGTCAAGAATCGAACAGGTGTGAGTTCCCCCGGCAGCAACGGTGATAGCGTTGCTAATGCCCAAGGCCGGCACGGGCACAGTGCTGTCTGTGGTCGTACCGTTGCCGAGTTGACCATAGTAGTTGTAACCCCAGCACTGCACTGTGCCGCCGCTCAGCAAAGCGCAGGTATGGCCTGTGCCCGCGCTAATCATTTTCGCGACGAGCTTTGTGCTTGTGGAGCCACCTGTAGATGGGACGCCTCCAGTTGCCGACATGCCGCCTATAACGGTCGTTCCACTAGTGGCCCCGCCAGATTTCATTCCACCCGTCGAAGGCGCACCACCACTGCCGGCTACCACTCCCCCACCCACACTTCCGCCACTCGGTCCGAGCTCAGACCGCGCGGTATTGCTTCCACACGCCGTGACGCAGAGACTCAGCAAGAGAACCCGACGCATCCTGAATTGTACACCCACGGGGCTCGAAGTCACGCGGCGGTCAAATCCGGCAATCGTCCGAAGGAATTGCTAATGAAAACGCCTCGTTGACACATAAGCTGAGCTTCAATCACTGCAGCAATAAAGCGCGTTCGGAGCGCCAGGTACCTCCCCAGTCGAAGAGTATACCACTGTACTGACTCCGGCCACATACTGCCCGCTTTGACATTGTCCCTTGTAGTAATTCGGATCCCAGTCCGGACTATCGAATATGTCACCAGTATAAAAATCGACCGAGTCAGTTGAATCGAAATTCTCAACGTTACAACCGGAATGGGCCAATCTATGGGAATTGCCTTGTTGGTCCCACCATACTCCCGGACAACACAGAACTCCTTCGATGTATCCGACTTGATCCTGCACAACAGCCGCCACGTAGTCAGTGCATGGGCAGCCACCCTCAGCCATCCCGGGATCCCAGTCGGGATCTTGTTGACATTCCAGGTTCCGCCCGTTTGTGGAGTATCCAAGCCTGTAGTATCCAAAAGACACGTAGCTGGAGTTGCTGCAGCCAGGGTAATTCGGATCGCCGATGGTTTGCATCCCGCAGAGTATTGCGTGTGCCTGATTTTGGCCACTTGTGTACTTGGATAGTCCAAAGACGGGCATAATATCGTTCTTTGGAAGGTCGCTCGTGCCACATTGTCCAACGTAAACGTTAGACCCAGCCCACTCGGTTATATAGGAGTAGTTGTAGCTCTGGTCCCAGAAAACTGCGGGTGCGTTGCCGAAAAAGAAGGAATTGTTCCAATACGGATTTGGATTGTATGTCGAATAGTTGTACGCACCTCGGTCTGTCAAAGGGACCACGGAAAAATCGTACGAACAGCCTAGGATTTGATCACACGCCGCAAAGTCGTGCATATACGCGGACAGTCCAAAACCGGCAGTCGCTGAAGCCCCACTACCCATCGGAACGACCCACGCACCCGTGACGTCATAGACTTCGCCACCAGCTTGGAAATCCTGAGCTGTGTTCTGCATCGTACCGGTAAAGAAATTCGTGTTCCAGAACCCAATATAGCCACCGTTAACCCAAAGCCACCAAGTACTGTCGTAGTTAAAGGTGACGACTTGGAGTTCCCATTGCTGCCAATCGCTACCTGGCTTGTTATTTTGGTAACGGGTAGGTATCCCATATCCAGTTACCGGGAATGTAAATAAAACTTGAGCAATTACTCGCATAGCAGGCAGTAGTGTATCCATCGTTCGTGCTAAAAAATAAAAACGGACAACATCAACCCCCTCTACATCCCACCCGGCTTCGACAGTCTGCATGCAGTCGGTCGCACAATCTGACTGTCCAGGAACGCTACACATGCCGTTTTGACATTTGCTATAGCCCGTGCCCGACATCATCCACGTCTGCGAGATGCTATGGCTGTAATCATTCCAATAGGGCGAGTTGCTTCCGAGGATAGTCGGACTATTGATTGACAAGACGCTTTGCCCGTAGGTGATGGCTGGGTTCAAGCTACCATTGAATCGCTCTTTTTCGTGTGCATAACCGGGACTATTGTAAGTGCCGGGGGTCCAACGTGTCCCCTTGGCCGGGCTAGGTACGCATCAAGCCCGCCTGCGGCCAGAATCTCGGCGACCGTCACACGAACCATCGCCACGCCATTGGGCGCACACGTGCGCGGCACGCCATTATTGTCGGGTACACCGTTGAGTGCCCATTCAGGGATTGACGCTTTCACTAGCCCAGTTGGCAACGGGGGTGGAGTTGGAATTCGCGTAATCGGCGTGCCCTTGGCAGCCAGTGCCTTGACACTAGGCTGCGCGAACCAGTCAACGCAGTGAACGGTTTGCCCGGTTGCCGCAATGAATGTTCGCCAGACGTCGCTTGCCTTGTATCGCGAGTTCAAATAGGCCTGAATCTGCGCCAGCTCGGCGGCGCTCACACCGGCGCCTGCAGTCGTGCTTACACCAGCGTCAGATGGCGTAACGGCCTGCTGCGACCACCCGAGTGATGTCGCCAACATCAGAATCGGAATGAACACGAATGTAGATGCCAGCTTGACCATGCGAAACCTCCACCTTTGGCGTCAACAAATACGCCCCCGGACTGTGGTTGTCAACGGGCCTGATTCTCTGCTGAGGTAACGCCGCCGCTCCCCCGCAACATCTTGATTACAGTATCAAATTTACGCTGTTGTGCCTCGTGTTCGACAAACCTGTCCACGCGAAGCGGTGCAGTGGCGAAACGTTTTGATTGGGGTGCCAGAACGTTCATCGGAACGAAACCCAGCAGGCCCGGTTCGATATCCGCTCCAATGAGTGCAGCCAGCGCGGCTAACCAAACTTCCGCAGTTACGGGCGCAGTGGCAATGAATATTGGAGAACCGCTGCATCGAACAGCTTTGCACTTTGACCATACTTGCACTCAGAGCGCACGCCGGTACTCAATCAGTGAGACCTTCACAGATTGTCCGAAAAGTATACTACTGAGACAGACCAGCTGCGTGTTTTTTCGCCCTGTTTTTCCCGATCCGTTCGAAGCCGTTTTATAGGGACCATTTTGAGACAGCACTCGGGCGACAGTCGCACGTGGAATTTTGAGCGCCGTGGCGATTTCGCGCAGCGTCTTTCCCTTGGCGCGCAAGTTCGTGAGCTTCACTCGAATTACAACGTCCGCACAAAAAGAACAACGTAAGCCCGATTGAAGCTTAGCCGGAGATTTTACGCGGATGTATGGCGGGCCTCGGGCACCAGAACGTGGCCGACCAGGACTAGGTACCAGGCTCCGACATGGAATCGAGCAAACTGGCAGTGGTTGCGTCTTTGTCATCTTGGTTAAATTCCAACAAAGGTACGTAAAGTCCCACAGGAAATGGCTTTACCCGTGCGGTCTCGGTCGGCAACCCGCGCGAATTCCTCCAGGCGGAGAAGGAAGATCAGGAGATGGCCGAGGCCTGCAAACGGCTCATCAAGAATTGCATCATCTGCTGGAATTACCTGTACCTGTCGCAGAAGTTCGCCGAAATGGATGATCTGGTCAAGCGCGAGGAATTCTTAAAGGCGGTAGCCCATGGGTTGACGGCCGCCTGGGAGCACCCGCGACTTTTCGCAGCCAGGGAGGCGGAGGCCCAGCACGTCAACTTTTTGGGAGAATACGATCTGTCAGAGGAAAACTTCAAAGACTCGGTCGGAATCAAGCCCCCAAAACTGACCAACTAACCAGGCAGTCGCCGTGGGAGCTGCAGAATTGAACGAAAGCCTTTTCCCACCGGCAATTGCCCTGAGAGATCCCCTCATCTGTCAAATGAAGTTCGACGTGTAAGTGATCGATCTGCAAAGGTTTATGCTGGGTGGGCGCGACAAGGATGACGAGAGCAGGAATTTACGCGCGGCTGGCGCGTTGCTGGCGGCATGAGCAAGAAGACCAAGGTCCGTTCCCGCAAATCCCCAAGACGAATCCTCAAGTCCAAGCGTATCAAAACGCGAATGAATCCCAAACAAGTGCGACGATTTGTGGAGGAAATATTCGGTGAAACTGAACATGCCGCGCGAGTGCAGTCGTTAGCCAACGCGGTCGTGGGCATTACTCATGTTGCTGTGCTGGCCATTCACGCTATCGGACAGGCCTACGCCCAGGTCGCAGGAATTACACCCAAGAGCGGCGTCAAGCAGATCGACCGACTACTGAGCAACTCCAATCTCGCACTCAAGAGAGTGCTGGAGACTTGGGTAAAGTTCGTGATCGGTGTTCGCGAAGAGCTCGTGATCGCACTGGATTGGACCGAATTTGACGATGACAGACATACTACCCTGGCAGCGTACTTGGTCACTCGCCATGGGCGGGCTACGCCACTGGCTTGGAAAACGCACTGCAAGTCCAAGCTCAAGGGCAACCAGAAACGCTATGAACGGGAGCTGATCGAGCAGCTGCACGCATGGATCGAGCCCGTGGTTCGCATTACATTGCTTGCTGACCGTGGCTTCGGAGACCAAAAGCTGTACGAATACCTGGACAGCCTTGGCTGGGACTACGTCATCCGCTTCCGGGGCAACATCATGGTGACCGCGGCTAACGGGGAACGCAAAACAGCCGCGCAATGGGTGGGTCCCAGGGGTCGAGGCAGAATCATGCGGGGTGCGATGGTCACCAGCGACGACTTCAAAGTCGCCGCTGTGGTGGTGACGTGGGACCGCAAGATGAAGGAGCCGTGGTGTTTGGCCACCAGCCTCACGCAGAGCACAGCGAGCCAGGTCATCAAATTGTACGGCAAAAGGTTCACGATCGAAGAGACTTTCCGAGACCAAAAGGATTTGCACTTTGGCATGGGCCTCAAGGCCACTCACATCGGTAAAATTGCGCGACGCGATCGACTTCTGCTGTTGGCTGCTGTGGCGCAAGCTTTGATGACGCTGCTGGGCGCGGCCGCCGAGGCGGCTGGACTGGACCGATACCTGAAAGTCAACACGGTCAAGCGTCGCACGCATTCGTTATTCCGTCAGGGGCTGTATTGGTATCACGCGATTCCGAACATGCAACGCGAGTGGTTGGTTCCTCTAATGATGGCGTTTGATCGCATTGTTAGAGAGCATGCGGTTTTCTGCGAGATCTTTGGCACCATTTGAGGGGATGCACTAGGCAATTGCCAACATTCCTGTGGGACTTTACGTACCTTTGTTGGAATTTAACCAACATGGCAATTCCCATTACACCAGACCCATCTACCACCGGCGGAACGAATGCTATAGGCGGTTCGGCGAGCACCGGTGGCAACTTGGGTACAGGTGTAACCACAACCACGCATGCTGTTGCAAAGTCAATCAGCGCCGGCGAGGTTCACACCTGCGCAGTGATGAGCGGCGGAACCGTTCAATGCTGGGGGGGCGCATTCTTGATGTTTGTGGCGCGGTCAACGTTGGTGAGAGGATACATGGTATGGCCCGGAAGCTCTCAAACAGTGACATCGGAAACATGTCCGTGGCGGCAGCACGCAAAGCACTCTCTCTGGAAGACATCGCGGCCCGAACATCGTTGCCCGTCGCAATTGTGAGGCGGCTGCTTGACGAAGTTTCTGGGCAAACCCTCATGCATAACGCGCTTGTCCTACCGAATGATGAGGGTAACTTCGACGCGAAATGGATTGGCAAGCTTAGAGCAGCTCGGGCGCGCGATCCGATATACTTACCTGCTATAGCCCGATGCTCCCAAATTCCGCAAGGCGAGGTCAAGAGGCGTCTGGAGAGCGCAAATGGCAACAAACGGGTTCGCAACATGTTTGCGCATTGGCCCGGCTACGAACCGTTCTACATAGAAGGTATTCAGGAACGGGGCGACTTAACGTGTTCATCAGCTCTAAGCGATGACTATATCGTAGTCGATATTGCCAACATCACGCGACTCCGCGAAACAGATGTGCGACGCAGAATGAGCCGGGCACACGGCGGCGCCCTCGTGCGCAACGTATTATCAGACGAATGGCCCCAAGCCAAAGTGAGCAACGACGAAGACACTGACGATGTTGGCGAAGCTAGTCTCGATACAAATTTGTCCGTTGCCGCCGGACGGGAGGGTACGTGGAGTTTTCAAGGCAGCGATGAACACCAAAGTATCCAGCGGCGGCTTTGTGAACTTGGCGAATTGAGAAATCATTACGTCAAAACAAACAAAGAAATCGGCTCCCGGGTTCGACCCGACGTCATCTGGTACAAGCTTAATCCGGACGCAATTCCTCAACCGGGTGCATCTCACGTGTTCGAGATTGAACGTGGCGGCAGTCAATCCATAACTAAGTCGCTAGCAAGTCTCAAGCACGCGCACGATATGTGGCCGGGGACGAAACTGTACATGATTGTGCCCCGAGCCAACATTGCCGACGTGCAGGCGCGCCTTCCCGGCAGCTTCCACGAAATCGAACGTGCCCTAAGAACTGCTGCGATTGAGGATATCCTCAAGTGCGACCTCTACGAGCTGGCGAAGAAACTTGGTATTGCCAAGTAGCGGTGCAATCCGGGCTGGCTACGGTGGCTGCAAACGGCGGCATGCCAACCCGCTAGGTCTTTCCGGAGCTGTCTCCCGTAAGCGGAGGTTGCATGCTCCAGCGCGTCCGCCTGACCCTCAAGGTTTCGCGCGAGGACCTCGGCAGTTCCGGGCCGGTGGGGCTTTTTGTCGCGAAGGGCGGCCGGCATCGTCAACAACTGTACTGAACCGTCTTCGATCGGCAATTACCGGCACACCAATAGAGCGCGGGAGCCAACTGCGACCCCCATGGGGCTCGCAATTCAGCTCGCAGCGCGGGAGGGAAAGCGCGTTCCCCGGTCGCAGAAATCGCAAGCGCCTGCGTCTGGCCGGGACTAAAGTGAGGATGTGGCTGACGAGGACCTCTCGAAACTGCCGTCAACGTTGCGGCTCACTCGGTCGGAAGCCGCTCGCTACGTCGGCGTCAGCGGCGAGTCAACGATTCGAGCCGCGGAGGCGAACGGTCTCGTCTGCGAACGCGACTGGGACGGGCAGATTTGGCATGTGCCCGCCCGGCTCGACGCGTGGAAGTGGCGCTCCAATGGCCCGACAGCGGCGCAGAAGGCGCGGGTGCTCCGCGAGGCGGCGAGGGCCCGTGATCGCGAGCGGAATGAGCGCACACGACGCGAAACAGCGGAAGCCGACCGCATCTTCGCCGAACTGGATGCGAAGCGCGAACGGGAGAGGGTCCTCCGAGAACGCGAGCAGGCCTTACGCGAGGAAGTCCGACGACAAAACGAGGAGACCCGCGCGGCGTTCGAATCGGCTTACATGGGTGAGGAGATGGCGGGCAAGGCGCTCGATTTCCGATGCCACGAGGCTCGCTACCGTCTACGCGATCTTGTGGGTCGGGGGCTGCTGCGCAGGTTCGACGGCCCGCGGCAGGTATGCGTCGAGATGTCCTTCGACGGGGCGCGAGCCGTTGAGACGCAATGGCCGCTATGCGGCGGCGGGCCGTTCTTTCTGCGCGATGAGGTCTTGGCGCTCCGCCGCGAAGCGACCGCCGTCGCCACGGAGCTCGCAGGTCCCGCTGCCGTGACGACGTGGACGACCGAAAGCGACGACTGGCTTGGGGTACTTGTGCGCTTGGTACTGGAGCAAGCGGGTCGAACTCCGCCGCCAGGTCAACCGCAGTGAGGCGCGGGTCACCCTTTGCTGACCGGTGAGGTACCGCGACTGGTTGCAAACGGGCAGTCGCTACCCTTCTCTTCACAGTAGCAAGCACAATTTTGCAATTTTGAGAATGGAACAATTTCGATCACTTACGAGATCGTCAGAACCCCGACTGAACGGTTACTCCTCAGGGCGAGCGCATCTTATTTGCCTTGAATTGGCGGCAACCCTGCCTGAAGCAGCTTGAGAAGGTATGCGTCACTCCAGGCGGCGAGTTTTCGTTTGGCCTGTATTCCTCGCTTGTGGGTTCGCTCGTTCTTCGCAAGGTTCATGGCTATCTTGCGAAGCTGGGCGATGTTCTCGGGTCCGTGGTCAATTCGGATGCGTGACTGGTCCTCGTGGAAGGCAACGTCAAGACACCAATGCAATTGGTTCTCAATGGACCAATGGCCGCGAATCATCGATGCGAAGGCCTGGGCATCAAGAGCATGGCTGCTCCAGTAGTAGCGGCATTCAATGGACCTCTCCTGCTCACCGACCGTTCGCTCACTCTCGATCAGAATGACGCTACGCAATCCCTTCCATTTCGGTAGGTCTTCAAACCAGTCGAGTCGCTGCGAAGCCCATACGCGACGCACTTCTAGGCGGCCGTGTTCACTGCCATCGACTGTCTCATGAAAACTGTGCTCAACATCACGAAAGCCTGTGGCTCGGGCACCGGTAAAGAAAGCTTCGACGTGCTTGCGAGCCGTTCCCTGATTGCCTTTGAGGCCCATGATGTAGTCACCCTCCTGATCAATAATCGCCTTCGCAATATCCCTCTGGCATCCCATGGCATCGACCGTGACGGTGGCGCCTCGGATATCCAAGAGTTCAAGAAGTTTCGGAATGGCAGTAATCTCGTTGGATTTCTCTTCGGTCGCAATTTGTCCAAGAGTCAACTTGTTGTCGGCAATCCAGGCACTCACCACGTGCAATGCCTTCTTGCCGGTCGCGCGATCGAATGAATGCCGGACGGTCTTCCCATCAATGGCAACGAGCTTGCCGTTAGTTCCCCCCGACAGCGCTTGCACCCACGCAATGAAACCCGCGTTGAAGGCTACTGGGTCAATTGCACTCAGCACTCGCCTAAACGTGTCGGCGCACGGAATGCCTTTCGGCAGGCGCAGGAATGTCCGGAGCCATGCCTGCTTGGCGAGTCCGAATTCCACCATGTCCTCCCAACCTTCTCCCACGCAAATCATCGTCAATAGAGCGATGATTAGAATATCCATGAGCAAGTGACGCTTGGTGCGCTCCACTCGCGGGTCGGGCACGTCTTCAAAGAAACCAAAGATCCCCAGATGTTGCTGTTCCACGTCGCTCATGGGCGGAACAAAACTTCAACCCGCGGTCCATGGACAGCTCCATTTCGCACAAAGTCAAAATTGGATCCCACAAAGTACGAACAAACCTACAGAGCGGGCACAAACCTACACTTCGGCCGCTGTCAGATGATGCGCCCGCCCTGGGTTACTCCTGATGGTGCCCCCCCATTTCCGGGAAGAAGCTTGAACATCAACCGCCGGACATGGCGACAAGGAGCGGCGCATCACACGCGAACATTCGCGCGGATGCTCTAATCGCGGCAGTCCGGACGTTTCGGCAAAAGGAATGTCCAGCATCGGCGCGAATCGAGAACGGCGTACGCACCACGGCCGGCGCTGCCGAGGAACCACAACGAGGAGCGATACTCCTCGCCAGGCCTAAGCAGACGCCGGTACTTTCGCCGAAACCGCCTCATGCACCTTCGGGTCACCACCCAGGGGTTCCAGTCGTCGAGGCGCCTTTGGAGCTCAGCGAACCGAACGCTGTCAAACGCGACGACCTCGAGGGGATACTCGTCGAATCCGCGGCGTCGCTGCTCTTCGCGACGCCGGCGTGCTTGTTCGCGGTGGCGAGAGGCTTCAGGACCGGGTAGCAGCATGGGGTGGGTGGAGCCGATTAGACTCGGTTGGGTCACCGAGCGCAAGCCGAATTAGTGAAGCGTAGTCTCGTGCCTTTGGCACTCTTCGGCATCGTTCGTTCGCATTCAGACACGGTCGGGCATCGCAATCGCATGGATGCACGTATCACCGCATAATTACCCAAGAAACACGCGCATGAATCACTTGTGGATTGCCGGCAACTGTCGGTTGGATACAGTTAGTGACAATGCCAAGCAGGTTGCGCTCCACTCACTCCAAGACGTTTGACATCGGTTCCTGGCTGGTGTGTGTTGCGAAGCGCATTGAAGCAGCGAGCTTGCAAGTGGAGCGCGAACTGCTGGCGGAGGCTTCTGAAATGTGCAGGTTGGTCAAGCGCACAAGCGCGCAGCTCCGCTCAAAAGGTGGTCTCGTTCCGGGACCAGATGGGAAGGAGCAGATACTCATTGAAGGACACCTGTGGACAGCCACGCCCCACCCGGACGCAGCACATACGGGAACGAATCATCCCCACCAAATACTCTGCGTCGGACCGGCCGATGTCGTTGCCGAGATTCAAGACCTTGCTGACCTTTTCGCAACCTTGAACGTTCAGGTCACCCCGCTGAAGAACCGTTCAAAGCGTTCGCCAAGTGGCGAAAGAACGAAAATTCGTAGATGCGTTAGGCGACTAGTGCAATGGGCAATTGAGCATGGTCTGACGTCTGTGGGTGGCGGGAATTCCCGACTGCATCCCAACGCCAAGTCCAGAGCCCAATTGAACCCCGGAATCGTACATTGCATTGCCGTGGTGCACTTACACTGCGGCGTCAGCTGCGAGAACCCTTGCCAGAAATTGGGAGTATGTCGTGCCCTGTTTCATTTACGCGACGGGATTGATTCTCCACTGAAGCGCGCGATTCGTAATCTGGCGCAGACTCTGTTCGATATGTCTGGATCGTTAGTCGCTGCGGTGACTCGTATCCAGTCCGAGAATCCCGGGATAGTACCTCAACCACGACAGGTCGATTTGGGCACGGACTCCGGTGCGGTCGCTCCGGAAACCGCAGGGCTGCTCAGCGCAGCTGTCGCCCAGCTCATGGAGCTGGCGGAATTCACAAAAGAGCTGGAAGAATTGATTCGGAGGACTTGCCTTGTCTCGCCGTCCGATCACGCGCGACGTGGCCGGCGATGCAATCAATCGCTCCTGGTTGGGGCGACTCTCGATTTGCGCGAAAATGGCTTCTCTGAAGAGAGCATTATGTGGTTTCTAGATGACGGCTTCGGTAAAGACGAACGGCGGCGAGCGAAGCGCCTTCGTAGTCGGTTGCGTGTAGAGGCGAAGCACCCCTCGAACTCTCAGACAAGGCACGTGCCGCCCGCGACCGAAGAACAAATTATTGCGGCGCGTAAAGAACCTGAATTTTCGCGAAGTTCCAACGTTCGGGGCCCCCCCATTTCGGAAACCTAAGCGCAATTTGGTGCTTGAATGCTGCCAGTTCACCGTCAGTTATTAACGCGGCCGGAGGCACCCGAATATGCCCAATAAGCTCTTGTTACTTTCAGAAGCTGCGACCGAGGCGCGCGTGTCCATTTCTACCGTCCGACACTGGCTTGCAAACGGAAGACTTCCGAGCGTACGGCCGGGCCGGAGGCGTTTGATTCGGCGTGCAGATTTTGATTCCTTTTTGGCATCGGATATCACGCAACGCCCGGACCGCCTTGGCTCGAAGAATTCCCCCAATGGGGGCGAGCGGTGAATTTCAATCGCGAAATATCCCATGCTGCTGCTGATATCTGCCAGCAGCTTGCTGATGGCATTGAATCGCTCGCGAGCGTGGCTATACCCTTGCGTAGGTTGGCGCAAGCGCTGCAGCCAGGTTCCAGTAGTTCGTCTCGCGCGCGAATTCGCACAATTCCACAACCATCCCGGCCCGCTTCAGACCTTGAGAAGGGACGTGCTGCATTTCAGCTTCGACGGCGAGGCATTGTCATTGAACGAAAGGAACCGCAAGGATCATGAAAGCCGGAACGATTGAAGAACTTGAGTCCGGACGCTTCGGCGTGCGATTGCCGCGGGCACTTGACAACCGTCGCAAAAGAATGGGGACATACGACACTTATCAGGATGCGGAAAGTATAGTGAACGGCACTCTGGCCCTTGCGCATGAGCAGGTCATTGCCCTTCCAGGTGGCAAAGCATTCCGTTCATTTCTCAGGGACTTCCTCGATCGCCGGGAGCTTAATGGCATCCGCAATATCGACAGGGACCGCAGAGTCGCGAAAGCACATCTTGAGACTGCCGGATTTGCGGATCTTCCGCTTAAGGCTATTTCCAGGGTTCAGGTCAAGGATTGGCTTGACCGCTTACAAAGAAAGTTGTCAAAACGCACGGGCAAGAAGCTCGCGGCCCAGACAATTCGAAATACATTGAACCTGCTTCGTGTGTGTTTCCAAGAAGCTATGGACCGTGGGCTCATGGAACACAATCTGGCACGCGACCTTCGCCTAAATCGGTCCACGACGGCCACCATTGAGGAGCCTTGGAAGTACTTGGAGCCGAAGGAACAGGTAGCCTTCATTCCTGCGATTCCGTCGGACGGGTCGCCCTTTGACGAGCGCCGTTATTATACTTTCGCATTAGGTAGCGGACCTCGACCTGGCGAGCAGCGCGCTCTCCTTGTTGATGACATACACATCGACGACGGTGGGGACTCCTATTTCACCGTAAGATTCGGTAGTCCGGGAAAGCCTACGAAAACTGGCAAGACCCGGCGCGTTCCGCTTTTCGGCATGGCGCTGGAGGCGGCGCGCGCGCAGGCCGATGCTCTGAAAGGGAAGCGCAACCCAAAGCGCATTTTTTGGCCCACCCCCACGTGGAATTTTCGTCCAGAAGGCGCACCGCCAGATTGGAAAGAATGGCTCAAAGCAGCGGGTATCGACCCGGCTTTCAGGCAGTATGACTTGCGCCATACATGCGCATCATCGCTAGTCGCAGGCTGGTGGGGTAGGCGTTGGTCCCTCGAAGAAATTAAGGAAGTGCTTGGTCACAGCGATATCAAAATGACCCAGCGCTATGCGCACTTGGGGGATACGGCATTGCGAGCTGCGACCCGCGAAACGAACGCAGCATACTTTGGTCCACGACTGGCCCAGAATGTGAGTCAAGTTGTTGAAATTGCGGAGGATGACAAGGCTTTCGTAAACCGCAGGTCCTCGGTTCAAGTCCGAGAGTTGGCTCCAGCGTTCTAGCCGAGAAAACATAAAGAAACGGCCGTGTTCGTCACTAACTCTGGAACGACGTTCAGAGTCACCTTCGCGACAACACACGACGGAATACGACGAATCGGAACACAAGCCGGGGCAACAGTTGGGCAACGGAAGGGCAACGGAAACCGCTGGTCTTGCTTCCCGGAACTCGCGTTGGCCTATCCGCCATTGCGTTTCGGTGGCAGAGTTCATGATTCATCGCTTCCAGTCTACCAATTCGGGCTAGCCCATGAATCGGGTCAATGAACTGAACGTATGCATTCGTTAATCGCATGATTGATTGAAAGGGTGTCGGCGGGTTTCAAATTGCTTTTTGCAATGCGCAGCATACTTATGATGCCATTCATTTCGGTAGGATTGCGATTGGACCTATACCGATTACATTCGCTACGTAGTTCGGCCCACATAATTTCCAACATTCGTGGAGTCACCATTGATCGTTTGAATCCTTCGCACGAGTCGGTTGCAGGCGGCAGCCCATCAAACGAGTGATCTGTCAAGAGCCAATACGAGCATCGGTCGCGACATGCGCCAGGATCTCCGTTATCGCACGCAATTCGGCACATAGTTGCGTCGTGACGGTTGATACAACCGTTGGTGCAAACGCCATTATTTTTGACACAAACATTTTCACATGCGTCGTAATCTTGCTTCTCGCAATCGACCAATGAACTCAAAGGCCTGGTGGGGGGCACATTCTCCTTGGATTCACACGCGTCCTGATAGTCAGCCTTGCAGGCGCGCGCCAAGAGTTCGCGCCCTTTCGGCGCATTACGTGGCACATCGCGACCAGCCACAAGACGCCTTCCAAGCAGTGCACACCCTCTTGCATCGTTACTGTCGCAGGCTCGACGGAGCAACGCGACGGCAAGCACAGCGTCCGCCGGCCCGGATTTTCCCTCACCGACAAGGTCTGCCAAATTTGCGCAACCCCTCATGTTTCCCTTTTTGCAAGCGAATTCATATTGTACCGCCGCGGAATGGAAGTCGGGTGGGTTGGCATCCTCGTAGAATGACCCCAAGTTACTACACGCGGTTGCTTCGCCGGTTGCACATCCTCGCTTCAAATAGTCAAGTGCCTTTGCTAAGTCCTTCGGCACAACTAGAGCGTCGCGATATGTTTCGGAAAGGAACTCGCAATCATCAACTTGGCTCAACGCACATCCTGCGTCGAGCAGGGCGATTCCTCGGTCAGTGGTTGAGCGCCGCTTCTGACGAATTGCTGGGTCAGTGGGCTTGAGAGCTAATAAAGACGCGGCCAAGATACAACTACGCCCTTCCGTCAGCGTGCAGCCTCGCTCAGCAAAGTCAATTGCTGCAGCCAGATTCGAAGCGCCACCCACATTCTGTGCCGCAAGCACACAGGACAGGCCATCACTTGCTAGGCAAGACTGCCGACATCCAAGCCCCTTACAGACACGGTGCGTTAATGTTGGACGTGTCGGAGCCACAGTTGACCCGGCGTCACCCACGTCTGCGAGTATGGGTCCCGCGAAAACAGAAGCGCTAGTAGCCAGGAAGACAGCAATCAAAGTCCATCGAATCATACACGTCACGCCTTTCTCATATTCCAGCCATTCCAGTCGAAAACATCCCAAAGCATAACCCCCTTTGCAAGCTCAGGGCGAAGCCAATCGGTTCAGTCAACGGCAATCTATTACCCACTTGCGTAGCAAGTTGCCGGATGGAAACCAATTGCACAAGTTCCCGTGGGCTCTCAACAATTGCACCACACAGGGACTCCAGAGTCGGCTAAATCGACCGAGCGAGCTACAACACACTGCATGGCACGAACTGCGTTAGCAGCTGACACTATTTGAAAGACTAGCAAAGCCCCGGATTTGGTGACTATCACTTGACCTCCCGGTTAGTTTGTGGTTGGTTCACTCGCGGAAGGAGTTGGGCGATGGCGATGGTGATGGGGGTTGATATTGGCGATAAGAGTTGGGCAGTTGTCTACTTGGAGACGATAGACCAGTCCGAATTCAAGGAGCCTGATGCCCGCTCTGTACCATACGATGGTGATCTTGGTGTCAGTCCGGGCCAGATATGCGTGATAGATATCCCGATTGGCCTGCTCGATGACGAGGACGCGTCACCCACCGAAAAGGGGATGAGCGGAGATCGCGAAGTGGACAAGGCGGCTAGAAAATGGTGCCGGTCAAGCAGCTCAGTTTTCCCTCCGCCGACAAAGGAGCAGTTCAAGTCAGCTGCGCGAGAACACCTTCGAGCAAAGACGGAGGGCGGAAAGCGCAAGTTACGCAACGTCGAACCCGGGGGCATGTCAAATCAATGTCTAGAGCTGGTGCCAGCCATCGACTCAGCTCGAAAACTGAAGGACAAGTTTCCAGATCAGGTCTACGAGTCACACCCCGAAGTCGTCTTCTCGGCTTTGGCAATGGGTATTCTCCCATCGAGCAAAGCATCGCTGATAGGAGAGCTGGCACGGGTGGCAATTCTCACGAATCGCCTCGGATTTGACGTCCTTAATTGGGTAATGTGGCAAGAATGCTCGACCGATATATTCGCACACAACTGGCTGGATGCGCTGGCAATGGCAGTGGTTGCTAGCGATTGGACCCGGCAGATTGATCGAAAAATCCTCAAATCATGTGATGGCCAAGTCTGTACTTGGAAGAAGGAGAGCAATGGCATCATAGCGCTTCCCGCGACTGAACTTACAGGCGCCCCACCTAGGCTGCGTGCGGACGCAGCCATGAAGTATGCCAAGTCAATAAGTGCCGCTGTTAGAAGTCAATTCAAACCATACAACCCCTTGTCAGTCCCACGATAAGTCTGAGCGACGTCCGACCGGTGAGCAAAAATGAGAAGCATTACCCCATTAATGTTCGTGATGATTTTCGCGCTGTGTACTTTGAGCTGCAGTCGAGGGTCGGACGAACGCCTAGCAAAATTGGAAGAGCGTGTGGCTCACGTAGAGAGTGAATTGCTCTCGCTTCGATCGGCGGCTCAGTCTGCAGCGGCTGCCGCTGCCACAGCCAACGACTGCCCAAAGGCAAGGGTGGCAGCGCACGACGCGTGGAAGCGATCGATCGAGGCTCAAACCGAAGCTCTGAAGCCACTTCCAAGAAGGCTCTTGAGGCACTCGAGAAACGCGGTGCGCTGGCGTTCCGAGACGCCTCAGAAGTGGTCAACGGTGACAACCCAACAATCGCCGAGGCCAAACGAGTGACCACTGCGGCCTACGAGAGCTGCAAGGACGTGGAACCTTAGCGATAAGCCCAGTGACCACGTGCAGCTTGTCAGTACCAGGATAAGTCGCCGCGACCGTCGGAGAGCGGCGACTTGGAGGGGTTTCAGGGGTGTCGGTGCAGCCTTCCCCTGTCGGTGCGTGTTTAGTCGGAGCTCGATCAGCTCGACAAGCAACCTCACCGGCCCCGCGAACCGGCCTCAGGTTTCAGTATGTGACAACCTTGTGCGGCGCGGCAAAGAGCGGCCGTTTTTTATCCTTTATTGTATGTCATCTTTGGCAATTGGAGCTTGAAGCATGTCGCTGACGCTAGAAGCTGCCCAAGTCTTGTTCGAGCAAGTGGGAAAATGGTGGGGACCTCCAGCCTTGTTGCTGAAGCCGCCCGCCGAATTCACCCGGGCCGATGACGCAAATCAGTTCATTCTTGATGGGCGCACTCGTTTCGATGCGCTCCGCACTTCTGAGCTGTTCGAAGCCGTCTGGACTAACGAGAATCTGCCCCACTTGCTCTATGGGAACCTGAAATTTTCAGTTCTGCACCCGACCTTTCAGCAGACGGCAACGCCTGCCGCCAATGCCGCTGGCGGCCAATACTTACGACTAATTACAACCGTACACCGGCCAAATCCAAGCTTTCGCCCATTGCCAATCTGTCGGCAATTGCCCAGCATGCTCGCGTTAGCGGGTCACTTCGAGCGCGCCTGGCAATATGTGCCCGAGGTCTGGCGGGACAAACTTTCGGATCTTGAAGCATTCCTAAATGTGCCGCAAACTCTTGCACTGCGCGTGTGGGCGCAGCGGAAACGCAGGAGGCACAATTTCCCACGCGACTACGCCCGGGAGCATCGCCACGACTCTGGAAGAATTCTGAAACGAATACGGCAACTGCTCGTTCAACACGAGGAAGCGGGCCTGGATATCACGGCGGACGCGCTACGCGCACTCATCGAAGGGCAAGAGGTCGACATCTGTCCAGAGAGTTTCGATCAGCGCGTGCAGTAACGGCCGGACGCTAGCGCTCAAACGTTGGCGGCTAATCCCATTTGACAATCAGATAAGTAACCGAGCCTTTTCCGCCCAAGCGCGGGAGGTTGGGCGGCTTCCAACCCTTAACGGCTCCCAAAAGGACCTCGGCTTCGGTCTTATCGTCGAACACCGTCGCCGTTCCGCCTCGGGCAGCGGACTGGAGACTCACAATCTCGCACCCAAACCCCTCTGCCCGAATCGCTTCGACAATTTCCGTAATTACGGGGTGGCGCGCTGCGTCGGAGATTACCTGCGCGAGCACAAGGAATCTGATACCTGTCCGAGTTGCGGCTGCCAGCACACCATCGTACCAATTCGCTTTGATGCTATCGGCAAGAGCTTGCTGTTGTTGTTGCACATGTTTGTCATGTTGCGATTGTGCCTCTTGCTTAGCCCGAGCCTCTGCTTCTCGCTCAGCCGTTTCGCGCTGTTCCTGCTCGTTCCTTAGCTCCGCAGCGGTTAGGCGTTTCTTCTCTTTGGCCATTCGAGATTCCCTTTCCAGGATTCAACCACCAAAGGTCCGCATACCACCTTTGGATGGTTGACTTGGAATGGACCCATAAATGCCGTATTTTCCCATTCCGCGCATTAGACGGCCAGTCTATGATGCCCGCCAAAGCTCCAATTTAGCCACCGGGCAGCGGTTGAGTGAGCGACGCTAAACCCGGCGGTCGTTGAGGCGTGTGCTGGCAGGATAATCCGTTTGGTTTCCCTGGCCTGGGCTTTCCGCACCTACTCCCCCCCAATGTCCCACGAGATCACTATGTCGGTCGAACCCAGTTGTGCCGGGATGAGATGCAGGAACGCCAGCAGGCGGCGGTGCAGATACCTGAGTCCGGCGTCGGCGTTCGCAGTCGGGGTCGAGATATCGAGTGTGACTTTGGCTCTGTTCGCTTGAATCGCCTCGGTTACACACGAGCAGGCCAAGGTAAAGAGTTTCCGTTGGACGGTGAGCTCAATCTTCCCGATGAACTGTATTCGCTCGAAGTACGCCAGCGAGTTGCCTTCGAGGCGCAGCGCAGTAGTTGGGACGATACGGTTGAAACGATCACCAGGCAAAGCGGGGCGCACGTGCCGAAACGACAAGCCCAAGAACTGGCCGGGCGAGCCGCTCAGGACCTGGAAGCCTTCTACCAGCAGGACCCGAAACCCAACAACGATGTGTTGTGAAATGTCGCAATGTGTCGCACCTAAAAAGGGGAGGGCGGAAAGGGGATTGTCCGAAGTGGCCGGAAGTGTGCGCTTAAAAAGGGCCCCGTCCAGCATGGGTGGCTCGGCCATCGGCCAATGCTTTACGAGACGTGTGCGCCTGCGCAGCCGTCATGGGGTATTACATGTAGCGGGGCGATCCCGCTGAACGCGATGGCGACTGAACCACTGCTTACCGAAAACCCGATCCGCATAGAAATCATGCGGCTTCCCGCACGTAACGACGGTGAAGCCCGCCCACTTCCGGGAGTTCGATGACCCTCCCCAACTCAGGTGGATGAAAGGCCTGCGGCTTGAGTGAATCGGAAAGCACGCCATATGACGGACTGCCGGCTGGACAGGCAACCCGATAGCACTTGGTCGCATTGCCGGAGCCATGCCGACAGTTTGCTCCAGGGCTCCTGCTCGACCACTGCGAGGTCAGGCTGACGACCTGCTATACATCTGGACGAACGAGCCGGTTCCGCCCGGATGGCACCAGACCGTGCTGAACATGATGTTGGGAAGTCCGCCGCACCATAGCAAACTGTTGAAAGATTCCGCCGCGGACCAGAATTTGGCAACGACAGCCGCCGAGCTGTAAGACAGAGTCGCAATCAGCGTTTGAATCACCGGTGATGCGAAATGTCGGCCGAACGATACGGGTACGCGTATGCAGATTCGAGATCTCATGGCATAGACCTCAGGTCAATTGCCGGCGGGAGATCGAACATGTTTGCTTGGCGCTGAGTATGTGCGTCCGCGAGCGGTTCGGGAAACCTCTTACCTGAATAGGATAGATGCACCGTATCGAATGCCTTCCGAGGGTCCGTATCGCCAAGCGCTCGCGCCCGAATGGATATTCCCCAATCATGTTGATCGAGTAGTAAGTAGTGCATAGGCCTTTCGTATGCGTCGCAATGGCCCGTAGCCAGACACTCGTCATCGAAATAGGGACGTTCTAATCTTGGTCGAGGGCCCCCTCCACCTCCTGATACGATGAACTGCACTTGACGCCCTCGGCAGATATTCTCATAGCGCTCGTAGCCATGTGCGTGACCTGACACCATGATCATGGCCTTACGTTGGGCGCAAAACGGCGCAACAAAAGCACCTCTGAGTGAATCGAGGTCGCCTAATGCATTGGGATTCACCGTAAACGGTGCATGGTGCAAGAATACCATGACGCCCTGTATGCGCGGGTCCCGGTCGAAGTGCTCCAGCATTCGATTGTACCAAATCTCCTCGGCGACCTGTGCAGCCGGTTCGAGATGATCTAGATTCGAGTCCAAGAATAGCAATCCAAGCCGATTCCATCTGATCGCATACCAAGGGTGACGACCAAACCAAGGGAAGTGACTGAGCCAGGCGTTTCGCGCTTCGGTCGCGCCACCCATCAGGTCGTGGTTACCCCTCACTGGCAACAATGTGCCGCCAACTCGCATCATCAGTTCGTCGAACCGCTCCCAATCACTGTCTGAGGCGCCCCATGTTACAAGATCCCCGAGAAGCACCGTTACGTCAATATTCTCCCGCCCGAGTTGACATACAAGCTCCCCCGTTGCTTCAGAGTTGTTCTCACGAAAAAAACGTTCCATTAGCAGCAACCCCTGCAAGTCTCCGACCGCCGCGATGGTCTCGGTGGATGGGGCAATTGTGGGGATTCCATCCCTAGTTGCCATCTGGTAGCGGCTTTGCGACCGTGGCGCACACGGTATGGGTTGACGGCAGCACGCAACCTCAAATGTTGCAAAAAGGAAAAGTAGACAGGTTGCGACGAATGAATTGTAACTCCTGCCGCGGAAAAGTCCAAACACATCTGGACCATACCCGCAACGGTTGTGCCAGGTCAATGACAGTCCTCAACTGACCGCGGCTCACCCTGCACGATTGCTGCTCCAACACTGCATGTAAGTGCACGAAAGCCATTCAAAAGCTCCATGTGCAATATGCGAGTGCGATACTAGCTATGTTTGGTGGCACAGATGGACACGATCATTACGCGACGCGTCGTCTCGATGGTACGGGACTTGGGCGCAATGTATTGAGACCATTACACTATTGAGGAGCAGACGGACGTGGTCGAAACGTGGCGCTATGTCATGCCCGCTTCCGGTGTCATGCTTGCCACATGGATCGGGAGCAACAGTGGAATGGGTTCTATGAGACCAGCCCTTTCAAGGTGGCCGCGATGTAGGTCCATCGGTGAGCGTCATGGCCCGTACCCTGCTGGAGGTGGCTCTCGCACCAGAGGCACTGGATACGCTGTTTGAGCAGCACAGTGACAGGCAGTACACACGCAGTCTGCTATTTTCAACGATGGTCGATTTGATGGGCGTGGTAGTGAGCAAGAGTCAGCCATGCTCCTTTTCTCTGGCTGCGGATTTCCGAATCTCCGAATCATTTCCGGTAGGGTGGCCGAAGTGGAAAATTCTATGCGAGCACAGCATTGTTTGGACTGGGTCGAGGCACTTAACCCCCGGACGGCCGTGGACTGGCCGAGCCGCTTGGGCCATGGCTGAATCTACGCTTGAAGAAGTAATGCAAGCTTACGTGGATGGTGATGCCACCGCGTTTGATCAGATCTACCGCCGGGTCGCCTTCGCTTTACTCGTGTTTGCTCAGATTGACCTGCGCAACAAATTCGAAACTTTGCATGCAATGAGAACGTGACCGTTTTGCCCGATCCCTCGAATTGGCTCTCAATGGAACGTTGATTCGGGGTAAAGGTGGCCAATTTAGCAACGGAGCAGTAACTGGATGACGCCTCCGCAACCCGAATGCCGGCCCCCGAGCGTTTGCCGCCTTGTCCAGTCGAAAGGAAGCGCAGAAGTATCATGGAATGGATCGAGGATCTCGAACTAGGTTTGGTTGACATGGACGCGCAGCACCGGAACATCTACGTGCTCATCCAGCACATTCATACGGCAGACGAGCGTGGCAACCGCTCGGGAATTAGCGACGCCATTGTCGAATTGGAACAGGTCACGCGCGCTCACTTCGAGTACGAAGAGCGCCTCATGGTTACGTACGATTATCCGGACTTAGTGATACACACTGCCGAACATGCCAAGCTCTTGCTCGAGGTTCAAGGCTATAAAGACAACGCTGTCTTTACTACCCAGCAGCTTGCTCGAATCTTGTTCAACTGGCTCACGTCCCACATCATGATGGTCAACCGTCAGTTGGCACTCCACGTTCTGCGTCTTCGTACTAATGCCGGAGACACGAAAGTCACGGAGCTCACGGGAGCCTGTTGAACCTCTGGCGATCTTTGGGAAAGCCAGAAGTCTGATGGGGTGAACGTCAATTGATCTCGATCCATGTTGAACGAACTGCGACTTTGGGGGAGCCGCACGGCGGCATTGAGTCGGCCCGCCTTGGGAACTACGGGCTTCGATCTTCACACACTCAGTCACGATGCGCTACAGTAACCATTCGTGCAAACGAGCGGGGCAGCGCACGGCAGATCTGCGTCGCACGGCATTGGCGGCAAGGGTGCGGAGAAGATGTATTGCGGGGCCGTTGACGTACCCACTCGGCGGCAGTTGAACCCAGTAAACCGTCGATGCACCAATTGCGAAGACCATGCTTGTGGTAAAAAATGCACTATTGCCAGAGGCGTATATCGTGTGTCGCGTAACTATGGCCTCGGGCAGGATATCCTGCGGCGGTCGAACGACCGTGGTCGGCACGCGTGCCAGTCGCGACGAGGGATTGGCAACGTCATCGAACATGTCATACAAGTCTACGTAAAGCCAACCATCGACATAGACGATCTTGCCGGGTTGGAACCCCTGATTGTTGGCGCTAGCCGCGAAAAGCGAGAGCTGGAACGTGGCTGGTGGCGCATAAGCGCTGATTCCGGCCATCTCTTCTGATAGGTAATATTGACTGCCTGAGGTCGCAAGTTGACTTTGGATCGACCAACCGGCGCTTACACAATTAGGGCTTTGCGTCGGGTTGGAGAGTAGAATCGCGCAGATCTCGTTAAAACCTGATCCAGGAACAGGACCACGTCTTGCATGACGAACGGCGACATGATCCCGGACCAAGCCCAATCGACGTCTCGTTCATAAAGGACGCTAGGTAGGTATGTCGCATTATTCTAAGCTCCCTTCAGGATTCAGTAATTCCCTCGAGAATCTAAGTATGTACTCGCTATCTTCATGGTGTCAATGCAACGCCCAGGAAGGCTGGGATTGCTTCGGGCTTCTGGCTATCCCAATCCCATCAGGCTGCCCAATCCCAGAACCCTCCCCAATCCCAGCCCCAAAACCAAATCGCGCAATCCGAAGTCAGTGGCATCAACCAACGCTGCGTGAGGGAAACGGCATGATCTACTGGCTGATGGGGTTTCAGTAAAGACAGGTGATATCAACAATCCCGTTCAACAGCGTAACCGGTCTGAATCCAGCCTTCAATACCGCCGTCGAGCGCAACGGCTCGAGTATAACCGAGGGTGCGTAAGGTCTGTGTGGCGAGTGTGGATATCTTGCCGAATTGGCAGTAGACCAGCACACGAGTCGTTGGATCAGGTAGCTCGCGATCGACACGCAACTCGAGTTCGCCGCGCGGGATATTGCGAGCCCCCGGCAAATGACCCGCTCGGAATGCCTCACGTTCTCGCACGTCGAGCAGGATGATCGTTGGATTATTTGGTTGAATCCTGCGCGCCACTTCTTCCATAGACATGAATGCGATCGAATGGGCAGCTTCGGCAATCAACTGTTTGACCGTCTTGCCCCCCGTACGATTGGTGCGCAGCGCTTCGGTAAGGTGTTGCGGCATTGCAAGATCCAACCCTCGCATGAGTTCGACGAAGGCACCTCGATCGCGCTTCTGTAAACGGGGATTATCGGCCTTCTCGGCGCCGATCGTCGAGCTGCTTCGCTCTTTGTAGTCGTGGGCAGGATAGACCATCATGTCTTCGTCGAGTTGCAAGAGCTTGCCAAATAGACTGTCATGTAGCGCCTCTGGGTCGCCTGAGGGCAGGTCGGTGCGCCCTGTTCCACCGATGAGCAGCGTGTCTCCCGTGAGGACTCGGTCGGACAGCGCAAGGCAAATCGAGTCGTCTGTGTGGCCCGGCGTACCGACCACTCTTGCACGCAATTTCCCTATAATGAGCGAATCGCCGTCCTCTACGCGCAGGTTCACGAACGGTGCGGCACTGCGCCGGTGCATCACGACTTGCAGATCGTAATTGCGGCTGAGCTCGCGGGTTGCGCTGAAGTGGTCTGCGTGGGTGTGCGTATCGATCAGGTAGCGAATACGCAGGCCCTTCTCGGCGACTAGTGCCATGTAGCGATCAACGAGATCCAACTCTGGATCAACGAGGGCAGCGGCGCGCGATTCTTCGCAACCGATGACGTACGAAAGGCAACCACCACACCGAATTTGTTCGAATATCACAGCCTACGCATAGTAATCTACGGGCAAAGCGCAAGATTGCCTGAGCGCGACTTCTCGAGTTACGCCTTCAAATCACCGCGCCGAGGTCGTCTGCCCGCGGGGGCACGCGCCTGGACGGGAGACAGTGTTGACACGGACACCTTCGGCGATAGTGCGACAAACGCCTTCGGCGGCGCGAAGAGTTTCCATCGTGCAACTTGGCGTCCGCAATCTAAGCTGCGCGAAGCGGCAAGCATGACCTCCGGGACGGATGGCTGGTTGCACTCTAATTGACGCGGAGACAGACTTCGCTTTCAGAAACATGCACAGCAAGTTGGTTCGACTCTCTTAGGTTGAAGCACGCGCCGGTAGCTATACTACTCACCGACGACAAGCCGAGCGAGGGCATCCAATTCAAGCCGGGGCGCATGGGTTGCGTAGCCGCGATGCTGTTGACGGCATCCAGGGGCCGCACGGGCTTCTTTGACAGAAACACGTTTGGCTGTCCGGGCGGAGGAACCGGTCTCGGTTTTGGCAATTGCCCACGTGCAATGGTACTGATGGCTCCTGGTTGGGTCCGTACGGAGATGGGGGATCAGATGCGCACCTGAGCATAGACGAGAGCGTTCCAAATCTCGTGAATGTCCTGCTCAAGAAGCAAGGGAATGCTCGCCTTGAATATCTCGATTACTTGGGCCGCACTGTTCCTTGGTAAGGGGCCTCTAGTCATCCTGCTAAAACTCTAGGCGGTTCATCCCATCGAGTTGTCCAGCGCGGCGATTGGCACAGCTCCCGCATCTCCGGACAGCTTGTGACCGCCTTTCCAAAGCTGCGGGTGACGGCAATTCCCTTCCAAGGCCACTCCAATCTACCCGTGAAGTAGCGGTTGAGTGAGCAACGGTGAATTTGGGCGGTAATTGCAGCGTGTAGTCGGCAGGACGACGGCCTTTAGAATCCCGCTCCTCCGGCTTTTGCATTCGCTAAACTGAGGGCCAACTGGATGTCTTACACTCTCATTGTATTGCAAACATCTGTCACGCGGCTGGTGACTCTGGCGCAGGAGCCTGCGGGGCCATAATGTCCGCCAGTGAGTCATCACCGAACCGAGACAGCAGTCGAGGTTCTGGATTGTCAACAGTGCGGGGCCTGTTGCTTCTCGGAATCGGGGCGTTTCGTCCGCGTCACTGGCGCTGACTACGCCCGGCTTGGAGATGTGGCCGCCGATCTGGCACATTTCATCGAACATCGAGCTTTCATGCGAATGGTAGACGGCCATTGCGCCGCACTGAACGTTGACCCCGAGTCACGGCGCTTCACGTGCCAAGTTTACGAGCAGAGACCGGACGTTTGCCGCAACTTGGCGAACGGTTCGCTCGCCTGCAAGGGAGAGCGATTCACCAAATCAGAGCTGGTACTCATCAGCTTGCGCAACCAAGCCTGCTCCAATCCAGCACCGGGGCAGCGGCTGGGTGAGCTACGGTGAACTTGGGCGGTGATTATGGAGTGGGTTGGCAGGGTGATCGAGGTTTGGATCACCTGAGCTCGCGTGCTTGATGCGCGTAACAGAAGTTGCCGACCATCAGCGATATCCCGACTCCGGGGAGCATTCGCCCGTAAATCAGCTCAGCACTAAAGCCGAGCACCTTCGTGGCTAACGTTGTCAGGTGCTGCGGTTCGGGGCGCGACCATTGCGGAGAGGTGATTAGCGGAAGCCTCGACTTCAAATATGGCTGTCCACTACCGCCCGGCAATTTGCCACTGGATCATGACCCGCAAAGCGACGAAAGCATTCACCTCGATCTATCGGACATTGCCATGGCCCGCCTGCAATCCGGCGACCCCAATCTGGGCATCGTCAATGGTGTCATCCCCACCAAGTACAAGCGCGTGCCTTGCCCGGTGGTGGGTAACATGTACATCTGGCTTCGCAGCGGTGCCTCTAATTACTATTTTGCGCTCAGTGTCGTAAACGCGAGCGGTCCCGGGTCCATAGTCAACGTCGAAGCGCAGTTGGCGGACGGCACTTGGTCGACACTGCACCGGGATGCGAACTACACTAGTGCCAGGCCGCAGGAACGCTACGGAACTTGGGTCGTCGCGCAGGGTGCCGGGCCGTTCTCGTTACCGATGTCGCTGCGGATCACGAATCCAACGGGCCAGGTTGTGGAAGCCGTGGGAGCTATTACGTCTTGGGCGCCTACGAACCCCAGTCAAGATCCGGAAATGTACTACATTGATACTGGGGTGCAATTCTAACGCAGTCGAGGCGGTTTGCGACGCTACGTGATTGGGCTCGCCTGCAGATTAGCCCAGGCCGACCACCGAGGATGTGTCACAACCCACGATGACGACCCTAGCTGCGTCGCCGAACATTCTGGAGCGCCAGTGATGCAACTGCACAAGCTGCATTCTGGGAGCAATCTGCACTATTCTTCATGCGGCCACGTCTTTCCGAATGACTGCTCCAGCTCGCGGACAGTCGGAGCACGCAGCGCTGCGTGTAGGTATCGCAAACCCCATCGTCCTGCCAAATCACGCCGTAACCCTCGACTAAATTCACCGTCGCACACTCAGACGATGCCAGGTTGCCAGATTGGAGCAGCCGTGGAGGTCGGAGTCACGCACGTGCGGCAAAGTGGACTGAGTTTAGCGGCGTCTGCGGCCTCGAAGCGCGAGAGCCGCTCCAGCGAGCGCGAGCGCGAAGAGCCCACGCGGTGCGTTGTGGCCAGGGACGCTGCACGAGCAGCTGCCCGTGTTGTCCGAGCTACTCGGGGACGTGCTCGAGTTGCCGGCGAGCGCGCTTTCGCCGCCGTTGGCTTGCGAGCTTCCGCCCAGGCTATTGCCGCTGCCAGCCATCGTGTTCGAACCGCCCGTGGCCGACGTCGTGCTCACGCTGGTGCCGGTCTTGCCGCCTGTGTTTGCCATGGCACCACCGGTGCCACCGTTTCCAACGAGGCCACCGGTGCTGGGAGTTCCGCCCGTTGCACCGTTGACGTTGCCGCCTGTGCTGGGCCGTCCGCCAGTAGTCGGATTTCCCCCAGTGCCGTTGAGCCCGCCCGTTGCCAAGTTGACGCTGCCGCCCGTGCTCGGCCTTCCGCCGGTCGCCACAGTGCCACCAGCACCTGGGCTTCCACCCGTTGCCGCTCGAGTTCCGCCGGTGCCAGGCGCGCCGCCCGTGCGCGCGCCACCCGTGGCTGCCATTCCGCCCGTGGCTGCCATTCCGCCCGTGCCCGGCGCACCGCCGGTTCCGGAAGTGCCGCCGGTGCTGGTGCAGCTATAGGTCGGAGCTGGGGTCTGCGTGCCTTGCGGGTTCATCGCGGGCAGCGTGATGAGATCCACCAGCCACGTGAGGCCGCTGTCTGGAGTGCGGAGGTTCTTAGCGGTACCGATGCCGGAACCCGTGCCAGTTGCGCCGTACTGCGCGCCGACGCCACCCACGCCAGTTGCGCCGAAGGCCGGGTCGGCCGCTGCCAGGTGTATCTCGGTGCACAGGTAGTACGCGGTGTCCACGGTGAACGAATCAGCGTCGGCCTCCGTGGCGAAGCCGAAGCCACCACCCAGCATGAGCCCGCTGGTGCTCTGCAGCGTCGACACCACCTTCCCAAGCTTCTGCGATGTCACTGTCTGGGTCCATGTGTTGTTGTCCGACCCCAGCTGGTACTCGATAGTGACGTGGTCGTCAGGGTCGATGGCAACAGTTGGACCGTTGATGCTGGCCGAAGCTGCTGAAGACCGACGCTTCCACACACCACTGGCTGCCATTGCCGCTGCAATAGCTACTGTTCTCTGAACCCGACCAAGCATCCATGGTGGTCTGGATGAGGTCGCTCGTGGGGTTGGAGAGGCCAGGCCACAGGAACAGCGGGCCTATGCTCGACGAGGACCAGTACGAGACCGGCAAGCGACCCGGCACCATCGTCGTCTTGGTATAGATGATGTGGTTGCTGGTGGTCGGATGAACCGGCCCGAAGCTCCAGCTCGCGCCCCAGCCGTCCGCCGCCATGGCCTGTGTAGTTGGTAACGCCAAGGTTAAGACCGCGCTCAAACTCAAAATAGTGGTTCGGGATGTTGTCATGGCTAGACCAAGAGCAACGCTAGCAGCGCTGCGCGGTTCATCTTTTTCGCTCGCCGGCTGCCTTGCGGTCGTAGCCTCGTGGCAAAGTCGGGGCAAACTGTGATCGTGATTTGAATGTACACTACGAGCGCAAGGAAGTGGCCCCAAGTATTCAACAGCGAGCTCTCGGATAAAGCCGTCGGTCGGGGAGCTATTACAAGCAAATCAAGCGAATATTGCGGCGGATGCATTAAGTAAAGTAGCCAGCTCAGGCTCAGTATCACCAACATACAACTGCAATTGAAATTTCCAGCGTCAAACGGTTCGCGAGCAAAACTGGCGTTCAAGTGCCGATCACTGGCAAGGCATGACGCGCAGAATCTTAATCTTTGTCGCGGCGCTACCCGCGGACGGGTAAGCCACGCTGCCATCAGAGTAAGACTTGAATTCCCCGTAGCGATTGCCGTAAACAGCGTTTGCGCCGGTGCCCGAAGGCACGGCTATCGGAGTGCTGATCGCGGCCCCGGTGGAATTATTCAGAACCTGCAGGTACAGCGTGCGACCCGTTGCTTTGAATGTAAAATCGCCGGTCGCCGTTGATTCCTCCCATGCTGCGAGCATGTTATTTCCGTACTTGGCCAAATGGGGCGCGCGGTCGTTGGCGTTTGCCGTGCTCGCAATGATATTGTTCACGTCCGGTGCGCCCGCTGTAAAATGGAACAGGTGGACATCAGCCAGGCCATTGGCACCCGCCGTTTGCCCCGCGCGAATATCGCTTGCAGTCAGCCAATAACCCGCTGAAGCGCCCAGGATAATATTGCCCACGTTGTTATACGCGAGATCGACGGCGTACATCGTCACGTACGGATAATTGGGAGGATACGCAAGCTGGCCCGATTTGCCACCGGTAGGCGTATCATTTTTGCAAATCATCGCAAATTTATTGGCCGTCGGATCCCAGACAATGCGTTCGTAACCACTGTGGCTACAGCCCCAATCAAAGCTATTGTGACCGGTCAGCAACGTTCCGGTAGGTCCGACCACTTGCATGCGATCACCTTGGTGAATATTGACGCCGGTGGTAAGTGCGCTCGTGGAATCAGTACAGGTTTGAGATACACTGACGGCTGAGCCAAAGTAGGCCGCGTAATTGGTGCCGTCGGATACTATGCGACCGTGGTGCGCATACCACCAGATGAACTCGACCCAGGTCGAGTCCGTTGGACTGGTCAAGTAGGGCGGCTCGGTTGCCGACGACACGGTGAGCTTGGTCGCCCAGGTCTCGCTGCTGCTGTCGAACCTCACCAAGTACATGTCATAGCAAGGAATCGTAGTCGGTAATGAGCTCGTGGCGCCGCAGAGATTGCTGATATTCCCGCAATGCATCGCGCCGCTGCCTTGAGCATCGCGCGTAACCAGCAGTACGCCACCTGTGTTGTCAGCATAAATGTCGCCGCTGTCTTTGCCTGCAATGCTTGCGGCACTTGCGCTTGTATTGATTGTGTCGTCCGCATTCAGCGTCGTGACGTGAATGTTGCCGTCACTGCCGTGCCACATCAGGCGTGAGCCACCCGAAGGAATGGGCGACAGCGCCAGCACCATAAGATTGGTGCCCGTCGTTGTTGCTTCGGTCTCGTTGGTTACAACCGTGGCACCTACGTCCACTTCCGTGATGCGAATTGTTGGCGAGCTGCACGTGCCCGGCGTGCCGCCAGTGCCCGTCGCACCACCGGTTGGCGTGACTCCCCCCGTGCTTACGGTGCCGCCTGTGCTCGTTGTGCCGCCGGTGGCTACTGCGCCCCCGGTGCTAAGCGAGCCACCAGTGACGCCTGCACCAGCATAAGTAGGCACCCCACCTGTGCCACCGCCGCCACCCGCTGCGGTGCGACCACCCGTGTTCGAGGCTCCACCGAGCGCGCCACCAACTCCCGAGCTGCCACCGCTTGTGCTCGGGGAGCTCGTGTTGTCCGTTCCGCTGCAACCGAGCAGCACGGCAACGGAAATGAACGCAAACCAAAGAGACGAGCCGCGAAACATACTAAAAACTCCCCGGACAGCGCGTGTCCTACCTTTTGCTGCAGGCTCAAGCCTGAACGTCTAGAGCCAGTCGCCGATTAAGGTGGCGCGACCAACAAACCGCGGCTCAATGCCAATTGCTAAAAGTAAACACTTGCGCACTTCGTGGCGCTAATCTGTCGTGCGCGGCACGGAATTCTCGGGTCGCGCCCGCTGCGCTTTGAGCGCGATGTGAGCCGCCACCCGGGCCGGCGCGAACGTGCCGACCTCGGTTTTTGCAGTTTGGACTGCGGCAAGGCCGGTAGGGAATCCGTTCGTTACAGTCTCGGACTGCGGCAAGGCCGGGAGGCGACCCGGTTTCTGCGACGGTACTCGTCTCTGTCAGTTTTTCTTGAACCGATTTGGGCGTGCCGAGTTGCTTATGCCCATGTCGGCAAGCGCATTGCGCGCTCTTGGTGCGCTTGGATGCGCCTGCGCGATGGTGCCCGACCGACTTTGCGGACTGAGAGGACTTCATACCATGAACACGAAGAGGGTTCTTGTTGCACTGACGGCTATGGGTTGGATTCTAGGCTGCAGCGGCACTGACACGCAGTCGGGTGGCAGCACCGGAGGTTCAAGCAGCGTTGCCGGTAACCCAGGAATTGCTGGGAGCAGCAACGCAACTGGCGGTACCGCGCCTGGCGCTGGCGGTTCAGCGGCGGCTGGCGGGAACAGGAATACGGGTGGAGCCACGTCCGCAGCTACTGGCGGCATGACGCCGGCCACTGGAGGCAAGAGCAATCCGGGTGCGAGTACGGGCGGGGCTGTCGCGGCAACCGGAGGCAGCAAAGCCACGGGGGGCACGGTTGCGGCCACGGGCGGTGCCGTTCCGGCCACGGGCGGTTCCATTGCGGCGACCGGCGGCAGCAAAGCTACAGGGGGCGCCACGGTTGCAGCGACCGGTGGACGTAGCGCAACAGGAGGCGCGTCAGCCACTGGCGGCAACAAAGCCACGGGAGGAACCGCAGCGGGCGGGAGCTCGAGCGCTGCTGGCGGCGCTTGCACCGTTACTTGGGCGCCGCCCGCCACCTGGACGTCCAATGGCAAGACTTTCAATATGCAGCCCGATCTCGATGCGGTTTGGGACTACTTGATGCAGATCTGGAAGGTCGAGAACGACAGTAGTTGGTTCATGGACAAGATCATCGCCAATGGCGGCCATGTAAACTACTGCGTGCGAATCGATCTCGTGACGACGCCAGGCGGCGAGTCCACCGTCATCTCGGAGGCCCAGCGAACCCAGATCCAGCAGTCGCTAGAAACCTGGCTCAACGATTGGTACGAGACTTGGATGGCAGGCTGGGGCTGTTGGCCCTACGGACACATCCCGGTCAACATCGTCGGCTGGGCCGTGAAGAGCGCCAGCACGCTGTCCGGCACGGTGGACAGCGGTCAACAGGTCTATGTGAATAATCTCGACTCGAACGGCGTACCCCAATGTCCGACTGCTTGCTATTTCCAGCCGCCTTCGGGTGGCAGCTACTCCGGATGCACGGGCGGCGCTGCCAATCACTTCGACATGTCATTGTGGCTCGAGTACGGTATGGGATTCCTCGGCTACGGCGGCGATTGGGGCGAGCAGGTTGACCTGCAAGATTATCTCAATGGGTCCTTTATTGTCGCCCACGAAATGGGGCACGGCTCTGGCCTCCCCGACTTCTACAGTGGTGGCGCGCAAGACTTTTACACCATCGAAACCAGCGCCGACGCGCAAGCCCTTAGCGGAGCAGGCTTCATCATGCAAGCAGGCAGCGCCGCAACCGTGACCGAATTCGACGGCTGGATGTTGCGCCAAAACTGGTACAAGTTCGAAGCGGCACGGCACGGCTACTGAGTTGTTGCGCTCAACGCATGCTCGACGGTCGCAGCACGGAACTACTTTCTCCGCTCGGGCATTGCCCGGCTACGACTCAGAACATTCCGGACTTTTCGGTGTGCAATTGCAACATGTCCGAAATTACTGGACTTTTCGCAAGCTAAGCGCCTAGTTTGAATAACCATGGGTGCAGGCGTATCGGCATCCAGCTACTGAAGGCACGTGAGCTGACGGGGTCGTACGCCTTGCGGCGTGACGTCTGGTCAAGGTCGATCGTGATCACGCCCGAGGTGTAGCAAGTCGCGGTCAACCATCGACCGAACGACCACCATGACTAATTTATTTCTGTTTTGATTTCAAGCGTGTTGAATTATCGCTCCGAAAAGTGCCGAATGTCGTGAAGCTCAGCAAGGCAGGCTTTCTCGATGATGCCCCGGTGCTCGATTACGGGATCATTGGGCTCGATGCTCTACCCGTCATTGATCCGACAAGCGAGTACAAAGAAAATCGGACGGCCCAACTCATCTCCAAAGCCATCCTGGACTTTGATCTTGTCTCGGAACGGTGTGGATTTGTGTTGATGCTCAAGCAGGACGGCCACCATGTCTTCAGAAGACTTGGGTGATGCCACCGGATGATTGCTCAATCGGGAAACTTGTGGCAGCTACATTGAGAAAGCAAGAGGGCCATCTCCGAATCACGGAGGACCGCTGCACATCCCACATGAATTGTAGCATGTACCCTGCTTGCAGCAGGGGGCAAAAGGAGTACATGGGCAGAAGCAATCAATGGTTTTCCAACTACCCCCATTCGGAATGCTGAAGTCAGATGTGTACTTGGCTGCAACACTGGCGTTGACAGCCCCAGCTAGACACGAAGCGTCGCAATATGGCGAGCATGGATCACCACCCGGAACCGCCACGCAATCCGAATCGACTGAGCATGAGTAGTCAAGATCGCTCGCAGGTAGCGGGCAGGATACCCCTGAATCTGATTGGCTGATTACAGAGGAGCCACCTGCACTTAGAGCCCCTGATCCACCAGTCGATGCAGTTGATGCGCTCGATCCACCAGAAGACTGCTGTATCGAGACCAACTCGGTTTGACCGCCGCATTGGGCAAGTAAGGGGACCGAAAGCAAAACAACCGCCCAACGAGATTGCGATGTCCAAGTTCTGAAAGCATTCGTGATAAGCATGAACCAAGTGTATGGGGCCAAGAGGAGCTGAGCAACCAACCCCGTGATGGGTCACCGCCACACGTTTATCGGCTGAGTTCTTCCAACGGCAACGGTTGGCTTGGGGCATGACCTGTAGCCAGGACGTCCTGGTTGCCTGCCAGACAACCCTGGGACTTGCTCGGCCTCTCGCAGCCACATGTCTGGAAGGACGCCTCAGACTGACGCTGGAAAGCTCCTACAAGGCAATCGCAGGTTGGGTCGTATTCGAGGATGGGCCATGATCGGTCAATCCTCTCGCGGCCACAATTGACACATGTGTCAGAGCCGGCCAATGATCCAGAGTAGCCCTTCGAAAGGAATACTCACTGCGAAAACCCACGATATAGGCTCTTTTTAGAACTTGAACATAGGCATCACCAAGTGCGGCCCTGTGGCATGTACTTTGCTCGACATCCGGGATCGAGGTTACACCCAGCTGGCCGAGGCATGTCCTCCCCGGACGGGCCATGCCAGCAAGGATTGATCATGAACAAGTACTCTTGGTTGGTTGCCCTGGCTCCTCTTGTGGTGATGGCTTGTAGTAACGGCAATGCTGGCAAAGGTGAGCAACTCATCTCACCCGACGCTGGGAACGGCCAGCAACAACCTCTACCCGATAGTGGAAGTGGCCAGCAAGTGCCCCTGCCTGACCAAGCAAAGTCATCCCTCGCGTATGACTCTGCACCAGTTGTGGCCACTGACGCCGCTGGCACCGAATCGGCCGTTGTTAATGATCTGAACAATTTCGGTTTGGAAGTTCTTCAGAGCCTGGCCCCCAGTGGCCAAAACTTTGCTGTATCACCGGTAAGCGGCTTCATTGCCCTCACGATGACGGCTGATGGTGCTCAGGGAACGACAGCAGATGAGATGAAAACGGTACTCTACCCAGACGTCTCGATTAGTGACATTCAGGCAGCCACGAATCAACTTGAGCAGCAAGTTCGTGGGTGTGCTAGTCCGTCAGTACAGACAAATGTTGGCGAGAAGCACTTAGAATTAGACATAGCCAATGATGTCTTTGTTCAGAAGGGATTGACCATTCAGCAGCCCTTCTTGGATAATCTTGCGACCAATTATAACAGCGGCGTTGAGTTGGTTGACTTCAAAACGAATCCTGATGCGGCTACTACTGAAATCAACAATTGGGTCGCCAGTGAAACGAATGATCTAATTCCAAATCTGATCCCCCCAGGAACTCTAGACACCTACACTCGACTCGTTCTCGTGAATGCCCTTTACCTCAATGCTTCCTGGCAAGCTGCATTTGACCCGAATGCCACAAATTCCCAGACGTTTCACGGGATTAATGGCGACGGAACCACGGACTTCATGAATGGCTATTTCGAACTAAACTACGCTACAGGCAATGGTTGGGCAGGTGTAGATGTTCCTTATTACGGGGCTCACTATATTTTGACGGCAATTCTACCTGACTCGGGTCAATTCGATGCGGTGAAGGCCAATCTTAATGCCACTTGGTTTTCAAATTTCGATGCTGCCGTACAACAACAGTCAGTTTTTTTGACGCTACCGAAATTTACCCTCGCTGGTAGTACAGTGTCATGGAAGCCAACACTTCAGACTCTTGGAATGACAACCCTATTCGACCCAAGCACCTGCGACCTGAACGGAATTACCCAACAGGAACAGCTCTATGTTTCGGACGTTCTACAACAGGTCTACGTTGCAGTTGCTGAGAAGGGTACGGTAGCCGCCGCAGCCACGGCCGTCATCGGGGGCTCGCTGGAGTCCGAAATTCTAACAAACGCATCCATCCAGTTCAATCGACCGTTCCTGTTCTTCGTGCGAGAACCCGGAGGACCGATACTCTTTGCTGGGCAGGTAGTCTCGTTACCTTGAAAGGCTACCTCAACAAGTGCTGAACTTAGCTGCATCGAGCATGGAACTTCGACATTTACGCCCATGGCTATCTTGCTGGCTCTGGCTTGTCGTTATCTCTGCAGGTTGTGGTGGAGCTGTCGAAAATGACTCGCCTTCATTAGTGGGGACAGCAAGTTCAGGTGGTTTCCAAGCAACCGATGTTACGCCCAATACCACTGCTGGTGGTGCGTCGAGCCATGCCTCAAATACGGGCATGGGGGGAACATCGAGACCCTCCACTACTACGAGTACTGGTGGAGCGCCTAGCCCGCCCTCAAATACTGGGGGCCAGTCCGGGTGCAACTACAATGGACAGTGGTATCCGGCTGGTTCGGAATGGATCGATGGTGATGGTTGTGGCTGCACGGGTAATTACCCGGACGCGGGAATCTTGGTAATGCGACATTGCACATCGAATTATTGCGAGTCTGACGGCTTTGTTTCTACTGGCGACGTGGGTACATATTGTCCCGTCGAATCGGACGCAGCTGCAGAGGTATGTGCTACTGAGGAATGCATCTACTCGGTAAGTGCCGAGAAACCGGATGCCTCATAGAGACTGACTTGACCATGAACAAGTACTCTTGGTTGGTTGCCTTGGCTCCCCTCGCTCTAATGGCTTGCAGCAACAACAATGACAATAATTGCCCCGGCGGGCCTCACTCCTGCCTGATTAGCACCTTTGACATAGTTTCAAGCGGGGAACTGGTCAAGAACCTGACGTGGAGCGGCTCGGCCTGTGAAACGGCTCAGATGGCTCTAACGGGTCGGGGTATTCGCCCACTGTCGTTGAGTCTTTTGAGCCTGATGCACTGGGCTACGAATTGGGTCCTATAACTTCTGGAGAATGTGATATTCAAATCGAACTTGAAAATGGCGTGAGCCTACAACAATCCTTTATATTCACCTATCAAGAAGAAGATTGCTGCCCGGTTTACTTCACAACTCCTGGCGCTTGGTACCTTAATGCCCCCAGTGTGGACGCGGGCTAGCTCGACTTCACCACATGGAGTTCAATCGGCCATTCCTGTTCTTTGTTCGAGAACCCGGAGGCCCGATACTCTTTGCTGGGCAAGTAGTGTCGTTGCCTTGAAAGACCATTTCAACTCAGCGGGACTTCAATAGAAGCCACACTCGCCATTTTTGCAACTGAGGGTGCTGTTTGCAAGTGATATGCAAGGGCAGATCGGAGCCGTATAGCCCTGACCGGCGCAGTTGGCGTCCCAAGCGCCCTGATTCCAATTGCACGTTTCCTGGTTCATCACTTGGCCGCCACAACAACCTAACGCATTGGGACATTCGCTAGAGTTGCTTGGTGCGGTGATATAGACACATTGAGTACAGTCAGAGTCGGCTAAGCAGGCTCTGACGTCTACTGTGGACGTGGACCCACCTGCAGCAGCAGTACCGCCAAGGCTGGTGGTCCCACCCAAACTACCACTTGAGCCGCCCGTGGTAGACACAAATCCAATGGGTCCGTAGGCGACCAGGGCAAGACCGCCGGTTTCAGTTGGCTTGCCTGTGTCAATTCCCGTCAACCCACCGTTGAGAATGCCAACACCGTAATCGACCGATACTCGACCCCCCGTGGCTGCAGGACTGCCCGAGTCCACGTCACCACCACAACCGACGATCAAAGCTGAAACAGCAACCGGATACCATCGCTTTTCCATAAGTTATTGCTCCACAAGTCAAAGACGACGAACCAACTAGTGGTAGTTTACACCTTTCAGGCTGTCGGCGCCTCAACTTCCGCGAGAACGAAGTCAAATCTGGCTGTACTCGCCATCACCGGGTGCTTGCTTCAGTTACAAAGCCCCTTTGGGGTCACCTCTCTGTA
>CAWIGY010000111.1:0-107710 GCA_963835565.1 uncultured delta proteobacterium
CTGCTGCGCGGGCTGTGATTCCCCGGTGAGAGGAGATGAACTTTGGTGCTCGCTCTGCGCCGAGGCAGTCGTGACATTGCCTAATGAGTTAGAGGTATTCACGGCTCAGGGCCATCGGGTCCTCTCGCCCTTTGCGTATGCAGGGCCCGTTGCAAAGGCTATTCACCGTCTGAAATTCAACAATAGGCCGGAACTGGCGCTTTCGCTGGGACGCAAGCTCGCGACCGAAGTACTCCTTGCCCGAGTTCCGCAAGACTCAGTGCTCGTGCCAGTTCCGTCCACGCCCAGCCGCATCGTCGAGCGCGGCTATAACCAATCGGCCCTGCTCGCCTCGGCGCTGAGTCGAAAAGCGGGGCTACGCTGCCTTCCGACAGCCATCGAACGGGTCCATTCTGCACTCCACCAAGTGGGCGCAGACAAGGCTCAGCGCGCCCAGCAAGTAGCGGGTGCCTTTGCGTCTAGGGGTCAACTCATCTCTAAATCCAAGGTCATACTTGTCGATGACGTTGTAACCACTGGAGCGACCTCCGCGGCTTGTGCGCAAGCGCTCGAAGCGGCAGGAGCACGGCTAGTTGCCGTTGTCGCGGTAGCGCGGGTGCTCTGAATCTAGACCGGGAAAACCAAGCGGGAACTATTTCGGGTGACGTAGTGCTCTCCGACATGTCAGATTACATGTCATGCTGAAGACCGGTGCCGCAGCAACCATGCTCCGCTCTTCCGCTTGACTGTCGAGCCCAATCCGCAGTCTGGGCTACGTTCAATTTCGCAAATCATGATTGACAAGATCACGACAGTAAAACGAGACAAGATCGGTAAGGCAATCGACCACGTCGAGGATGAAACGATTCGACGCGTGAACCGGGCCATTGCCTTGTGGTTCGGTCTGGGAGTGTGATCATATCAATCGACCGCGGCCGACTGCACGACTGCCCGCGCAGCTTGCTTCGGCGACCGCTTCGGTGATCTGCGCACAATAGCGACATTTTCTTAGCAACCGAATTCCCACGGCGACCGAACCAGAAACTATCGAACGCGATTATCGGTCCTCAACGGGTCATTAAACCCAGAGTCCCGCCACCAAAGAGATTTATCATGGAACAAATCATTACAAGAAAAGTCCGCACTTGTCGCAAGCCGACCGCGAGTACAAGCACACCGACACAAGCTAGCGCATGCGGTGGCGATGTGCCATCAATCGCAGAGGCGTGCCTCGGGCAATTGCAGAAACTGATTGCGGATGTCGATCGCCAGATCGATCGAGCGCGCGAAATTGACGAGCAACTCCACGGCGCGTTGTTAAGGAAATACTTGCCATTGCCTTGAAGCGTAGCGGTGGGCGGCCTCCCCTTGCCTAAGACCACTGTGACAACAACAATCTCGCCTGCGGTCGGGTCGCAACAAATTCCAGCAACTGAGCGCAGCTCCGGCCGATATACCCTGTAACCGTCGGAATTCCTGGCGTTTTTGAATTACCGGCCCAAAAACGGCAATTGTGCCATAATCCGCGCGAATTCGGGTGGGAAGGACCTCATCGGCCATGCGCATCGCAACATCGACAACCTTCAGTGCAATCCTCCTTCTCAGCGGTTGCGCTTCTTACACAGCCACCATCAACGAAGTCAGTCCTCGCGATGCCGGCGCCGAGCCTGACGCCAACGATGACACGGGCGGCGCGGGAAGTACCGGTGGCAGCTCATCCACAGGCGGCGGCGCCGCAACGGCTGGTGCTACTTCAACCGGCGGCAATTCAACGGCGGGTGGTGCATCGCCAACGGGTGGCAGTTCGAATATCGGTGGTGCCAGCAGCACCGGTGGAGCTAGCGCATGCACCAAAGACGCCGATTGCGTCAATCCAGACCCAATCAACTGCAGCCTTACCTGCGTAAACCCTGGCAGCTCGGGAGTCTGCAAACCGTCGGCGCTCTTGACTCCTACCCAATGCGCAACGACCGCCTGCGACGACAAACCCATCTCAGGCTTCTGGGACTCGCAGGGCAAGCCGCACATTGCATTCGCCTGGACCGAAACCGACGGCACAGCAAGCATTCGAATGCAACAGTTGAAACTCGACGGTTCACTCGACGGAGCTGCGGTGCCGTATCTATTGCCGGCAGGCCAACAGGAACCAGTACTTGTCTCCGCGAACGCGCAGGGAAGTATTGTTGGGCTTATTTGGGTGAGTTCGCTACCTATTTCCGCAGCCCAAGACGCCAGCATAACTGACTTCGCCATGACAGACACTTTGGGTAAGTCGTCTACTCCGGCTGAACTCAGCAACAGTGTTTCGGAAGGAGAGAATTGGCTTCAACTGCAAGTCACGCCGGCGGGAGCGTGGTTAGCTCTTGGAATATATGCCAATCCAATTGTCAGCTATTGGACCGCAAGCAGTGGTTCATCCATCGCAGCCTGGTCGAGTCTTTCCCCGTTAGTATATGAAGGAGAATTCGCTTCGGGTGTTGTCGGGAATACTTTGATGCTAACGGGATCAGACTGCCCAAGCGTTTCCGGATGTCAACCGACATTCAAGCTGCAGCGCTTCTCGGTCACCAACTTGTCATCCATTGGATCATTCATTTCGCTCTCCGAGAAGTTTCAAGCCAATGAGTTTCCCGCAATGGGTCCAGTGAATGGGCAAATGGCCTTGCTGTGGACGGAAACACAGTCGCCGGGAGAGCTATTCCGTGCACTGATCACTGAAGACGGCGCGTTTGCTCTCGCTATCGGCACTACGCAATCGGCAATTCAACCCAAGGCAATCGTTCAGTCTGCAGATGGTGGCGGACTCTTGATCGGCACTATCCCAACGGGGAGTCCAATCATGTATCAGCTGGTGGGGCAGCGATTGGACGCCAACTTGGCATTCGTTGGAAGCCCCATTCCCCTGGCTGACAGTGAAAACTCCGACGCAACCAACTTCGAGACTTATCTTGCTGCAGACGGACGTCAAGTACTGATCACTTACCGTCAAGCGGGCGCCCGCTATCGGCTCTTGGCGACGAATTTTTGCGGCGCTTGATGATTCGTCAATAAGGCCAACTGCCACGAGCGCCAGACGGCAGCCATGCCGCCGCGCACCAACGATAACGGGACGTCGAAGCGCCCCGTTTCGCTGGATTCACCAAGAGACGATTAGCTGAACGTGATGCCGGTGATGCAGAGGTTGGTCACGGTGATAGCCGCGGAACCCGATACAACCTCCACGCTGATCTGGCTGATGTTGGGAACATTCGCTGCCGTGATGTACGTGCCCGTGGGCGTGGTATCCCAGCAATCAGTAACGAAACTGGTGAAGAGGACCGCCGTACCCGAGGTTAGGGCGGCACAGTAGGCGGTGGTGCTGCCCGCCAACTGGACTACAGCACGGAGAGCGGTTGCCGGTATGACAGTAGTGCTGGTGAACGTAATCGTGACGCTCGTGAACGACTGACCAAGGCCAGCGGTGTCAGGATCAGTGGCGTTCACGCCGACTTGAAGGCCCCAGTTATTACTGTAGTCGGCCGACGATGGTGACGCTGGCAGGGCTGGCACGGAACCCGTGACGCAGAGCGTGGTGGTGCTTGACCAAGTTGTACCTGAAGTGCAGGACGCAGCAGCTGTGATGGTCGCCGTGCCGCAGGTCGGGGAGGATATGCTGTCTGACGCTCCGAGGGCAACGAAGCCGTAGCCGGTCATGGCTCCGACAGCTTTTCCACTACTGAAGGTCACGGTCTTGCCGCCGTTCGCTACGCCGCCTGTGCCCACTGCTACTGCCGCGCCGCCAGTGGATACAGTTGGGCTACCGCCGGTGGATACAGTTGGGCTGCCGCCGGTGGATACCGTTGGGCTACCGCCGGTGGATACCGTTGGGCTTCCACCAGTTGCAGATTTGGTGCCACCGGTGTTTACGCCTGGTGTGCCACCGGTGGTTGCGCCTAGTGAGCCGCCGGTGCTCGTGGCTTTGGTGCCAGCGCTGCCTGGTGAGCCGCCCGTGGTTCCGGCTGAGGTACCGCCGCCGTTTGCTTTGGCGCCACCATTCGTGGACGAGTTACCGCTGGCGCTTGCTCCACCATTGCCGCCGCCCAGGGTCGTGACGTCGCCGCCGGCGCTATTATCGCCGCCATCTGCGCTGGCTGGAGGCGTTTGAAGCGTTGTGCCCGGGTTGCAGCCCTGAAGGGCGATTGCCAAAGCTGATGCGGTAAGAATTAGGCTCGAAGCCATATTGAGTTGCTTCATCGATTTTACCTTTCGGCTACATTCCCGACCGAGCGCTGGCTCCCTAGGGGCCGCGATGACAATTGCGTTCCCGCCTACAGAGGAGTGGTCGCATTATACCGCTTTATTCACAGTGCGACAGGCTGAGATCGATGCCACGCCGATACTCTTAGCCAAGTGCCGCAGTGCCAGCAGAAATTCCGGACCTTGGCTCGGACGAACATAGCTGGTTGCCGTTTTTAGTACTCTGAAGTCCCTAGAAGTACTGGACAAAACACCGCGCGCCGGGTCGGGCCCCGGCGCGCCAACGGGAACAAGCAACCCCAGATTGGCACGGAGGCTTGTTCAATTTAGCAAGGAACGTATTTATCAGACACGCGAGCGAGAGGAAGGCAAAAACCAAGTACAGAACCAGAAGTCTCGGCCAACACCCAAACTAGCCCAAGTACCGGACCACGACTAGCGTCATGTCGTCGTCTTGGTTGGCGGCATATTGGCGGACAGTTCCAACAATGTGGTCGCGTATGGCTCCCACGGACGATTCAGCCACTTTGGTAAATTCCGCGCAGAGTCGATCGATGCCGAAGACCTGCTGGTTCTCATCCATGGCCTCGATTAGGCCATCCGTATAAAGCAGTACGATGTCACCGGCTTGTAAATGCTGCTCGGTCTCGACCGTGCCGGCGTCGATGCTGCGTACTGCCCCGACCCAGGTCCCGGGGGTCGGAATGACCTCGACTTTGTGGTCCCGAATCCGATAAATGATGAGATCTTCATGTGCGCCGGCAAAGACGAGCCGGCCTTGCGAATCCAGCCTAAAAAGCGTCAAAGTGGCGTGCTCGTCCTGCCCCAGGCGGCGCCGAATATTCTCATAAATGACGGCATTGACCGTCCGCAATAGGTCGCGCGGCGAGGCCCAAGGATTGTGTCGGACCAGCGCAGATACAATGCTCTGTAACATCATCATGATAAGGCCGGTACGCAGGCCGTGCCCCGCTACGTCGCCAATGGCCAGCCAGCAACCGCCTTCGAAGGGCAAGACGTCGTAGTAGTCGCCGCCGACATCGGCCGAGGGCAGCATGACCGCGGCAATTTCGAGGCCCTCTGCCGTCAGGTTTTTCGGCAAAATGGAGGTTTGAATGCGCTCGGCGATCTCCATTTCTTTCTGAAGCCGGTCGCGCTCAGCTAGTTCGCGCCGCGTGGTTTCTTCAACGAGGTGCTGTACGAGCAGCGCCCCCTTTAATGAACTACTGATCTGATCGCGCAGTGTCTCATAGACCACGCCATGGGCGGGACCGAACTCAAATAATACGAAGCCCAGCTGATCGTGCTCGAAGAACAGCGGCTCCAAAATGAACGATTGACGTTCATTTTCATCGAATACGCCGTCGGGAACGAGTTGATTCGACGGAAAGATCTCGCCCCGACGCTTTTCAACGCCGCGCCCCGTCGAATCATAAGCCAAGGCAAACCGCGAGTTTTCCTGGCCGCCCTCGAACATCGAAAGGTAAGCGCTCTTGATACCTAGCCGGGGGATCTGCTCTTCCACTGTGTGCATTACCCCCGCCACGTCGAGCGACGTATACAGAGCCTCGCCCGTCTTTCTAAGCAGCCGTGACCAATGCTCGACCTCGAGACGCTTTCTGGCTTGAGCGCGCTCGGCGGCGCTGCCAACCAGGACCCTGGCCTCGTGGCAAAGTTCCTCGGCTCGATTGCATAGCTCGAGATTATCAGCCGTCGCGGCCAACGCAAAGCGACGTAGCGTCGTTACCACAGCTTGCCAGGCATCGACATTGCCTCCGCTTTCTGAGGCGACTTGCACCGCGGAATCGAGCGTTCCCATGAATGTATCGGAACTCTCAGGCAAAAGAGAGTTGGTGAATGCTTCGACAATCTCGACGCCAATGCTGACGTCAACGTCCGGTGAAGAAGTCCAAATGGCTTGCGTCACGTCGGCAAGAATGCGAGCTTTGTGTTCCTTGAATACCGTCGCGATATCATGTCCCTCGGGTTTAATTTCGGGGAGCGGACGATCTGGAATCTCGTGTGACGAACATCCGCAGGATTGACGACGCACCAGCTCCGTGTGCAGCATGATATGTTCATCGATGATTTGACCGTCAATCTGCGCGAGAACCAGCTCAAGTGCTTGCTTGCCTTGCCGATCCAGCGGTTGGCGCACCGTGGTTAAGGGTGTCGGAGCGAAGCGTCCTTCGCGGATATCGTCAAAACCAACCACCGCCACATCTTTGGGGACGCGTATCCCCCGAACCTGCAAGGCATCCATAACGCCAATCGCCATGAAATCATTGGCCGCTACAATGGCGTCAAAGGCAACGTGCCGCTCATCATACATTTGTCGCACGGCTTCCACGCCGGAAGTCGCCTGAAAATTCCCCAGCGTTACCAGGTCTGGATTGAATGGCAGCCCATGTTCTCCTAAGACCTCGCGGTAAACTCGGTAGCGCTCTTCGGCCTCTTCGTTGACGCCCGGGCCACGAATGAAGGCAATCCGGCGATAGCCGTGTCCGTCGATTAGATGGAGCATGGCGTCGCGCATGCCCTTGGCGTTATCGACGAGCACGCTCGGGATGCCCTGCAAAGCGACACCAATGCTGCACATTGGCAGGGGCCGGTAACGCTCGCAATAGCGTGCCAATTTGTTCGGCCCAATATAGTTCCCGAGCGTTCCAGACATTATGACCAGGCCATCCACGCATTCCTGTCCGACGAGGTCGTATATGAAGTTTCTCCGTGCGCCAAATCGGAACGGTGAGCGTAAAACTCCCCCCGCAATGCAGATAAGCCCCACGCCATTGGCTTGGGCCTCGGCGTCAACACCGGCCAATACCTTGTCTTGGTACTCGTCTTCTAACCAGTCAACTAAAAGGCCTACTTTACGAATTGTGCGAGCCATCGATCACTCGCCTTTCCATTTGGCTACCTGAACTAAGTCCGGGGCCATTCGCTGCAATGCCAGAATGCTTCGATCTTGCCAATGCAAGTGCGAATCAACGAGAAATGTCAGCCGATAACGCTTATTTGGGGTTGAGTTGGCAACCAGGTCAACCCAAATGACCAGCGCCTTTAGGCACATTGAATTAATGAAATATAGCTCGTGAACATCGACAACTACTTCGTTTACGGTAAGCCGTTCAGCTTCCTGATGTGCCAGCGGTACGAACTGGCTAAAACTTGGGCGTGCCTCCATGTCAGCACTGCCGCGAAGCACGATTTTCAGGACCGACGCCACCAGGATCGGCTTAATTGAAAAGCCCTCCAAAATTACGGGCAATAGCCTTAGCTCGCTCATGACAATTCCCTCACGCGCACGTGCATTTCACCAAAGACAACGACCACGTCCTTTTGAATCTGATACGACAAGTGTACACCCGACTCAGCTCGTACGCGGGCAAGACCTAGCGAAGACCCGCCTTGTATCAAACTTTCACGAATGATCTCGTCGTAGTGAGCGATGGGGTCGTGTGCTGCATTTAGAGCGTCGATTCTGCGCCGCAATTCAGTTATGTGCGAAAGTAGAGCTGAATTGGTGGTTCTAATATTCGCAACTGCTTCGTCGCCTTCTCGATTGACTTCGAATTCAAAATGAACATGGTCACTACTCGAGTACTTGACGCAGTTCTCGAGAAGTTCGTGGGTTGCGATTGCCAAGCGATCAACTTCATCGTCATCGATAAAAATGGGTTGCAAAATCTCCACGATATAACCGCGCGAAGGGCTTATCCACCGTTGCAGGGCTGGCAATGAGAAACTGAGCCTCACTACTCGAATTGACATGCCTTACCTAGGCGGCGGAGTAACTTGCGGGAACCACCAGCAGACAGAGTAACACCAAGGGGTGCTTGACTGCGAGAGCCCTTGTTTGGCGGTGGCAAGGAATTGGCAATCGAGGGTTGTTCACGCCAAGACCCTTCGGCCGGGAACGTAGCTAGTTGCCGGCGAAAAACTCAGAAGTCTCGAAATATACCCAACAAAGAGCCGTGCGCAGGGTCGGGCCCCTGCGCGCCACGCGACAAAACATTCCCGGAAAGGAGCAGAGAGACTGGTGAGTTTCTGTAAGCGACCACCCGACGGTACCGTGAGAAATAGAACAACAACAAATCAGTGAAAGTCCCGCATATTCCCGGCGAAACGCATTGATCGCCGAGAACTAACTAGCATTGAGTCATTCGGATCTATACACATCCACCAGATCGAGAATGCATCAGCTCCTTTACCACGACGCTAGCGGACTGCGCCGCCGGGGTTGGGGCCCAGTTCAGACTTCACAATCAACGGATACCGTTGACCCTGCCGGAGCGATGGGTACCTTATTGCCGGCGATCGGTTTGCCGTCAACCGCGAGTTTGGGCGCGGTCCAATGATTGCCAGTATTCTTGACCTGAATTTTGTAGGTTGCGCCTCGCCACTTGCGCGTGACCATAAACTCGCCAATGTCCGTCGACAGGCAAGGTGAAACGATTAGGCCGTCGTAGTCGGGGCGAATTCCCAACATATGCTGAGATATCGCCACGAAATTCCAGGCGGCTGTCCCAGTTAGCCACGAATTCTTGGCTTCACCGGCGATGCCCTTGGCGTCTTTTCCTGCGACCATTTGAGAATATACGTAGGGCTCGGTGCGGTGAACTTCGCTGATGTCCTCGACGTAGGCTGGAGCGATTTGCTTGTAGTAATTAAACGCTTTATCACCGCGACCAATCACGGTCTCGGCAATCATGATCCAGGGGTTGTTGTGGCAGAATATGCCCGCATTTTCCTTGTACCCAGGAGGGTATGAAGATATCTCGCCGAGCTCAACGTGGTAGGTCTGATACGCCGGATTTTGCAGAACAATACCGTATTCTGTCGCCATTTTAGCCTCGACGGCATCCAAGGCTTTCTTTGCATGACCAGTTTTGACCCCAATGCCAGCCATGATGCAGTAGCCCTGCGGCTCAATGAAGATTTGCCCTTCTGCACAGTCTTTACTGCCCACTTTGTTACCGAAGAAATCATACGCTCGGAGGAACCATTCGCCGTCCCAACCATGCTGCAGAACGACTTTCTCCATTTTTGCCACTTCGGCTGAGAACTCGCTTAGCCTCACTGGCTTGGCCTTTCTTCTCGCACAGCTTTGCATACTCGGGCGCGATGCCTACGAACATGCCGGCAATGAATATCGACTCTGCGGTTCGCCCTACGCGATTGCCCGTGGTCTGGTACGGTTCGTCCGGTGTTTCGGAAAAACAATTGAGATTGAGACAGTCATTCCAGTCGGCTCGTCCAATTAAGGGCAGGCCATGCGGGCCAAGATTGTTTAGAACGTGATCAAATGATCGCTTGAGGTGCATCAAGCAGCGGTGCCGCATTGTTCGTGTCATTATCGAATGGCACTTGTTCATCCAAAATACCGTATTCGCCGGTCTCTTTGATGTATGCAGCTACGCCGAGAATCAGCCACAGTGGGTCATCATTAAAGCCACTACCGATGTCGTTGTTGCCGCGCTTCGTAAGTGGTTGGTATTGATGGTATGCGCTGCCATCCGAAAATTGTGTGGACGCGATGTCAATGATGCGCTCGCGGGCGCGCTCGGGGATCTGATGGACGAAACCAAGCAAGTCCTGATTCGAGTCACGGAACCCCATACCGCGACCAATGCCGGTTTCGAAATAGGAGGCGCTACGGGACATATTGAATGTCACCATGCACTGATACGGATTCCAGACATTGACCATGCGATTGAGTTTCTCATCAGCGGACTCTACGACGAATTTGCTCAGCAAATTGTCCCAATGCTCCTTTAGCTTAGTCATCGCTTGTTCGACCTGCTGAGCCGTCGAGAACTCACTGATAAGTTCTCTCGCGCGTGTCTTATTCACAATGCCGGGCTTTTCCCATTTTTCATCCGGAGGGTTCTCGACGTATCCAAGAATGAATACGAGTGACTTTGTCTCACCAGGCTTCAGCGTCACGTCAATGGCGTGCGACGCAATTGGTGCCCAACCATTGGCGACCGTATTTCGCGGCTTATTCTCGGCAACTACCTGCGGTTCGTGCATTCCGTTGTAAAGACCGAAGAAGCTTTCTCGATCAGTATCAAAACCAGCAATGGCCGTATTTACGTGATAAAACGCGTAGTGATTGCGGCGTTCGCGGTATTCCGTCTTATGGTAAATCGTGGCGCCATCAACCTCAACTTCGCCCGTGCTGAAATTGCGCTGGAAGTTGGTAAAGTCATCCATGGCATTCCACAGGCACCATTCGATGAAGGAGAAAATTCTCACTGAACGTGGCGAATTTCCCTCGTTGGTTAACGTAAGTTGATGAATCTCAGCTTGAGTCCCGAGAGGGACGAAATACAAGACCCGTGCGGACAGGCCGTTGCGCTTGCCCGTAATTGTCGTGTAGCCAAGGCCATGTCTGCATTCAAAGGAATCGAGCGCAGCCTTAACGGGACCGAAGGTTGGCGTCCAGAAGCTGCCATCTTGTTCGCGTATATAGAAATAGCGCCCGCCCGCGTCAGTTGGGACGTTGTGATATCGATAGCGGAGTAGGCGCCTTAGGCGCGCGTCGCGGTAAAAACAATAGCCGCCACCCTGCTGTGATATCAGCGAAAAGAATTGCTCGCATCCCAGATAGTTGATCCAAGGGTAGGGAGTTTGCGGCGTGGTAATAACGTATTCGTGATTCTTGTCGTCGAAATGACCGAAACGCATCGCTAGAGCCTCGAAAAATGGGGGACTTTGTACGACTAAACCCTCCCTGATTGTCAGGAAGCGTCACTGCGGATCGCGGGCTCCGAGGTGGTCAGGCCGAATCTAGCGCGACCCACCCCGGAACAGCCAGCTACTTCTTCTTGCCTTTTGCCTGACCCTTAGCCGGGAGCGTCGCTCCGGCCGCCACCCCCTTCGTTGTGGCCGGTTTCGCTGCGGCAGATGGAGACGGCGCTGCGCTCAGCTTGGGTCCCCGCTCATCAAGAAATGCGGAAATCCAAACCAAGGGAGCGTTCCAATTAATAGTGATTTCGTTTGCGCTCCAGGCTTCAATATTGTCGATAAAGCACTTCTCCGGAGCGCATCCTTTCAGTCCCGCGGCCTGAACGTACGGATCCTGCAAGCCCGAGTTGGGGCCGCCGGATACGCAGCCTGGTGGTGCGGTGGGGAAACGCTTGTCCACTTGGTACGACCAAAACCGATGATGCGGATTTTCGAGGGGCCTGCTGCCGTACCCGGTCACGTAGGACTGTCCCAAGGGATTGCGGCCAAATAGGTATCCCATTGCATCGATGACGCCGTCGAAGAATTTCTTCTGTTTGGTGAGATCGTAGGCCAGGGCAATGATAACCGTATTGTTAAGAATAAAGGAATTGGACCCCCACGGGTACTTGCCGTCGGGTGAACCCTTGAACGGCAGACTATAGCCCGTTTCGGATATCAACTTCATGTAGCTATCGGCGGCATCGATTATCTGAAGTTTCATTTGATTTTGCGTATTGCCGTCAACCCCATTGGGTACTATTGCCATCGACATCTTTCCAAGAGCGTCAGTGCGCGCCCAGTCGAAGGACGCCGTACAATTGCCGGCTTGCATCGGGAACTTTGTGTGCCACGGAGAAGCCGTCACGGTAGTTCTTGTACTCATCCTTCTGCGTGGTAGTCCAAAGTTCGGCGGCTGCCCAATAGAAGTCGTCGGTGACGTCATTGTCGTCATACGGTCCTCCGCCACTATTATCATTTGCGCGCTGCATAGACCTGGGGATTAGCCTTGGCGGCTTGCCAGGCTTTTTCCGCTGCAATCAGGCATTTACCCGCAAAACTATCGTCAATTCCCTTCCAAACCCGGGCGCATTGCGCGGCATTGGCCGCTAAATTTAAAGTGGCGGCCGTGCTTACCGGCCTCAGGAAGCGAATCATCTTCTTTTCAGCTTCATCAGGTCGAATACCGAGGGCCGTCCAGCTTCTATCGTGGATCTTGTGATGCACCATGCCAGCCTTGGGCTGACCGTCAGGCACCTGCATCTTCATTTCCCATTCGAGCTCCCAGCGAACTTCGTCGAGCAGATCTGGCATTCGATTGCGATTTTCGGGAATGTTCAGTTTGCCATCTGCAAAGTCATTAATGCTCGTTCCCAGGAATTTTGTGCGCTCATAAAGATTCAACAAAGTCCACACGGTCACACCGCCGTTGACCACATATTTGCCGTGGTCACCGGCATCGTACCAACCTCCAGTCACGTCCAATTTGTAGTTGCAGCCGGCCTCGGGAGCACAAGCAACTGCCTTGTCGCTGGTCAAATGACCGGCGGGGCGCGCCCATTTGGGGTCCTCGACATAGGGCATCTTGAGTTCGATGCCACTACGGTTATGGTAGTAATAATGAAGAGCGTCATATTTCAGGCGATGATAAAGGTCGGTGCTAATGTCGAAGGGCGGGCTTACGTCATTTCCTATACGCAGCGTTAAACCTTTGCCTGCTTTGGTATATGTGCTGAAATCTATGATGTGCACATTTTCCCCGGCGGCGGCATCCTGCCCAAAGAGGTGAGTGTTTCCCGAAGCCACCACCTGCCCCGCATCAAGAAGTTCCCATTTGACCGGACTCGTTGAAGTATTCGAGTAAGCCGCAATCTTGCTGGCATGCGGGAAATAGCCCATTTGGTTGACGGCCACCTTTGGGACTGCGACCACTTGCTCCTTCGGAGCTGGAACAAACTGTGGGTCCGAAAGAATCACGTCGTCGATACACACGACAAATGGTTCCCGAGCCAGAGCCATCGTTCCGCCGTAATGAAACGTGAATTCAGCCGTCGGGTCATCGTCGTAGTTCATCGTAAACTTGTCGGTGATGGTTGTCGGCGTCGTATCGATAGGTAAGACCTGGACCCAATATTCTCGGTAGGGCGGACCGACCATACCAACCTTTACGCTGGCTCGCGTCTTTTGGTCCGCCCAAATCTTGAATGAGACCGAGTAAGTGTGCCCCTTTTGAATCACCATCTCGCGATGGCGAACCTGCGAATCCCACTTATTTACGCCCTTATTCTCGATGTGAAGGCAGTAAGCACCGTTCTCGACGGCCGCGAACCCTTTGGCTGGATCCGAAAACGAGAGCGTCCAAGGCAGGCTAGTTCCGTCATTGAAGTCGATGTTCTTGATCAGACTATGTTCTCTTTGTGGATTGGCGTCTGCTGCGCCTACGAACGCTGTGGACGCTCCGCCCTTTCGACCGTGATGCTTAGAGCAACCCGCTACTGTAATGGCGACGACAAGCGTCGGCATCAGCCGCCAACCCAATCTATGCAATACTGAGCGCAACATTATCACTCCTTATGACCGCGCCGCAGCTGGCGAAACCGACACCACCACGGCGACAAGTCAGCAACAATCGACCGTGAACCGGCCATCGCGATAGTTGATCAAAGTTTCGGGAAAAGCCAACCATACGTGGCGTACGCTAGCGCTATGTGCGTTTGCGCCCAGAACCTATGGTAGCGGAACTCTGGAGACTTGCCGCCGTTTAGATAGGCCTCTACCTGCTTATATGCGGGATCCTGCTGATACTTTGAACGAATACTCATGAAAGTACTCTTGCTATCAATCGGATCGCCGTTGGGCATTTTGCCTTGCCAATTGGCGGGAACGAAGATCTTGTCCGTAAACCGCTTGAAATCACCGCGCTGCTCTGGGCTGGATATGCCCTTGTTATCGCGGTATTTGGTCCACATCCTGTCCAACAATTCTCGACACAGAATGCGTGCATCTTTGTCACCCTTCTTGGCGGCGTAGAATTCAAGCGTATGCACCAGCCCTGCGGTAGTACCGACGTCGTCCGTAGTCTGCGTGACCTGAACGTGCAGGGTATTATTGTAATTGGCGTCCTTCGGGTCCCAACTTTGACTTCCCTCGTTCCAATCATTAGCTGGCTGACCCGTCCATTTTAGAACGGCGGGGATTTGATAAGTGCCGTCGGGTAAAAGTTTGGTATTCTTTCTGACCCACTTTACCCAACGCTCGAGCATCATTTCGGCTTTTGGATCGCCGCTCACGTAGTAATACTCAGCAAGACGTTCGATTGACCAGACTTGGAAACCGAACCATTCATTGCTCGGCGGATCCATAAATACGGGCGACTCTACGTAGGGCATCCCGTAAAATGTCTTCACCCCGGCCGGAAACGGCATATACCGGCCATTCCAACTGTTCGTTGCGCCGCCCGCAAAACCGCCTTCGCTCGATTGTAACCAACGATAGAACTCCAGCTGGCGAGTCATGCTGGTCGCCCAATCGCGAGCGCCATTGGCCGAATTGGGTCTCAAAGCGGCCTCATGCGACAGCGCGTAGGCGGCCATTGGGTTTTGGTAACCTGAGTGGTTGTGGCTCGATCCAATTCGCCAAGCCCATACGCTGCCTCCAGGAATCGCTCCGCCCCAAGCAAAATACCACGACAACAAATAATGGGCGGAATCATAGCCAGTGCCTTGCGGGCAACTCGGGTCCTTGCAGCCGAGTTTCTTGAAGTATTTGTCGAAAAAGGCGTATCGAACAAAATCCCCCATTACGGCGGCTTTTTTGGCAATTCCGTCTACGGTTGGATTTCCACCGTGTTCGTCGGCCCATTTCTTGGCCCAATATATTGCCTGTACGGCGCGCGAGTCGGCGTCGGGAGCATTGGTGTATTTCCATTGCTTCGAGGGATGGGTATCGGCCACGAACAAATCGAGATATCCAAACTTGCCACCCCAGTTGAACTCATCCCAGCAAGGCTGGGGCACGGTTTCCCAGACGGATTCCTGGATGCCACGCTGGAACGTGTTGAACAGCGATCCGTGGCTGCTCGCATCACCCCGGTTACCAAAGCCATACCAATTGTCAACGTCAAGCAGCCAGTGCATGGCGTAGATATCGGAGTAACCGTAGGTGTCTTTCAGTTCTTTGCCAATCGGGTCGAGTCCCACCGCGACTGAACCTTGCAAGGCAACTGGATAGTCATCGGGCCTGTCCATCTCCGGCGCGTAGGTGGCCGTTTTTGTCGGATTGTAAGCACTACTCGTCGGTTGGTCGATGTGCTTTGGAATCATGTAGTACTCAAGGTTTCTCCAAGCGCGGTCCAAGTGTGTCCAGTCGTTAGTGACCTTGCCATACATTGATTCAAGCCATACCCAATAGCTGTAGGCTTCGGACGTCGTTTCATGCCCGTAGTCGGGAGCTTCCACGATTAGAGTCTCGACTGCATGGTACGGAATACCCTCAGGGCTAAAATAGCCGTTGGATAAGTTGTGCACGTTGGTCCAGAGCTCGAGAAATCGATCTAAGTTCACATTCCCCGTCTTGGGATTGGACGGAACTGGCGCTGCGGGCGGCGGTGGCGGAGGTTGTGGATTAAGGCCGTCATTCGGATTAACCCTTGCTAGCGGCTGGGACGCGCTGCTCGCGTTGTTTTTGCCTGCGCCGCGATGTCTTGGGACACAACTTTCAGTCAACATGGAGCTCATTGTGATGGCGGCGGCGAGGAGCCACGCCGAATGCCCTAGGATTTTGCAATTTAGCTTCATGGCGATCCGCGACGGCCCGTGGGTTAGAGTTTCACTTCTAACCCGCAGGTTCGTTCCGATGTTTTTGATTGTGTTGGTTGTCTGGGCCCCGGCCCGGCCAACTGCCTTGCCGAAAACTTGACTCAAATGCCACGACTTTTTCGCCTTAAGGTTGACTAGCGGGCGTGCGTGGGCCGCCAACAAACGGCCCACGTTCTCGCTCAAAACTACTTGGCTGCTGGTGCCGGTGCGGCAGGCGCTGCCGCCGCGGGTGCTGCTGCAGCTGGTGCTGCTGCAGCCGGCTTGGTTGTAGCCGGAGTAGCTGCCGCGGGTGCGGCAGCCGCTCCAGCTCCGCCCGCGCAGCCTGTGAAGGCCAGATCGTCGACCCACACGTCGTAGTTTTGGCCTTTGTCATTGACCTGCCACTGTGCGGCAAATATTTGTTGGGTGTCAATTCCGTGCGGATGCGGCGCTCCCCAGCCCCGCTCTTGCTTCAACATGTCAAAAAGAATGATGTACTGCGTCCACTCTTCGGTCAACTTCAGGTCGATACCGAAGTCGTTGTAGCAGGCAGAACAGATACCGCCGTCGGGATCGGTTTCTGCATCCGGCATCTTGAAGCGAACCTTGGGTGTCGCGCCAGGACCTTTCTTAGCCCAAAATGAAATGCCCCCGTACTTTGATGCGTCATAGGGCCCTTTCGGATCAGCCATGTTGGCACCCATGCCCGCAAAAACGATACTCGCCTTCGAGATAGATCCCTTCATTCGGGCTGCGTAGGCTGACCCATTTACGCCGGGCTGAGCAAAGCTGAAGATACCGCCGGTCGCGCCCGCGGGAGGATCAATCGTCGAACCCTCATTGTCGACGTACGTGTACCAGTAACCACCGCGACCTTCTTGTACCAAGACTTGGTTATTATTATCTTCGCCATCGTCAAACATGCCAGAAGCCGGGCACGGTGCCCCTTCCGCTGTTTCCTTTAGACTTGGATCGGTGGGGTTTGGCCGGCAGCCGAAAACACCAATCACGGAGTACGCTAACAACAATACAGACCAATGAGCTTTCGAGTTCATGGCATCCTTTCCCAGTAACGAGCTGGCTCAGTTCAACGCAGCGAGCCGACGCAGAACTCCGTGATTCGACTGTCGAACCCCGGATAGACCGTGGGGCTTGTCAAAAAACCCCGCGAATATTAGCTGAACGCGCGGGCGAATAACACCCATCATCTGCATTAAACCAGCAAAAGTTGGGGGTCCGGTATCCGGTCCGATTCCTTGGACGAATCGCAGACCCGCAAACCTTGCGGCTGCGGCTTGCTTGATGTTGGCCCAAAAGCAGCCGTATCTTCGCCAATCTAGGTATCCGAAGCGTTTGCTCACCGATCCGATGAGCACTGAGCACCCGTGTCGGGCGCAACTGGGGAGGTATTGCCGAACTCTGGTACTCACTTTACGAAACCTGCGACTGCGTAGACCAATGGCCCATTCCAATTGACGGCGATTTCGTTGACATAGTAGTCCGTAGCGTCGTCCCACCAAGCCTTTCCCACCGGAACGTCCGGGTTCGACATCGTATGTGGGTCGCTGGAATCTTTGTTAGGGCCGCCGACGAGCAGACCGGGCCAAGGTTCGTCCACGGCGTCGCCGTTGGAGGGTCGATGGTGCGGGAACACTGGCGGCGCGTACCCTAAGCCTGTCACCAGGGATCGGCCAAACGGGTTTCGTCCGAACAAGTGATCGACTTGCTGGGTTGCCGCGTCAAGATACTTGGAATCATTGGTGATGTGATAAGCGGCCTGAAGATTCATCACGGTGCGGGCCACGGTGCCATTCGAGCCCCAATTGTAGCTGGCTGTGCCTAGTAATGCTCGTCCGTAGCCTTGACTTTGGACTGTCGTGACTAAACCATCTGCGACGGTTGTAATCTCGTTTTGAATTTTCGTGACTGTCGTGGCGTCACGCAAAGTGCTGTTGGAAGCTGCATAATCGAAGACCGCAAAATTCCCAGCATTCGCCCAGTCCCAGCTGGGTGTCACTGCCATACTATTATCACTCAAGGCGGCCTCGATTGCCGTTAAATCACCTTCCCCGTCGGTTCGCCAAAGTTCAACCGACGCCCAAATGCGCGGTGGCGAATTGGCGCCAGCACTAACGTTGTAAGGTCCACCCGCGACATACGGGCTTTGGGGCGTACCGTCGGCGGCCTCAATGTCGGCGGGATTTGCAGCCAACCAACTCATGGCATTTTGCGCGGCAACCAGCAATTGGTCCGCGTAGCCGCTGTCATAGGACCGAAACACCCGCGATGCCATTGCGACAGACGCAGCGAAATAGGCGGTAGCCGCGGTGGTTGCTGGCAAGAAATAGCGCGGCGCGGTATCTGCTTGAGGCATCACGGAGTCGCCCGGAAAGCTCTTTGGGCAGACCACCAGCAAGACACTGCCGTCAGACAATTGCATTTTCAGAAGCCAATCGATTTCGTATTTCGCTTCCGCCAGTATCGACGGCAAGCTGTCCGTATAGCCGGGAATGTGATTGACACCGGCCAAGGGCTGTACCTGTCCAATATCAAAATCCTCCCAAGCTTTTAGCAGGAATGCGACCGAAAAAGCGCCGTTGACGGTGTACTTCCCGTAGTCGCCTGCGTCATGCCAGCCACCGGTGGCTGCCTGCGTGCCGCTCATCCCCGGTGTTAGGGTAGGGTCGAATTCTGCGTCATTCTTGTGGCAGATAGCGTGAGAAAAAGTGTCACCGCCGTACGCGTATGTGACGGACGTCCCGCACCTTTGACCATACAGGCCGAGCAGGGTTGTCTTGAAAATATCGTTGTAAACGGTGTCGCCGATTTCGAACGGCGGCGAAGCGGTAAGTCCTGCCACCTCAATTACGTAAGCGCCAGGCTCATTTACATCACTGAAGTCGGCAAATCGGACACTGTCACCCGTGTCGCTCACGTCGGTCGAATTGGCGGACAGCGATCCGGAGTAAACCGGTTGTTGCGTTGTGACATCGCGCACGATGAACGTCAAATCTGTAACATCAGCGGGTACGCTCGCAATTTTATTACGTCCTGTCAAGTAGCCTACGGTATTGAGTTTCACGCTTGACGGCAGGACGCAACCGTTGTTGGTCCAAACTTGACCTGAGGCACAGGACATTCGCGCCTCGGCAGTGGACGCATCCAATTGATTGTCGGAGGTTTGTTGATTCGATGGAGGCGAATCGCAACTTGCCATTGCCGTCATGACCAAAAGAAGCATCGACGCGGCGGTCAGCGGGCGTGCCCCAATCTGATGACATTTCAGTTCATAGGTCGGCGTCCATGGTGACAACCTGTTCATCATCCGAATTCTCGCGTTCGCCGCTTCGTAGCCGCGAAGTAAGATGGACCGATCATTTCGACTCAGCTACGGATTGGTACTCTTTTGACAACTGGGCGTACGGTCATCGCTGGTTCTTTAGCTAGTTGCCAGCGAGAGCCTTAGAAGTCTCGAAATATGCTAACGAAAAGCCGCGCGCTGGGTTGGGTTCTCAAGTGAGAAGGCCGCGGGGCTTCATCCCACGGCCTTCGCATTCTGGGCCAGAGCGCTTGGTTCAAGCCTCACCACCACATACTAGCTTCTATCGCAAAAACGTTCACGTCTGGGCGAAGTTGTGCGCTCGTGTACGGCTGACCACGCATTTGAGCATCTTGGTTTTGCGTGGTCGACCCCCAGCTTTCGGGCGTCGAAATGGATGGTGGTGGTTGCACGCATTGCATTTCAGCAGCGCTCATGGTGGCGCCATACGAGTAGCCGGCCCCGCCTGGGAATGGAGTGGCCACAGTGCCCGTTCCGAGACCTGCAAAGGAATTGTCCGCGGGCGTACCGACCGCACAACTGCGCTGCTTGTAGATAAAGCGTGAGTACTGAAACGCAATTTGCTCATGGGTGGCGAAGGCTGAGCGCAGTATGATGCGTGGCGAGAGGATTCCAAAATTCTGATTCGGAATTCTGCTGTTCGGCAGCAGGTAGTCAAATCGCGCCGCTACAGCCATCACTGGGAACACGTCGAAAATCCAATCCGTGCCAAACTTGGTCTTGGTGATTCCGTCAGCGAGCGGATCTTGGCTCTTGACCTTGTTCCACATACTGTAAAACTTCATGGTCAAGTCTTGACCTTCGCCAAACGGTGCGCCTCCCAGTATGTCACCCAGCTTGGTTTCATATTGGCCTTCCAATGTGAGCACGCTGCCATTGCCACCACTACAAGCAGACAGGCCCCAAATGCACGTCTCACTATTGAGGTAGTTGCCCGTGATGCCCATGTTGTATTCACCACCGCCGTCGCTGTGAATTACTTCCACACCGTCAGCGACGGTCACCGCATTCTTTGCGCTGATATAGGACACGCCTGCGTACAGGTAGCCAAATACGTCAGGCATATCGAAGCGTGCGTCAACCCCCATGATCTTCAGGCTGCCGTCGGGCTGGTTGATTCCTTGATATTGGCTGACATACGGTCCAGGGTACAGCCAGGCTGGCTGCGGCCCGGTCACCCTCGGCTCGGTCTGCGCGATCGCATCAATGAAATGCGCGGTGAATGTGATTGACTGGTCATAGGTCAAGTCCGCATGAAAGTGGGGGACGACCGTAAACCGAGCTGAGTTGTAGATGCTGGGATCGGGCTTCTTGGTTCCGAAGCCCTCTTCAAAACCGAGGGTTATAGGCTGATCTTGCAGGTCTATTTCCAAGCGCGCCGATTCACCCATCAAGTGGGTACGACCGAACAGGAACGTGTCGTATTCGCCAGCATCATAACGACCTGCCCCGCCGTAACGGCCCCAAAAGCTTCCACCCTTGATTTTCAGGCGAATGTTTTCTGCGGGCATGTACGGAGTGATTTCGACCCAGCCTTGGGCCACCCCGAACTGCGTGTGCCAATTCGCGTAGGAAGCATCCGTAAAGTTGTAACCTTGAATGGCTACAATACCCTTGGCCCAGCTGTTGCCGTAGCCGAAGAACAACTCGGCCCAGTCCGTGTTCGAGTGCTTGGTATGCTGCCAACTCAAGTACTGTTCGTCCGGAACCAGCGGCGGGTGAAATGTCATTGAGCTTTGCCCTGGCATCGCGGTGCGGCTCCCGATGCCGATGCGCATCGGTGCTCGAAAGTAGCCGTTGTAGCTAAACCGCCAGGTTTCATCCGCTTCAGTTGCAGGTCCACTGACGGAACCCGAGGCGGCACGGGTGTCTTCCACCTTTTCCTTTTTCTTGGTGTTCGCATCTGCGTCGGTTGTCGTTTTTGCGGCCGCATTGGTGGTGGCATTTGCCGTAGCCGGTGCCGCAGGCGGCTGTGCTGCGGGCGCTTGCGCGGCGGGCGCTTGCGCGGCGGGGGCTTTCGCCGCCGGTTGCTCGTCGAGCTTTATGTCTTCTGGCTTGACGTCTTGCGCTACCGCAGAAACCGTAATCAAAAGTCCAGTCAACAAAATCGGAGTACTGAGTCTACGCATCGGATTATCTCTGGTTTGAGCGTACTGGTGGTTAGGGTTGAGAACGACCACCCGAACAGAAGTCGTGGGCCGCCACTTGATACCAGCGTACCCGGCAAGCGGTAAAGTCTTTTTCCTGTCCGGGCGCCAGCGTAATTTGCGCTGTTCCGCCTTATCTGACTTATGCGAACGTTTGCATGACGGTCAGGTCCTTTGTTTCGGCGAATTGATACCCAAATAACGGACATTCGCCCCCTCGAACCTCCAAAATAGCACTGAACGGACGTTCGGAATTCTAATGCCCCGATGAGTTCTGCGGCTTGGATATGCTAGCGGGTGCACCTATGTCATTGACCGTTGTTGGTCAAAAAGTCGAACTTCGATCGGAAATCGAGATCGTCGCGAGCCCTTCGTTAGTTTGGGACGTGCTTACGAATTTGCGTGCTTACAGCGAATGGAATCCGTTCATCGTCGAGGCTGAAGGTCAATTGAGCGAGGGATCGTCGGTTGCAGTTACGGTTAATTATCCCGGCAATCGCGAACGTAACTTTCGGCGTCGCGTGCTGAAGCTGTCGCCCATGAATGAATTGCGTTGGAGCTCGACTTCGATGCTTCGTATCTTGGCCTATAGCGAACAATTCTTCCAACTTCGTCCCGTCACAGACGAGCGCCTGCGGCTCGCGACCGGTGAGAATTTCAGTGGACTATTCGCGCCGCGCGCGCAATTTGAACTCGCCCAGATTGCCCAAGGTCTTACGCTAATGAATCAAGCCATCAAGCGCCGCGCAGAATCCTTGACAAACACGTGACGGTGGCTCGTCTGTGGGCTATCGGCTATCGAGTGATTGCGAGCGGGGTCGGGGCGTGCTTAATAACTCGGCGGCTTGCGACCTTGAACCTTTGCCAATGCCGTTCTTAGGATTTTTGAATTGTCGTCACGCAGACAGGGGTTGCAGTCTTGACGGTTGGCGTTGCCGCAACCTGTTTTCTTTACGTAACCGACGGCCAGACTGAGCATGCGCCGGTCGCCGACTTCTGGCGCTTTTTCAAGCAGCGTCCGACGCGCTTCGCAGGTTGTCGCGTCGCGCAGGTCCAGTACGATGGCCAAGGCCGGCGACGCTTTCGGACGCACTTGCTTATTGAGCAACAATTCGTCAGAAAGTTTGGCTAATTCCGGTTGCGTCTTTTTGTCGTTCGCAAAATCGTAGAGCAAATCCGGACCTAAGGGACCGGGCAACGTCGCGATAAGCCCAATGACTTCCCGTGCCGTGTCAACATCCTTAGCAAACTGCACCAGTCGCTTGGTGGACTCTGCGTCCGGCGTCCCGCCCAGTTTGGCAATCGTGCTTCGTAAATGGGACAGCGCCAGTCGCTTCTCAGCGGCATGGCCCTGTGACAACGCCAGCGATTGCTCAATACTGCGATCGACAGGCGCTATCTTCTCCAGCGCATCGACGGCTTGTGGGTTTCCTTGCTCCGCCAATTCTAACGGAGTCGGGGCGGGTTTTTTGACTTCAGGGGTAGAAGAAACGCTGGTAAAAGGAGTAGCAGGGGGCTCACGTTTGTGCGCGGTAACCAGGCTGACTGCCAATCCAACGCCCAAACATAGCAGGCTTATCAGCATCGTTAGCCATAAGGGCACGCCGCTAGCGGGGGTTTTTGTGGGAGGTATTGGTCGTGATTCAACCGGAAGCTCGGGCGAAGACTGCGACATATGCACCTCGTGTAGGCATGCGGTAGAGCCTGCCTTTCTTGAACCTAACTTGAGTTAGCTCTCGACAGCAACCAAAAGGTACATTTCACTGGCTGGTGCAGGTTCTATTCACCAGGCCTAGTAGCGCGATTCCATTGAAATGATGGGTCCTTCGGACCGGCCGCTTCGCGGCCATCGCGCCACTAGCCTCATTTTCTTGGGCATTCGCCCAAACCCAAATTCTACGCCGAATTTCTAGTACATCGATTCAATAGAATCGACGTACTAGATGTAATTCCCAATAATCTTGGCCAAGTGAAAGAATTGGCGGCGAGCCCCGTTATCCTAATGAGCTGGTGTTTCCGACAATCTGGCACAATTGGAAGAGGCTGCTATGAGCAACACTTCTGAACCCAATCCGGACAATCCACAACAATCCAAGAATGGGCCACAGCGGTCCTTGTTTGTGCCCGTCGGACTAGGCCTCGGGGCAGTAATGTTGGTGTCGGGACTCCTGATTCATCTGTCGTCGTCGCGGGACTTAGCCCGCTTGGGATCGCCCGGAACGCAACAGTGGACGCAGCAGCAGCCTGAGCCAGATTTCAAACTACATTATCCATGAAATCTGGCACAAGCTGAATTCTCATTTACTGCGAGACTGGTACTGTTGAAGCATCCACCACCGAGGGCTCGCAGGCGGCACTCAAACCCGCTCGAAGACATTCCGCATTTAGCGAGCAACCATGCGCAGTCATAAAAGCGACTCGATCACCGCAGAAGCAATTATATAGCTGTTCATTGACGAGAGCTTGCGAGGCTGGCACGAGGTGGGCACAAGGGGAGCAATAACAGTCTTCCGGTCCTGTCACGGGCCTCCAAAAATAGGTATCGACACAGGTGGAGTGATTCGAAGCGTCTGGTCCTGAGTAGCTCGGGACGCAAGTCGAGTCATCCTTGCACCCGAGCAGACTCAACAACGCAAGACTGACTGCGATACTTGTGATCGAGTGGCGCATAATAGAACCTCAATTGTGGCTACTGCTGGCAATTGGTGCTGTACCCCGGACCACCGAAGTAGATGACCGTCCCATAGTACGGATCATTCTGAATGGGGCCAATGAAGTAGCAGAGAGGATTTGTAGAGTTCAGCGTCGTCAAATTCGTATTATAGGTGCGAGATGTAAAGCTCGCCGAGGAAATACCCCAAGGCCAATGGGCCAATGCGTCTCAGAAATTCGCGGAGCGAATTTGGGTTTGGGTGAATGCCCAAGAAAATGAGACTAGTGGCGCGATGGCCGCGAAGCGGCCGGTCCGAAGGACCCATCAATTCAATGGAATCGCGCCACTAGGGCAGGTCTGAGCTAGGCTCGACGCAGCAAAGGAGAAAATCTAGCCATGAAGTACCTGCACACGATGGTGCGCGTGCGCGACCTCAGCGAGTCACTGGACTTTTACTGCACAAAACTCGGCCTCTGCGAACTGAGGCGGCACAATTCGGAAAAGGGACGTTTCACCCTGGTATTCTTAGCCGCACCTGGGAATGATTCTGCTCAAGTTGAACTAACCTACAACTGGGATCCGGAAGATTACACGATAGGTCGCGCCTTCGGCCACCTTGCGTACGAAGTTGAAGACATCTACGCAACCTGCCAAAAGCTCATGGATCAAGGTGTAGTTATCAACCGGCCACCCGGGATGAACACATGGCATTTGTTCGATCACCCGACAACATCTCAATCGAACTATTGCAGGTGGGCGACGCTCTGCCACCAAAGGAACCCTGGGTTTCTATGAAAAACGTGGGGCAATGGTGATTGAAGCCCAGTTAAGATTTCCACTACTCTGTGACCTGGGCGAAGGTAGCCTATGGGACGACCAAAGGCAGGTACTTTATTGGCTCGATATAGCCCAAAACAAGGTTTACTGCTATAGCCCCAGCAGTCGATCAAATTTGGCGTACGATGTCGGCGAGAATGTCGGCACTGTCGTGGTCACGGTCAATGATAAATTGCTTTTAGCATTGCGTAGCGGCTTCGCTTGGCTAAGCCCTGATACGGGACAAGTGAAGCACCTAACAGATCCTGAATCTGATAAGCCACATACCCGATTCAACGACGGCAAGTGTGACCCTAAGGGTCGTTTTTGGGCGGGCACCATGGTCGAGAATTCTGAGCAAGGTGACGCCGCTCTTTACTGCCTCGATACCGATCTGACAGTTACCAGGAAACTATCAGGAGTTTCTTGCTCCAACGGTCTCGTTTGGTCGCGCGACGAGCGTCAATTCTACTATATCGACACTCCCACGTTACAAATTCAATGTTTCGAGTACGACGCTGAAACGGCTCACCTGGGAACGCGCCGCGTTGTGGCAGAAATTCCCCGGGCAGAGGGTGCGCCCGATGGTATGGCGATTGATTCGCAAGACGGGCTGTGGGTGGCCCTATTCGGTGGCGCAAAGGTCATACGTATCAATCCAAAAACCGGTAATGTGGATTACGCGGTCAAAGTTCCTGCTCCTAATGTTACCTCTTGCGCGCTCGGTGGCCCCGCTTTTGACGAGCTTTTTATCACGACAGCCCGAATTGGCTTGAGCGACGAACTCCGTCGCATGTATCCCTTCGCTGGGTCGCTGTTCTCGGCTAGAGTTCCATTCAAAGGTGTGCCCGCACGTCGATTCGCCCGAGAGCTCTGATGTAGCATGCAAGCTCCCGCAGCAAAGTTTCGGATTCGGATTGCCGTTTTATCAGTTGCTGCTCTACTCTTGGTAGGTGGTTTGTTTTTTCAACCACTCGTGATTCGCACTGCTCAATCGGCCGCTCGCGAACGTGGGTGGACGATTGAAGTCAGTCGCGTGCGCCTGGGCGTGCAAGGTTTATGGCTGAAGGATATTCGGGGTTTTCGCCACAACGCGCCCGGTTTTGAGATGACTCTTAACGCCGTATTGGTCCCCTGGAACCAGCTTATGTCGCGTAGCGCGTTGGTAGTCAACGGCGGCACACTCAATCTGCCCGAGCATCTGGAATCATTGACTGACTATCTGACTCTGCCCTCTTCTGATAGCAGTGTAATAGCGCGCCATCACAAATGGCAAGTGCATGTGTCCGGGCTCAGCGCCAATTGGTCAGGCACGAAGAGCGATAACGGTACAACGTGGGCCTGGGGTGTTTCAGGCGAAATTACCTCAGATGACATACAGTTAACCGTCGATAGAATTGAAGCCGCCTACGGTGGTCTCTTTAGTTTGTTTATAGGAACAGCAGTCGAGCTTAGTCATGCGCCAAAACACTGGGAACTGAGCAAACTCAAGGTCGATCAGGCGAGAATTGAACTTCAATCCGCAGGCAACTCGCCCGCATTCACGACACCAAGCAGCAAGCCCACTCACCCTGTTAGAGCTCCGGTTGCAGGGATGCCACCGAGAACCGGAGCCAATATTTCCGCTGCTCCTCGGGATGCCATTGAGCGATTTGTCGAGCGGCTTAATGCGATTCAGCGGTATACGCAGAATCTAAGAGAATCATTCTCCCACCGCATTGCAACGCGGGCAGCCATCGAAATCCAACAGGTCAGTTTTAGATGGTCGCATGGAACTCAGAAGCTAGACATCGGTCCGCTTCAGGCCAATGCAGTCCACGACACAGACCAATTGAAAATTACATTGGAGCAACCAGGCAATCATGGTGACGACCGTCGCTACGTCGAATTACGAATTCCCACAATTCCGTCGCAAATAGAATTGAACAGCGAGATAGGCTTTGTCTCGCTGCAGGCCCTAGGTGTCAAAGAGGGCGACTTCGGTTTAGAACACGTAGATGCCGCAAAACTTCGCCTAAGCGTAAAGTCGGTTATTGATGAGCCCACCTCTACGGCAAATGTGACCGCCACCGGGGAGGTTCTTGACTCGAGTCTGCGACAACCCTGGCTTGCGTCGCGCCCCGTCGAAGGGATCAGAGGCGCATTTGCCGGCAGCGGCGAGGTCACGTGGAAGCCGGAATATGCGCTGAGAATACGCGAGTTTTCGTTAAGAGTGGGCCAAGCTCGTTTGGATGTCACTGCTGATGTTCGGCGTACGTCTCGCGAGACTCGCGTCGCCATCGAATTGAGCGTGCCCTTGGCAGCTTGTGAGGATTTGATTGAGTCGCTGCCGAGCGGTCTAGCCCCGCTCGCCTCCCAATTGAGATTGGATGGTACTTTGTCGCTACAGGCTGGCGTAAGCTTCGATACAGCCCACCCGGAACGCACCGACGCCAAGTGGGATCTGGCCAACGGTTGTCGAGTGCGCGCGGTGAGCCCTCTCATTTCGCCCGAGCGATTCCGTGAGTCGTTCATTTTGGAGGTTCCTGAAGCGAATGGCGTAATGACTGAGCGGGCATTTGGCCCGGGTACGGCTAGTTGGGTACCACTCTCCGCAATGACCGGTCAGCTTGCGAACGCAGTCTTGGTGTGCGAAGACGGCAGGTTCTTTCAGCATAACGGCTTTGATTCGCAAGCCATCCGCAGCTCGATTCGCGACAACTTGTTGCGGGGCCGATTCATTCGAGGCGGCAGCACGTTGAGCATGCAATTGGCGAAGAATCTATACTTGCGGCGCGAAAAGACATTTTCCCGGAAATTGCAGGAAGCAGCGCTGACCTTACTCTTGGAGCAATCATTTTCTAAAAGCGAAATCATGGAGTTGTATTGGAACGTAGTTGAGCTTGGCCCAGGGATTTACGGTGTCGGTGAAGCGTCCCGATTCTACTTTGGAACGACCGCAGCTGCCTTGTCACCGGCTCAAGCTTTTTACCTGGCAAGTATTCTTCCCAATCCCAAAGTAATACATTTCGGTGACGACGGTAAAGTCTCACCCGCCTGGCAAAGACAAGTAAGGCGACTTTTAACTATCGCTCACGCTCGCCACTATCTCAGCGATGAAGAGCTGCGACTTGCACTTGACGAAGAACTGCGTTTCGGAGCCAGCGGGGAGGGCTCGCAATCAGCAATTACGGTCGGACCGGGTACTATGGACAATGCCTCGGACGACGTTCGTGAAGGACTTGAGCATGAGTAGCAGCCCCAACGTTTCGGATCTCGCCCAAGTTTCCTTAAACCATGAGCATTGGATGCGCGAAGCATTACGCGAGGCGGATGCGGCCGCCGAAGCGAACGATGTTCCAGTAGGCTGTCTGATTGTCGATGCGGACGGATTCGAATTGTCGCGTGGGCACAATCGTCGCGAGCGAGACCAGGATCCTACGGCGCATGCTGAGATTGTCGCATTACGTCTAGCCGCTGAAAAGCGGCACAGTTGGCATCTGGATGGGGTAACTGTGTATGTGACGCTGGAGCCTTGCCCCATGTGTGCCGGCGCGCTCGTGAATGCGCGTGTAGCATGTGTAATCTACGGCGCGGCTGATCCCAAGGCAGGTGCGATTGATAGCGCGTTTTTCATTGGCAACGGCGCGGTACTCAATCACCAATTTGCAGTCATTCGTGGCGTACAGGAACAAGCCTGCACCGATCGGCTCAGGGCCTTCTTCGAGAAACTTCGAGCGATTAACCGCTCCGACCCCAAAACGCAGCCGTGAGCGCGGCACGGCTGCCAACTTTGGCACGCCGGAGTATGCAAGTTACGTGGTTTTCGATGGTGCCCACACTACACCCAAGTCGCAACGCGATCTCCTTGTTTGCCAAGCCTTCCACCAGAAGTGCCATCACCGACACCTGACGGGGTGTCAATCGCCACAGTGTAGCTATCTCGCCCACTCGGCTATTTCGCGCGGCGCGCATCCTTCCACGGCTGCTGGGAGGCGATTCAGCGATGGGTGGTTCGTTCACCACTGCGGCGGCACCGAATGAGAACTTAGCATCCGCAATTTTGGGGGTGGAGCCTAAGAGCTTGGCGATGCGCTCGACGTACACAGCCGCGTGTTCATCGAGCTCGGCGTTAATTGCCGAGGGATCGCCGGAACTTTCACGCTCAACATCAATGCAGCCGACCGGGCGCGAGTCAATCCAAAGCGTTCTTCGCAGGCGAGCTCGGTTGGTAGCTTCACCATGATCTCCTATAGGCAACAGACCGTCTGGTGAATAGGCCCAGAGTCTTGCAGATGGAACGTGGAGATCAGAGTGTATGCAATTCAGCAATTGTTGCAGGGCGATTGGATCACAACTGACGCTCTTGTGCATAACGGTGCGTGCTGCCAACTCAAGACTAATGGCCCGGAGTTTATCGGTCTTTTCGGAGACTTCGTTAAGTAACAAATCGTCCAATAAATGATCGCGGACATCTTTGCGGATTCGGCTTGCCGGGCCGTGATCTTCTTCATTTAACGCCCGGGGAACGATAATGTATTCGCCAAACCGATCCCCGAATTCAACATCTATTACAGCATCTGGCAATTGTAAATGTCTAGGTATTGCTCGGAATTGCCCGAGCATAAATGTCCAAAACGGGTAACAAGACGGCGCGTCCCGTTCGATTGACAATGTGATTCTAAAAGTATTGTCCGTCTGGCGACGAAAGGTTGATCGTAAGATCGAGCCGTACATCTCGGGCATGATCCGCGACGCGGTAATTTGATATAGATCTTCCAGGCCGAAATAGAGATCGGCAAGTTGTCGATAGAGCCGAAAACCAAGACACGTGTTGACGCCGACCGTCTCCAGCCCCGCTGCGCCATGTACCGAATCTTGAATGTGCTGAAGCAGAGCGCCAAACGTTGGCCAAGGAACTCTTGCTTCTGTTGGATTCAAGGAATGAAGGTCCAACGAGTGCTCTTTGCAAAACGATTTTGCATCCAGTCCGAGCGGCTGTGCAATTGCCGTTATAAGGCGAAGGATCGTGATGCGACAATGAGTCATGCTTCGGCCGAATCGTAAATGCCAAGTGGGTCGACCACCGAGCGCGTCCTCTCAGACCTACTTCCTTTGCTGATTCCCGAAACTGAGATATCCCCTCAATTCTTGGCACGAATTTGGCCGAATGCCGTCAGCGGGCTCGGGACCCGCTGACCCGCAGAATAAAGACCTCCGAACAACTTTTCCAGTTGCATACGGACATAAGTCAGTCCTAAGACGTCACAGCAGTCAACGTTGCCAGATGCTATGGGTTCTTGGCAAATGACCATTTTATCCGTCCGAAATTCGGGGATGACTTAGGGCTCCCGAGGCAATCATTTCAATCGCCAATCGTCCAGCGGGCTCGAACATCACGCGATTGGCCAGTCAACCAAAAGTCTTCGGCCCCGCAGGGATCCGAAGTCCACTGGGCGGATAATCATCCATCAGAAAACCTTCTTTGAGTCAATCAACACCGTGACGGGGCCGTCATTCGCGAGTTCTAGATCCATATGGGACCTGAAATTTACCAGTTTTCAAAGGGCAACCCAGATTTCCACGAAGAAGCTCGACGAGTTCCTCGAAATGGCGTTGAGCTATGTCCGGGGACGCTGCAGCGGTGAAGCTGGGTCGATTGCCTTGTCGAATATCCCCGAATAACGTGAATTGCGAAACCAGCAGCAATTCTCCCGCAATTTCCCGTAGGTTTAGATTCATTTTTCCGGCGGCGTCTTCAAAAACTCTTAGGCCGGCCAATTTTGCTGCTGTGTAGCCGACGTCCCTCGAGGTATCGTCATTGGCTACTCCAACCAACGCGCAAAGTCCTTGAGCAATACTGGCCAAAAGCGCGCCGTCAACTGACACTTTCGCGTACCTAACTCGTTGCACTACGGACCGCATCTTGCCCAACGTTACCATAGCCCCAATTGGGGACCTTTAGGCCCGGAACTCATTCATCTTGAGTCAACTTTTCAGTAGGCAGTTGTCTGGGCCGGGGCCCGGACAACCAACATAATCAAAACGTCGGAACGGACCTGCGGGTTAGAAGCAAAACTCTAAGTTACGGGCTGTCAACGTCTCCATCTGGATGGGTGAGCGCGACGGCACCGGCTGGGAGGAGTCCCGTTAGTCCGGTGCAAGGGCTGCTCGATAAATCGTAAGCGTCCGTGAAAGAGCCCATTTATTGCAGCGGATATTCGTGTAACCTAAGCGCACATCGTTATGGTCTTCTCGCCTTCGACCGTGGCCGGTGGCGACCCACTCGTAGCCGCGCCCATTCATTCTCAATTGCAGCCGCAGGTTATCTATCGGCTAAAGAGGTTACTTGCCGTAGGTGGGACTGCGCGCGCGTATTATGCCTTGAGACAAGGTCCTGAGGGCGAAGCGCCGGTAGTGATAAAAGTCATTTTGCCAAACGTTGTTCGAGACGGAGGCGACACCGCTCTGCTGGTTATTAGAAAGGAAGCCGTTGCCCTGGGTCAACTCAATGAACGAATTCCGCCAAGTCCTTACGTTGTTCGCTTGGTTGATACGGGGGTTTTGGAATGGCGCACGGAAGAGTCGCCGTTGAGTCTCCCCTGGTTAGCTGTGGAATTCGTGGACGGCGGCGCCGAAGGCACCGCCTTGGACGAACGTGTAGCTTACTCCATGCGGTTATCCGGATTCGCTTTTGATCCGGAGCGGGCCGCACGTGCTGCCTACGCAATTTCCCAGGGGCTCGATGAGATTCACGCCGTTGGTGTCTTGCACCGCGATATTACGCCCGCGAATATACTTTGCTGCGGTAGTGGCGAAACAGAAATCTTCGAAAATTGCTGATTTTGGAATCGCAAGACCTCTTGGGCTGAAAGCCACATTTGGTGAACTGGCGATTGGTACGCCGGGATATCTAGCCCCCGAGCAGTCCCTTTTGACCAAAGATGTTATCGGTCCGCATACTGACATCTTCGCGTTTGCGTCGGTGCTTTTCTTTCTGCTGTCCGGGGAGCACTACTTTACCGCGCGTAACGTGATTGACGCTTACCAACAAGCAAGAAGCAAAGAACGACGAAGCCTGCTGATGACTCGCGGGTTGTGCAATGAACTGCGCGATCAACCGCAGGCTGTACAGGCTCTGGACGCTGCCCTGGCGCGTGCCACTTCGTCGGATATTGAGCAGCGTCCCCAATCAGCAAGTTTGTTTGCGGACAGCGTGCTCCCGTGGCTAAGCAGGCAGCCGCAGAGTGTGAGGTTGAGTAGTCGCTGGATAGATTCCATTCACGCGCTGCGAGACACATCGGTGGCGACGCGACGCTCGTGGATGATTCGGCATACGCCGGGCGAACGGAGAATCGTGTTGAGCGCCGCCTGGAATGCAGCGGGCCATTGTCTAGCAACCACACCATCGGGCCTGGATTACTTTGACGGAACCATTTGGTCGCACGTATCCGATCAGTCTCAACTCGATGCCGAGCGCACCCATTTTGTCAAGCGACATCAGCCCACCAGCTGGCTTGTTGGAACTAGCGGTGCGCGACTCGTCGAAATCGATCGTCAAGGCGTAACTGTCGTAGTACAGGGGCCGGACCGGAATCTTGATTTTTTAGCGCAGGATGGGCAACTCGACGACCTATGTGTCATTTTGGCGCAAGCCGAAAAGAAAGCACCCATGTTGTGCACGTTGGTAGGACGCCGTTGGCTAAAACCATTCGTAATTGATGGGGTGGCACACATCTCCGCTCTGGCGCGCATCGACGACGAAAGTTGGCTGGTTGCCGGACGCAAGCTTTCCGGTGAGGCCTGGGTCGCCATTTACGAACCATTGCAGCTTGAACTGCGTCCCATGGAATTGCCAGGTGTGCGTGCGCTGCTGGCGTGTTCGAGCCGGCAAGGTGAAAAACGCGCTGTTGCGGTCGGCACTGACGGAGCCTGGGTGGATGCTCGGCCCGATAATGTTGAATGTGCGCGCGTGCCCGGCAATCCTGATTTTTCCTGCGTCACAATGGATGCTGCCGGCCGCTGCTGGGGTGCCAGCCGTGGTCAATTGTGGGCTCGGGATGCCGACGGTACTGTCCGCTGCATTTGGCACAATCCCGAGTGGACAGCGCCCTTCGTAAGTCTTCACGCCGAAACGGGAAACGTCATGGCCGTGACCGTTGATGGTGGTGTACTCGAAGGTCGCGTATCGTCTAATGATTCTTATCCTCCAACGTAAATGGACTGCCGGGCTGCCCCACGCCTGCATTGGGCAACGTACCTTCTTCTATACAAAGCAGCCTGAGCTGGCCCATCGCAACCATGTTTCCGTCGCTGTCGGAGATCCGAGTGTTCCGAAATTTGCGTTCGTCGACCGGCGGTGATCGGTTCGGATATCGCATTCAGAGTCCCGTCCCGGGTGGCCTTGAGAAACGAAGTATGGTTATCTAGACCCACAATGGTGCGTCCAAAACCTCGCGCTGAAAGTGCGGCTCCGATCGACCCCAATGTTTCCACGATACTCGTGTACACGCCTCCGTGCACCACCCCGTGAATCTGCGTGTGACATTGAGAAATCTTCAGCTTTGCACAAACACGGGTTGCCGAAGCCTCGGTAAATTCAAGTCCTAATAGGCGATCGAACCCCGTTATATGTTGATTGACGGCCAACGTGAAGTCATGATTGCTCATGCGAACAAGCTAGCACAGGGCCCCGACCCCGCGGGCGCCCTTAGGCGGCTTGCGAGCGGGCTCGGCGAACCGACTCAGCCAAATTGTCGAGCATTATTTCGGTAGTTGCCATGTCTACGCAGGCGTCCGTGATGCTTTGGCCATACGTCATTTTAGTTCGGTCGGCGTTCAAGGCTTGCCGGCCCCCGACCAGATTACTCTCAATCATGACGCCTATAATGTGCTTCGATCCGCCGACGATTTGATTCGCCACGGCATTGAGCACATCCGGTTGCCTTTCGTGGTTTTTGCCACTGTTATCGTGACTGCAATCGACAATCATGTGAGGTATCACGCCCGCTCGAGTCAGACTGATTACGGCGTGCTGTACAGCCTCGGCGTCGTAATTGGGCCCTCCCGAGCCCCCACGCAGCACCAAATGCCCGTCCGGGTTACCTGAGGTCTGCACAATCGATACGCGTCCGAAGCCGTCCACACCCAGGAAACGATGCGAGCTTGCAGCGGAAAGCATGGCATTGATGGCGACTTCGACGCCACCGTCCGTGCCATTCTTGAAACCGACGGGCATGCTCAGTCCGGAAGCCAATTCCCGGTGCGTTTGGCTCTCCGTCGTGCGTGCGCCAATTGCCGTCCAACTCACAAGATCGGCTAAATATTGCGGTATAATTGGGTCGAGCATTTCGGTTGCCGCGGGCAAGCCCACGTTGGCCACGTCGAGCAGCAGGCGCCGGGCGACGCGCAGCCCAGTTGGAATGTCATAGCTATCATTTAAGTGTGGGTCATTGATGAGCCCTTTCCAGCCCACGTTGGTGCGTGGTTTTTCGAAGTACACCCGCATAACCAAAAGTAACGCGTCGCGAGTGCGATCGACAAAGCCACGAAGGCGATGCGCGTATTCCCTGGCGGCATCCGGGTCGTGAATCGAACAGGGACCCACAACCGCCAGCAGTCTGCGATCCTCACCCCGCAATATGGCCCGAATCTCGTCACGCGCTACAAAAACCACCTTCGCCGCCTGTTCATTGATGGCGACTTCAGCTTTGAGGGTGTCAGGTGCAAGTAAGGGCACAGTCTCGACGACATGAAGGTTGTTGGTTTGGAGCATGGCGACTGTCCTTAAACGACGAAGCCCCCGGTCGCTGACCGCGACTCGGGGCATTTTCTCTTGGGGCTCCGTTAGGTTAACGTGAGCCTAGCCCAGCGAGCGCGGCCAACTTACCGGCCCGTACCAGTAAAAATAGCCAAAATAGCTATGAGAACTGAGCATAGCCATAAGTTTAGTAAGCCTTGCACAATCCGCAAGTCGAACAAATGAAAAATGTCCAGTTTCGCATCCTGTTAGCCATGCGAAGCTAAGCTTACTGATCTACTGACCAGTGCCGCGCGCTTGTCGAATGCGCCCCCCTGTTCACGCGTTAGAATAGTAACGCAGAGCCGCTCACATGGTTTTGAATCGCATTAGTCCCTAAGTCACCAAATCTTGACCAATTCTGGCAAGAATTCTTCCGGTTGGCGTCGCCGGGGTCGGGGCCCTGGCGACCAACACAAGAAAAGGAACCGAATTTATGCTTGAAATGCACACCAACCTGATGACCTTGTTGGGTTGCGGCAATCGGCATGGGGACGCAAAAGGCTGGGCCAGGTTATTTTTTTGTTTGGTCTGTTTCGGCACTGCGACATGCCTGGTTCCCAGTTGCGCGACCTCAGCACCGGGGTCGGCGCGCAGAACCGTGATCGGCGACGGCAAGCCGGTTTCATATGCGGCACCGACCAGTTCCAGCCCGACAGTGATAGATGCTGGTAGCGCGGCAAGCGACGCCTCGGTTGCGTCGTCGAACACGGTTTTCACAATCCCACCCGTTCGTTGCCCCGAATTGACGGTCACAACTGAATCCGGCACACCCTGCGGTGACCTTCATTGCCTTGCCTTTTCCAATGAAAAGTCCGCCTTCTCGTACATCCTGGACAAGCACCCAAGGGCATTGGGAATTGGGGAGTCGCACGCGCAGAAGGGCTCGGAATCCGTACATTCCGCGACTCGCCGATTTGCAGAATACCTCCTGCCTGTCCTTTGCGGCCGCGCAAAGTCACTCATTTAGAAATCTGGCTTCCCCGAAACGACTGCGGAGATCAGCGCGTCGAACAAGTAGCGGAGGCACAGAAACCAGCCACCGCAACCCAGTCTAAGTCGAATAAAAATGAATACGTTACTTTGGGCCACCTCGCCAAGCGCTTGGGCATCGAGCCATCGGCTTTGGTTCCCACTTGTGAAGAATACCAATCAATTCTTGACGCGGGCCCCGATAGTATTGAGCGCATGTTGGCGCTCATCGGCAAGCGATCGGGTGAGCGGCTTGTGGAGGAACTTCATCGATACCCTAATCAAGAATCCGAGCCAGTGGTCGTCGCTTACGGGGGAGCTCTGCACAACGACGCCGAGCCGACGTCAGATCACAAAGACTACAGCTATGGTCCAAGATTATTGGACGAAACGCAGGGCAATTATCTCGAGCTTGACCTGATTGTACGCGAATTTGTTAAAGATACAGCCGTTTGGCAACGGCAACCCTGGTATCAAGCATTGAAAAAGAACCGCGATTCGTCCCGAACGCTCGTATACCAATGGGGGCTGCATTCTTTCGCGCTAGTATTTCCGACTTCGTCCAAGTGATCAGCTTCAGAATTGCCTACGGCTGCAGTCGTTACCTCTGACCTGCCGTGCCACGCGCAAGTGTCGAAGCAAGACCGGGATTTTCTCATCTTATTGGCCGCCGGGGCCCCGACCCCAGCGGCTGCGATTGTCAGGTTGTTTCATCGGCGACGGTGAGAATCCAAGGTGGCCGGTTAAGCGTGGTGCCTTCGGCTGGAAGTACTTCCATTACGATGAAATCTCGCGCTCCAACTTGGGCTGCAATCCGGGCGGACAGACACTCTGCAGCTGGGCAAGTCCGCGATAGCCGGCTTCGTGAGGAATTCCCGAAGGCATAAACCCGCGACTCAACAGGGTTCGGCTCATCCACTCGATGCGATCGTGCAGTTCGTGTGCCGTCACGACATCAAAAAACACAGCGGCGGCGGCACTGGCAACAGTATCGGAGCCAAAGGCCAAACAAAGCGCTAGGTTCCACATGGCTTCATCATGCAGAAACGTCTCGCGTGGCACGGAAGCTAGACTATGCAGCAGGGCGTGCGCGTCCGGCAATTTCACCTCGGAATCGACCAAGAAGTAGGCGGAAAAACCGCGGCCCCAGTCAATGCTCGATTCGTGCATATCGTCAACCGTGATGTCGATTTCAAGCTCCATGCTTGGGAACCTGGGGCGTCCCTCGAGCATTGGTGCCGCTGGTTTGCCGTTGCGCGGTTCAAGATCGCTCGCATGATCCGCTGACGGACTCGCATGCTCGGCAGGCACTTCTTGCTGATCCGCGGCTGCCAATTCGTGCGGTCGCTTACTTGAAAATGACGCTGTCGTGTCCGACTCTTCTTCTTCGTCCGCGTTCTTCAGGGGGGCCGCAACATCGACCTCGGTGTCGGCAGGCTTTGGTGTGGCAGCTATTTCAATGCCCCGAACGTCATGGTGATATCCGTTGCGAGCTGGCACCGCTTCCAGCAGGCCGCCTTCAGCGAGCGCGTCATAAAACTCTGCAACGTCCAGCAACGATTGCCATTCACTGGCGCCGACCACGCAAACGAATGCGTTAGTCGCGATTTTCTTGTGCTTGATGCCTCGGACGACAAGATCCGTGGAAACCGGTCCTACCGCATTGCCTTCAATCGTCACGTACCATTGATTCTGTTCGTTCATAGCTCAAGCTTTTGCTAGCCCGACAGAAATATCGGGGTGTCCGCGGTGCGCTCCCAACTGGGCCAGAATTACTAATTTATGGCTTAGCCTGGGGATTCGTCAAATGTGCGGCTAGACCCAAAGAAAAAAGCATCACGTTGCTACTAAAATTCTTTTACTCTGCCAAAATGTATGTGTTTGAATTATGGGTCCAGCGCCCCTTTTGATTACTGGGTAGCCAATTGAGAATTTGCCATGGCGTTTCGTCATCGAGTTGTATTTTTGCTGTTTACCGCGGGCTTAAGTGCCGTCGTCACATTAATGATCGTTCATTGGCGTGGACGCGAACGCGTTCCCAATTCCGCACAAGCCACGACACCGTCCCCGTCTGCCGCTGCGACGCCGGCCGGTTCGGTTTTGCCCCCGCTTTCCCCTGAGGCCCGGACCGAGGACGAACAGAATACGATTGCCGTATTTGCGCGAACCGCGCGGTCCTGTGTCTTTGTCACGCAACACCAGATTGTGGTTGATTACTTTGCCGGTGGCGCGCACGACGTACCCGCGGGCTCAGGATCGGGGTTTATATGGGATGAGGCTGGCCATGTCGTTACCAACTTTCACGTGATTGCCGATGCTCCAAGTCTAACGGTGACGTTGCATGACCAACGAACATTTCCGGCACATGTCGTTGGCAGTGAGCCGCGCAAAGATATAGCGGTATTGAAGATAGATGCTCCGGCGGGAGCCTTGTCGGCCATAAACAGGCACCAAGCGCACGTTGAACTCGAGGTTGGTCAAAAGGTAATTGCGATTGGCAACCCCTTTGGACTCGACCAAACGTTGACCACAGGAGTGATCAGTGCTTTGGGCCGTCAAGTCGAAGGGATTGGTGGCGTAAAAATCCGCGAAATGATTCAGACCGATGCGGCGATTAACCCGGGGAATTCGGGCGGCCCACTGCTCGATAGCACTGGCCGTTTGATTGGCATGAACACCATGATTTATTCAAAAAGCGGCACTTCCGCCGGCATCGGCTTTGCCGTGCCCGCTAACACGATTGCGCGAGTAGTCCCGCAATTGATCAAGCTGGGCCATGTCGAGCAAGTCGGAATTGGCATCGATATCGACCCGGCACAACGTCTTGAAAGACGACTTGGAATCCAAGGTGTGGTCGTAATTGCGGCACGTCCGGAGAGCCCCGCGGCTGCGGCAGGTATCAAGGGACTGAGTCGATCCTTGTCTGGCATTGAACTGGGTGATGTAATCGTTGGTATCGATGGAAAATCAATCGAGAACTACGATGATCTGTATAATGCTCTCGACACGAGAAAGCCCGACGAAACCATTAAATTGACCATTGTTCGCGATGATCACAAAGTTGAGCTATCAGTTAAGCTGGTAACATTGCAATAGGACCGCTATTGGCTGACGAATCCCGCAAGTCGTTGCAAGGAATTCTGAGCGTTTTCGATCACGATCGAGAGTTTGCGGGAATGAAGTACATTTATCCCGTGATATCACGCCGCGCGCAGGGTGTATCAATAGGCATCAATTTGAGCCCAAACAATGCGTGTAACTGGCGTTGTAGATATTGTCAGGTTCCGAACCTTGCTCGTGGACCATCTCCCCCGGTAGACTTTCCACAGTTCGAGAGTGAATTAGAATACCTGACTAATGCAATTTGCAATGGCAAGTTTCTCGAGGATCACGTGCCGCTGCAGGCCCGAACCCTAAAGGATTTTGCGTTCTCCGGTAATGGAGAACCCACAAGTTGCCCAGATTTCCCCGAAGTTGTGAGCCGGGTTGGGAAGATTCGGTCGCGTTTTGGCCTGACTGAGAAGGTGGCGATGGTGCTCATCACCAATGGTTCACTGGTTCAGCGAGCATCTGTCAGGCAGGGCATACAAACGCTTTCGGCACATGGCGGCGAAGTGTGGTTCAAGTTGGACGGCGGAAACGACGCCGCGTTGGCCTCTGCAAACGGAACAACAATTTCGATTAATAAGCATCTCTCGCGGCTGTGTCAAACTTCGGAGATGTGCCGAACTCGAGTGCAAAGTTGTTGGTATACTACTGCTTTTGAAGACCCCAGTTCGGCCGAAGTCGACGCATTTGTTAGCTGCCTGGATCGGGCAATTGGCCTTGGGGCACAGATTGCAAGCGTCCAATTGTACACATTGGCCCGCAAGCCGCTATTGCCGGAAGGCTCGCAACTGGGCAAAGTTAGCTCAACTTGGCTTTCAGAATTAGGTGTCCGCTTGGCCAATCTGGGACTTACCGTAGATATCGGTGATTGAACCAATTGATACGGGGTTTCACCGAGGACCATAGACCGTACTAGACTCTTTTTCACCGTGCGCATTGAAGGCTTATTCTTATTCTTAGTACTGATACTGAGCGCGGCGGTCGCAGCTCCGGCGGAGCCCGACGTGTCAGACGGGGATGGCACTGTCAATCGCATTGATTCCGCCAAAGATATTGTTCCGCCACGTGCGCTAGTGACCAATATCGATTCTCCGCCTGATGTTAACCAAGTCGTACAGGTCGTGCTCGAACTTGTGATTGATGCTCAAGGGCGCGTGACTAGTGCTACGGCAATTGAGGGGCCAGAGCCGTTTCGTTCAGTGGCCGAGTCGGCTGCGCTGCAATTCTCGTTCTCTCCAGCTCTACGACAAGGCCGTGCTGTCGCATCCAAGGTGCGCTTTCTGGTTCGATTTGAACCATCCGCAACTTCCGAGGCGGCGCCTGCCTTTACACACACCAACGCAAGCCCGGTTAAACGGCCCGCCCCAGCGCCAGTCCAAGTTGCGCCTGGTGAACTCGAAGTAACTATCACCGGAACCCGGACATCTCAAGTCAGCACGCGCATCACCCGAGCAGAGGCGCGTGAAATTCCAGGCACATTTGGCGACCCACTGCGTGCGCTGGAGACCAATCCTGGCGTTGTCCCTCTTTATACCGGCGTGCCCTTCTTTTTTATCCGCGGGGCGCCGCCTGGTGACGTGGGATTTTACATCGACGGCATTCGAATCCCGCTGCTTTATCACGCCCTGCTCGGCCCTTCCGTAATTCATCCTGGGCTGATTGACCACGTTGATATATATCGAGGTGCAGCTCCTGCGCGTTATGGGGGCACCGCGGGTGCCACAGTAGCGGCTGAGTCCCGCGAGCCACTGCAGCACGCGGGTGGCGAAGGTAATTTACGCATTTTTGACGTTGGGGGTCTCGTTGAGACACCCCTTGACAATGGGCGATTGCACGTGCTCGCCGGCGGTCGATATTCATACACTGCGCTCATCGCCTCATTACTGAGCGGAGCCACTTTAGATTATTGGGATTATCAGACTCGCGTTAGCTACGATCTGGATCGCAAAAATAGACTCACATTGACCGCTTTTGGCGCGTATGATCTCTTCGAATCCGGCAGCTCAACCGGTTTGTCCGGTGCGTCCTCCAATCAGTCCAATAACTCAAACGGCCTGTCCGGAGGAGGGGTTCAATTTCACCGGGTGGATATTCGTGAAGACTACCTAGGAACGCGCACCCGTGCGCGCATCGGAGCGACATTCGGCTATGATCGTTCGGATACCTCGTCGGATAAATCGACGGGATTCATACGCGATCCAATGTTCATGACTCGGTCGATTATTGAACATCGACTGAGTCCGGAACTGCTCGTCGCCGTTGGACATGATACTACCGTCGCTGACTACGATTTGCAGATGCCTTCTACGGCGAACGGTTTCGACGTGCTTAGAGCTCTTTTCCCCACTCGGCGCGATATGAACGCCGGCGCGCATGCCGAGGCGACTTGGACCCCCGCATCCTTTATAAGCCTAACTCCCGGTATGCGCGCGGACACTTATCGCTCAGGGACTCAGACGGCAAGTTCCGCTGATGCGCGCTTTAGTGCCGTACTCATCGGTGACCGTCACTTTCGTGCCATCGAAACATTTGGAACTTCGCATCAACCACCCGGATTTGTGCCGCAAATTCCGGGAGCGCAGATCGGTGGGCTTTCAAGCGGTCTTCAGCGCTCGGTACAACTTAGTAGCGGTGTTGCCTTCGACGTGGCCAATGAACTATCCGCAGTGGTCACCGCGTACGAAGCGCGATACACCAATTTAGTCGATCCGATTAGTCAAGATCGTAGTTTCGACGTAACGACATATGACCCCAATTCGATTATCAATGATCGGACTAGCGGAACTGACGTGGGGCTCGAAGTCGAAGTTCATCGGCCGTTAACCCACCGGCTAGGCGGATTTCTTGCATATACGTTGTCGCGAAATGAAAGAGTCATTGACACCCACTCATCGCTGTCCGGATACGACCGTCCTCACGTATTTCAAGGGGCACTGGGATATGATCTGGGTCGGCACTGGCGCGCGGGCGCCCGCCTGATTGCATACTCCGGGTTGCCTGCAAAACAGCAGTTGTGCGACGGCTGCAACACTTACATCTATGATGGTCGGATCCGCGCTCCCGCATTCTATCGGGTTGACGTTCGGCTTGAAAAACGCTGGCCCTTCAGTAGCAGAGGTTATTGTGCAGTTGTGTTTGAAATGCTCAATGCCACGATGTCAAAAGAGGCAACATCGCTAACCTGCAGCACCACGAAATGTATTGAGCAGATTTCGGGACCGGTATCTATACCCAGTGTAGGCGTCGAAGTGTACGCGTACTAATTAGTCCTGGCGAACAATGCGCTTGAGCGGAAACTTTCGGGCATTCATCCCTGGCGCAAGGCCTTGCGAGCTCGCTTCTGTTCGTACATGAGGCTGTCGGCGCGCGCCAAAACCTCCTCGATCATTTCTGCGCGCGAAGGATCGTAAGGTGCTGTTCCAATGCTGAATTGCAGCTCGAATCGCCTGCCTGGTTTAGCGTTGGTTTCGGTGAGTTTGTCGTACAATCTGCGTTGAATAGTGCCGCTCATGTCCTGCGCGGCGTCAATGGCCAGTGCAACAAACTCGTCCCCACCGAGCCTGGCTAGGACGTCCGAGTAGCGGAAGCATTGGCGCAAAGTGTTGGCAGTTTCAATTAACGCCTGATCCCCAAAGTCATGCCCCAATTCATCGTTGATGCGTTTCATTCCATCAAGGTCCACGAAAATAACCAGAGCCGGGCGCATGGTTCGATCACAGAGCTTGAGCTGTTGCGTGGCTAGAGTAAGAAAACCTCGACGATTGTAGAGCCCGGTCAACTCGTCCACCAAGGACAATGCTCGCAGTTCGTCAGCCTGGCGCTGAAGTAGGTCTTTGGATTGCTCCCGCTGAGTTACATCGCGATATACCCACAAATGACCCATGGGTCGATTGCCCATTGACAAGGGTGAATAGTCGCGTTCCACGATGCGCATGTCGGCGAGATAGATTAGTTCTCGGCGCTGCGACGCTTTGGCGTCAACTAATTGGGCCGTGCTCTCTTCGAAGGCTTCCGGAATGAAACATATAGATGCCATTTTATGCGTAAGCTGCTGGCCATCGCTGCCTATGTGAACATTGTTGGGGACGTCCAAATGCATGATCTCGCATAATCGATTACTGCACACCTGCACTCGCCTATTCTCATCTTCAACCAGTATTCCATCATCGAGACTCTGAACGAGCGACTGAAGGCGAGTACCTGTGGCAGTCGATTGTTCGTGCTTTCTACGGTCTAGCGTGACGTCTCGCGTGACGATGATACCAAGCGGGAATGCACGGGATGCGCCCTGCAAGGGGCCAATTGACAGTTCAAGCGTGCGTTCTCCCAATCGCATTTCCAGCGATCCATGGTTGCCCTGCAAGGCGTGCCTACACGCAGCGTCGATTCGGGGGATTTCATCCGACGTAAAGCATTCTGCAACATGGTGACCGATGCGATCAGGCGAACCTTGAGGCAGTGAAGCGAACGTTTGCGATCCTTCGCTCAACAGTACATGCAAGTCAGCATCGAAGATTAAGACCGCGGTGTCTGGCAAGTGTTTGGCCAATTCGCGATAAAGCACATGTTGTTGATGCAACTGCTCGTGAAATTGAGCGACTTCGAGCGTGGCTCGTTCTCGTTGAACAATTATGTCCTCATGACGAGCCAAAAACCCGAGTTCTCGTTCGACCAGCGACGCCGATTCTTCGAAAAGTGCTAATTCTTGGGCCAGAAAAGGTCGCGAGTCTTCACGCGCGATCCAAAGCAACCCTGAGTTGTTTCCCCAGCGCGAATTGAGCCGGCGCAAACAAAACGACCAGCCTGCCCAGTCCTGTTCCAACGGCAAAACAACGCTTTGTGATTGAAGCTGAGCGCCACTGAAAGGTGTCGCGTGTGCAAGGTTCGACACCAGTGGGAATAGCCCGGCTTGTTTCGCTGTCGCGTAAGGAGCAATGCCCGAAGTGGCGACAGTGCGCTCGACGTTACCATCCACTAGGACTATGGCGACCGCAATGCACGGGGTTGCCGCAGCGATAAGTTGAATCAGGTGCTCGAGGGCCTCGCGTGCGTCGAGTTTACGCGCCGTATAGGACGTATTGGGCGACTCCAAATCCATTGTTACTGGCGAGGCGAGCTCTTGCATCACGGCCCCCGCCATACTCACCCTCTACTAGAGACGTGCCCCGGAGGCGTTGCAATCTGGAAGTGCACGTCGTTAAAAGACGGCCGACTGACGCTTCGCTTTAGTCAGCTCGATCTGGGCAAGAGTTGCCGGCGAACTTGGCCGCTTGGCGGAATTTGCGGGCAAATCGAGGGTCGTCCTGCGGGACGCTAACGACTTTGTCATCAGCCCCTTAGGTGACTAGTGGGTGGCCCTTGGCGGTGATCCTCCTCTGAAAGAACTGAATACACGATGATCGCGCCGAGCAAGGGCAGGAACCAGATTAGCCTAAATTGGGCAAACTTCTCATTGCGAAGATAGAGATCTGTGCGCCATACGCGCCAAGTTACCCACACTTGAAACGCGAATAGCACGGAGAAAAAGATAATCGGAAACCAAGGCATGACCAGCGGACCCCGAATATGCGTCGCCGAGATTTGAATGCAAGGGCCGGCCCACTAGTCAACCTAAGGGCGAAAAACTCGTCGATCTTGAGTCAAATTTTCCCGATGCCGTGTTCACTACGCCCTTGGGGCGTTCCTCGCTTCGCGAGGACCGTCTACCTCCGTGAAAAAGTGCAGCGCACTGTACTTTTTCACTCCGGTTCCGGGTCGGGCCCCGCCTTAGATTCTTACCGGCCACCAGCCGTCCCGCTGCAACTGAGCGACAATTCCGTCCCTGCCTACGAAGTGACCGGCTCCGAGCACCACAAAAATGCGCTCCTTTCCGGACAGCCATGTCTCAATCTGTTTAGTCATTCGAATATTTCTTTGAACAATCAGCGCATCGTATACGGGGAGGTATTGCGGCGTGTCGAATTCGGCGAACATCTCTCGCGCCAGACCTTCGGCGTCGCCTTTCTTCCAAAGCTTTACCAATGCTTCAAGTTCGTCGTCCTGTCGATTCATCGCGTCGAGTTGTTCCGCGAGCATTAGGTCCTGAGTTGCAGCAGGTAAGTCTGCCAAGACCCTCACATGTTCTTCGGCCTTTTCTATGCCTATGACCGGGCGGTTTCCCCGCTGTTTGAAGAAATGGATGTCGATTCCTTGGTTGGGGTCATAACCGTCCCCGGTAGTCTGTTCACCCGATAAGAACACGGCCACAAACCAGGGTCGAAAACCGTCGAAAAACGTCCCCTGGTCGGGGTGTTCTTTTGCAAATGCTTGATACTGAATCCAAGTCTTGTCCGACAAACAGTCGTGGAGGGTCTGACCTTTAGGCAGCGTGGCCCCAGCTATCATTAATTCCGCAACACGCTCGGGGGGTTCCTGATCGAGCGCCAATTCCATTGCCAGCGCGGTGGATTTGCGAAAGGCGGCTTCGACCGGTGCCGGCAAGGGATATAGGCCTTCAAACCCAACGTGAATGCTGCCGACCAGCGTAATAGCGGTAGCTTTACCCGCTACTGACCATGCAAAACCAGGGCTAGGCTCCGATTGACGCGCGACCGCGGGCGCCTGCAACGCGGGTGGCTCCCGCAATGCCGGAGCGGAGCTGCGATGTGTGCACGCGGAAGCTATCAAAGCGACCGCGAGTACGAGCACCCAGCAAAATGAGCGCGGGAAAATCGAAGGTCGGAACCTGCCCGGGTTTGGGCTCTAGAAATTGATCCGCGCGTGTCACGGCGGATCTTCATTCTGAAGCCGCTGTTGCTTCGGTCCGGATAGTAAGCGGTGTGCCTCCGTCAATCGTGCGGGGATGACTTTCGCATGAGGTGATTGCCTCAACGCCACAGAAAAGTCGAGCTTGTCAGCTTGCGCGGCGTTGCGACCTGGAAACCAGTGACCGCCATTCTCGAGAAGGTTATAGCGGCTGCGCGCATAGCCAAGCATGTCGAAGGCCTTTGCCATATTGTAAAGGCGCAGAATTTCAAGAACATTGATCCGCCCCGGCATGGCCTGCCATTCTGATAAGCCGCTCGACCAGGAGTTCGCCCAGTCTTTCTCCAATACTCGTTCCAGTTCTGCCTGCAATCGAGCCTCGATGGGAGCTATCAATGCCCGTAAATCAAGCGCGTTCTTGCCGATGATTTCCACGGCTTTCAAGTGTTCATCGAAATCGGACGGTCGCTGTGCCCCGATGGAAAGCGTACCAATCTCCGATTGCGACAGACACCACAGGTCATTGAAGATGATTGGAGCAAAAGGTGCCGTAAGCTCGACCAGTTTGTTCGGGGGGGCGTACAAGTGGCCCCCCTTATCTGAAGGGCTAATGATAAATACACCCATGTCGCGCGCTGCCGCCTGTCTGACAGCCCTGGCATTGTTTTGGAATGCCCAATAATAGTGAAGATTCACGTAATCGAAGCGACCATCTTGTATACCCGCAATAATTATATCTGTGGGTGCATGGCTAGAGAAACCAATATGGCGCGCTATGCCCCGTGATCTCAATTCGAGGGCACGCTCCAGGCAGCCGCCGGGGCGCAACGACCAATTAAGCACTTCTTCATTATTGACGCCGTGCAAAGAAAGTAAATCTACCCATGGCAGCCTGAGTCGATCGAGTGAATCCAAAACATCTTTCTCGAACTGATCGACATTCTCGAGTGGGCCAATCTTTGTCTGTACGATGATCTTGTCCCGAGGTACCTGGGGAAGTATCTGCCCGAGCTGCTTCTCGCTGGTGCCGTAACCCCGGGCGGTCTCGATGTGCGTGATGCCGCTGTTGACGGCCCGTTCAACGATTGCCTTGACGTTGGCCTGACTTTTTTCGGTCACGTCCGCTGACGCCGTCCATGATTGCTGCAAGCGCATACCCCCGCAGGTCAAAACCGGCATCTTTAGTTCGGTCTTCCCAAAGCGACGATACAACATGGGCTTTTGTTGGCGGGTTCTGGCGCTGGCGTCAAGCCATGCGTAGCGCTCAGCCCGATCTGTCCGACACTCGCCCAACGGGAATCCTCCCGGCCGGTGACGCCATGTTTGCTATTTCTATTTGAAATGCCGGCACGCCGTGCGTTGGGTTTTCATGGGTGACCCGCAGGTTCACTACGCCCTTCGGGCGTTCCTCGCTGCGCGACGACGCCGAGGAGTGGTCGAAGGACCAGCACCGTCTACCTCCGTGAAAATGTACAGCGTGCTGTACTTTTTCACTCCGGTTCGTTGCGACGTATTTATTGTGTTGGTCGTCTGGGCCCCGACCCAGCCAAGTGCATTCTGAAATGTTGACTCAAGATGAATGAGTTCTGGGCTCCAGCACTTTCCGTGCCGCAAAAGACCCAGCAAAAGACCCATTTTAAACCAGGGGCCCGACTCAGAGAACCCAAAATGACCGAACGCTCGGACAAGTTGGCTTATCTCAAAACATCGCCGATTTTTACGGCTAATCTCGGGCTCCAGCGGCGACGCGGGAACGGCATGTTCAGCGAAGAAAAGACAATGCGCAAAACGCGCTACGGCGAGGTGCCCGAGTGCACCTGGCGGGACGCTGGGAAATGCCTTCACATGCAATGTCGATATTCGTTGCTGCAGGATAGGCCGCATATTGCCGAATGGAATGAGAATGATTTCAATGAACTCGTGGACATTTTGCCTTCGACATGTGCTCTGGATTTAGCAGGCTTGGGTGGTATGCGGCTCGAGGAGGTTGCGATGGTCATGGGACTCCCACGGCCGCGCGTGGAACAAATGGAAATTGCTGCTTTGCGAAAGCTTTCGAAAAGCCGCGAGATTCGTAAGGCTCGCTGGGACGGTCGTTGACCTAGAATTCCGAGGGAAGCCAGGCTATGACGGTGAGCCAATCACAACGCAAGACTCGTGCGGCGACGGTTTCGGTACTTTCCAATTCCGCACTTGTGTTGGGCAAGCTAGTCGTCGGCGTTGCCATAGGCAGTGTTTCGATTATCTCGGAAGCTATTCATTCCGGGATTGACCTAGTGGCGGCGCTCATCGCCTGGTGGGCAGTGCGTGCCTCTTCAGCCCCCGCTGACGACGAACATCCATTCGGTCACGGTAAGTTCGAGAATTTGTCGGGGGCCATCGAGGCGCTTCTAATTTTGGTGGCGGCTTGTTGGATCGTCATTGAAGCCATAAAGAAGCTGATTCATCCCACTCCACTCGAAGGTACCGTGCTGGGCGTTGGCATTATGGCAGCTTCCGGTATCATCAACTACTTCGTTTCAGGTTGGTTGATGCGAGTGGGACGCGCGACAGATTCAGTGGCCCTTACCGCTGACGCGTGGCACCTGCGAACCGATGTTTACACGTCACTCGGCGTAATGCTGGGCCTGGCAATCGTTGCCGTAGCACAGCGACTGGCACCGGAGCGCTCATTTACGTGGATCGATCCGGTGGTTGCGCTGGCAGTCGCGCTTTTCATCGTCAAGACCGCGGTTAAGCTTACCATAGGTGCGGTGCGGGACCTGCTCGACAGTCGATTACCGCTCGAAGAGCTGGGGCGCATCGAATTGTATATGCGGACTCGCGGGGACGTGCTCGGGTATCACGATTTGCGAACCCGCAAGGCCGGCGGTTGGCGTTTCGTTGAGATTCATTTGGAACTTCCCCCAGATATGACGGTTCGCGACTCACACGCCATCGCGCATAGCGTGTCACTGGATATTCAAGAGCGACTACCGTCGGCTTCGGTCATGGTTCACGTCGATCCGAGTGACGAAGATCCGCCAAGCAGTAGACGAGGTTGACGGAGCAGTCCAGCGCCAACGGCCGAGGATCAGAAACCCTGATATCTCCGAGAAAGCTTAGAGCTTACCCGATTACCATCTGCGCAGTGTCCAACGCTTGCCTTGGCCGGGGCTCTTCGGAACCAGAGGAATTGCCAAGGATATCGGATGATCGAGTTCAATGATGCCGAAACTCAAGTAAACACAAATCGGCTCCTTGACTTCGTCTTTGGGCGTCACATCGGCAACAATTCGCAGGCGTCCTGGGCCGGTAAACACGGCCTGGTGCGGCGAAATCTGCACCATGGAAACGTCGGGGTTTGACGAAGGGCTCAGATCGACCAGCGGATAACGCTCGTTTGACGTGACAAGTTCTCCGGAGCACCGATGCATGGGTAGGCAGAGTCGATCCGTTGCCCGAGGAATGACGTATATCTCGCAGTCAAAGCGACCAGCACCCCAAGGGGACTGCGCCTCATATTCAGCCTTGAGAACCTCGATTTCAGGTTCACGCAAGGCTGGGACTAGTAGACGCAGCAGTTCTTCCCGTTTGGCGCTTCTCACTCGTGTTGCTTCGCGCCAAGGTACTTCATGTGTAACCGGACCTTGTTCAACGACGTTTACTACGTACGGTGCACGATCTGTTTCGAAGCATAGTGCTGCGACGGTACGGCCCTCATAGGGTACGTTCACGTCAACGATGGCCGGTGTAATGCCCTCAAACCAATGCTGCACTTGGGGCCACCAGAAAGCCAAGTTCGCGAAGTCGGCGCCGGGAACCGACCGGGCACCTTCGTCAACTCCAATCAGCCAGAGTATGGCTTCCTGTCTCGCGGCATTCGCGTGGCCCGCAAGACGCCGCGCCGCTTTTGCTGGGTCCCGGGGCCACTCAGCTTTGAGTTCGACTCGCGAGTCTTCGACCGGTTGATCCTGAACGATTCGGTCGACGACAGATAGTGTCCAACTCTCTATTTCGTGCGGGCGCATGTGTCAGAGTACATAAAGCGTGGACGAAAATCAACTGGCCGGCCATTGCTGCATAGCCTTCCCCTTGCAGCAGACGAATGGGCATGGTACCAGCCGGCCGCTATGCGCGATAACATTCGTCTCGTTTCTTCCGCGGGTACAGGCTTCATGTACTACACTAGGAAGAACAAGCGCACGATGCAGGGCAAGCTGGAATTGAAGAAGTACGATCCAGTTGTGCGAAAGCACGTTGTGTTCAAGGAGGCCAAGATGCCTCCACACTCGAAGTGATTCTCCCTGCCGGGGCCGCTCCCGCAAACTCTGCTTGTTGCCTTACAGATTACGCCAACCTGCAAAGTCCTGTTTGGACTCAATCGTTGTCGCAACGTTGAAAGGTCAACGCGGAATTTGATGGAGATCCTGGTTGGATCTTGTCGCGTGGGTTGCCGGGGCCCCGACCCCGGCAACAATTCCGAGATAGCGACCCGAAAGTCGATACCTAGCACTTATGGAATCACTTTAAATTCCGTGCGCCGATTCTTGGCTCGCCCTTCGGGAGTGTCATTGGTGGCAATTGGTTTTGTTTCTCCGAATCCTTCAGATTGAAGGCGATTTGCCGCGATTCCCTTTTCAACGAGGTAACGAACACAAGCAGCAGCGCGGTCTTTGCTGAGCTGCAGATTCATCGCATCGCCACCCACGCTGTCCGTATGGCCGTAGACGCCGACCTTGAGGTCTTTTCGCGACTTCATGAGTGCAACTACCTCGTCTAGGATCGGGTAGCTGACTGGCTTGATCGTCGATTTCGCAGTTTCGAATTGGATGGGCTCGAGTAACTGAATCTCGCCGTTATCCTGGAAGCTTATCAGCGAAGGACAACCGTTCTTTTCCGCAATTTTCGACGCTTTTCCAGGCACCAACGGGCAATGGTCCTGAGCATCCGGAATGCCGTCGCTGTCCGCATCGTCTTCCGGACAACCGTCTTCGTCCTGGATGCCGTCCTTGTCTTCGGGAACGTCTGGGCAAGCATCTTCGGAATCGGGAATTCCATCGCCGTCGCGATCGGCATCCGCAGGGCAACCGTCGTAGGGATACGGCGGTTTACCGTCTTCTTTGTTGGTCCGGACACTTGTCTATGGCATCCGGGTAGCCGTCGCCATCGCGGTCAGACTCCTTGTTTTCGACATCTTCCATCATGTATCGAGGCGGTCCGCTCTTGGGTATCTTGTCGCTGAGCGTGAACCAATAACCGAGAGAAGCGAGCATGCGAAGGTCGGGCGCGCCATAGCCACTTGTAACGCGTGTACCGACCCCGACCATCGTCGACCAATGGCCTTTCTTGTCCAATAGGAATCGACCCTGCGCCAGCCATTCAACATCGGTATTTCTGGGGCCAAACAGCGTATTTTGGTTTCCGGTGACCGGGCCGTTGTTGAGTGTTTGAAGACCCGTACTGCCGAATAACTCAAGTCCCAAGCGGACGCGATCATCACGCAATGGGACGTAGGCACCTAGGGTCCAACGCATCTCGTCGCCTACGATTAACAAGCCATTGGTGCCGCCAATGCCTCGCATCGGGCGAAATTGTGGGCCCAAGTTGGCGGCAATAAAGAACTTTTCGAAATCGATTTCGCCCGGACCCGAAGAGCCACGCGGTCGTCGCCCCGTCGCCAGCAAACGCGCCCGCGCTATCGCCGATAGGGGCAAAAACGGCCGCTCCGAGTCCGAGGCGGAGTTTATGGCTGTCAGATTCGTACGCCCGGATGCGGCCATCAAAACGCATGTCAGACAGCGCAGGCCTGTCACTTGCGCTCCCGACGACTTGCGCCGAGTTATTCCCATAGGACGCGTACGTCAATACAGGCAGGGCAATATTGAAACCGAGCCGATTGGCGACTTCGGTCCCTATGACCAGATACGTGATCAGTTGAGCCTTGACGGGGTTCTCTATTGAAACCTGATTCGGATCCACAACCGTGTCCGCTCTCAACGGATTGTATGTGAAGCCCAGTGCCCCAAAGGCATAGTAACGGGTCGTGTCGTACATCTTTGGACGAAACACTGCGAACCCGTCATCGGGCGCACCGGATATCTGGAGACGATCCAGATAAAACAAGTTCTGTTGAGCGCGCGCAGGCCGAGCCAACAATCCCGTTATCAACATCATCAGCACTAACGCATACGTGCTCTTCAGTCTGAGCATGAGCCCTCCAAGTACCGTCTGGGCGAACATCGAGCTTGCGAGTGAGCCCCAGCCTGGGACTGCACACCTTGGAACCTATCGCGAGGTCATGCCTTCAGTCGAGAGCGGCGAACAATTCACATGCCCAAACTGTACTGTCCGGCCCGCGGACGACGCCCAATCCTACATTTCTGAAGCCACGGTGGAGTATATTACTCCTGTGCGATGGACTGGCCCAAAGCGCCCGATGGGCCCTAACCGCATCGGCAGCGTGCGCCACGTTCTCCCCAGCCAGAGCCGCGAATATTCCGGCATTTTCGAGGCGACTCTTGGGTGATCCGTCACCGACGTCGTGACCAACATGGCCAGCGGCGAGCATTGCCATAGCGTGCTGCTGTGCCAATCGATCCAATCGCGAGTCGCGGGAAAGAGCTTTTCTGCCCTCTTCAATGCGCGCCGCATTTATCATGACGTACAAAGATTCGGCCGAATTTCCCCCTTGGCCGTTGGCCGACTCGCCCGGTGCCGGCCGCAGCTCCAGGCGTTTGGGAGGTTCCTCATCCACAAATACCTCCGCCTCGATGACGGGGCGTGGGCCGGTATCCATCGTGGCTAGCACCTGAATCAGCCAAGGGCCCGGCCCAGACATCGGAATTCGCGACCTGACTTCACCCTGGCTGATGGTGGCAGGCACGACCAACGGTTCACTTTTAGGGCCTTCAAGAATTACCTTGGCATCCGACGCTTCACCGAGCAAAAGAACCTCTAATTCTAGCCATTGTCCTGTTCGAACCCTGGTTGGCAGGGGCTTAACGAGATCGGCGAGTACATCCGAGGCAACCGCCGCATACAAAGTTCCATTGGGGCCCGAGGCGCGCGAAATCCCGCAGCGACGTTGACCCCCATCATTGAAGCTGCTGAGCCAATGCTCGAATCGGGGCACCAGAACATCCTCGCTGGACTCCCCAACAGGAATCATCAGTGACCAGGCCCGGGGCCAAACATAGGGGGACCCGGATGCTCGCAAGGCGAATGCCAGTCGATCCAGGTCATCGGGCTTCGAGCCGAATTTCTGGTCCGTCGCCAGTCGATGGGCGACCGCAGTTAGCGCCGCATCGGCGCGCCCGCATAGGTTCTGGAGCAGAGTCAACGGCTTTTCTGGTGTCACGTCACGCGGTGAGCGAGTTTCGACCTCCCAGTTTTCGAATCGGAATGGCTCCCCTTCGGTTGCCGATTCGCGCTGCGCAGTCGTGGGCCAACTCAATTGGGATTGACTGGGGTTCCGTGACGAACAGGCCAAATGACCAAAGATGATGAGTGCCCAACCGAGTCTTTCGAAGCCACCGGCTCGCCGGAAGACCTTGCATTGAGCTTTGGCGCGAGCACCGATTATTAAGTCTAAATGCCCAATCCTAGAGCAAAACTGCGGAGAAGTGGGAAAGGCTACGTTGTCGATCATCGGTGCCAGTTGTTTTCCGGGGACCTGATGATGGTGGAAGTTCGCCCATAGGCAAGCACACTGGTACGCTGCCGTCGGCGACATTTATGGGCCGCTTCACTTCTGCCGCCAAAGTTTCCGTCTTTATCGTAGCCACTGGTTTGGCGGCTGTCGTTATTTATCGATTCATCCAAAAGCAGTCGGGTACGGGCAAAGGCTACGTCGTCTATGCGCTGTTCGATGATGCCGTCGGTGTCGTGAAGCATTCTCAAGTCCGCGTCGCTGGTATCCCAGTCGGCTCCATCGAGGGGATCCGGCTCGACAAAGGTAAGGCCCGGATTGACATCCGTGTTCAGTCGGGTGTCCCATTGTTTGTCGACTCGGCCGTTTCCAAGAACAGCTCGAGTTTGCTCGGTGAATATTACTTGGCGATTACACCGGGCACCGATGGCCGCGCGCAGCTGCAAGACGGTGACCGAATTCCGACCGTAGTTGAGGGCGTCACGACTGACGCTCTCATGAAGAGCCTCGCGGACATATCGAAAGATGTTCAGCGGGTGTCCCATTCCTTGGCCGAATCCGTCGGGACGAACGAAGGCCAAGAAAACATGCGAAAGACGCTGGAAAATCTGGCAGAAGTGACCGCTGCGCTCAATGACACCGTGCGCGAAAACCGCGAAACGATTCGGGATATTTTGATTCGGGTCGATGCCGTGGCGGCCAAGAGTGAACCTCAAGTTGACCACATCTTGGAGAATGTTCAGAACTCTACCCAACAAATCCGCGAATTATTGAATCACGCTGAAGAGGGCCAACCTCAGAAGACTGGCGAGGTCAGGGATATTCTAGACAAGGTCAATCGCGCCAGCTCAAGTTTGGAGAATACGCTTTCCAACCTGGAAACTGTCAGTGGCCGCCTCGAAAAAGGCCAGGGAACGCTAGGCCGGCTGTCGAAAGATGAACATCTCATTAACGAAGTCGAAGGGGTTACGGAAACGGTGGGCGACTTCGTTGGGGGTTTGGGGCGCCTTCAGACCATTGTGCAACTTCGCACCGACTACCAATTTCTTGCCAACACCGTCAAAAGCTACGTGCAGTTGAGACTCCAGCCGCGCGAAGACAAATATTACGCAATTGAAATTGTAAACGATCCCAAGGGGCTAACTCATTACGAACAGATTGCAGTTGAAACCACCAACCCCAACGAGCCTCCCACCTATTTCCAACGAGAAACGATCACAACCAATTCATTTCGCTTCTCGCTGCAGTTTGCCCAGCGGTTTGGCCCGTTTGTCGGACGATTCGGCATCAAGGAATCAACGGGTGGCATTGGTCTTGACACCTTGTTGCTCGATGACCGCTTCGAGCTGCAGCAGGACATCTTCGGATTCTGGTGAAGTAGTGTTGCCCCGGTGGCGTGTCTCATTAGGCTACGAATTCATTCCCAGGCTTTGGCTTTTAGGTGGCGTGGACGACATCTTGAGCGCGACGCGGCGCGACTACTTCATCGGCTTGCAATTGCGCTTCAATGACGAAGACCTTAAGACGATACTACCGTTTGCCAAGACGCCTTGAAGCTGGCTATCGGCTATCAGCCGCGAGCATCCTGGCTGACGGCTGACAGCCAACCTGACTCTGGCTTGCATGGCCTTGGGTTCCGTTGCGCACTTACCTTCGACCGAACCTATTTCCCGTGACCTTCACCCAGTATCTTTGGCCAGGCTTCAGTAACCGTCCAAGTGGGAGCCACGTGCGGTGAGTGATGACATCGATTCGCGCAAAGTTGCTGATCGGGTTTACGGGTGATGGTATCCTTCGATGTTGTCTTAGAATGAACAGAGCCAGGACCGTGGCAAGTCTCGCATTGAACGTCCTGAAGTTCTGCGACATCCGTAACGCTTGAGCCGCCCGGCTGCTCATAGCCAGTCACATGGCAGCCGACACACTCGAGCGTATATTGCCGATCTTTGTTAACCAAAGTTCGATAAGCAGTTGCATGATGCGTGGAGCGCCAAAATTTCGTTGCATTTGGGTGGCAAGTTTCGCAAGCATCAACTCCGACAAATGTGGGCTGGCCCTCGGTCGCTGGAGGGGCTTTTCGACCGCTAAACTTCTCGCGATTATTGAGATTAATCCGACCTCCGAGCTCGTCCAGCGTTGTTCTTACTGCTGGATCACCCGGCACGCCATTGCCAATTGCAAACGTCTGGATCGTAAAGTAGCTTACCTTAGGTAGCTCTACGGGTTTCGACAATTCGAAGTATCGTTGCTGCAAGCGTTTCAGATCTGCCTCTCGAGCGGCTAACAAAGATTTGTCTTGATTTTGGTTTTTCCACACTTGGACTCGCTCAGCAAGATCCACAATTCGGTGAGCAACCTCGACGCGTTCCTCATCCCGACCGATACCCGAACCATCTTGAAATGAGTATTTTTCGCCGATAACGGTAAAGTCCACTGCAACCAGTCCCCGAAGGTGATTGGGCGGTTCTAGAATAAGAGTTGAACCGACCAGCTGCGGCTCGGCTCCGTCGCTGTCTGCGCCTAGTGAACGCTCACTGGTGCCGCCGACGATTATTACTTGAAATGACGAGATTCGTTGAGCCACTATTGCAGCGGTTCCCGATGGCGCATTCAGCATGGCAATGCTTAGCCTGGCGCCCTTGGTTTCCAACTCTTTTGCGGCCTCTTCAAGGTTATTCAGTAGATCATCGGGATGCGTTGACGCGGACGTTGACTGCGAGCCAATGCCGCAAATGCCTACCTTTACGCCGCCAGCGTTGGTCAGCACACAACCTTCACTGCCGGAAACAGTGGCCCCATCACGAATAGCGGATTGTAATAATTTCGCGCCCGACTGCTTGGTTAACTCAACCAGGGTCGGCTCACCCAATGCCCAGTCCGCTTTTCCGGGGGCCCAAGTCAAAAGCCCCAAGCCCCGCATGACTTTCGCAAGTGTCTGAGCCCGCAATAACGATTCGTCCCGTTCGTCAGTTTCAATCGAAGACCTCGGGAAAAGCAGCGCGCCCGCCTCAAGGAACAGTGTTGAATGATTGCGATGCGCAGTGAGAACGGCCGTTGCAAATCTATCGAGGCCGCCCAGTTGGTCCTTCACGCAACCGCAAGGTTCGATAGTGCCAGCCACGTCGCCCGTGACGAGGAGTCGCAGCGACGCCGAGGTCCGCGAACGTGAATCTATTTCGGCTGATGGGCCTTGCGGGGGTCGTGAGCAACCCCAAGTCGCGATCTCAAACAAAACCAACCCAACATTGATAATAGGAACCGATCTAGAACCCAGCATTTAGCCTCAGAGTACTGATTGATTTTTAGGTGTCCGACAACCCGTTGACCAAACCCAAAAAAATCCGCAATAATGGACCGGTGTCGGGTCAAGGTTCGGAAGGTACCGGGGCACAGCCCATTTCGTTCGGTCCGTTTCTGCTCGACCGTCGCTTGGCGGTTGGTGGCAGTGCGGAGGTCTATATCGCCCGACCGAAGATTGGCGAACATCCGGCGCCATGTTTTGTCGTAAAGCGCCTGGTAATGCAGGACGGTCGTGAGGGCGCCTATGAGGCTCTCGAGCGAGAGGCGGAGCTGCACCAAGCTGTACACCACCCCAATGTCGTAACCGTCTTTGGTGCAGGACAAGTTGACGGCGAGTCCTACCTTGCCATGGAGTACGTCGAAGGGGTCGATCTATATCGACTTTTGCGTCGGGCCGAAACCGAACAACGTCGCATTCCGCCTGAATTGGCCGCTCACATCGTGCTCAGTGTTGCTGAAGCGCTGGTGGCTGTACATTCCGCGACGGATCAGTATGGGTTTCCACTGGGACTCGTTCATCGGGACGTGACGCCTTCAAACGTGTATTTGTCCAATCAAGGTGACGTGAAACTCGGTGATTTTGGGATAGCACGCGTGACCGAACCGCGCGCGCGACCGCTGCAGCCCACGGTCGGTCTGCGAGGGAAATTTGGCTATCTTTCACCCGAACAAATTGCAGGAGAACCCTTCGACAATCGTGCGGATCTGTTCGCGCTCGCGGTTATTTTAGGTGAGATGTTGATCGGCGAACGCGTGTTTCCCGGTAGCGGACAGTTGGCGGTGCTGCTGGCAATTCGCGATGGCAATATCGAGCCGTTGAGAAAGCACGAATCTGAGCTGCCGCCTCGACTATATCAGATCTGCACTAAAGGGCTTGCACAAAACCCCGCGACGAGGTTCTCGAATGCAACGGAGTTTGCCGAAGCATTGCTGCCGCTCTTTCAGTCGAGTCGTTCGGATTTGACTCAAGAACTTGCTCTATGGGTTCGCTGGGCCGGAGATAGCACACAATTGGCAGAACGTTTGCAAGGCCAGATCCGCGATTCGGTCGAACGCATGCGGGCTGTCAAGGGAGTCCCTGCATTATCGGATGCAACGCCGTTGATAGAGATCCACGAGCCTGCACCGCCTTCCGTCGAACCTCCGGTTACTGAACGAGTGCCTGCCAAAGTGCGTTTTGCGGATGGTCGCGTCTTGGCCGATGTAGCTCTAGCTCAACTCATCGAAATGATTGTCGTCGGCGATATTCGGGGAGACGACGAGGTTGCGCTTATGGGGGAAGACTTTCGACAGGTTCGGGACATCGAGTCTTTGGCCCGGCACTTGCTACCTTCCACGACCGCAACGACAGGCAGGCTGTTTGAAGTGGGAGTTCCGGATTACCAAGCCTCAATTCGCGAGATGCCAATGTTGCAAATCTTGGCTCGCCTGCGAAGCAATGTTGAGACCGGTGCACTCTTTGTTGAACGTCGCGATCGAACGGGGCTGCCACGCCGCAAGGAAATTTACTTACAGAACGGGCGACTGCTTCACGTCGCCTCGACCGAACGTGACGAGCTGCTGGGCGAATACCTGGTGCGACGTGGTGCACTCACGCGCAAGGAATTGGAAGCTGCGCTGCTCCGGTTAAGCGAAGAGGGAGCGCGTTTGGGAGACACGCTGGTGGCTATGGAACTCGTCAGCGCGGTAGACGTATTTCGGGCTATTCGCGATCAGGGTCGCGACCGCGTAGCCGCTTTGTGCGCTTGGTCCCGAGGTGCCGCGACATTTTACCGGGGTACGGCTCCAACTCGCGTGGAATTCCCTCTCGATTTGGATCTCGCGAGCCCCATGATGGCGGGTGCCTTCGTGGCAACCCAAGGCGATCCGCGATCGCTGATGCCGTCAGGAGATGCGCGCGTGGCGCCCGGTCCGCGGGCGCCGGCAATGGCAAGCAAACGCGAGCGCGGCACGGCGCCGGTCGCACTGCTTCACTTGCAGCGCTTGGCGACGCTCGGTCGCTCGGTGGACGAATGCGTGGCTGACATCGTTGCAACGCCGCCGCCCCGCGGTGCGCGAAGCATTACGGATAGAGAAGCTTGCGCTGCGTTGCACGTCGGCAAGGTACTCGGCTGGGTGAGCTACTAAACAGGCGGGCCGAACGTTCGGAGTCGTCGATGTCAACCCCCAGGATATTTGTTCTTGGGTACCAATTGGCTATGCATCCAGTATAGTAACCCCGGTTGGGGGATTTTAATGGCGAAGGTATTGCGACCTAAGGACTCTAATCCCGCGGAGCACCGTATCGAGGTGGGCACGGCCGTTACCGCAATCGAAGATACCCTGGTTCGGAATTGTCGAGCTGGTGATCCCGTAGCTTGGCGAGCGCTGCATCGTCGGTACTACCCAGTGGCTGCGGCGTTTCTTCGAAAGCTCGGGGCAATGCCAGCGGACATTGAAGACACTTGCCAGGACGTCTTCGTGGAACTCTACCGCAATCTTGCGAACTTTCGTGGGCAGGCGGAAATGAAAACTTGGCTTTACCGATTGTGTGTGACTCAGGCCAGGCGCACGCGCACTCGTTTGCGCATTCGGCGTGTTGTTCGCGAACAATTGCAGCGGTTCATGCCAGAGCGTCCCAGTGTTCCGCCATCAACAATGACCGAAACCACCGCGATGCGGCGAGTCGCTGAAGCACTCAATCAATTGAATCAAGGTGATCGTCTCGTATTTGTACTCTACGAATTCGAAGGACTACCGGGCAAACAGATTGCGGAAATTGCCGGTTGCCCCGAAGCTACCGTTTGGCGAAAATTGCACTATGCGCGCCGCAGTTTCAGGGGAGCGCTCGGAATAGCAGAAGTCGAGGCAGCGAATTCGAGATGAGTGAAGACCCCGTCGTGCAGGCTCCCGCACGGCTGATAGATGAGCCGACTGAAGTTGCCGAGTTGTTGACCCATTCAGAGGCGCAATTCCGTCACGATCTCGACGAAGGGCAAGCCTGGAAAAGGCTCAAGCCGTGTCTAGATGCTGCGGCTCCCCCCTCCAAGCGACGTGGGTTACTTCTGATAGTTCTGGCGGCGATGGGGGTTGCCCTAGCGGTGGGCTGGTATGCGGGCGTGCATTACTCCGCAATTGTGAGTAAGAACAGGCGCGCCAACGGCGGTGCGAGCGCCGCAGTCACTGCGGGCCACGTCCTACAGACCGATCACTCAGAGCGGCCACTTTCGCGTTAGCTGGTTTCCAGCAAAAATGCGTTATTGGCTTGATTTATGGGTCTTGCACTCAATGTCTGCCTCTCATATCTTCGATTCCACCGCGACCGTGACACAGCAAAATGCCAAAGTTGCTCACGATTTCCGACGGATTGCTTATCACGTTGGCGCGCAGGGACCCGACCCTGCGCGCGCTAACTTGCTTAGTAATTTTCAAGACTTCGGAGTTTTTCGTCAGCAACTAGCTAGTTCTAGGCGAGTCATCCAAAACGGCTCTTAGGCAACACGAGTGTGCTATAGTTCACTGGCTGTCAGCGAATCGTTTCCGTGTTTCTGCCAGGAGACCGCTCATGTTGAAAATCCACCTTGGCTTCAAGGACTGTTCTAGCCTCATCACCGGGTGCCTCCTGCTTCCGGTCTTCATCAACGGCTGTGGCTCGGGCAAAAATGGCGTTGATAGCAATAACCCGGGTGGCAGCACCTTCATAGTGCAAGGATCGGGTGGGGCCAACGGAGGGCTAGATTCAGGTAATGGGGTGGCTGCAGTCTGGCCGCCAGCGGGCTACACCAATGTGACGAACGTCACGTATGGTGCCTATGCCTTGGGCCCTGACATCTCGAGCGGCAGCGTCCCCGCAAATACGGCCACCACTTGCTCGGGCATGCTTTTTGGTGCGGTGCGCGATGTAAAGATGGGCACCACGCCCGGGGGACACCCCGATTTTGAGACAGCGCCCGATTCTTCACCCACGGGAGTGCAGGGAATTGTTGCATCGACGCTAGGCGCCGATGGAAAACCAGTGTTCGCATTTCCCACCAACCCGCTCGCGGGCACGCATACACAGGCTGATTTCGACGAATGGTACCACGATACGCCCGGCGTGAACATGACGTATCTGGTGGCGTTAGAGCTCACGACCGCCAGCGACGGCACTTCCACATTTTCCGCTTCAATCAATAACCCCGGAGGGCTGCGCGGATTCGTCGTACTTCCCACTCGACAACGCTGGGTTCGGCAATCAGACGCAGTATTTGCCCCAGGGGTGCCCCAACCACAATTTTAGCTTCACAACGGAGATACATACGTCCTTTACGTACAACGGCGGCGAAACATTTACATTTGTGGGTGATGACGACGTATGGGTGTTCATCAACAAGCAATTAGTCCCTAGTCTTGATTTAGGGGGTCGACATGTGCAACTCAAGGGTTCGGTTGCCCTTGATACACTGGGGTTGACTAAAGGCTCCGTTTATGACCTTGACGTGTTTAATGCGGAACGTCACACTGTGCAATCTAATTTCCGCGTTGACACGACGCTCACCTTGGCCAATTGCGGGCAGGTCAATGGGATAATCATTAATTAGCGGGACTCCTCCGAGCCGGCACGGTTGAGCTCACCCATCCAGATAGAAACGTCGATGGTCCGTGCGTTGGAATTTTGCTTCCAACCCGCAGGTTCACTACGCCCTTCGGGCGTTCCTCGCTGCGCGAGGACCGTCTACCTCCGTGAAAATGTGCAGTGTGCTGTACTTTTTCACTCCGGTTCGTTCCGATGTTTTGATTGTGTTGGTTGTCTGGGCCCCGGCCCAGACAACTGCCTTGCCGAAAACTTGACTCAAGATGAATGGGTTCTGCGCTTTAAGGTCGCTCAATGCTTCTGCATTGCATCAATGGCGCAATGCAGGCCCTATCAAGTGCCGCGCGCGATCGGGCGGAATTCTAAATTGCTATTATCAGCATGCGACATGAATTTGGCTCGCACGAATATTGGTACATCACGGGCATGGCCCGCAGTCAATATTGCCGCCACAGTTGTCGCTCTGCGGTCCGCAGGTGCCTGCAGGATAGTCGGCGCAGGTCAATTGCGGACACACGCCGTTTCCCGCGCAGAAGGTGATGCAGGCCTCACCCCAGTCGCCGCCTTGGGTTTGGTTACTGTCGTGGGCAATAACCTGAAGGCGGTACGTGTGACCGGAAATAAGGCCCATCTCAAACCTAACCTCCGCGCCATATCCCGCCCCGGTGAGACCTGACCCGGGGCATGAAGAAGCTGTAAAGGGCACTGCGCGCTGACACTATTGGGTATCTGATCTGACCCTGCGCCGAGAGTCCAGTAGTTCATTGCCAAGTTGGTTGGTGTGACCGGCATGCCAGCGTTGGCATATGTCCACGTGCCGAAAACAGCAATCGGATCAGTGGCAGTGCCACCTGCTTGCTGATCGCCCGCTGTGCAGTTCGGGTCCTGCGTAATATCCGTGATGTACAGCGAGGGTCGCATGGGTCGCCCCGCCGTGTCATTGCACGTGGGATCGCCGAGCTCGGGGTAGTACACGGTACCCGGATCCGCTGGAAGCGTTGACACCGGATCAGCCGTGGTGGCGCAGCCGAGCGTGAGCGGCCACTCATCATTGAAGTAGGCCTGAATCTGCGCCGGCACTGCGTTTCCGCCCGTCGCAGCGATCCCACACATAAATGAGTTTACCTGGGAACTGGTCGTGGGATAGCCGCAATTGTCAGTCGTTGCAGTGGCAGCTGGAATCATCACACCTGGCGTACAGGTTGGGGTCCCGGTCCCAGCGCAGGTCTTGTCAACGTTCGCAGCTCCGGCCGGTGGCTGACAATTGCCCTTCGCATCGCAGCAAAGTTTGTACGTAACTCCGGCATCATCTTGAGCTGAGCAACTTAGACCAGGTGCACAATCCCCCGTGGAATCGCAGAGACATCCCTGTGAACCGGCAATACAGGGCGGAATGGGTAGCGGAATCAAGGGGGTGGTGCACACATTGGAGACGCAGACGTCCGTTCCGCTGCACGTCCCTGTGCCGCAAGTTAAGACGCCTCCGCAGCTGTCGCCCGCGTAGCCGCAGTTGAAACTGCCGGGGCAAGCAGTCGAACAAATCAAGTCGAAACACTGATTGGGTAGGATTGCGCCGCAACTGGTACCCACCGCGCACATGCCGCAGTCGTGGGCTACGCCGCAGTTGTTGACGATGCTACCACAATTGGCGTTGTTGGCGGCCGCGCAGGCATCCGCATCCGACAAACCGCAGGGCAATCCCGAAACTCCGCCAGTGCCCACGTGACCTCCGGTGGCGGGTACGCCTCCAACTGACTCGAGCCCACCCGTGGCGCGGCCTCCTTGAGCTCCATTCGTCCCGCCCTGGGATTGACTGCTGCCGCCGCTGGAATTCCCATTGCCAGCACCAGACACCATGTTGCCGCTCGCTCCGGACGAGCTGTTCTCACCTTTGCCTGCGCTCGAAGTGGTCGCGGTATTGCTGGCGGTTTTGCCTCCGCAAGCCGCGAGCAGCAGGCCAAAACTCAACCAGGGAATTATCTTGAGATTGCACATGAGGCATCCCGAATCTTCGATGCTGTGTTTATATCGCCGCTGAGCCTTCACAAGGTCGTTAGTTTAGCACAATAACCAAGCAAGCTGTGTCATCCTGCCAAGCCACGCCGTAGTCGGCCACCTAAGTTCACTATCGAGCCCTACCGGGTCAGGTCCCAATGGGCTCAAGGGCTGCAAGTAGTGAATTTGTTATTTTGTCTTTCCCGTCACTGAACCGTGCGGTGGCCAAGCTGTCGAGCACGTTGACATGAATCGACGTGCACGCGCTCAGGGCTTGGTGAGCGTTGTCGCTGATGTGCAATTTGTCATCGTTGCTCGCTCCGATAGGAGACGAGCGAGTCTATCATAGCGCGTTTAGAATTTTACTTGAACAGGAGTACCGCTGGTAGTCTTCGACCCGTCGCCTAACTGGCCATACATGTTATCCCCCCAGCAGTACAATGCCCCTGCCGTTAGGGCGCAACTATGGTCACCTCCGGCTCTCACCGATATTACTTGGCTTAGGCCAGTTACGGTTACGGGAACAATACTGCAGGGTCCGTCCAGGCACTGCATGGGAGTGTTGCCGCTGCCGTTCCCAAGCTGGCCCAATGTATTCAATCCCCAACATTGGACAGTGCCATTGGCCTGCGTCGCACAGGCATGTGCGTTACCCGCCGCAATGTCATTCGCCAAGGTGGCTACGGAGTTGGGCAACCACATGTTGGCAGTCGTTGCGTCGCCGAGCTGACCGTCCTCGCCCTGTCCCCAGCACACAACCCCGCCATCGACCTGCCGAGCACAGGTAAAAAAGCTGCCGCCCGCGGCCATCGCGTTTACAGCTGGTGAAACGCTAGACACATTAACTGGCACCGAGCTGTCAGTGGTCGAACCGTTTCCAAGTTGGCCAACCGAATTACATCCCCAGCAGCTAATATCACCGCTAGTAAGCCAAGCACAGGTATGGTCCCCATCAGCGGCAACGCCTGCTGCGTTAGTAATGCCAGTAACAGAAACGGGTGTGTTGCTACCGTTGCTGATCGTCCCGTTGCCGAGCTGGCCACAAAAATTGGCGCCCCAACATTGAATGGCTCCGCTAGCCAACACAACGCAATTATGGCCGACGCCTGCGGAAATGGCTGTTGCCGTTGAGACGCCAGATACAGGCCCCGGAGTAGGGCGGTATTCGGTGGGATCCTGGCCAAAGGGGCTTCCGTCGCCAAGTTCACCGCTGCCGTTAGCTCCCCAACATTGGACGGTTCCACCAGCCAGTAGCGCACAAGTGTGGCCACCCCCCGCAGCAATGGCCACAGCCGTCGATACGTTTTGTACTGTGACGGGTGTGTTGCTGTCGGTGGTGTTTCCATTGCCCAATTGGCCAACAACGTTATAGCCCCAGCAATTGACCGTCTTGTCAGACCGCACGGCGCACGTATGCCAGAAGCCAGCGCTGACATCCAAGAGCGGCAATGGCGTTGATGACGTCAGCTGATTGATGAGCCCTAACTTGGGGCTGCCCCAGCCAGAGGCGACGTCGTAACCCGCAGTCGCGGTATACGCATGGGCAGGACCATAATTAGGGACACAGGTTTTCCCACCTCCGTCCACGACTTCCAGCTGCCAGTTGCTTGTGTATATGAAATTGTTCGTATCATTCAGCCCTAGCCCAATATCGTTGAAGCTGGTCGCGTAAACATCCGTTGAACCGGACCCCCTAGTCTTGCCTATTGCGTAGAGCACCGGGTTAAAAAAGCCAACAGGGTTCCGGAGATTTTTGGTGTTCTGCTCATTGACCAGGGCCATGAAACCCGCCCATAGCGGCGAGGAATAGCTAGTTCCGGTGCCGCCGCCTCCCGGTGTCGATGCAATGACGTTCTCTACGTTGGTAGCGACCATGGCTACGTCGGGGAAATTCCGGTAACTGCCGCCGTTCGCATCAAGCAAGCCAACGCCCTGCTGGTAGTAAGGCATCGCCCTTGGAGTGATTGGGAAGTAGGAGCATGCGCCAGTCGAGGGAAGACTGCTATCAGCTATTCCACTACCACTCAGTGGCCAAACCGTTTCGCTACCATAGGTTTCTCCACCAGAGGTGTTGTACGCAAGAGCAAGCTCAGTACCACCTACGACCGTCACGTAAGGATCAATAACTCCAGGGGAATACACTCCCGCAGCCCAGTCCCCCGAACCCATGAAGAACGTTTGCCCTTGGGCGGCGAATTCCAGCAAAATGTTCTCGGTGGCGGTATTGATAGGAACAGGCAAAGATGAGCTTAGCTGGTGGCACAATTGATTCCCAGGCGGTGGGTTCGCCATATTCGCCAAGGTGGCAACTGGGTTAGTGCCTTCATACGCGACGATGTTAGCTCCTGGGGCCATAGCCAGAACCATCTGGATGTCCAATGTCGCCTCGCCTGACTGGAAAGTGCCAAACGACGGACAGACGCTACCCGTCGGATTTAAGCCTACAAGTAGTCCCATGTGGCCCGCGTCACAACCGCTATTATTAGGACAATTCCCACCACATATAGAGAGCGTTGTATCACCGGGCGTAATAAGCGCTGTAATGCTTGGTTGATTTAGACTAGGATTATTATTAGTCCGCGGAACATTCGTTTCGTAACCCAATGCGGCGGCCTGAGCATAATACCAATACCAATACATGTCATACAGAGAGAAACCATTTTCGCCCGCGTATATGCCCACGCACTCACCGGCGCCCGTCAATTGCGTTTGACCATTCGCATCGGAAGCGTAGGCATTGCGCAGATCGTCTCCAATAAAACTAGATTCATCACCGGTGCCCCCAGGAGCGCCAGCGGGCTGTGGGACATACAGGTTGTTCAAATTGCCGATGTAAAGCACCGGCGCTTTCGTGTCTACGGACGGCTCGCGGTCAGGGCCGTAGAATTGAGTGCCATCGGGCCGCAGGTAGTAGTTAAGGTCGAGGTAGAGGGCCTGCTCAATAGCAGCAGCCGTTCCAGTGACGGCAACCAACAGATTATTCGGGAAGATTTGAATCACTGTGAGATTATGAGCCGTGGCCCAGGTGGCAACATCGCCAGCCGAAGGCGAACCGTACGTTGCTGCAAATTCATCTGGAGTCTTGTAATGTCGGTAATCGGGACTGTTGGGATTGGAAACGTCCCGAACGAAGGCTTCCAAAGGCAGGGTGATGCCGTCGTTCGGAACCGTCACCGGCAAACCCACTGCGAGCGAGATGACCGTATTCCCAGGTACCGGCCCAACCAGGGGCGCGGCCGCCATGTCAGGCGTAATATGTCCGCTCAACTGCTGCCACCCATGCGGCGCACGGCAACTGGGCGCATTGATGCCCGATGAAAAGACCAGGTTGCCCTTGTAGTAGACGCTAAAGTGGGGGTCAGTCGCGTAATTGCTGCTCGTGAGACAGGTGCTGTACCACTGGCTCGTGCCGGGCGTAAAGTTGGCCCAGGTGTCCAGGTGCACGACTGTCTGCAGGTTGTTCCATTGATGACCCGGTTGCAGCGCGTAGCTGTCCGTGGGACTGAGCGTTACCTCCCAGTTTGCCTGATGATTCGCGTCGGGTCCGCATGCCGGGAATTGCGTTCCTGTTGCGGACACGCCAGTCACCGGATGTTCGCAGGTCAGATTGGACGGCGAGGTGACTACGCACCCGGGGTAGTAGATGTCAGATACGACATTGGCACCGCTTGTGTCATAGACCCAGTACTTGATCGATAGGTCTGACAGGTTGACGGGAGCAGCTCCCGTGTTGGTCACCTGGAAATACTGCTGCACTTTTTGCAGGTCGCAGTAGTTAGTCTTGACTTCAACCTTGACACCTCCAGAGTACCATTGGGCGCAATTGGGGTTATTCGTTACCGGCACATGCTGCACGCCGAGCACCGGGTCACAGCTGTCGGTTGTGCAGGGGTCACCATCGTCTACTGAAACAGGATTGGTGCCGACGCAGGTGCCGCTCTGGCAGGCGTCTGTTTGAGTGCAAGCGTTATTGTCTGAGCAAGCCGTGCCGTCCGCAGCTACGGGGTTGGAACAAGTGCCGGTGCTGGGGTTGCACGTCCCAATCGTATGGCAAGTGTCCTGGGCAACGCACACGACAGGCGTGCCGGGCATGCACGCGCCCGAGCCATTGCAGATCTCGGCTCCGTTGCAGGCGTTGCCGTCGGAGCAGGAAGTTCCAGCGCCGGCATTTGGATTCGAGCAGGCGCCGTTGGATGGATTGCACGTCCCAGCGACGTGACAGGCGTCCAGCGCCGTGCACACGACGGGATTGCTTCCCGTGCACGTGCCACTTTGGCAGCTATCTGTTTGCGTGCACGAGTTGCCATCATTGCAGGACGTGCCGTTGGTGACCGGCGTATGCGTGCAGGTTCCCGAATTGCAGACGTCGGTCGTGCAGGCGTTGCTGTCATCGCAATTCGGAGGGGAACAAACGGGCGCCGCGCTGCTGCCTCCGGTGGCTTTGTTTCCACCCGTCGCTTTGGACCCACCGGTGCTCGCGCCGCCGGTAGCTTTAGAACCACCGGTGCTCGATTTGCCGCCCGTAGCCTTGGAGCCACCTGTACTCGACTTGCCGCCGGTTGCTTTTGAGCCACCGGTCGCGCTCGTGCCTCCGGTGGTCTTCGAGCCACCCGTGCTCAATTTGCCACCGGTTGCTTTAGCTCCGCCAGTTGCTTTGGAACCGCCCGTCGACGAAACCGCCTGCTGGACCTCGCCCACGTCTTCTGTCTCATGCGCACTACTGCAAGAGATGGCGATTACGGCAGGTATTGCCAACGCTAGAGCACCGCGCAAACCACTCCACCCACGATGAACTTTGCTTCCGTCAGCAGCTTTGTTTGACATCGAAGTCACTCCCCTGCGCACGATTTGCGCAAAAAACATGCCCGTAAACCAACCACCTCGCTAATGCGTGAGATTGGCCCTATCTATAGTAAATGCGCAGTGAACGTATCGGGAAGCGGTGGCTTGAGTCAACAAGAATTTATGAAAGCGCTATATGCACATATTTTCAGTTCTCGCCGAAAGACTCATAAGCTTCGATAAACGCTCAACAAAAATGCAGCGCGCAATGTCAGGAGTCTCAGGCGTGAGGTGAACGCTTGATTAGGCTTTCCGTGCCGATGTGGCCCCAAAGAAGGGTGCAAGCATTTGTGTACGAGTCACTCACTCGCTTTGAAATCGCTCAGACTTGCCCCAGTAGAGGGTTCCGGGCGTTCTTGTGCGAGAATCGGACAAAAATCACCAACCCTCGCCCGGTTCGGGCACATCGCCTTCGAGCAGGGCGATGTCCGCCTGATCGCGAAGCGCCTTGCTTTGCCTGCGTTTAGGATCAGACGCTGCGCGGCGCTTCATTGCAATTAGATCATCCTTGGTGACGACGGGAATTGCGAGATCACCAAAGTGAATCACTTCGGCTCGCTCGATCATCGCATCAAATGCTGCGTCGAAAGCCAGCTGAACGGGCTCGCCGCTCTCGTGTACGAAGTTGATGCTATGCGCAAATTCGCCGATCAGCCGAAACGCTTGGTCACACATATTGGCAATTAGCCAAGCTCGCTGCACACTAGTGGCCACGGCGAAGTCCACATCCAGCGTGGCGCGAGGAACGCCACTGCGGATGCCGACCGCAAGTCCGCCGATGAGAGCGTAACGTACATTTAACTCGGAGAATACGGTCGCAGTACTCCTGATTGCGCCTAGTTTGTCGAACACGAGCGCAGCATAACCCGAACGCAACGACAATAGCAGCTGTTCTCGCTCGGTTGCCGAGGTGGCGGCGTGTAATGCATCAACGGGAATCCTCCCATCCGGTTGCGCCATGTTTGCCATTTCTATTTGAAATGCCGGCACGCCGTGCGCCTGGTTTCGTCGGTGACCCGCTCGTCCGATCCGACGTTTCCTTTTGTGTGTGTTTTCGGGGCCCTCGACCCCGAAAACTGCGTTCTGAGAACTTGACTCAAGATGAATGAGTTCTGGGCTTTAAGGTCGCTAACGGGCACGGAGGATATCCAAGCTTAGCGCGACGGCCCGAACGCCGCAAATACGCTGCTTTGTATCCTTGGTAACAGCGCGTTTCCGTGCCGCTGCGACCACCCATCAAGCTGGGGCGCGGGTGGGCTAGCTTGACGAACTACCTGTCGGCTCCTGGTCGGAATGCATACGGCTCGGCAACGTGCTAAACACCCAATCCCAGATGAAGGTAGACACGCCAAACCTTTGGTGAGGCTCCTTGAAGTGGTGCAGCATGTGGTGACGTCGCAGCTGGCGACCCCAAGCGGTTAACGGTTTTACGTGATGCGTTGCAAAATGGGTCATGTCATAAACCAGGTAGCCGGCGACGAAGCCGCTGTGGAAGGCCCACATGAAGCGCGGTCCGAGCAGCAGGTAAAACAGCCCCGCGAATATGAAGTAAAGTGAGAGACTGACCGCCGGAGGCATCACCAAACGGTATTTATCCTTCGGCCATTGATGATGCACCCCGTGAATCCAAAAGTGAATGCGTTCACCCATTGGGCCCTGAAATTGATGGTGGAAGACCGTCCGGTGCAGCCAATACTCTGTCAATGTCCAGCTAGTCAGGCCCAGCACAAAGAGCCCCATTGATTGCCCAAGGCTGACCTTCATCACCCAGACCCCATAGGCGAAGAGAATTGCGGAACCGGGCAAGTATAATATGGGAACTACTAGGGGGTGAGTCCTCGAAAAGAGGTCAATCAAGTCACTTTCGAACATCCGGGGAGAATCGGGCGACTCGCGATGCATTGCCTTTCCTTCATATAAAGTTTTACGTCGGTTGTGAAATAAGACAATCGGCTGCCGCAGCAAGTGCCCGGGCCCAGCTGAGGTCAACTCGAATGCCGTCGGTGGGGGGAGGGGCCCGCCGCTCCAGCAACTGGGTACGATCCTCGAAAGTGTGTTCGCATCCATTGATGATTTGTGTGTCTTACACTCACTGGCAAGTCTGGACGCTAACCCGCAGGTTCACTACGCCCTTCGGGCGTTCCTCGCTGCGCGAGGACCGTCTACCTCCGTGAAAATGTACAGCGTGCTGTACTTTTTCACTCCGGTTCGTTGCGACGTTTTGATTGCGTTGGTTGTCGAGGCTCCGATAAGCGCTTGCGCCGTCGAGCAACAGTTTTTGGATTGGCCAATTAGTGTTCTCATTTCTGGCGCTGTCCTCTCATTAATTCAATAAATCGACATTAGCAGTCCCGCGTAATTTTTTGCCATTGATGACGCTAGGCGCGAGTGCCCCTCTAAATGGCACGGCAGCGTGATCACTCGCGCGTTACCTGGGCATCATATGTTTGGGTCTTGAGCAACCTAATCTGAGCGCTTGCTCGGAGCTCTGGCCTATGGCCGCGGAAAGCCGCGCAGGAGTCATCAATGTTTATTGACAAATCCACGTGCACGACTGCTCTCGTCGCGTGCGTTATCGTTTTCGGATGTAGCGGCACGGACTCGAGTAACACCGGTTCCGCCGGTGGCTCGCTCGGCATGGGCGGGTCGGATAGCTCGGGTGGCATCTCTGGGATTGGGGGAATGGCTGCAACCGGAGGTATGATGCAGACGGGTGGCTCCAGCAATATGGGCGGTGCGTTGGCTACGGGTGGAGCCAATAACTCGGGAGGAACACCGTCCACGGGCGGGACAAATTCAACGGGTGGAGTGATCTCCACAGGCGGCTCAAAGCCAATTGGGGGTACGACCAGCACCGGCGGCTCAAGAGCTACCGGTGGCGTTAGCCCGGTCGGTGGCTCGAACGCTACCGGCGGCTTTGCCGCAACAGGTGGTGCAAACCTGACCGGTGGCTCGAAGGCCGTTGGCGGCACAACGGCAACCGGCGGAACCAGCCCAACGGGCGGCTCGAAAGCCACCGGGGGGGCTGCAGCAACGGGCGGAACCACGGGCACGGGTGGCAGCGGGGCCGCCTTTCAATGCAATAATTTGCCTGCCGCAACCGGCAGCACGGGCGTGGCAAAGCCCTCGGGCACAGCCGGAAATCTCAAGGTCATCAATTGGGCTGGGTACACGGGTGCGGTCACCTACACATTCGATGACGCCAATCAGTCGCAGATCGACAACTACTCGACACTCAACGGCCTCGGCGTCCACCTGACGTTTTACTTGATTACAGACAAGAGCACCATGTCGAGCAGTGTGTGGCCGCAGGCCGTCAAAGATGGTCACGAGCTGGGCAACCACACTAACGATCACAACACAATCTCGGCGGCGAACATCGACACTGCAACCACTTACATCGAACAGCATTTTGGTGTAACGCCGTACACGTTTGCCGCACCTAATGGCACCAATGGCTCAACGGGCTACGAGCAATTTGCCAAGACGCGGTTTCTCATCGATCGAGGCGTTGCCAATGCTCTGATCATGCCCAACGACAATACGGACCAATGAGAATCTGTCTTGCTACATACCGCCAACCAATGGAACGGCCGCGAATGATTTCAATCCTCAGATCGACAGCGCGCAGTCAGGCGGCGGTTGGCGTGTCGTGTTGGTTCACGGGTTCACGGGTGGCACTGACGGTGCCTACCAACCCGTTGCACTTTCGGAATTTACATCGGGTGTGACTCACGCAAAGTCTCTCGGAAACATGTGGATCGACAGCATGATGCACGTCGGTTCCTATTGGGTTGGGCAAAAGCTCATATCCTCTACAACTTCAACCACGTCTGGTGGCGTCATGACCTGGACTTGGTCTTGGCCGTCGATCTATCCGCCCAATAGTTGCCTTCGCGTCACGGTCGGCGGCGGCACGCTCAAGCAGAATGGCAATGCCCTCACCTGGGATAGCCACGGGTATTACCAGATTTCGCTGGATGCTGGTTCGTTGACGCTTTCGCCGTGATACGGCCTGTCCTGTCTTCTGAATTGTTACTAAGGATCTGAGGAACGTAACTATGTCTCGATATCGAAATAGCGTTCATGAGCTTCTGACCCCCACCCTTGGGTGGCGCGTTGCGATGCCTTTGGCGATTACCGTTGGGATGCTCGCGGCCTCTCCGTGCCTTGCGGCTTGGCAGAATAGCTACAACTTCGGAGCCACCCTGCAGGGGGACCTCTACACCCCCAGCAAGTTAGCCACACCGCCCGCGATCCTTGTCGTGATACATATGTGTACCGGGCACTCGTCAACCGTACACGGTTGGTTCGACTCCTATGCTGACAGCAATGGCTTTTACCTCATCGCTCCGGATGCGGGTAAGCAATGTTTCGATGCCAGCGCCAGCCGCACTGGCGATAAGGCAGCCATCGTCACGATGGTAAATGCTGTGGTGAATCTAGGCGGTGACAAGACCCGAGTCTTCGCCACAGGAATGTCCTCAGGCGGGTGCATGACCAATACGCTCCTCGCCATTTACCCAGACGTTTTCGTTGGAGGTTCAGCGATGCCCGGTTTTCCCGCCGGGACCTGGCCCGCCGGCGACACCACCTGCACCAAATGCGGTTCGACTCCGCCTAACCAAACTGCCCAACAATGGGGCGACATGGCGCGCAATGTCTTTTCCTGGAGCGGCACATACCCGTGCGTTCAGCAATGGGTCGGCGGCGGCGACCAATACAACTTCAACCTCTATCTCCCCGACGTAGCTGCGCAGTTCACCAACCTCATGGGCATCAGCGGCACCGGCACCGCGGGGACCGGCGCCCCGAGCGGGTGGACTCGGACCGTGTACAAGGACACCTCCGGAAACGTGAGGGTGGAAACAAACCTCGGTCCAACAAGCCAGACGCATGACCTGGAAGCCGGGAATCTTAATCCCCCCATTACTAATCCCGACCTGTATGGTCGGGTCGTTACCTTCCTCGGCCTCGACAAGCCCACCGGCGCTTGTGGCATCACCAGCACCGGCGGTGCCTCCAGTACGGGCGGCACTTCGAGCACCGGCGGCTCCGAGTCAACCGGCGGCATGACTAGCACCGGTGGTACTAAGTCAACGGGTGGCGCGACCAGCACGACCGGCGCGGGCGGCACAGTGAGCACGAACACGGGCGGTACCAAAGCAGCCACGGGTGGCACGACAAGCGCAGGCGGCGCGGTAAGCATTACGGGCGGCACTAAAGCTACTGGAGGCGCAATCAGCGCAGGCGGCACCATTAGTACCACAGGGGGCGCCAACGCGACCGGTGGCGCATTGAGCACCGGCGGGCTGATGGGCAACGGCGGCAGCGCGCTTGCCGGCGGTGGGCTTGCGAATATAAGCGGCGCGGCAGCACTGGGCGGAGCCGCCGACGTTGGCGGCAACTCGGCGAGCGCCGGCACGCAAACCGCAGGAACAGCCGGCGGCGGGAATTCCTCCGATAACGTTGGCAGTTGTAGTTGCCGCGTTGCGGGCCAGCGCTCAACCTCGCTCGCAAGTCTTGGCCTGCTGGGTCTCGCCGTCCTGCGCAGCATGCGCCGACGAAAGTCGCAATAACTCTGTTGCTGGTCAAAGTCTGGGGGTCTTCCCCGGAACGTTCAGCGCAGGCGCTACGGCAAGACACTCAGTGGCCAGCTGCGCAGTGTCTCTCTGAGCGGAAGGCTGCTTACGGACAATGCCAAACTGCACGGGCACCTCGAAGCAAGGGTCTGGCTAGTAGCGCGATTCCACTGAAGTGATGGGTCCTGCGGACCCGGCCGCTGAGCGGCCAATCGCGCTACTATCCTCATTTCCTTGGGCATTCGCCCAAACCCAAATTCGCTTCGCGAATTTCTAGTACATCAATTCAAGAGAATCGATGTACTAGCGTCTCTGCGTGAGTCGTTCGCGTACGGCGGCGGTTGATAATCACATTCTCTAAAGTTTTGTGCATTGGCACCCCTTAGGACTTAGTTGGAAGTAGAAAACAGGTGCTTCAAATGACACGTCGATTGCAATTTGCCTTGGTTGCTGTTGGATTACTGGTTTCAACGGGTTGTAGTGGAACTGACAATTCCAGTGGGTTCACAGGCGTGGGTGGCAACGCGCCATCGGGGGGCGCAGCCTCGACGGGCGGTGCCAGCAATGGGGCGGGCAGCCTGGCCACCGGGGGCGCGCTGGCTGCGGGTGGAACTGCTTCAATCGGCGGGAGCGCTAGTGTTGGTGGAAGCGTCGTCACGGGTGGCGGGCCGACCGCAGGTGGTGCCAATGCAGCGGGAGGCAATGCGACGACGGGTGGCGCGATGGCGAGTGGTGGAGCAGCGGCTACAGGCGGCTCCAAGGCTGTTGGCGGAAATTCGACGGCGGGGGGAAATATCGCAACCGGTGGCGCCGTCACGACCGGCGGAAGTAAAGCGATCGGAGGATCGCCGGCGACTGGCGGCGCGACCACAACTGGTGGCAGCAAGAGCACTGCATCCACAACCGGCGGTGCAGTTGCAACCGGGGGTACCCAAGCGACCGGCGGTGCGACAGGCACCGGTGGCAGTTCCGGAGCCTGCGCTGCATCACCGTGCGGTTCGCACAATTGGGCTTGTTGGCACATGCCGAATCCCGCGGGGCTCGGACTACCGAATGTCGCAAGCTACACGGATTTGGGTGATGGCACGATTCGTGACAATGTCACCTGTTTGATTTGGCAAAAGGGCAACCTCACTTCGGGCTCGACGAACACATTCACGTTCGCGGACGCGCAAACGGCTTGCGCGGCCTCGACCGTCGCCGGCCAAACATGGAGGACGGCCACTCGCGTCGAACTGACGTCAATTGACGATTTTTCCCGCACATCAGGGGTTGCCATCAATACCACATACTTCACGGCGCTCTCCGGTTACACCTGGACAGCTACCCCCTGGGTGGTCTCGCAGATCGCCACCAAGGCTCAAGATGCCTGGATGATCAATTTCGCGGACGGTCTGACCAGCAATGGAGCCTCTCAGACGGGCGCTTACTACACGCGCTGCGTGACCAACGGCGATGGCACAACCACGAGCTCGCCGGTAATTCCGCCCAATCAATACACCACCGTGGCGACCGGCGAGATCCAGGACAACTACACCGGACTAATTTGGCAACAGGCGGACTCCGTCTCGACAATGGCCCAGCCCGATGCCGTGACCTATTGCACGAGTCTTGCGCTAAATGGTCACAGCGGCTGGCGTTTGCCCAGCGTTCGAGAAATGGCCACGCTAGTGGACGATAATCCACCCATCGCCAAGGTATCGCCCGCCATCAATCAGACGGTATTCTCGACTACCGCGCCGAGCACACCCTACTGGACATCGTCTTTGTACAAGGGTCAAGCCGTATCTGCCCATGATCCCTGGACGCTGACGTTTACGGATGGCTTTACCAATTACAGCAATACCGCCGCCATTGCGAAATGCGTTAGATAGGCTCCACTTTTCAGGACGTCGTGTTCCGGGTCGGGCCCCGGAACACCAGCACAATCAAAACGTCGGAACGAACCTGCGGGTTAGCAAGGAAACACTAACGTTTGGGTTACCGAGCGATCCGGTTGAAATGGTATGGTTAGCGGTACCGGCTGCAAGGACTCCTGCTAATTCTAGTTCTTTGGCTTGCACTCACTTGGATAATGGTTTCAATATTGATACGTGCGTAGCTTGTCGGAGATGCCAAAGCCATGCTGGCAATGCAAGTTCGGCGACGCTCACCGAATCGCCCTGATATCAACCACGCTGATGGCGATTGGTCCACTTGGCTGCTCGAATTCCCAAGGGCTGAGTGAGGCCTCGATTGCTGACACGGTACCGGCCGAGTCGGGCATTGACTATGCGCTACAATTCGACGGAATAAACGACTATGCCACCACCGGCACGGCACGCTTTCCCATGCCAGCTTTGCCGCAGACCATTTCTCTCTGGGTCAAGATCGCCTCAACTTCGTCGGACCAAGATTGGGTCACATTGCGCCGCGACACGGATAGCGGCAATGAGTTTGGATTGGCGACAGGCGGCTTGCCGACAGTCTGGCGCGTGTACGGTGCTGCTACATTGGTTCAGTCATCGACCGCGCTCGAACTCAATCGTTGGCAATTCGTTGCCTACGTTTTTGACGGCGCCGAGCACGCCATTTACGTGGATGGTGGTTTGGTCGGCACGGGAACAACGGACGCCAACAATCGGTCTCCAACGTCGAGTTGGCTCGGCACGTTCGACGGAACTCGGAATCTCTACGACGGGTTGCTCGACGAACTGCGGATTTGGTCCGTGGCCAGAACAGCCTTGGACATTCAAAACGAGATGGTCTCCGGAGGTCCCAAGACGGACCCCAATCTGGTAGCTTACTACAGTTTAACGAGTCCGGCGGTCAGCGCGCCTATGACCGCTCAGGCAACGGAAATCATGCATCGCTCGGCGACGGAGTTGCCGATTGTATGCCGACACGGGTGGTATCCGACCGCTAGTGGCGCGATTCATCTGAATTGATGTATTAGCGACCTTAAAGCCCAGAACTCATTCATCTTGAGTCAAGTTTTCAGAACGCAGTTTTCGGGGTCGAGGGCCCCGAAAACACACACAAAAGGAAACGTCGGACCGGACGAGCGGGTCACCAACGAAACCAGGCGCACGGCGTGCCGGCATTTCAAATAGGAACGGCAAACAGGACTTTACCGGCTGGGAGGAGTCCGGTTAGTCTAAGTCACGGCAGACTGGTTGTGCCGTCAACCGAAACCCGATTGAGACTTATTACGGCGTCGTCGACGTAGATGTTGACCGGAGTTGGGGTCATGCTACTGGTGATATTGCAAGGGGTCCAATAGAAATCATCGGTGAGTCCGGTAATGCGATTCTCGATGTCGTACACCAGAACTCCGTCGAGCCAGACTTTAAGTTCTCCAGTGCTATCCGTGGCATTTCGATAAAGCGTCTCGATTTGAAACCAGCTACCCACGGGAACATAAGGTGCAGGATCAGCGATCGGCCATTGAAGATAGTCGGGCCGCTGCTGCAGTACGTAAAGGACAATTTGTCCCTCTGGAAGCGAACGCAGATTCAGATCACTGCCAAGCCCGGATGTCGTCGTATTCGTGGGAGACGAAGACTGAAAGCGAAAGATAGTCCAATAGGAGATGGTTTGATAGTTGACGGGCAGGTAGTACCAAGCGCTGAAGTAGGCCTCCTCGCGGGAACCCAGGTACCGGAACAGCCCCGCCCCCACATCGGGGCTATTCGCAGAACTGGTCAGCTTTACGGAAAAACGACCGGTGTGAGCTTGTTCGGAGACTACGGTGTAATTCGATCCCGAATCAGTAACGTAGGTGCCGCCCTGATTATCCGACGACCACTCCGAAACATCGCCTGACTCGTGATTGGCACTCCAGATTATATTTGAACCGAGCGGGAGTGTGTCGGTACAGGCGGCGGCGAGCGAGAGAATCAGCGTGGCCACACTTACGAGGCAAGGCTGGGGGGCGCCACGGCAGCCTGTGCCTTTAGAGTGCATAGGACACACCCAGAGTAGTTCCCAGTTCAATTGCGGGCGTGGTGCCCACGGCCCCTTGCGGAGCAGTTACCAAGTCTTGGGGTGCCGGGAATGCGTTAAAATAGATGCCGAAATAGGGCCAAAGGCGGCCATAGGCTCCGGAAACCGTGCCCCCCAACCGACCGCCAAACTGCATCGTCGAATTTTGCTCCGAATGCAAGAAGCCATTGCCACGGACGCGTTCAAACATTGCAATGGCCCCTGCTTCAGGAGCTAGCTCTAGGGTGCGAAGCCGTAATCGCCATTGGAGACCAACCACCGCTGGCGCTCGCCTCATGCTGCCTTCGATTCCATCAACTCCAAACGTACTGCGCTTGATATATCCAATTGATACGAGGGCTGCCAGGTGCCCGCGTCCGAACAGCCCCCGAATTTCCCCGCCAATGCCGGTCATGGCCAGCGATTCGAACACGGCAGGTGTCCTTTGCAACGTGGCCGCCGCTTCAATTCGCACTGCTGACGCCGTCCTTGGCATAATAGTCGCGACTACTTGTCTATCGTAGAAATTCTCGAGAACCCTGTACCGGCCGCTTGCCGTGTCTGCACTATTGGACGGGCGTTTTTCGGGCGCGCTGGTGAATTGCGAAGGCGAGTCAGGGATTGTCAACTCTTTCTCAATTCCGGGCGGCATCAATGTGAGCACGACAAATACCGCAACAAATCGTGCACGGCGTTGGCAATCACGGGCTGGATCAAAAAAGCTCTTGATGGCACGTAACTCCGGATCAAATATGGCGGCTGTGTACTCGGCACCGGTGTCGCTGATTTGAATGTGGACCTGGTTGGAGATTACCCCTCGGTACAACGTGGGTGTAAGTCCGAGTATCTCTTGCTCAACCTCCGCCGCTTCAGGACATAAGCTCGTTGAAGCAACGAGAGGTTGGGGGGTCGCACGAGTGATTGCCGGCATTGCCGTGGTTGCGACGATGCAGCCCAGACCGGCCAGAGTCCGGGGGATGCGGGCGAGAGCCGTCTGGCCGTGTATTGCTGAGAATTGCATGGCACGCATCGCGAGCCTAAGATAGCCTTTTAATATCGGTTTTGTTCGGTTCCCGGAACGCCGCGGGCGCAGAATGTTGATCTAATTCAAAAGTTTGTTTTGATGAAACCCCTTTACCGAGATGAAGGTCCGAAAGCACCCTCGATGCCGGGGGAAAGTCGCGAGGAACTTCCCTTGCGGGACGTCGAAGAGCTCGGTATCCCACGAGATCTGCCGGAACGCAGCTTTGAAGCAGTTTATGAAAGATGGTTCGATGAGGTTACCAAATGGATTTGCGCGATGGGTGGCCCACAAGCCGATCGCGAAGACCTCGTCCAAGACGTTTTTGTCGTCGTCCATCGACGGCTTCATACATTTGATGGTGACAATTTGGCCGGGTGGCTCTACCAAATCACTCGCCGTAAAGTGCGGGACTTTCGTCGGCTGCAGTGGGTCAAGCGGGTCGTATTTGGCAGGGCGATTGATTCCGGAGCTTCGCCCAACGACGGGGTGAGTCCGCTCGTATCGCTCGAGACTCAGGAGAAACGAAACTTGCTCATGCGCTTGCTCGACGAACTCAGTGAAGCGGAACGCGGGGCGATTGTTCTGTTCGAACTCGAGGGCTATTCAGGTAAGCAGATAGCTGAACTTCAAGAGGTGCCCCTCAACACGGTATGGGCGCGCATTTATCAGGCGCGAAGCAAATTGAGTCAAGGGCTTACCAGGATAGAACAGGGCGGCAAGCGGGAGGCTGCGCCGTGAAACGACTCACTGACCAGATTGAACAACTCGATGGCGGTGAACGCCGGTTGGCCGAGCTATTTGCGGTAGCTGAGCCTATTCGAACCGATCCTTTCCGTAAACGGCGCATTCTCGTCAGGTTATCCAAACAGACGTTGCGGAGGCGATTTGCTGGGCGCAGAGCCATTATCGTTACGTTAATGCTTGGGGTGACATCCGCTGCGGCAACCGTTGGCCGCGGTCCCATCAAGGCCGCCTGGAATGAACTCTGGCCATGGCATCAGATTGGAAAAGAGGTCTCGGAATTGCAGTCCCCGCAACACCCTCTCAATGTTGTAAAACCCCAGATGACCGAGACAATCGCCCTGCCAATTACGCCAGCTGAGCCACCGCAGCCCGCTGCGGTTCAACAAGCCGCGGCGAGCACAGTGACTGCGCGACCTCATTCGACGACGGAGCCGAGGCACGCGGCTAACAGTGAAGATCCTTCCCAAGTAGTTTCAGCGATTCGAGCGCTGCGTAACGAACATGATCCTGTCCGCGCTAAGACATTGCTGAATCGGTATCTTCAGACCCATCCCGAAGGTGCCCTGACGGAAGATGCTCTCGCCCTATCCATTGAGGCGGCCGCTGCCAGCAACGACCCCAAGAGGTCCGAATTCGCCCGAATGTATCTAGCCAAGTATCCAAACGGTCGATATCGGACCTTGGCCCTGAAGGCACTCGGCCAATAACGCACGGGCGGCCTTTGTTAATCAATTCCTAATCAGCGTGAAGTCGTCCACCGTCACCGTCTGCCCGGAGGTGGTGACACCGACATCACACTGGCCATTACTGACGGCAATGCCGGTAATGGACAGATTGGTCCAAGCGGACACGCTGCCGATTGAGATGTTCTTGTCCGTACCGCCGAACCCTTGGGCGTAAAGCTGTCCACCGGCGGCGCTGCTCTTGACCCAGACTGACAGCGTGTACGTTCCGTTCGGCAAATTGGGGATAACTTGATCGAGGCTCGACGTGCCCGTGAGTTGCCAGGACCAATTACCGGTGTGTCCGCCCGAGACGTTGCTCCCATTGCTGGTTGTCCACCCAGCGGGCTGAGTCACCGCAACCCGATCCGCCTCGAACGTCGGATTAAGGACGTAGTTGTTACCGGAAGCGACGCTCCACGCCCCGGTGGTAGCATTGATGGACCACTCACTCACGGATTGAAAGTGCGGGGTTGTGCCCGTGAAAGTGAGCGGCATCCACTGATTGTAGCCCAGGCCATTGCCGGCAAAATCGCTCCAGCGATCACCCGCGAAAATAATGGTGGTTTGCGCCGTGCCTTTGACGTTGATGAAAAAACCCGTCTGGGTCACGTGACTGAAGTCTGCACCAGTGCCGTCGAGAACGAACTCGGCCGACCACGGACCGTTCAGGTTCGACGCCGACACACAGTACGTTTGGGACGCATTCCAACCATGCAAATCTGAAGAGCAGAAGTAATAATTGCCATTGTACTTGAACATGCAATTCCCCTCGCGACCGGTTCCGCTATAGACAAGAATCGCTGTCTCCGCTGCTAGAAAGTCCGCGGGGCGTAGCGGCGAAACATACCGGTGGGCCCGGCCACTGCTACTGGAGCTGACCAAGTACGCCGAGCCGTCGTCGTCTTGGAATGTGGTTTGATCGCCGGTGGAGCCGTTGACGATGCCTGGCAAATTCGTCTGAACATTGTCAAACGTGAAATTGCCGGTCGGAGTATCACAGGTAGCGAAGAACAGGCCGCCGGCGCCCTGGGCGACGAGCACATACTTTTTCGAGGTTGAGTTATAGACGACCCCCAGGCGACCAAACCAGCTGCCCGCATTGCTGAACGAAACGGTATTTTCAAGCTTCCAGTTGACCAAGTCATTGGAGGAGTAGATCGTGACTCCCGCGAACGAGGTATCGCTATTTTTTCCCGTTGGATCGGCAGCGTAAGTGACCGCGCCATTGTACTTGACGCCGTACCAATAGTAAGTGCTCCCGACCTGCAAGACTCCACCGCCCTGTGAGTAAATCGGCGTGCCAGAGGTATCCTTCCAAAAGCGGTCGTTGATGATGATCGCGGCTCCGGCATCAACACCGCCCGTGCCGGATGGTCCTCCGGTACTCGTGGTTCCACCCGTCACTTTTGAGCCGCCAGTAGCGGCAATGCCGCCGGTCGCAGCGGCACCTCCGGTTGCTGCCAATCCACCGGTGCCCAAGGATCCTCCGGTAGATTTGCTGCCGCCCGTAAGGTTCCCACCCGCTCCAGCCGAAGATCCACCGGTTGTTGCTGAGCCGCCCTTTTCGCTGCCGGCTTGTGCAGTAGTGCCCCCCACAGGACTTACGCTGCCACCCGATGCAATCGAACCGCCCAAGGCCCCCGCGCCCCCGCTTGAAGTTGAACCCGCAACACCATTCGGGTTAGGTGGAGAGCTACTTCCGCTGCAACCAATTATTGTTAGCCCACTGGAAACAACTAGACTCAATCCGGTCCGAACAGACATTGACGACACCCTTTCGCAGCGAGCAACACTCGCTACAATTCATAGGGGCTCATCAGGGATTAACTTGGGGGCGCCCTGCATAAGGTTCGCTTGCTGATGTCACAGCGGCACGTGCCAGTCCGGTGAATTGAGTGCACGCGCCGCAACGGCGGGCCACGCCCAGGTGCGTGGGTCCCCGACCCGGCGCGCCTGACTTGCGGAGCAATTTCCGGGACTTCCGGGTTTTTCGCCGGTAATTAGCCGCCGCCGCCCTGTCTGACCGGGGTGGTCACCAGGCCCTTGCATTCAAGGCTAAGCTCGGCTACCTGTCGGTGGGGTTTACCGTGCCGGAACAACAAAAAGAAAAAGAAGAGCGCGAAGATATGGCAGAAAAGAACGGCGAACAAGAGAACGTGTCGGCGGGCGAAAACGACGAGCAGGACGCCGAAGACAGCGAACAGCGCGGGGGTAAAGCTGGCAAGTCGGGTCGGAACCGGCCCAGGCTTTGGATCGCGGTCGGACTGGGAATCGCGATTGCCGTGTTGATCGTAATGAAGCGAGGCTCCAATACGGAAAGCGGCCCGCCATTGGCGGCCGTTGGAAGCACCGTCAAGGGCGACCTCACGTTAGTGAATGCCGATCGGAATGAACTCGAGTGCATGGCCGAGAAGAGCGTTCAGAACTACCAATGTGGTTACGTTGACGAAAAGCAAACTCGCCCCTTGCAGGAAAACGTCAAATTGCGGCCGTACATGACCGTTGACAGGCAACTTTATCTGATCCCGGGTTTGTTTCTAGAACCGTCAATCACCCAACGCTACGCCACGGAACCACCCACCACGCCCCGTGCCGATCAGAAGCGCTTTACGGCTAAATGCTCGATCAAGATCGTGGGCGAATTGGATGGAGTCAAGCTGCGCTGGTCGCCCGGTGGTACGTGGGAAGCACCGAAGAAGTTCTCTGTCGCCACCGTATCAGATTGCAAAATCGAGGGATAACAAGCCTGACAGGTGGTGGTTTTCGGGGCCCCTGCCCCAAAAATGACAATGTGCCGGAAATTGAGGGGAGTGCTAGTCTCGTCGACTTCCGCTACACTCAATCCATGAGCCAAGACGCTTGGAGAAACGAAGTGGCGCTCCTGCTGGAAAGCTGCGCAGCTTCGTTGCGAGCGCGTCGTGATCGCCAAGCTGGCGCGGATCTCGGGACTGCCATCGCCTACCTGCAGCGCGCGGAGGATGAAGGCGAACGTAGCGCCACGGTGCTTTTGGTCCAAGCTGGAACCGTTCGCGGTGATGACCATACGCAGCGGTTCTCCTACGCTCCCGGCGAACTCGAAGATCTGTCAGGTCGTGACAGCGACAAGTAATCCCGTGCCCAACCATCAACCGCTTTCGCGTCGGGCGCTACGCTTCGCCTATCCGCTGCGGCGGCTAGTGATTTTCAAAGTGCCGGGCCTCGCTACGGACTACCCGTCGCTTGAGGTTGGGTCTAGTTCATTGGGTCGCGTTACGTTTGCCGTTGTGAAATCAATGCTTCCACTGCCACCCCCTACTTCTACAAGAACCTTGGCCTCAGTTCATGTTCCCTAGTGTCATGCCTACGGCGGCCCACGCGTCAAAGTGTGGTAATGGATATGTGTCCGCACTGGCGAGCCGTCTGCCGGATACTGTAAAACTGGTTCCAACTCGTGACGCTGCTGCCGCAATTGTAGCCACCGGTTCCGGTTGTGGCGCGCGTGTAGAGGTTGTATGTACCCCCATCAATGACAGCTGTGCCCTTAATGGTATCACTACCCGGATTGACCGGCATCGTGTTGAACGAGTCATCGACGATGTACCATTCAATACATGGGTGTTACCGACCACCCATAGATTCCTATATATGAGTAGCCGCCGGCGGTTCCCGTTTTTGTCTCGGCGAATTGTGCTGTAATCGTTCCGTATTGGTCGTATGTCTCGGTGTTGTTCCAAGTCAGGCCGAGCCGGGCCAGGAAATCGCCAGAATTGCTCCAAGATGCACTAAACGCAGGAGTACTAAAGGTGGTGATGGTTCCCCCGCTTCCATTCGCCCAGAGTTGCCAGCTGAGGCCGGCCGCGGTGCCCTGACTATTCCCCGTGTGCTGCGTGCCGCCGGTCGGCATGGTGCCCGAACAATTGACGGTTGATGTGCCGCCGCCGGTTGCGGCACCGCCGGTCGCAGCACCGCCGGTAGCCGCCTTGCCACCGGTCGCGGCACCACCGGTCGCGGCACCGCCGGTAGCCGCCTTGCCACCGGTTGCTGTGCCGCCCGTTCCTGGTGCGCCGCCGGTTTTGGCTCCGCCCGCTCCCGGCATGCCGCCGGTGTTGGTGGCCAAGGTTCCGCCGGTAGCCGCTGTACCGCCGTTGCCCGGTGCGCCACCCGCTCTGGCTCCGCCCGTTCCCGCCATGCCGCCGGTGCCCGGTGCGCCACCCGTTCTGGCTCCGCCCGTAGCTGGCATGCCGCCGGTGTTGTTGGGCCCGGCTCCGCCGGTGCTGGTGACGTTTCCACCCGCGCCCGTCAGACCGCCCGTGACTCCGCCGCCTTGTGCCACTGTAGACGTTCCCCCATTTGCAGCATTTGTTGAACCCCCAGCTTCGGTCGAGCCACCTACGCTGTTATCACCTCCAACGGCGGGGGGCGCACTTGTATCTGTCCCGCTGCAACCTACGACAACAAGACTGACGGCAAGAATGAATAATTGGGGTGATATCGTACGCACGGGGGCCTCCTTCGCGAGATGACTCAAATGCGTAATGCCCAGCAATCTCTGCAGTGATCGCGATTTGATAGGTGGAGATGCTGGTTTGCGATTCTGACGCACTCTACAATCCTTCGTTGAGCGTATCAGTGTGGCACCAAGACCAAAAGCTTCCTGTCTGATACGAAAATTGCAGCCGGTTACCAACGCGCTATCCCCATAGTTGATTCTCCGTGGTCATTTATTTGGTGTGTATGCCCTCTGCTAGGCGACAACAACATGGGGCACTCCGGCTCCTCTTCGGAATGCTCGTGGTATCCGCGTTTGGTTACTATCGGTACCACCACACTCACATTGACGCCCAGGTGGCACTCGCCGCACACCGTGCCTGAGCTGACGTGAGACGCGGCGCCCGCTCGACGCGGGATGCTCGGGGGCGAGCTGGTACCCGGCGCACCAATGAAGCTCGGAGATCCTAGGCCGAGATGGGGCACCGAGCAACGGCGGAAATTGCTAGAGGAATTGTGCTTCCTCACCGAAGGCACGGGGCGCACTTGGGCGCAAGCAGCACTCCATTTTGCTTTGTCGTTCGACGCTGTTACCACTTCGGCACCTTCCACTTGGCGACCGCGTTCACGTCGATAAGCGTACTGTGTACTTTCGCGCGCGGCGCGTTCACATGGCGACTGATGCTTGTTGACTTCATCCTCAAACGTTACCACTGCGCGGCGAGCCTACAACATGCCGGCGCAGAACCCCACTAGACGTGGCCTATCCACTGCGCGCGTCCGGGCAAGGACCTTGACGCAGGGGCTAGACGGTGAACACTTAGGCGCGGCCCAACAATTGGGACGTCAACCAAAATGACTGGAACTGCTCTCGAAACCCAAAGCCAAGTGAAAATTGGTGTACTCGCTTCTCGCGAAGGAACGACTCTGCAAGCGGTACTTGATGCATGCGCTAACGGATCACTCCCAGCGAGAGTCACCGTCATCATCTCGAACAACTCGGGGTCAGGAGCACTCCGCCGAGCCGGCGTGGCGGGCATTCAAGGTTGCCACATTTCCAGCATAACACACCCAGACTCGACGGAACTTGATCGGGCGATATGCCTGGCGCTTACCAACGCGGGAGTTGACGTGGTTCTATTGGCTGGATTCATGAAAAAACTCGGACCTCATGCGTTGCAAACCTACGCAGGTCGAATCCTGAATACTCATCCCGCTCTTTTGCCAAAATATGGTGGTTTTGGCATGTACGGATTGCAGGTCCATCGCGCGGTTCTGGCATCTGGCGATCGCGTGTCGGGTGTGTCCGTGCATCTTGTTGAAGCCGATTACGACACAGGTCCCGTTATAGCCCAACGCGCCGTTGCCGTTATGGACGGTGACACCCCGGAGACACTCGCCGAACGGGTACAAATCAGCGAGCGAGCGCTGGTTGTTGAAGTACTTTCTGAAATTGCTCGAGGAACGCGGCCGCTGCCCCTTCGAATCGGTACGCGATGAATTGCTACTCAGTTCGATGTCGTCGCGCTTCCCACGGACCTTGAGGTCACGCTACACTCACCCACGTGATTGAGTCGCGAGTCGTTGTAATTCGTCCAGCCTGCGTTGGCGAAGCCTGCCTGGTATCGTCCATTCTTCAGGAGGCGGCCGAGTGGCTTCGGCAGCGCAGAGATCCGTTGTGGTCAACCGCTGATCTCGAGCCCTCTGCCATTTGCGCAGACGTTGATTGCGGACGCTATCTACTCGCCTTTGCTGGCGAAAAAGCTGTAGGGACGGCACGTCTTGCCCTGGACGATCCACTTTTTTGGCCAGATGCCATGGTCGGCGAGGCTGCGTATCTTCATCGCCTCGCCGTGTGTCGCGCTCAAGCGGGCGGGACCTGTTTGGGAGCGACAGGAGTTGTTCGCCGAGGACTAGCTAAGGCTGCTAGAAGCTTCCAGCGAGCCTTCGCTGAGTAATGCCGAACGTTCGGCAAGAAAGGCAGGACTCACCAATGTGACATTCGAGCAAGCGGATGCGCGTCACTACTGCGCCTCGGCCAGCATGACCACCGAAGCAGGTCTTCAATCTAAGAAGTTGTGGTTAACTTCTCTTTGCAATAAGAGTAAAAGCTGCTAACACGGACGCGCTGGCCACGTACAATGCAACTGTTGCCGGCGAGCGACTAGCTGCGCAGAGCGTGCAGTCACCGACTACGGCTGCGGCGCCGTACCCAATCAGTCCCCCAGCACTGCCGAAAAACCCGGTAATTACAGCACGCAGCCAATATGTCATGCACAAGCGCGACTGGTGCGTCGCACTGCATGAAGTGTCAGCTATGGGCAACGGGGGGCGCTTCACGAGAGTCAAGTTAAGGCTACGCAGCGTAGGCTCTACAGGTTTCAGGCATTTTCTAGTGGCCGTGCCCTTGCCCTTCATCGGGGCTTGTAACCCCGAGGAGAATGCCGAATTTGCGGAAGAAACAGCACCCGTGGCCCCACCCTGTGCCCATGCCTGGGCCAGCCAGTGGTGCGGCCGACGCTGTAGAAGTCGCACTTGCTAACGCAATTACGGCGGCAGTTGCTGATGGCAAATTCGACGTTGTAAGCCAGCTCTGTCGTGAAATCGAGGCACGTCGATTAGCACGAGCCGGCAATGTTGTTGCCATCAATGGGAAGTGGTTCTCCCGTAGCTAGTCGGCCCTTGCTGCTCTCGATTCGGGGGCAGCCGGGCACGACAAGCCCAGAAGGATGCAACGATGAACCATCAATCAACACCCACCATCGCGAAACCGCCATTGGCCCGGTCTACCCTGCAAGGGTCGAACGTCGCCCTCACCGGTCGCGGCGTAGTGATCGAACTTTTCGATGATTCGCTTCGCGACTTTCGGATCAAGTCCGGCGAGGTCGCGCTTGCTGGGTGTCGTCCAAACAACTTCTCTCACAAGCCGAGATCACGCAACAACTCTGCCGTCGTATACGTTGGCTCTCCAGCCCGCAACGAAGCGTCCGCCTCGTCAATTGCACGCAGGTCTTCCTCCGTCGTTGGCTCGTCGTCAACGGGTGCATTGCGTAGCGAAAGCGCCACCGGGTCGAATTGCTCAGCGGGAGGCATACCTGAAGTATGCACCAGGCCTGCAGGTTTGCATAGCGAACGTCCCCTATGCGAGGGCTGGCCCCCCGGCCCACCATGGGCCACGGTGATGGGTTCCGAGCAGCACCGACAATAACGGATCGGTTGTAGGGCTACAGCTGCCCTCGTTCGCTTGTATCGCATCCGGTGCCCATCACACGAACAGTGTTGCTCGGGAAACTTACCGACTGTGATTTACACGTGAAACCCACACTACCCGAACAGCTGGATTAATCGGCCCTGTAGATTAACTACATAACCCGCTTAATTATCACAGTGTAGATAATCGCCGTTGCACAATGGGTTGGGCGGATCCATATTCCACTTGTCAGTCGTTCGGGTTGCCAATGCATGCGGTCGAAATGGTGTGGCTGGCGGTACTGTTGGGAGGAGTCCCGCTCGGCGCCACAGGCGTGTCGAAGCTATCGTTCATTGTTGTCATGACGACACTCATAGCCACGTGCCGGCACGCCCAAATAGCATTCCAGCCACCGTCGATTTGAGCAATCTGAACGGCAATTGCCCGGATTTGGGCCGCGACGATTCTTGAGCCTTCTGTGACGGGACTTGGCGACCTGTGGCTCGGTGTTGTCATTTGCTAGGCGGGCGTTCGATTTCGCTGCGCCAGGCGCGTGCGCATCGCGAATTCGGAATTTTGGAGCCATGAAGTACTTTTCCAGCAACAACCGGACGTTGGAAATCATTGCTTGGGGTTCACTAGCAGTCTTGCCGCCGGTTGGCGCTTGCAGCGGCACAGACCAATCCACTAGTCCTGGTGGGTCCGGAGGCGCACTCGCCGTGGGCGGGCTGAGCGCGACCGGCGCTGCGGCATCAATCGGTGGAGCGGCGACGGGCGGCAGCGTATCCACCGGCGGCACTACCCCGGCTGGCGGTGCTGTAACAACAGGCGGGGCCAAGGCTACAGGTGGCATCAATTCCGTCGGTGGCACGGCGGGCACCGGAGGTACCCATGCAACCGGCGGCATCACTGCCTTTGGGGGTACCGCAACAACCGGTGGGACCAAGGCCACGGGCGGAGTTACCGCGGCAGGCGGCACGGCAGTAACGGGGGGTTCCAAATCCACCGGCGGCATGACGAGCACCGGCGGTATGCCTGCGACGGGCGGTACTAAAGCAACTGGCGGCATGCCTGCGACGGGCGGTACCAAAGCCACCGGCGGCATGCCCGCGACGGGCGGAAATGCCAGCACCGGGGGAACGAGTGCAGGGACCACCACGCCTTGTCCCGGTGCAACCCAGGTGATCACAGTCGCCGCCGATGGTAGCGGCCAATACACGACGGTTCAGGCCGCCATCAACTCAATTTCCAGTAGCAACTCGAAGCTGATAGAAGTCAATGTCAAGGCCGGAACTTATTCAGAGCAGGTCACCATCAGTAAGCCATTCGTGTGCCTGGTGGGGGATAGCGCAACCACGACCATCATTACGAACACGGATGGCACCGATATTGTGAATGGCGGCACCGTGCTCTTAACTGGCAACGACTTTTCTGCGACCAACATCACATTCCAAAACAGCGCGGGGAACGGTGCCGGACAAGCTGTAGCCTTGATGGCAAAGGGAAGTCGGCAACAGTTTCTTAACTGCCGGTTTGTCAGCTATCAAGACACACTTTACACCAATACTGGCACACAGTACTTTAAGAATTGCTACATTCAGGGCGATACTGATTACATTTTCGGCGACGCAACGGCCGTTTTTGAAAACTGCACGATGAACAACGTGGCTCAAGGCACCGCGGTCACTGCGCCGAGAACGCCGCAAACCACCACTTACGGTCTGGTAATTATTGGCGGCTCGCTCACGGCTAATCCAACCACTTCAACCGTTCCCAACGGTTCCGTATATCTGGGTCGCCCGTGGGGGCCGTACGGTGCTGTCGCTTATCTAAATGTGAATATGGGCGCACACATCAACGCGAATGGCTGGACGACGATGAGCGGCAACAATCTCACAAACGTCCGCTTCTGGGAGTACCAGAGCACGGGACCTGGAGCCAACCCGACGAACGCTACCCGGGCCACGCGCCAACTCTCCGACGCTCAGGCTGCCAACTACACAGTTCAGAATGTTCTGAGTCCATGGGTACCGGGCTACAGTCAATGAGGCATTATGAAACACCTATCCAACAATCGTGGCGCACTTGGAATCATTGCTTGGGGAGCTTTGGCCCTGTTGCCGTTCGTGGGCGCTTGCAGTGGCTCCGACCAATCAACGGGACCCGGGAATAGCGGAGGAACAACCGGCACAGCGGACACGGGGGGCTCGATGGCGACTGGAGCCAGTAGTTCCGTTGGAGGCGCCGCTCCGATGGGCGGCACTGCCTCAACGGGCGGAACACACTCTGCGGGTGGTGCCGCCAACTCGACCGGCGGCGTAGTCGCCAACGGCGGTGCCAATCCAACGGGTGGCACCGTCGCAACCGGCGGTGTGCCCAACACGGGAGGATCAAAGGCCAACGGAGGAACAACCTCCGCAACCGGAGGCACGCCAGCCACGGGTGGAAGCAAGACGGCGGGTGGCGCAACCGCAACGGGCGGCATGCCAGCCACGGGTGGGACGAAGACCGCGGGCGCTTCGTCAACCGGTGGCACGCCCGCTACCGGCGGAACGGCTTCAACCGGAGGCACACCAGCCACTGGTGGCAGCAAAGCCGCGACGGGCGGCACCCCGGCTACCGGCGGGAGCAAAGCCGCTACGGGTGGCACCCCTGCGACCGGCGGCATGCCTGCCACCGGGGGCGCCACGAGCAACAACTGTACGGCGCCACCCGCCGCGCCAGCTCTCGTTGGTTGGGCAGCGGTATCGGGTAATGGCACTACGACTACCACGGGTGGCGGCAATGCCACGCCTACCACCGTGACGACGCTTGCCGCTTTGCAAAGTGCCGCATCAGGTTCGACGGCTGCGGTCATCTACGTCAAAGGCGTGTTGGCTGCCGGGAAGATTACAGTCGGTTCGAACAAAACGATTGCGGGAATTTGCGGTGCTGAAATCCACGGTCACATCGAGATGAGCGGCTCTGTGAATGTAATTATCCGCAACATCAAGATAGTCGGATATGCGGTGGGCGACTGTTCACTGGATCCAGATTACGACTCTTCGGTCGGCTGCTCCTCGGGCAATGACGCCATTTCACTTCAAAAGAACGCGCATCATGTTTGGTTCGACCACTGTGACATATCCGACGGCACGGATGGCAATCTCGATATCACGAATGCCGCCAACTATGTTACCGTGTCATGGACCAAATTCCACTACACCCCGCGGTCTGACAACAGCGGCAGTGACTCAACCGGAGCCAGCGGTCATCGGTTTAGCAATCTCATCGGGGGTACGGACACACCCAGCACTTACGATGATGCCAACGCCTTGAACGTCACCTGGCACCACGATTGGTGGGCGGACAATGTGATGCAGCGCATGCCGCGCGTTCGATTCGGCAAGAACCATTTGTTCAACAATTTGTGGACATGCTCGGGCAACGATGACGGCATCGGCGTGGGTGTGAGCTGCAATATTCTGGACGAGAACGGCATTTTCATAGGTATTAAGACGCCGGTCAGCACCAGTCACTCGAATTCCTCCAGCATCATTCAGTCCAAAGGGGTTACTTATCAAAACTGTACCGGCAACACCGCCGACTTGGGCGGCACCGCCTTTACCCCGCCTTATACCTACACATTGGACGCCACCAATACCGTGCAAGCGACGGTCCAGAGTGGCGCTGGACCGCAATAGCTTATGTAAGACAGCCCCAACCAGCAGTGACCCAACCGAGTGCTTTTGGTGGGAACTTCGACTCAAGAACGGCCGGGTGCGCAGCACCCATCACTTCAGTGGAATCGCGCTACTAGCGCGATGTCGCGGATTGCGGTAGGCGTCTTTACCCAATGATTCCGCGTTATACACCGCCAGATTTTGCCGAGCTTTGGTCGGATCGCACACGGTACCGCACTTGGCTCAAGGTCGAGCTTGCGGCCTGCGAAGCCATGGAAAGGGGCGGCATTGTTCCAACGGGCACGGCGGCCTCGATTCGTGCCATCGGACTTGACCCAGACCCGGCTGCCATCGAGGAAATCGAGAAAAAGACCAAACATGACGTGATTGCGTTTCTCACCCACATCGAGCAGGTGGCAGGGGATCCTGCTCGCTGGCTACACCGTGGCATGACCTCGAATGACATGCTCGACAGCTCTTTTGCCGTGCTGTTGTCGAGTGCCGGCGACCAACTTTTAGCGCTCAGCGATCGCCTGATCAACGCTTTGGCTCGACGCGCCGAAGAGCACATTCATACTGCAATTATCGGGCGCAGCCATGGTATTCACGCAGAGCCTACCACATTTGGCGTCGTGCTTTCAGGGCACCTGTCGGAAGTGAAACGCGCCCGAGTGCGACTGGCAGCCGCCAAGCAGGAGATTGCCTGCGGCAAAATTGCGGGAGCCGTGGGTACCTACGCGCATTTGTCGCCGGAGATCGAGCGCGACGCGTTAGCTCAATTGGGCCTTTTGCCTGAAACGGTGCCCACCCAGGTAGTGGCGCGGGACCGACATGCCGCCTTCTTTTCCGCCCTGGCATTGATGGCGGCCGCCATCGAACGCCTAGCCACGAACATTCGACATTGGCAACGCACCGAAGTGGGCGAAGCTGAAGAGCGTTTCGCTCAGGGGCAAAAGGGCTCAAGCGCCATGCCGCACAAGCGCAACCCGATTTTGAGCGAGAATCTCTGTGGCCTAGCCCGAATTGTAAGGGCCGCTGTTACCCCCGCCCTCGAGAATATCCCACTCTGGCACGAGCGGGACATTTCACATTCCTCGGTCGAGCGCATGTTGGCACCGGACGCTACCTCCACACTTGCATTTATGCTCGACAGGGCCACTGGTTTGGTTGACGGTCTCGTCGTTTATGCCGATCGTATGCGGCAAAATTTAGAACGCTCCGGCGGACTTTACTTTAGTGAGTCCATAATGCTCGAGTTGGTCGGCAAGGGCCTGCCGCGCCAGGTCGCTTACGAGATGGTCCAACGCAATGCCATGCGGGCGTTCGCTGGCGAAGGGGCTTTTGAGCAACTGTTGTTGGCTGACCCAGACATTGGACAATACCTGAGCGCAAGCGAGGTGTCGCTCTGCTTCGATTTGAATCACGCCCTTCGTTACGCGGAAATCATCGTCAGACGTGCCGTTGATTCATAAATGTTAAGGCGCAGCCTGACACATTACCCACATGGCTGCGATACCCGCCACACGCTGGCCAGCATCACCGGTCACGCACAACACGGGCCCTTGGTCGCGGGGGCAAATGCAACCGCAAGCTTGGTCCTGCGTCGAATAGCAAGTGTCCCCAACCAAGTAGTAACAGGGCTTGTTGGAAGAGGCTTGAGCTTCTGGAAACCCCGGAGTGCAATCCGCCAGTAACTTGGACCCTGTTCCGTTGCCTGCGTCACCTGCACCCAAACCTGACGGATTCGAGGACTGTCCGTTGTCAACGGAACCACCGCAGGCTAGTGGCCCCAATCCGAGACACCATGCCAGCAATCGCAAGTAAGTATTCGGAGTGATCGCCATGCGATGGGGGCTCAATGTAGCAAAATACGGACCGACGGTCGAAAGTGCCTATTCATGCGAAATTTCGCGGCGAAGTGTCACCAGGGTTGGCTTTTCGCAACACGCGCATGCCTGAAGTTGGCAGGACGGCTGCACAACGCACAGCCAACCGAGCGCACGGCTTTTCGTTATTCAATGATTGGGTCTCGGATGTTTTCACCAACTAACTATCAGCTAGCGAATCCTCCCGGCCGGTAACGCTATGTTTGCTATTTTCTATTTGAAATGCCGGCACGCCGTGCGTTGGGTTTTCATTGGTTCAGATGAATGAGTACTGGGCTTTAAGGTCGCTAACCATCAAGATATGGCAGCTAAGCATCAAGTTCTCAGGAGGGCTCACTCTAGTACAGTTGCATCAATTTACGGCTTGCACTAGGAGATTGAAGTTCAGTTCGGGAGTGATGGGCGATTGATATGCGCGATGTGATGGTTGGCGACAAACTGGACCAGTATCAACTCGATGAGTTGCTGGCCCGCAGCGGCATGGCTTCTATATTCAAGGCCACCGACACGCTCACAGGCGACACAATGGCTCTCAAAGTGCCGTACCTGCAATTCGAGAGCGATGTCGTATTTCACGAGCGGTTCAATCGCGAGGAGAAAATTGGCATACGCCTTGAGCACCCGTTCATCGTAAAAGTCCTAACCCCCAAGTACAAGACTCGAATGTATTTGGCAATGGAGTTCGCGCAAGGTAAGTCATTGCGCGCTTTAATGGACGACCAGAAACGGTTGAACGTGGACCAGGCGGTGAGCATCGCCCAGCAAGTGTGCGAAGCGCTGGTGTACATTCACAGCAAGGGAGTCATTCACCGCGACTTGAAGCCCGAAAATGTGCTGATTGATCCCGAAGGAAACGTCAAAATCTTGGATTTCGGGATCGCCCTGGATGAAGCCGCGCGCCGTCTGACTTGGACGGGATTTTCGGCAACGGTTGGAACGCCCACGTATATGTCTCCGGAACAAATCAATGGGCGTCGAGGTGACGTACGCACGGACATCTATGCGCTCGGGACAATGTTGTTTGAAATGGTCACTGGGGAGCTGCCGTTCAATGACTCGAACCTGCACACACTGATGCGCACCAAGACCACAGAATCGCCTCTTGCACCCAGTCATTTTCGGGCCGACATCGACCCCGGTCTGGAAGAGATTATACTGCATGCCATCGAGCGATCGCCGAAAGATCGGTATGCTGCGGCGGAAACCATGCTGGTGGACTTGAAGAACCCGGCGGCGGTAAAACCTAGAGATCGGTCGCAAATTCGCGCATCCGCCGGGCCTTGGGAGCGAATCCCACAGTCGGTTCGCACCGGCGCGATCGTTTTCGCGATTATTTCCTTCTTGTGTATTTTGATATTTACGACCAGTCGGCGCACGCCCCATCCTCCGACTTCACAGCAAAGGCAGACGAGTGTACAATGACACGAGCTGCTGCCCCATCCTCTCATTTTGCTCCTTGAGATTTCAAGTGTACCCGCTGACGGCAACCGGCTCGGTTGTCGCAAGAAAATGATGGACTTCATCTGATGATATCACCCACCGAACAATCGCTTAACCTGATTTGGGTGCTGCTTTGCGCTTTTCTGGTCATGTTCATGCAAGTCGGCTTCGCGATGGTCGAGACCGGCTTCACTCGCGCCAAAAACGCCGTGCACACGATGGGAATGAACTTCGTAATTTATCCCTTGGGCGTACTCGGTTTTTGGCTCCTCGGTTACGGCCTGATGATGGGAGGTATGAATAATTGGCCCGCCCTCGGCAGCCAGGGTTTTGGGCATGAAATTTCAATCTCGATTTTTGGCAAGGAGTGGGGATTGTTTGGGTGGTCCAAGTTTGCTTTGACAGACGTCGGGTCGGACCCCGCCAACTTGACTATGTTCCTGTATTCAGCGGTGTTTATGGACACGGCCGCGACCATTCCAACGGGTGCCATGGCCGAGAGGTGGAAATTCGCGGCGTTCATGGTGTATGGGATCTTTATCTCCGCGGTTCTATATCCTATTTACGGCAATTGGGTCTGGGGTGGCGGCTGGCTTTCAACGTTGGGTGTAAATCTTGGATTGGGCCACGGTCATGTGGATTTCGCCGGTTCCAGCGTGGTTCACATGACGGGCGGCGTTACGGCATTGGCAGGTGCCATCGTCCTGGGGCCCCGTATCGGCAAGTTTCGACATGATGGAACAATTGGAATCATGGCAGGGCACAATTTGCCGATGTCGGTGATAGGCACTCTCGTTTTGGCCTTTGGTTGGTTTGGCTTCAATACTGGCTCGACACTCGCCGCCACTGACGCGCGCGTGGCAACTATTGCGGTAAACACGATTCTGGCGTCGGCATCGGGTGCCATTACGGCACTCATGTACGAATGGTCGAGCAACAAAAAGCCCGATATACCACTGACTTGCAATGGTCTACTGGGAGGCCTGGTTGCGATTACGGCCCCTTGTGCCTTCGTGTCTCCCGCAGCTGCGGTTCTGATTGGTCTAATCGCCGGCTTGATTGTTACCAAGTCGGTAATCATGCTCGAACGACGCTGGCATGTTGACGATCCGGTAGGCGCCATCGCCGTGCATGGATGTTGCGGCGCCTGGGGAGCGCTGGCGCTGGGTCTATTGGCAGATGGCAGTTACGGCGAGGGTTGGAATGGCGTCGATGGTCCCGTCACTGGGTTGTTATTCGGTGACGCGCGTCAGTTCGCGGCGCAGTTGATCGGCGTTGCCGTAAACGCCGCGTTTGTATTTGGCTCGGCCTTCGGCTTCTTCAAACTGGTCGAGCGAATCATGGGTATCCGTGTCGCCGCGGAAGTCGAGTGGAATGGCCTGGACGAATTCGAAATGGGTGCCGAAGCGTATCGAAATGGCTAGATCCCGGCAAGTAGCCGAGAAGTTCACGGCGCGTAGGGCCGGGAGTCAGAGTCACCACAAGAACACCATTAAACATGCATCGGGCGAGCACACCGCGAATGGCATGCCCGCCCGATGGCGGCTTGGAGTTATTGCTCCGTTCCAATTACGCGCCGTTAGCGCGCGACCATCGCCACGTTGGACGCCTCTGAAAAGACCGGTTTCTCCTTCGTTTTGCTAGACTTGGCAAAGTAGACAGCTCCGTAGATGCCCCAGAGCGCCACGATACCCAGGGCGATGTAGGGTTCCTTTACGCTCATGCCCGTCACGGTAAACGGCCCAATCAAGTAAAACAGCATGCAGAGCAGATTGGCGATCAGGCCGAAGATGGGTACCACTAAATGCTTGAACCCGTGGAACAAATGGTGTTGATGAAATGCCACCATCGCGATGATGCAGGTCAGCATGTAGAGCAAGAACGTTCCGAAGTTGCTGATCAGCGTCACTATCACGAGCGTGTTAGGAAGCTTGGCAATCGTGGCGGGGTCGAAAATGCCAAAGCTGTACCAGATACTGTGCACGTACTTGGCCTCGAGCGGTGGCGGTGTCGTGCCACCCAGGTAAACTATCACGGTTGCTATGCCGATGAAAATCGAGATAACCGCGAGCGTCCAGATGGATCGATGCGGCGTGAGATTCTTGCCGTGAAGGAGGCCGAAATGCGAAGGAACTTCATCATCGCGACCCATAGCGTACGTGACGCGAGCGCCCGTGTTCAGGCACGCTAAGGTGGTGCCAATCAGCGCCAAGAATACCGTGAAGGCTTCCACGAGCATGAAGGCGCGGCCCGCTGCGGGGCTCCCGAACAACCAGGTGCCGACTAATATCATCATGTCACCAATTGGAGCGCCAGAGGCGGCCGCATTGGTTAGGGTGTAGCCTTGATTCAGGAAGTAGTTACCGGCGAAATACTCAATCAGGTAACAGAATACGCCCTGAATCAACAGAGATAGCAGCACGGCGCGCGGAATATCCCGCTTGGGTTTTTTGGCTTCCTCACCCATTGACGTTACTGATTCAAACCCGACCAAGATCAGAATTGCGATGCAAGCTTGAATGAACATGTACGAGAAGCCATGGGGGGCCACGACAGATGAGCCTTTGCCATGAAACTGAAAATGCGGGCTCAACTCGCTGGGTTTGGCTGGATCGGTGGGGTCCATGGTGATGGCGTCAGAAGGCGCGTAGCTCAATGTGAAGGGAACCGGCTTACCATCTTTCATCTCCGGAACAGGGTTGCCGTCCTTGTCCATTTTTGCTTGCAGCATCGGCGCGCCTGCGGGGTCCAATTTCGGTTTGCCGTCCTCGACCACCGGTTCTTGCGCAACCACGTAGTCAACCGGAACACCGTTGACGAGGTGATACGCAGTCGAGCCCGAGGGGTGGTTCATGCGGTAGGCGATGGCGATAACCGAGAACACCAAGAGCGCGGTGATCTGCACAATATTGATGGCCATATTTACGGCTGTGGTGCCAGTGACACCGCGGAAAGCGATATACGCGACTCCCAGCGAGAACACGATGCAGAACAAGATCATGAACAGCGGGCTGTTAAAGCCGCCGCTAAACGAATCAGGGAAGAATTGGTTGAGCAGGTAGCCACTGATGAGCGCGGTGACGCCCACCATGCAGCCCGGATACACCCAATAATAAAGGTGGCTGGCCCAACCCGTGGTGAACTTGGCAAGGCGTGCATATTTATACGCCTTAGATTTTGAGAGAAATGCTTGTTCGGCGAAGAAGTACGAAGAGCCTGCTCCTGGGTAGAGCTTGGAGAGCTCCGCGTAGCTAATTGCAGTTGCAAAACATAACAACAACGCAGCGACGATGCCAAACCACATGGCCTGGCCGGCCAAGGGCGCGCCGTAGAGCGATTGTATCTGAAACGTCAGCCACAAAAATGCTCCGGGCGCGATCAGCGCCATTGCATTAATTGTTAGCCCGGTCAGTCCCAGCGTGGGTTTAGTGGTTGTCGGTCCCGACGCTGTCGATGGTCCAGTGTACTCAGCCATAGCGCCCAATCCTTTGTTCGATGAAAGGCTTACTCCGATTGTGACCTAATTCCGACACCACAGGACAATCCTCCCCGGTCAATCTGGAAGCGATCCAGACTGTTTAGGCTGGCCCCCATTGGGGGGACAGGTGTTGCCGGAACACCGATGACGCTAACGGGTAGGTTGTTTCTCACTGATGTCGAGGTCGTAAACAAAGCATCACGTCGCCCGCGGGCAGTCACAATTGGCGTTGAGGGTACCTCCGAAACCGCTACGTGTGTTTGCCGGCAATGAACCAGAAACAAAAACCGGGCTTTTGCCCACATGTCAGGCAATTGGGTGAGGAACTATTCACGAATTTTTTTATTGGACCAAAGTTTCCATTGGTCTCTCTGGCTTAACAGTTCAGAAACACAAATTGACAGATACTCAATCAGGTCTCGAACCAATTGCGTGAAATTAGTAAGGAATGAGCGATTGTGCACGGCGTTGTTTTGACTCAAATGGATTTGACTTTGCGACCCAAGCCTGTGGATACGACACCCGCTTCCGATGCCAGCGCGCTGAATGTATATGACGTGAAAGTACTCACGGATTTTGGAAACGGGCGAGAAAACAACGAAGATTGCGTGGGCTACTCTTATGAGGGCGCAAATAGTCTTCTGCTAGTCGTAGCGGACGGCGTGGGCGGCTATGAGGGAGGCGAAGAGGCTAGCCGCATGGCGGTTGACGTCACGCTGGGCAGCTATCGCCAGCAGACCGCCTCGATTCCCCCGGAAAAGCGACTGTATCGAGCCGCACAGCAGGCCAATATCGAGATTTACGACCGTGCCATTGTGGTCACCGAACTTCGCAACATGTCAAGCACATTGACTGCCGTGGCGCTGGAAGGTGCAATGCTGTACGCAGCCCACGTCGGGGATAGTCGCCTTTACCTGATTCGTGACGGCAAGATAACTCAGGTGACCAAAGATCATACTATCGTAGCGGAACGAGTTCGCCAGAAGCTGATGAGCGCCGAACGAGCCCGCAATCATGAGGAACGCGGCACATTGACGCGAAGTCTAGGGCGAGAGCTGATAGCGGCAGTTGATCGAATTATACTCCCCGTGCAGACCGGTGATGTATTGGTCGTGTGCACGGACGGCCTTTACAATGTCCTGGCAGAGAAGGAAATCCTCGAGTTGACCAAGGAAGGCCCCGCCGAGGCCAACTGCCGCCGGTTGATCGATACAGCCAATGAAAAGGGCACCTACGACAACTTGAGCGCGGCTGTGTGTCGGATAGTGGGCGACTTGCCGGCTCGTGAGGGATCGCAGAGTTGGCCCAAACGCCTGCGAGCTTGGCTGCGTTCGCGATCTTAGAGTAAGTGGGTCTAAGTTCCCATGTTGGACCCCCACCCGATTACCGTCGCGCCCTTTGCACTTTTGCTCTTAGCCATCGCCATTCTGCCGCTTTTCGCAGGGACTTTTTGGGAGCACAATCGCAATAAGGCTTGGGTGGCAGGGCTACTGTCCGCTCCCATTACTGTTTGGCTGATTTTCCGTGAGCCCATGCGCCATAATCCATAGCCTTGGCGAATACTCTTCATTCATCGCTCTGCTCGGCTCGCTATTCGTAGTATCGGACGGAATCCACCTGCAGGGGGATTTGCAGGCAACTCCGGCGAAAAACACTGCGCTGCTCGCTCTCGGAGGAGTGCTAGCCAATGTACTTGGCACCACTGGCGCCAGTATGCTCTTAATTCGGACGGTCCTTAAAACCAACTCGCAACGCCGTCACAACGCCTATCTTCCATTCTTTTTCATACTAATCGTATCCAATTGCGGTGGCCTGCTTACCCCGCTCGGCGACCCGCCCCTGCTCTTGGGTTATCTCCGCGGAGTGCCATTCACCTGGACACTGCGGCTATGGCCCATTTGGTTATCAGCCATGGTCTAGCTGTTAGGAATTTTCTACGTAACTGATCGGCGTGCCTATACCAAGGAAGACCCATTACGTCTAAAGCGGGACGCCCTTGAGGTCGTGCCCCTCAGTTTAGTAGGTTGGCGCAATGTGGGACTGTTGTTGGGCGTCGTCACCTCAGTGCTCTTGCCGGCGCCTTACCGAGAAATCTGTATGGTTGGGCTCGCTATCATATCGTTGAGTTTTGGAGGGTCGGAAGCTCGCCGCGCGAACGGCTTTACCTTTGGGCCCATCATTGAGGTGGCGATTATCTTTCTAGGCATATTTCTGACGATGATTCCAGCGCTCCAATTATTACAATTGCATGGGTCAAGTATCGGGCTAAGCGATCCTTGGCATTTCTTTTTCGCCAGTGGTTCCCTGTCAAGTGTTCTGGACAGCGCTCCAGCCTACTTGGCATTCGTGTCGGCTGCGCAGGGGCTGGGGCTGCACGGACCCGTGTTGGGCATTCCGACCGCGTTCTTAGCGGCCATTAGCGCGGGTTCTGTGTTGATGGGTGCCAATACTTACATTGGCAATGGGCCTAATTTCATGGTCAAAGCCATCGCAGACGACTCAGGCTATCGCACGGCTTCGTTTGGCCGCCACGCGCTCGCCGCCATTTTGGTTCTGATGCCTGTCTATGTTTTTACGGCACTTTGGGTGTCGTTTTGCGTAAGTTAATTCGACAACGGCATTGGCGCGTCTCTTGATCTAAGTCATCCATTTCAGGCGGTGTCGAGGCATGCCTCGACACCACGCAATTAAGTCTTGCGAATTCAAGACTCCGAACACCGCGCATGGCAGGTTCGAGGCTGCCTCGAACCTGGCACGGCTCGCCAAATGTACGCTAAGAGATTACACAATGCAGGCAGCGAAAGAATAATTCTGCATTGCTAACGTATTGACGAATTGCGGCTCCCGTCCCATGCGTTGCGGATGCACGTTCGCGTATTCATCTTTCTCGGATTTTTGATGGTTGGATGTGGTGGTGCGAGCACCGACCAGATGGTAGTCAAATCTGCGGCTTCCCGTTGGCAATGCCCGGCGGAAAAAATTGAAGTACATAAGCTCAGCGGCGACATGTACCGAGTCGCTGGTTGTGATAGGGAAGCGGACTATGCCTGCCCGAACGAAGATACCCATCCGGGCGAACAGTGTTTACGCGTGTCCGGCACTTAACCGAGACGGACGGAGCGGCGAGTTGTGCGCTTCTGCAAGCGATTGACTTGATAGTACATGAGAAATAGAACAACAGCACCCTCGCGGTGGCGCTATCTATTATTCAGCTCCACCGTTTGGATGCGTCGATAGGTTGGGTTGGAGCTTGCCGGTGCTCACTTCATCAAGTACGACTTCAGGAGCGCTGGGCAGTTCCGTCGCGGGTGAAAGCTCGACCTTCCGCACGACGGCTGCTTCGACGGGTATTGGCGCTGGTCGCGCGGTTTTACTGGCAAAGGCAAGCGGATTCTCGGCGGTATATGCGCCGAGTGCCATCGCACTCGCGCCCGTCGTCATTGCAAGGGCGGCGAACCAGGGACGACTGAAAAGTGGGGACCGTTTTTGGCTCAATGCAAACATGATGGAGCCTCCTAACTAATTCGTTGGGGAAAGTTTGTGTTCGCAAATTAAGATCGCAGTAAGCAACCGGCATCAAGCGTGCCACTGGTTAAAAATATTCAGTGTGACTAATTCTCACACCAATTACACTGTCCGCGTGAATGGCAGACACAATTATGTCGCTGTTATCGCTTCCTGGCCTACATGTCGGGCGCTCGAAGCTCGATGCTGAACGTTGCGTTCTGAGGCACGTGCTGCAATTTGCAACGTCCGAATGCAATGAAAACCCAACGCAGGGCGTGCCGGCATTTCAAATAGAAATAGCAAACAGGGCGCCACCGGCTGGGAGGGTTCCCGGTATTTCAGAGTTTCGTTTCTAACCCGCAAGTTCGTTCCGACGTTTTCATTGTGTTGGTTGTCTGGGCCCCGGCCCAGACAACTGCCTTTTGAAAACTTGACTCAAACGCTATGACTTTTTTGCCTTAAGGTCGCTAATGAGGGCAGTGGTTGGTGCTGATTGGCACGATCAGTGCAAAGTGATGGGTGGTTTGAGGAGTTCGGTAATGAAACACGCAGTGACACTCGAAAGCAAAGCCACATCAACGAGGCCACCGGAAGTGGGATTGGAATGGGAAGCGCATTCAACAATTCCTAGCGCGGCCTGTACGCCCCGAGTACTCATTGCGGAAGACGATTCCGTCACTCCGCGAGCTCATGGCGCGACTTTTGGCATTTGAGGGTTATTTCGTCACGGAAGCAGCGGATGCGCTTGCACTGTTGCAGGCTGTTCGGGTACCCCCTCAAGATTGTGACGAGACATTTGATCTCATTGTGACCGACGTGCGCATGCCCGGTTTGACCGGGCTTGACGCTTTGGCAAAATTGCGAAAGCGGGCTGTCACACCCCTGCGATAGTCGTCTCAGCTATGCCTGGGGAGATGGTTCAACGCCAAGCGCAGGAGCTCGATGCGCTATTTCTGCCAAAACCCTTTGCGCTCGAGAACCTGCGGCGGATTGCGAATCGGGTCGTGTACGGCCACCAGTGCCAGACTTTGGGCGTGACATGAATGCGTTGGCAGAAAAAGCTATCGTTTTGAGTCCGACTCGTACGAGAATTGATTCTCGTGCTCCGCCTGAGTCATCGTGGGGGCTGTTGCGAGCTGTAGCCGACCGTTATCTCACTCGCACGCGAGCGACGGTGCTGGCTTTGTTACTGCTCACCTTAGCCGCTTGGGGAGATTTGGTCACCAGCGCAGAGGCGACGTTTACTCTATTTTACGTTGTTCCCGTCGCCATTGCCGTCTGGTACGCCGGCATTCGGGTGGGGTATCTTATTATCGTGCTGTCTACCCTAGCCAGCGTAGTCACAGACTTGTATTCAGGTCCGCGCCCGTCGAGTTGGTACTTTATGGGGTGGAATCAATTTATAGATGCAGGGCTCTATATTTCATTCGCTCATGTACTTGCGGCACTGCGGGCTCGAGTAAAAACCGAGTTCGAGTTGCGCCTGGATGCCCTCAATCAATTGCGGCATGCGGAGCGCCTGACCACAATCGGCAAATTGGCGTCTGGAATTGCGCACGAACTTGGCACCCCACTCAACGTGATATCCGGGCACGCCGAGCTGCTAGTGATGGGCCGACTTGACACGGACGAGATCAAGCAATCCGGCCAAATCCTGCTCGAACAGAGTGAACGCGTTACGACCATTGTCCACCAACTGCTCGATTTTGCACGGCGTGGAGGCACTCGTGTGACCCTCACTAATATGAACGATCTGATTGTTGCAACCACAAAACTGCTCAAGTCGTTGGCTGGAAAATCCGGAATAGAAATAGTCAGCCGAGGAGAACCGGTGGAGGCTGCTGTCAACCGTTCAGAGATCCAGCAAGTTCTGACGAACTTGATAACTAATGCAATTCACGCAACGCCGAGCGGGGGACGGATAGACGTTGACGTTCGTGTGGAACATACTCGTTTGCCAGAATACAAGCATAGCAGCCCTCAGGACTACGTAGTTCTGGGCGTGCGCGATTTTGGTACCGGAATTGCCCCGGATGTCTTGCCCAAGATATTCGACCCATTTTTTACCACGAAGGATGTTGGTAAGGGCACGGGTCTTGGCCTTTCAGTCGCGTATGGAATTGTGCGGGATCACTACGGTTGGATCACCGTAAATACCCGGTTGGGTGAAGGGACGACGGTGTCTGTCTATCTTCCGCAATTGGGACCGAAGCGGCTACGGCACTGACCGGTGGACATGGGACGCGACCAGCTGCCCCCGGACGCCGTCTCGCGACTCATCCTGCGCTCGCTCTTGCCACCAACGGCGGGCAATTACGCCCAATATCTGTGCAATATGCCAGGGTCGAAGGCCGCTCTTTTCATCGGCGTAGACCGGACGCACGGGTACTTCATGCACCCGATGTCCCCGTGCCGCCAATAACATTAATAAATCATTCGGATAGCCAAAACGCGGCCAGAGGTGCTGCAGTGGCAAGCGTCGAGCCGTAGCAGCGGAAAGCGCCGTAAAGCCGCACTGCGTATCATCGACGGCAAGACCACTTGCTAAGCGGGTTGCCGCGGAAAGAAATCCGCTGCCCATGCGCCGCAAGAGCGGCATGCTGGCCGCCTCCGCGTGCTTGAATCGATTGCCCTTTACGTAGTCGGCTACGCCCGTTATAACGGGCATTACTAGGCGCGGTAAATCAACGGGATCCATTTGATCATCGCCCGCCATCACCGTGAGCACGTCGGCATGCCGTTCGAGAGCAACGCGGTAACCGGTTCGAATCGCGGCACCTACTCCCTGATTGCTGGCGTGCTGCACCAAGGTAATGCGCGGGTCCCTGACAGCCAGTATCGCCTGCGCCGTAGAGTCGCGGCTGGCGTCGTCAACGGCAATGACGGTATCAACCCAAGCCGGTAGGCGACCGAGAGCGCGACCGACGAGCTGCGACTCGTTGAAGCAAGGTACAATAACCGCTACGTTTGCTTGCTGAAACAAGGGTCGCCTCCTAGTGACGCGATTCCATTGAATTGATGGGTCCTTTGGACCGGCCGCTTCGCGGCCATCGCGCCACTAGCTGATTGTAGCAAGCTACGCAAACCCTTATCTCATGGTAGGCTGCGCGCGTGCAACGTCGTTGGTGGATATTGCTGTTGTTTTTGGGCCCACTCTTAGGCATGTGGCTGCATGCCGAATGGCTTCCCGAGCGATCAGACGCCGCAGGGGGCTTACCTTCGCGTAGTCATTGCGGTCAACCAGGGGCAACCGGCTGCGTTCTTTGCTTACACGGAGACTGAAGCGCAACATGCCTGCTACACAATTCGGGACTATCGAAGGAAAAGCGTTGAGCACATACGCGCTAGCTATCCTGAACCGGAGAAAGGGCGCGCACTTTCAGCGTATCAAGCCTTTGCGGATGCGCCCGATGGAGCTGATGTCTTCGCCCTGTATGCTAGGCAAATGGGCTGGCTCGACCGCCTAAGGCGTGATCTGAGCGGCATAGGTCGCGTTGAGATAAAGGGCGACCGAGCCAGCGTCCAGACTGTGCGCGGCACTCGCTATCCGTTTCGCCGTCGGGACAACGGCATCTGGGGGTTGACGCTATTTACAGCCTCGCTCACCGCTGAAGCGGAGCGAGCCGCGCGTGACGCAGCGCTAGTTGAGCAAGCCGCGAGTGACTACGATCGGGCGCGAATGGCGAGAACTTATTAATAGCCCCCACCCCGTGCTGCATTGTTGCGCCTATCCGGCTCTGAACCAGAGCACCGGCAGCCGATGTGTAACTGGATGGATTCGCGTCAACTCTTCGCTTGCAACGCTTCGTAACTTCTGTCCTCTGGCTGTCCCGTCTCGACCGGTAACCCGCGGTCACGCCAGCCCGGCGATTTCCGACCGAAGGGATCCCTGCAACCGTTGAAATCCAGCTTTTTGGTCAACGACATTGGTGAAGCCGGCATCAACCAACAGTCGCGCCGCCTTGGCTAGAGCGGACGCCAGTTGCGCATCCAATCACCAGTTTAGCGTCCGTAGCTGAAGTGCTTCTTGACGACGTCTAGAAATGCCTCATTCGGCTCGGGGCCAAAATCAGTCTGGATAATGAGTGGCACATTGAAGGCTCCCGCTGGGTGGCCCCGCTCAAATTCAATTTCGTTCCGGACGTCAATGTATGAGAAGCCCTCCTTCAGCAGCGCGTGAGCTTCCTCGGGCAATGCCAATTCTAGTCTGGCTCATTGTCTTGACTTCTCAATATCCTAGGATGTTCACTTTCTGGAACAGTATCCAATAGCAGAAAGCTGACGGGGCGAGGCCACTTAAAGCGCCCCGAAGATGGGGCTGGCTTTCTAATCACGTGTACGGGGCATGGGTCGCTGGCCCGCCGAGGTCTCCAGACTGCCCCAGCGTTGGGGGGATTAATCCGCACGAACCCTTATCGGGCTAGCTTCCATTCGACGTCTCGGGCAAAGTAACCGTCCCATGTTCGATTCACTAGATACTCAATCCGTTCGCATAGTGCCGCTCGGCGGCCTCGGCGAAATTGGAATGAATTGCCTGGCAATCGAACAGTCGGACGGCATCTTATTGGTTGATTGCGGCACGTCCTTTCCGAACGACGACTGGGGCATCGACGTACTAAGGCCTGATTTTCGTATCTTGACCGAGCAAGCCCACCGCGTTGTCGGCGTTGTACTGACGCATGGTCACGAGGACCATATCGGAGCGATCCCCTATCTGCTGTCAGAGCTTGACGTGCCCGTTTGGGGGCCGAGCCATGCACTCGGTCTGGTCAAGCGCAGGTTGGTTGAGCACGAATTCGAACTCGACGCCGTCGATTTGCGCCTGTCTGAGCCAAAGCTCAGCTACGCCGTGGGCCCCTTCCGTGTCGAGCCAGTCCGCGTCGCGCATTCCATTGTCGATGCAACAGCTCTGGCTATCCACACGCGAGCCGGCGTTATCGTGCATACGGGTGATTTTGACTTGGATCCGGATCCCCCCGACAGTGAACCGACGGATGAATGTAGGCTCGCCGAACTCGGGGATGCGGGGTCTCTTTGCTGCTGAGCGACAGCACCAATGTCGATTCCCTGCAGCGCGTCAGTTCGGAGCGCGAAGTGGGAGAGACTTTGGAGCGTCTGATCGCTGAGGCGCCATACCGCGTGATAGTAGCCTTGTTTGCCAGCAATCTGCAGAGGCTCGCAGCGCTCGGGCGAATCGCTCAACAAGCGGGCCGCAAGATTGCGCTCTTGGGCCGCAGCCTGACTGCACATGTGCAAGTGGCTCACGAGATCGGGCGGCTGATTGGCCAAGCCATTTAATGATTGCTCCCGAGCAGCTTCGTTCTTTTCCTCGCGATCACGTGCTGGTGTTGGCGGGCGGAACCCAAGCCGAGCGCGCGTCGGCAATGTATCGCGTCGCGCAGGGACGCACCGATGGCTCGATATCGAAGCCGGCGAACGGTGATTCTGTCGAGTCGCATTATCCCCGGCTACGAACGAGCCGTGCAAGGGATGCTGTGTGACCTTCTGCGGCGTGGCGCGCGCGTTCACACGCAGTTCAGTGACCCGCATCGTGCACTCGAGCGGTCATGCCAGCCGATGCCGAGCAACGGCGTATGATCGAGCTGGTGCGGCCACGAAATTTCGTGCCCGTCCATGGCACGCTCCATCACCTGATTCGGCACGCGCAACTGGCACGCGACCGTGTGATCCAAAGCGTGCGCATCGTGGAAAATGGGCGCTCAGTTTTGGTCATGATTCGCGCTTGGAACACGACGTCTCCGTTCCTCACGGAAAGACTGCCGTCGCCGTGGGGGGCAACATCCTCAGCGATGATGAAATTACTGCCCGCGCGGAATTGGGTCGCAACGGGGTAGCTCTGGTCACGTTGCTGTTGGATGCGTCGGGAAAACTGGTGTTTCCCCCTCGCGTATCCACACGCGGCGTGCCGCTAAATGATGAACGCACGATGACCCTACGTTCGGTGGCCGCCCATGTCGTGCGCACCGTAGATGAAGCACGCCGACACGGCTTTGATATGGAAGAAGACGTGCGTCGAGTCGACGCCGGGCATTCGCGAAGCCATTGGCTGCCGTCCCGCGGTTGAGGTACATATCATGGCTGGGGGGTTAGAAGCCGTAAGGCGATAGGTTTATCCTATTTAGGCCAAGTTCTCAGGATGCACCTTGTCTGGGTCGGGGCCCAGACAACCAGAACAAAAAAAACATCAGAACGAACTTGCGGGTTAGCAGCGAAACACTAACGGGACTTCTCCCAGCCGCTGAGGCCATGGCTGCCGTTCCTATTTGAATCGCTGGCACGCCGTGCGCCTGGTTTCGTTGGTGACCCGCTCGTCCGTCCCGACGTTTTGATGGTGTTGGTCGTCTGGGCCCCGGCCCAGCCAACGGCAAACTGAAAAGTTGACTCAAAATGAATGAGTGGGT
>CAWIGY010000112.1:0-7437 GCA_963835565.1 uncultured delta proteobacterium
GTGCCGTCCGCCATGAGTCCGGAGGGATTCGGTAAACTTTCCGCCGTCCATTGGTTTTGCGTGACTTCGAACTGTTGCATGCGAAAGCGATGTGTCAGACGTCACCTGCGTTGGATTGTTCTCGAATGCCGCCCGGGACCACTGGCACCAGGAGTCACCCATGATGAAACAGCCGGGCTCAATGGTGCACCAGCCATTGGTGCAATTGGGAACGGCCTGTGGCTGGTCGCAAGGCGGCACATAATTGTCGGGTAAGTAGGGGTCTCGATAACAGCCCGCATCCGCATTGCCGGCGTCAGCTTAGACCAGAGCCGCCGGAGGCGTTGCCGCCCCCGGCGCTCGCGTTGGACCCGGCGGAACCGAGACTGTTGGTTCCTCCAGATTGCTTGTTGGAATTGTCCCCAGGCGAATCGACAGCCACCAGGCCGCAACCCCATGCCAATAGGGCACCGAAACCAAGCAAGACTGCGCGATACCTATCGCTTAGCCCTGGGGACCAACCGGTCATTACTCGTTTATCCCTTCATCAAAACCCCAGGTGTTGAAGCGCTGGTATCGAGCATCACCTGGTCCGCCGTTGTAATAGGACTCAGCAGCGCTAATTAGTGAGTTAAAAGTCACATTGGTATAATTGCTCGGGGTGCACTGGCCGCCGCAAGCAAGCTTGTAGATAGCGAAAAGGTCGAGCATCTGGGTGCGCGTTGCCGCCCTGCCACTGTCTTGTGACCCAATGTTGTAGTAGAATCGCATCCAATCGTATTCTACACTTGTGCCATTGTAGCCACCGCCGCATTTTTTCATGTTCCACCGCAAATCGGGACCGGGGTTGTTATAATGACTCCAAATCCATCCTTGGCCATCGGCGGAGGTGCATCGTCACCGGGCGTGGTCGAATTCGGAAATGGTTTGTAGTAAACAAACGTTGCGTTCGGTTGAGTGTCAAAGTTGAACAGCTTGTCGCCATAGAACTGCGCAAAACCCTCTTTGGCGCCGACGTCCCATGGCCCTTGTGAGTTCAGGCAATGCTGCCCTTGCTCTGACGGAACACCGCTACAATTACACCAATTATCGGTCGGCTGTGTAAGAGTGTATGGGCTTCCTGATGGTATGCCCGAACCAAAGTCCTGCACAGCATGACCAATTTCATGAGCAATTAGGAACTTCCACCAGGCACCCGGCTCTTGGTTGCCACCGGATTGGGGGCCAATAGTAGATTAACGCTTCGCCGTTGGTATCTGGACCATCGTAGCACGATACCAACTGGCTATAGCTCCCTCATGGGCATCCCGTATTCGAGTAGATGTTAAAGATCGAACCCGGAGTAATTCCGCGACTTCCCGGTGAGGAATACTCATTGTATAGAATGAGACTCGCAAAAGCCGAAGTGTGAACTGCTTCATCGTTGAACGGGACAACCAGGTACTTGCGCCTCCATAGCGCAGCACCGTAAATGGTATGGTTATGCTTGGGAGGACCTGCTGAGTGCCGTTTGTTGATATATCTACCCAGCTAACGAATGCCGTGAATTGGGGTCTCGCGTGAACGTGTAGATAGTCGCGTAAAGTGTCGTGCTGGCCGGGAGCATGAGGTTGCCTGTGCCGCCTGCCCAATTAAGCTCACCGTCGTAATAAACCGTCCACCAGCTCGTATCAGTAATCAACATGGCAGTATATGACGCTGGCACCTGAGGCCAAGGCGCTGACCACACATCTTCGCCCAAGCCGGAATCCGCGTAATTTACCGACCAGTAGAAATAAAGCACCTCCGAAACACTTGTCATGGGCGTTGGAGCACTGTTGCCGCTAGCCACAATTTCCGGAACACCATTGGCATAAGAAACCCTATTTGACGGAGCTGCGTTTACGAGGCTAAGACCTTGGCGTGGCGCCATACCGAGAGTGGCGCTACTGGCATTAACTTCCTGAACTGCTCCCTGGGCGTCCAGCACACGACCGCTCACATTCATTGGGTCGGCGGTTCGTAGTCCATGATCTGGAAGCGTTAGCACTTCGTTGGATGTGTAAAGCTCTGCCTGGGCGTAGCCACCACTGAAAATGTAATAGAGCTGCCTGGTCGAAGAGGGCCGCACGGGCCCGACAGGTCCAGCCAGCTCGACCTGCAATGCCGCGAAGGAAAGCGCCACTTCGCTTTGGACAGGCAGAGCGCTCATGGGCACCGATACGTCCTGCGTTGCACCGGCCGCGAGATTAAACGTTCCTACGGGAAGTTCGGCGTGTCAACCATCAAGCCCTATAGCGGTTGCCACGACCGTGCCCTGCTGCGCAACACGGGTATTGTTGACAAGTTGAGCCACGAGTAAATCGTTGGCCTGCTTTACGGTACCGCCGCCCATTGCCTGCTTCCAAGCGATTGAAACAGCCGTTTTGCCTGCGGACTCCCGACACACAGATGCAGTCGAAACCGAAGTCAATGCGCTTCGCGTTGTCACGGCTCGTTCAGAGGTGCCAGATTCTTGCTGTGCATTGCTCCCGCAGGCGCATGCCATCATCATCAGCAGAAGCGATATTCCATAGTGGAGTAAGCTACATTGTTTGCCGATCCGATCCGATCCGATCCGATCCGATCCGATCCGATCCGAATCCCCGTCATATACATTTTCATGGTTCCTCCCAACACTGGCCCCAAGCCAAACCCAGCTTCCGGGTCGCAGCAATGATACCAAATACGGCTATCACCACACTCAAAGTCGGTCAACAAAAATCATAAGCATACCCCTGAATTGCTAAGTGTCGATAAGATCAAAAGAAATTGCAAATTGAAGTATGGGGTTTCCCATAGACTCGCACGACTGTCTTGGCGCGAGGGTTGCGGCAATTGCCAAACGCTTCACTGACACCGGTCGTGCCCGCTGGCACACAAATTCTCGCCCCGTAAACTTTCAAGGCTTTTCGCTCACCGTGAACCATGTCCAAGTGCCGATGTGACCCCAAGAAAAACGAAACTATCACAATTGCATCCGTCAACGTGAAAGTGTGTGAGGGCACAACGAGCGACGCGCTCGAAGGTACAGCGGACAAGGGTGCCCAGCTGCGATTGAAGCTAGGCACAGGCCGGGGCATTGCGGAAGCCCATATAATATGATATGGTTACCCGTATGAAGACAACCATAGAGATACCTGATCCACTTTTCGAACAAGCTAAACGGATTGCTGCTCGTGAAGGTACGACGCTCAGGGAGCTTATCGAAGCCGGTCTTCGTCGCGAGTTGCGGCAACGGCGCAAGGATACAGCCTTCGTTTTGCGCGACGTTCGGGTTGGCGGTACTGGGCTTCAATCAGAATATCAGGATATCAACTGGGATAAGCTGCGAGATGCAATTTACCGGGGCCGGGGAGCATGATCGCAGTTGACACCAATCTGCTAGTGCACGCGCACCGGACGGATTCGCCATGGAATGAGCGTGCCTACGCTTGCGTCTCGCAATTGGCGGCCAATGCCCGCTCTTGGGCGATACCGTGGCCCTGTCTGCATGAGTTCATGGCCGTGGTGACGCACCCGAGGATATGCAATCCCCCAAGCAGCACTTTGCAGGCCTGCGAACAATGTCAAGCATGGCTCGAGTCGCCAGGGCTTGTGCTGCTAGGCGAGCATGATGCCTATTGGTCAGTGCTCCGCAAGTTAATTGAAAATGGTCAGGTAACGGGCCCGCGGGTGCACGATGCGAGAATTGCGGCCCTATGCCTTTCGCACGACGTCAACGAACTCGGACGGCCGATCGGGACTTTGGTCGATTCCCGGAGCTTAGGACGCGCAACCCATTGACGCTGACGGCTGAATAAATTTGCCGAGATAGCCCGGCACGTGAGTCGAGGTCGTGACCGTCATAAGCGCCGACGCGCATGCACTGCAAGCCATGCGCACGAGGTGGACGTAAGTTGTAGAATGTTAGGTTTACAGTAACTTTGCCAAGTTGGCGATCGCGATGCGACGCAACTTCAGAAATCGATTGGGCTCGACCTTCGGCATAAGCGTTCGTAGGCTCGAGTCGCCGACTTCGCCCAGCACCTCAGCGAAAGCCGAGGGCCAGTGATGGCTGAATCCGGACAGCCAGGCCGCCAATACGTCAATGTCGGTTGGGTCAAGATTACTCGCCGCGAGGCTCCCAACGGCAAGGCGAATGGCCTCCACGTTGTCGAAGATGGGGCCCAAGGTGGCGCAAACCGCCCCCTTGAGGAAGGCCCATCTGCATTAGAAGCTTCCATTCCGAGTCCATTACCGATATCAACTATAGCATGAAGGCCCTCGAACTGGACCAGCAGCGGATTAGCGGGCTGCTCGACCAGCTCGGTGCACGTTTGAATGGCGAATGGCTGCTCGTGGGTGGCGCGCTTGTCAGTATCTGGGTCGAACCACGGCGCGTCACCCAGGATATTGATCTTATTGGGCTGACGGGTTCACCTAACGAGCGCCTTGACCTCATGGATGCGGTATTTGCCCTCGGGCTTCCGATTGAGGCTGTGAACTCAGCCGCTGATTTCTTCGTTCATCGGATCCCCGGTTGGCGCGATGAAATCGAGGTTTTGCGCCGATATTCGCGTTGTGTCGTTCTATCGTCCGACACCGACACTATTTGTACTGCTCAAGATGGGACGACTTTCGGAACAGGATCTTGCGCGATTGTACGGCCGTCATCGCCAAGGCGCGTGCAGAGCAACTGCGGTTTGACGAGGCGCGGCTCTTGGACGCCATTCAGACGCTTCCTGATACTGAAGATTCGAACTTGGCGCGGCGTCGCGATGAATTGCGAGGAGTCGTCGAGAATTAATGGTGTTACCGGGACTGGGGTTGATTGGGTGCGCGACGGGGCCTTGACGATCAATCGGTAACCGTGACAAGATGGAAATCGATGTACTTCCGGAGTGCAACGAAGTGCATGTCCGTGCTCACAAAGGGCGCCCCAGTGTGTCGCGAAGTCAAGGCGAGCAATACGTCATTGTGAAGGCGAGCCAGGCCGACTTCCTCATGATCGCGAAAGACCCGGTGCAATAGCCTTCCCGCCTCATACCAACACTCTTTCCACGCAGGAGGCTCAATGGGTAAGAGATTCTGCACCAGCTTTTCTACGGCGCGAGCGCCTGCTCCCGATGAACCGCGCAGTAGCTCACTGGCGACAACAGGCGACAGCCGCACCGGTCCACCCTTGACAAGGGACAGAATCGACTCAACGGTCATTGAGCCCCGCAGCAGAGCAATATGAATGCTTGTGTCAAAGAAGGCGATCATTGAAATCGCTTTTCTTGGCCACGCCTGCCGTTTCCCGCAGTGCTCGCTCAGAGGTCAGACGCTCAGTCTCCTCAGCAAGCAGCGTGTTGATTAGCGCTGACTGTGTTCCAATTCGCCTTGCCCGCATCAGGCTCCTGACTTGCGCGGTGGAGACGCGTACGGTTACAGCTTTCTTGGTGACGCGGGAAGCCTTGTATGACATAACCAATTCCTTTGTCATACATAACACGAGAGGCGATTAATCGCAAGAGTCAACTTAGGGTCAATACTTCGTGTTGCGCAACGTGCGGTTGGCCCAGCCTTCGGGCACCGCAGCGAGCCGCGTGCCCGCCAAGCTCACAGCAGGTTCGCTAAACTGGCGATCGCGATGCGACGCAACTTCAGATATCGATGGTGCGGGCAAGTGTTACCAACGTGCCACTCGCAGCTCCGTTCCTACGGCGACTTGGGAGCCTTCGGTTGGTTGCGGACGGCTCTTTCGATTTGTCTTAGGTAATTGGGATCCGGTTTCGGAAAACGCGTGCGATCCTGGCGTTCACCAGGCACTGGAACGACGTTATCGGTCACCCCTTCGAATGGACCTACACCGGAAAAGTGCTCAAAGCCTGACGATTGTTATTTATGAGACACGGCACTAGTCGCCGCGTAGGTGAGATGTGCAGGGGTGGAAAATACTGTTGGTTGTGTGGCGCCTACAGCAACGGTGGAACGAACGGGCCTCCTCACTCCGGCATATCAAATCCTGATCGTGCGTAATAAAATATTCCGCCTTTCTGATTGTCTGCTACGCGAAAAAAGGAATATCCAGCCCAAGGCATCCTCGCCATCATTACGCGAGTTCCCTTGGCCGCTTCAATTTGACTGTCAAAGCTGTAGTCAACACGGCACAAGGTCTGGCCACAATTGGAAGTGTACTTGGCGGAGCCGCAGGCGGCTTCGGTGGTAATGAGAACAGTTGTGACGCGGGGGGCGCTTGCGTCGCACAGGGGATGACGCTTATTAATATGACTGACCCTATTCTCCGGCGGAGACTCACCCGCAGTCGATGACGATGCCGGAGCTGGCATTCAAGACGGCGGAGTCGAGATCTCTGCTGGCAACAATGCGGAAAGTTGTGATGCCGGAGTCGCCTGCGCGGCGCTCTGGATGTCGCTTATCAATACGACCTTATTCTCCAACGAGGGGCCGCCCGTCGTCGATGACGATGCTGGAATTGGTGATTCGGGGACACCGACGACCGCTCCCTAGGTGCTCCAGGCCGCCGAGAGCGACACGCATCGACTGGGTGACTTCAGGGGCAACAACAATGTTGCTTGAGCTGGAACCCAAACCTACTCCAACAACCGCGATAAGCTAACCGAGAACTCCCCGTCAAATAACCGCATAACGCTGTCCAGCTCGCCACTATCGGCGCCCAGCTGCACTTTCAACCGGTCTCTGGTGAATTGAAGAAGCTTGTCGCGGGCGCGGGCCACGTGGCGCGCGGCGGTTGCTTTGTGAATTCCGAATGCCTGAGCTAACTGCTCTGTCGACATGCCCATGAGATAGTGGCACCGTAAGATATTGCGCTCCTCAGGCTCCAATGATTGCGCAGCACTTTCAAATGCGGATCGAAATGAGGTTTGATATTTGTGCCTTATATTTGCAAGTTCAGGGTCCACATTGGGGGCCGCACTCCAAAGAGTGCTGTCGTGCGCCAAAAACTGCTGATTGCCGTTGCGCTTTGTCTTGCGCAATTCGTCGAGTATCGTCCGCGCGGCAAGCACACGAAACCAATGCCGCAGTCGGCCGGCGCCACGATATTCAAGAATCTTCTTCGAATGGCCAGCCGATTCCAGGAATAACTTGCCCCATAGTATTTGCCGAGCATCATCCAGGTCGCTCTCCGAGATTCGGAGCTTCTGAGCTACGGCCTTCAATTCGACTTCGCAGTCCTTGGTGAACGCCTTAAAGGCAATCGCATCTCCATTGCCACAGGCGTAAGCCAAGAAAAGATCTTCCACCGCTAGGTTGTTGAGTGCCTCTCTTGCGGGAGCTTTGCTGTCTATCAGCGACAAGACGCGGCCCACGAACGGCTCAATGTCCAGCTCGACCTGAGGCCAAGCTAAGCGAGCTCGTTCACGAATACGATTGGATAGGATCTGAGCCTCCGGCAATCGCATCTCGCCGCTGCTATCTGCTCTTTGCACCTCG
>CAWIGY010000113.1:0-12254 GCA_963835565.1 uncultured delta proteobacterium
AGAACGTCATCGATAGGCAACTCATGCAGTGTTCGTAACCCACTTAGTGCCCAAAGGTTACTAGCGTAGTTCTGCCGGTCCGGCGGGGGGCTTTGGGTGAACGAAATGGCTTAATGTTCTAGGCGCTTGTCGCTGATGACCCGAGAAATCACGATAGACCCGCGTTGAGCGTGCCCGGCGAGAGGCAAGATTCTTAATTGGGAAATATTCGGTTCTGGGAATTGGTTCGATGGTTGGCTGAAGGGAGAATTGAGATGGTAAAGCACTTTACGTCGTTAGCGTGTCTTGGAATATTGGCTCTGAGCTGCTCCTCCAAGAGCGGTGGTGCGGATACTGCCGGTAATGTGGGCGGTGGCTGTACGTTCGATTGCGCCACCGGCGGGTCCAGCAACGGCAATGCCGGCAGCGGCAATGGCGGCGACGGCAATGGCAGCAATGCAGGTTCAGGCAATGGCAACGGGACCACCAACCTCGTAGGCGGCAAGACCACAGCCACAGCCGATATTTTGTCGCAAATCAGATCCGCAGCTTGCGCCGGCACAAGTTCAGAACTCGAAGTCAATCCGGCGTTACTCGAGTTTGTCGTTGATGTCAGCGGGTCAATGAAGGACGTTCAGTACAACGGCACCGACGGTGTGTCATCCAAGTGGCAGGTCACTCAAGCCGCTTTGTCCGACGCAATTTTGAACGGGTTACCTGACAATACGGGCGTCGGCATCTTGTTTTTCCCCAATATGTATACAACTCCTAATACCTATACGACGCCCATTGATGTTAGCAACTGTGTCAATACGGCGGCGATAATTCCCGTGGCGCCGCTGGGTGCTGCCAGCGCCAATACCGCGCAAAGAGCGGCTATTGCACAGGGTTTGTCTAGTGCGCTGCCGGCAGGCGGCACGCCGACCCAGGACGCGTACGACTATGCTTACTCTAGCGTGATGACGGCGGTGCAACCGAACGCGTATTCGTTCATGACTCCGTTCATGGTGCTGATTACGGACGGGCAACCCACCATTGCGGCTGGATGTGAGGGCACTGGCGCTGAATGTAGCCCTGTTCCTACGGCACCCATCATCGCTGACATCGCTGCTGCATTCAATGGCACTCCGACCGTAAAGACGTTCATCATCGGATCACCGGGCAGCGACGCACAGTCATGCACAGGAGAAGACGGTCAACCCTGGCTGTCGGCGGCGGCTACCGCGGGCGGCACTCCTTTTACTGCGGGATGTCAGGACAGTGGCCCCAATTACTGCCACTTCGATATGACCCAATCGACTAACTTTGCGCAGGACTTGGCGGCCGCGCTCAATGCCATCATAAAAGCGGCAATTCCCTGTACCGTCACGATCCCGCCTCCATCTGGCGGCGGAACACCCGACCCCAGCAAGATTAATGTCGTTTATGACGAAAATGTAAATTCCCAAACCGCCACGCCACAGGCACAGTGGCTGATTCTTCAAACATCTGATCAAACCTGTGGCGTGACAGCCACTAATACCACCGGTAACGATGGTTGGTACCTCGACGCGAACAACAATGTGGTTCTCTGCCCGCTCACCTGCAAGACCGTCCAGAGTGATAAGTACGCCGTTCTCGACGTACGCCAGGGATGCAAGACTTTCACTCTATTTACGTAAGCAAGGTAAATTCAGATCCCTCCCCATCCTGGCAGCGATGCAAAGTTACGTCTGAAATAATTGGCGCAGTTCTAACGGCCCGGGCCCTTGAGCCACTGTCCCCTAAAGACAGTGGCTCGGTGGTTAACCGGTTCGTTCACTACGCCCTTCGGGCGTTCCTCGCTGCGCGAGGACCGTCTACCTCCTTGAAAAAGTGCAGCCCGCTGCACTTTTTCACTCCGGTTCCGATGTTTTGATTGGGTTGGTTGTTGTCTGGGTCGGGTCCCAGACAAACAGCAGGATTAGAGCCCGGGCCCAGCCAACTGCGCCCGTTAGATCATTGACCTGAGCTGATACTAATTTCTCCGGTATGAAGACCCATTCACTGCGCGGCATTTGAAATGCGCGAAATCCGACGTACGCTAGCGCGTGACAAAGTTTTGCCATCGGTTCGCACTAACCCGAAATGGGTTTGCTGGATTGGCTCTAATTGCCGCGCTCGCTTGTGGTTCGCGCTCTTCACTTCCCGTGCTTGAACCCTGTTTCGAATCCGGTGCGTCGCGCGGCTGCCAGAATGTGTGCGGTGCCGGCGCACAACAATGCAAAGCGGGATTCTGGCAACTTTGTGAGGTTGCCCCGAAGTCTCAGCCGTGCAGCAATAATTGTGGCAGCGGGAGCATGAGTTGCACCAACGACGGCTGGGGCGATTGCGTCGTGCCGCAGACGACGCGTACGTGCCGCAACAATTGTGGGACCGGTACTCAAGTGTGTACCGGCAATACCTGGCAGACATGTGCGGTTGCGATACAAACCCAAGATTGCACCAATGCCTGTGGCAATGGTCAAAAGACCTGCGCTGACAATCAATGGAGTCTGTGCCAGGTAGGCCATCAAGAGCAAACTTGCAGCAGCGTTTGTGGCACAGGCAAGCTGACCTGCGACAACGGAACCTGGACGGCTTGCGATGCCCCACAACCGTTGCCTCCCACTTTACACGCGATAATCAGAGATTTCAGGAACGGGCAACCCGCCGATTTCGGTCACCCGGAAATTACAACCTCGGTCGACGACCGTGGTTTCGTGGAGGCTCTGCTCGGTTCAGATGATACGCCAGTCTATGCATTATCGGGCCCCAGCCTGACTGTGCAGGGCCCCCAAACATTTAACGAATGGTATCATGACGTACCGGGACCACCGGCCATCAATGTTTCCACGTCAATTGACTTACCGTTGACGGCTTCATCGGATCAGCCAGGCATCTTCATTTATCAAAATTATGCATTCTTCCCCATTGATAATCAGCTGTTCGGCAATCAAGGGCAGCCGCACAATTATAGTTTCACATTAGCAACCAGCACCAACTTCACTTACCAAGGCAACGAGGTATTCACTTTTACGGGAGACGACGACGTCTTCGTATTCATCAATCGGCATTTGGCGATTGATCTCGGGGGCGTGCATAATGCTGAAACTGCGTCGGTTAAGCTTGCCGACCGCGCACAAGATTTTGAAATTTCCGTGGGTAACCGCTATCCGATCCACATCTTCTTTGCCGAGCGGCATCCAATAGGGTCGGATTTTGTAGTGGAAACTAGTATTGCCGATATAGGAGCTTGTCCTTAAAATCCGCTGATGGGCTCAGGCACGGAACTGTTCGCGGTAGAGTTGTTTCCCAATTGGCCATAGGAATTGTGGCCCCAGCAGCTTGCCGCTCCGGTCGAGTCAAGCGCGCAAGTGTATTGTTGTCCTGCAGCTACTGCAACAGCACTGCTGGTGCCCGGAACTTGTACCGGCGTTGGAGAACCATTCGTAGTGCCGTCTCCCAATTCGCCGACAGTATTATCACCCCAGCACTCAATAGAGCCGTCTTTGATCACGGCGCAACTATGATTATAACCAGTAGAAACTGTTGCAGCATTGGTAATTCCCGTGACCGGTGCTGGCGTTGGTCGGTCAACGGTAGTGCCGTCACCGAGCTCACCGTGCCCATTCTTGCCCCAGCACTGCACGGTACCGTCCTTGATGGCCGCGCAGGTGTGGGCGGTGCCGGCGGAAACGCTGGCCACATTGCTGAGATTCGAAACAGCGACCGGACTACTGCTGTTAGTGGTACTGCCGTTGCCGAGTTCGCCGCTGCTGTTTAGGCCCCAGCATTGTACAGTGCCACTACTAAGGACAGCACAGCTCTGCCCGTCTCCGGTGTCGATTCCGGACACATTGGACAGGGATGAGACGATTACTGGCACGCTGCTGCTCGTCGTCGTGCCGTTACCAAGCTCCCCATAGGCATTGTCACCCCAGCATTGAACAGTGCCGCCCGAAATCAGCGCGCACGAGAAGGTCTTCCCCGCAGAAATTGCGGTGACATTAGCAACATTTGAAACTTTGACGGCAACTGGGCTGTAGTTTGACATTTGGCCATTGCCCAACTCGCCGGAGCCATCAGTGCCCCAGCAAGCGACGCTGCCATCACTGAGCAATGTGCAGGCATGCGATGTTCCGGCGGAGACACTCGCGGCGTTTGTGACATTGCTTACTGAGGTAGGAACCGGACTTTGATTTTGCACACCATTGCCTAGCTGACCCTCGAAGCCGTTTCCCCAGCAATGAACAGTGCCATCGCTCAAGGCGGTACAGGCGAAGTCGGTGCCAGCCGTGAGGGCACGTATCACTAGTTTGGTGCTGGATGCGCCGGCGACGCCGCCCGTCGACGAACCGCTGACGCCACTGGTGGCACCCCCTAAAGATAGACTACCTCCAGTCGCTTGCGCAGTATTGCCGCCAAAGGACGCCAAACCACCGGTGCCCGCTGGTTTGGAGCTTGCGCTGGAGCAGCCGCCGTTAGCAAAAACGACGAGTGAGAATAGACCCAATGCGCGACCACCAACCGTTACGCCTTTCACGTGTTCATTCCTTTCAAGCCGATCGGCCCTCGGACGGCCAGAGTCAACGTTACTGTCGTACGACCTTGATTGCAACATCGTCGGGCGTGCCGTTGCGCGACCTTATTATTGGTGCCTATACCGGTGCAGATAATTAACGCAATAAATTCTCAGGCCGTAGGCAGTCTTGAAGCTGAGACAGAATTCACCTAGCCCGGCGCTATCTCGAGCAGTAACGCGATGCCATCCGGGCTAGGCACTGGATTGGTTACATGCACCTCAATGCGGCTCGAGTCAACGCCACAGCTTTCGCTCAGCAGCTGGGCCGCATTGCCGGCCCGAGTTGCTGCTGCTTGCCATGTGGCTGTGTTGCTAGGCATTGAACCTGGGCCATAGCCTTGTATCACTATGCGCACGTCCGCTGACTTGATCGTGCCACCGACCAGACATAGAGCCTTTTTTCCGACATCAGTCAAGTCCGCACCTGTGGCTGCCACGAGCAAAGGGCTCGCTATGGTTATGCGCAGCTTCTCCGATTGCCGCACCAGCTGTAGCTTTCCCTGACCGAGGTACTGCTTAAGTGCCGCGACTAAATCGTGCTCCAAGCTCTCAGCCTGAGGTATTAGAGCATCACTAATTCTCTGTTGATTGCCGGCGATCTCATGTAAATGGTCGCGCTCGGTCGAAACCTGTTTTAGAGCATCCAGGGTATCTGTCAGTTGCTTATGCTGCGTATTGGCCTGGCTTGAAAGCGTGCGGTATTCCTGTCTGAGCGCGGCGTGCGCGCGGTAAAGAGGTAAGTAGTAAGCTGCCGCAAAGGTTGCCGTGCCCACTAGCAAGATACCCGATAAAACTCGCCATCCACGACCGCGATGCGGCGAGATGCCGACCGCGGCAAGGTCGTCTTTGCTGTCCATTTGTTGCCAGTCTTTTCTTCCCATTTTAGCCTCAATCTCCCGCGTCGGCGATGCCTAGCGGCCGCGCCGCACTGGAGATCAACGAGGGTTTATATTCAAATATTCACGAATTACGGTCGCTCCACCAGTTTTTCCATTCTCGGGATCTGGCGCAAGATCGGAGAACTTAGTTTGCCGCGAAGAACTCGCAAGGCTCGAAATATGCGCAAAAAACTGCGGCGCGCCGGGTCGGATCTCTAAAACCCTTGTCGAGCCTGCGCATCGTCAGTAGTTTTTGTACGTGTCGTCATACCCCATGATGGGCAGGCCGGTCAACCTGGATCAGTACAGGATCGATGAGATTGACGACTTCGATGACGTTGACGACGCGGAGGCGGTTGACGACCGTCAAGCAAAGGCTTGGTACGTCCAAGTGGGTGCCGGCGATGTAAGAGTGCTGTCCCGCGAACAGCTCTATGATTTTTATCGGCTCGGCGTCATCAACGAACAAACTTACGTTTGGCAGCGAGGCATGCAGCATTGGCTACCCCTGGCGACGTGGGTTGGCCAGCAGCCGGCGCCCTCGACGGATGACGACTGGCAAGTCTTGATGGGTCCCGGTGACGTTCGGACACTATCACTCGAGCAGCTCGACGACTTCTTTCGCCTGGGGGTGATTGACGAGCAGACGTTCGTTTGGCAAACGGGGATGCAACAGTGGTCGCAGCTGTCAACGTTGATTGGCGCGCAGGACGACGAGGAACTCGAAGCGTTCTGGTATGTTTTGATGGGTCCCGGAGAGGTTCGGACGCTATCGCTTGAGCAGCTCGACGACTTTTTCCGCCTTGACGTTATCAATGAGCAGACACTCCTCTGGCAGCCAGGCATGGCGCAATGGCTACCCCTGGGAACGGTCGCAGGGATTGAACCTTCTGCGCCGAAGGCAGTCACGTCAGCTGTGTCAGCGGTCACGCGGTCAGCACCTGAATACATGGTGAGCGCGCCACCGCTCGCGCTTAGCATTGGTGCCCCCGAGCTCCAACGCAGGGAAGGGAGCTGGCTTCTGCGGATCGCAATAGCAGCCGGTCTGCTGCTCACGCTTTATCGCAACGACGTATTGTATTCAGCCGCGCAGCAGGTAAAGCAGCAGGGAAAGTACGCAGGGGTCGAACTGCGTGTGTTAGGTGGGCCGCAGTTTGGTACGTCGCGCTCAGTTGATAAGCTAATCGCCGAAGGGGGTGGCCATATTGCGCCCGTACGCTTGCCTTGGATCGTCACGCAGATGCAGCAAGCTGCGAGCTCGCAAGCGGCATCCCCGTCAATTAGCCCGGATCCGAGTGCCATTGCTCAGCCGCTAAAGCTGCCGAATGTGCCTGCCTCCGCTGCCAATGTAGACTCCGTCGCTTCCGCGACTGATACCAGTACCAGCAACGAACCGTCCGCCTCCGGGCAAGCTAATGATTCCAAGCGTTCAACCAGTGACATGGCTGCAGCGTTGACGGGTCAGAGCGCCAAACCAAAGATTACTGTCGTAAAGCCTGCTTCCGTGCCTCGCACTACCAAGAAGCCATCCGCGCATGGCACGACCGTCTTTCGTGCCAAAGGCGATTACTACGACCCGCTCAACCCGTCAATGCGTACAGATCCAAATGATTAACGGGACTCCTCTCAGCCGGCGAAGTCCTGTTTGCCGTTCCTATTTGAATTGCCGGCACGCCGTGCGCCTGGTTTCGTTGGTGACCCGCTCTTAACCAAACGCAGCCGCTGGGGTCGGAACCCCGGCACACAATAACTCAAGATTCACGCTCGTGAAAGTTCAGAGAACTGTTCAGCGATTTCTTCGGCTGTCCAAAGTCCGTTACCGTTTTCTTTGAAGCGACCGGCACTCTCAAGGATCCGGTACACGGCAATGCGGCTTCCTGCAACGGTCAGTACCTGTCCTGTCACTTCGCTCGCCAATTGACTAGCCAAAAATAAGTAAACCGGTGCCACATGCTCGGGCGACAATGCCGTTGTCCTTTGAAACATCGGGAGATCCTCGGTTTGGCGCGTTTTTGCAATCGGAGCTACAGCGTTTACCGAAATGCCGTGGCGCTGAAGCTCAATCGCGGCCGTTCGAGTTAACCCGTAAACACCCGCGGCTGCTGCGGATGCATTGCCCTGCCCGAAGTTACCGAGCATGCCCGCCGCGCTGGTAGTGTTGACGATACGGCCTCGACTTTGCGTTCGCATTACGACCGCGGCCGCTTGCAAGCAATTGAACGTGCTGCCAAGGTGCGCGTCTAGCACCGCACGCCAGGTTTCATAGTCCATATTCAGTAGTGATCGATCGCGCTGAATACCTGCACAGTTTACCAGCACGTCGAACTTTCCAAACGTGTCGAGGGCAAGTCGAGTCAAGTTTTCGGCGCCTGATCGCGATGAGACGTCGTCATTGCTCGCAATAGTATTGCCACCCAAAGCGCGTAGTTCTTCGACAATGCGGGTCACGACGGTCAGGTCGCTGCCCATGCCGTCGCGACCGGTACCGAGATCATTGGCGACAATATTGGCTCCGTGTTGCGCAAATAGCTTTGCCACCGCCGCACCGATGCCATTGCCAGCGCCCGTGATGACCACCACCTGACCCTCGAGAAGTTTCATAGTCGACTCATTGTTATCTCGCCGAGACCGCAACGGATACCCATCACTTGACCGGGCCAATGGCCGCCCAAGAAACTTGGTTGGCGGGCCGTAGGGAAATCACTCGAGAATCAGCCCAAAACCCCAACTTTTGGTGGGCAAAATCGCAGCCAGCAAATCCACGCTGGGTCGATCGCGATCTAGCATTAGCCTTCGGCCACGATGACACGCCGCCTATTGGTAACCAGTGCCTTACCCTACGCTAACGGGCCCATTCATCTCGGTCACCTCGTCGAGTACATTCAAACGGACATCTGGGCGCGCTATCAGCGATTGCGCGGGCATCGATGCCTATACGTTTGCGCGGATGACACGCATGGTACGGCGATCATGATTCGCGCGAAAATGGAGGGGACCTCCGAGTTGAAAATTATCGAGCAGATGGCAAAGGAGCATGGGCACGACTTCTCAGATTTCGGCATCGCCTTCGACTATTACGGTAGTACCCACACCGAACACAACCGCGCCGTTTGCAATGAGATCTGGGCCGCGCTGAAAGCTGAAGGAGCCGTCGAACGGCGCAATGTGCAGCAGCTTTACGATCCCGAGGCGCAAAGCTTTTTGGCAGATCGATTCGTTAGAGGTGAATGTCCCAAGTGCGGATCGCCCGATCAATACGGCGACAGTTGTGAGAAATGCGGTGCAACCTATTCACCGACTGATTTGAAAAACCCGAGGAGCACACTAAGCGGCGCCCAACCTGAACTACGAACCGCCGAACATCTATTTATCAATGTTGAGAAGCAACATGATTTCTTGGATTCCTTCACACAATCGGGAGACCACCTCGAGCCTAGCATGGCTAACTATCTGAAGGGCTTCTTCTTGGGTCAGCCGCTGCATGATTGGGACATTTCTCGCCCTGCGCCCTACTTTGGGTTCGAGATCCCCGACGAGCCGGGACAATTTTTCTATGTTTGGTTTGACGCACCCATCGGCTACATCGGCGCAACTCGAGAATGGTGCGCGATTACCGGTGAGAATTTCGATACTTGGTGGCGATCGAGTGAGACTGAAGTGCATCACTTCATCGGCAAGGATATTACCTATTTTCATGCGCTATTTTGGCCAGCAATGCTCCGCTCAGCCAAGTATAGCCTGCCGCGCAAGGTTCACATTCACGGGTTCTTGACGGTCGAAGGCGAAAAGATGAGTAAATCGAAGGGGACGTTCGTGATGGCGCGAACTTACCTCAATCACTTAGATCCAGCGTACCTGCGCTACTATTACGCGAGCAAACTGGGATCGCGCCCAGAAGATCTGGATCTGAACCTGGATGAATTCGAAAAGAAGGTCAATTCGGACATCGTCGGCAAGGTCGTCAATTTGGCGAGCCGGACCGCGCGGTTTATGCAAGGGCAAACCCTGAGCGAGGTATATCCGGACGACGGGGGACTTTTTGCCGAAGCCGCGCGTCGCAAGGACGAAATTGGTGAAGCCTACGAAAATTGCGATCTCGCGCGAGCGATGCGCGCTGTCATGGCACTAGCCGACCGTGCCAATGAATACGTAGATCGCCTCGCCCCATGGACGCTCAAGAAGGACCCTGCGCGCGGCTCCGAGTTGCGGGACGTGTGCTCGGTAGCCCTCAATCTATTTCGTCAAATAGTCGTGTATTTGACCCCAGTTCTGCCCCGTCTGGCCGAACAATGCGGGGAGTTGTTCAAGTTGCCGATTCGCAGTTTCGACGAAGTCGATACCCCGATGCTTGGCGTAGAGGTTGGCGCTTTCGAGCATATGCTTAACCGAGTCGATCCGAAGAAACTATTGTTGATGATCGAAGAGAGCCGAGAAATCGAGGAAGAATCGAGCCCTTCGGATCAGAGTGTTGACGACGATTCAGCGGTGAAGGCTGAACCCATTTCGGGCACTTGCAGCATTGACGACTTCATGAAGGTCAACATGCGCGTGGCGCGCATTGTAAATGCCGAAGGCATTCCCGAGGCAAAGAAACTACTGAAATTGACGTTGTCGCTCGGAGGCGATGAACGTCACACCGTCTTCGCGGGTATCAAGTCCGCATACACTCCCGAATCCCTCGTCGGTAGGCTCGTGGTGTTCGTTGCCAATTTGGAACCGCGACGCATGAAGTTTGGCGTTAGCGAAGGGATGATCGTTTGCGCCAGCGGTGGCACTACGGAGGAACTATTCGCAATATCACCTGATCCGGGCGCTAAACCTGGGATGCGATTGCGCTGAAGACCTTAAGGCAAAAAACGTTATGGCGATTGAGTCAGTTATCAGAACGCAGTTATCTGGGCCGGGGCCCAGATAACCAACACAATCAAAACGTCGGAACGAACCTGCGGGTTGGAAGTGAAACTCCGACGTACGGAGCGCCGACGTTTCCATCTGGATGGGTGAGTTCACGAGGCAATCTCAAATTCCACGAGGAAAATTGTGATTGGCCAGCAGCAGACATAGCCCGCGAATCGAGCCCTGGAAGTAGGGCGTATCGTCCATGTTGGCAGACAGCCAGGCGTTGAGGTACGTGTCAGCCGTAGTTTGGCTTACCGCCATACCGGACACGGCAAATGGGCCTAAAAAGGCGCTGTTTCCCGCGCCGTTGTTGGCGTAACTAGTGGCGAGGCTGGCAAGTCCCCCTCGGGCGCCAATAAAGGTCGAAACATTTTGCAGGAAGGTTTGTGCCGCCGAGGTTCCGAACCAGGCATAGTCCACCATAACTCGCCAAGGGGTACGACAAGCGTTGTATCCGTAATTGGCTCCCCCATTGACTTGTCCCTGACTAGTGCCCGATTCTGGCACCAGAGCTCCCGTGTAACTCGTGTCGGTAGGATCCGTAATGCTGAGTGTTTGGTATTGGGCGAGCATCGTATAGGCATCGGTCGCGAGTTGATTCCAAAACGGATCGCTCACGTACGTGGCCCACACATGCCAGTAGCCCGGTGCAAAATAGGAGGGGTTTACCACGCCGGGCCCCATACCGCCGTTATTTGCGGCATCACCCGGGCTTAAATAGGAAGGCGTGCCCGCAACAGTTTCGTATTTCTTGATGAGATTGATGAGATTGGTCGCATTGGTCTTGTAACCACCCCACTTGGAATCAGCTTGAATTAGAGCCATCGCAACGTCTTCGTCGGCATCGGTAGCCGCATTTTGACCCCATACTGTAGTGGTGCAGGCGTCGATTTTCCAATTCATTAAGCCATTACTGTCAACATTGGCCTGGTAATAAGCCCACAATTTATCAAGAGCATCTCTGTCATCATTTCCCACGGCCAGAAGCATGCCGTAGCCAATTGCTTCGGATACGGTCTCGTCGCTGTTCACGGCGGTGGCCACACGAGCCTGCCCATTGCCGCAGTCAACGTAGAAGTTGCTTTTCCACGTAGTGTACCAAGTGGAGGGGTTAAATTGTTGGTATTTTGACTGTTCGGAGTTGGCTCAAATCCAAAATAATCCGTAGTCGGCGCACCGCCACCGCTGACGCCACCGCCCGATGCATTAGCTCCGCCCACTGACGCACCTCCAATGGCCGCGTTTCCCGCGGTCGGCAATTCTCCACCAGCTGCGGTGTTACCGCCCCCCGGTGCTGAACCTCCATTACCTGCGCCACCCGGGTTAACTGCGCCACCGCTCACCGAAGTTGCTCCGCCCGCACCCGACGAACTGGAACCGCCGGCAGCCGTGCATCCCAAAACGCTTAAGGTGACTAACGAACTTAGAAGCAAGAGATGAATCCGCATATTGGGCCTCCAGGGAATGCCAGTGAATCTCAAGTACGACCAGCCATTGCTTGAATTGCACGCAAGCGTCTGAAATCCTTTCCCGAACCGCCGACGCTGTCAAATCAATTGGTTCGGCCCGGTAATTCATGCGCCTCTAGCCCTGCTCCGGACCCGAAAACTATCGGTGTCGTCATAGACCTTGGGCACATCCGCGATGTGATGCGCGTTGCGAGGTTTGTGCCGACCCATTACTCTTCAGCCACGCCGTTACCGTTGCTGATAGGCTTTCATGGTGTGAGCGGCACTAGTACGTCGATTCTATTGAATCGATGTACTAGAAATTCGGCGTAGAATTTGGGTTTGGGCGAATGCCCAGAAAATGAGGCTAGTGGCGCGATGGCCGCGAAGCGGCCGGTCCGAAGGACCCATCATTTCAACGGAATCGTGCAACTAGTTGCATGGTTGAATTTCCTTTCCACGGTGTAA
>CAWIGY010000114.1:0-13694 GCA_963835565.1 uncultured delta proteobacterium
GCTCGGGATAAACGCACCAGTCTCTGCTCTGTTCGCCGGAAGCTAGCCATGCACTAACTTTGAAGCAGGGTTGAATAATGAACAAGTGATCGAGCACATTCGATTGATTGAAGGTATACCTGCTGAGAGGTCCTTAAGTGCGTTGACGTTATGTAGGCTGGTGCGGTCACGCACAAAACGGGGTTGCCATGTCGCAGAAGCTCAATTGCTGATCCAACGTTATAGCTGTTGCTGCCTTTTCGATGTTTTTTGCTCTGACGGCTTGCTCGGGCAGTGATTCTTCGACCATCGCAGGGGGTGGTGGCACGAGCAATGGCGGTTCGGGAGCTGCCGCCGGGGCCGCGACAGGCGGCAGCCAGGGGGTTGGAGGAAACATAAGTACGGGTGGTACACTGGCCTTGGGTGGAAATGTCGCGGTCGGCGGGACGAATGCCTCAGGAGGAATCGCAAGCACTGGGGGTGTTGCAAATGTGGGGGAACCCGACGACGGGCGGCAATCCAAGTGCGGGAGGAACCGTGTCAACCGGTGGAAGTCCAACTGCCGGCGGCACCGGGGACGGCGTTACCACGGGTGGAACGGTCAGCACCGGTGGTTCCAAGGCCAGCGTAGGTGGAACGAACACAGGTGGTGCGGTTACTACGGGTGGATCGAAAACAACTGGAGGAGCAACGAGCACGGGTGGCTCAAGGCCCAGCGGCGGTACTGCAAACACGGGTGGATCGACAAGCATCGGTGGAGCATCGAGCACGGGTGGCGCTACCGGCACAAACGCAGCTTGCCCCGGCGCCGAACGCAACCGAGTTTGCTCTGGTACAAGCGTGGTTGAACAACACAACAGCCACCGGCGCCTTGCCGAATTATGCGTACAGTAACATAAAGACCAATTTCCCAGCAGGGTCGGCCTTCAACACGCTTGCCTGTTCCATTGCCATGAGCTGCGTCGAGTTCGCGCCCACGCTTGAGGCCAATTGGCTTCGCCAATGCGAGGCCGTGGTCACTTCCGCGATAGTTGCCGAAAGCTCATACAACCCGAGTGAGGTCGTGACGGATACGTACGCGACGCGCTCCGTGAACGGCACAACAGCTGATGACCCAACAGTGGGGCTGCTACAGATTCGGTTTAGCTCGACGGTCCACGACTACAATTACTATGGGCCCATGGCTAAGATGAACGGCAATTGGCTGCAATTGGCCTTCAGCGCTCACATTGCTCAGCAGTTCGGATAATCGCCTGGGCCACCGAAGGCGGCACTACATACCTGAGCTTCATGCAGCAGGTGCCGTGCAACATCGGGCTTGCCGCTTGGTATTACTTCTACAACGCTACGGCCAATGGCGGGGCAAGCAACTCGAACGTCGTTTACATCGCAAACTACTGCGCAGGGCAAGGGCATAGCCGGCAATATGCTCTACGGCCTTGACTCTCACATCTGGATGGCGGAGGCGGCATTACGCGCTCCGGCACAGCCGGCACGTTGACCTGGTCGAACCTGGCCAGCGGCAGTGGCGACCTCGATTACCCCTGGGGCATTGAGTGCTGCGCCTGCGGCAACCCATCAGGCTGCACCTGCACCGGCTGCACCGGACGCTTTGCCGCCTTCATGGGAATAGGCACCTCAGCAGCTCACCCGAGCCCGGACCCGTTCGTACAGACACTTGCTCCTGAACCCACGACGTATTGTAAGTGATCGAATCACCCAGCTTCACGCTACAGTTGTGCACGCAACTTGCGCGCCTCGCGCAGCGGCGCAATATGCACGCGAGGGTCGCGTCGGTCTGGAATTTGGGCGGCCTTGGCAAAGGCGGCCGCAACTTGTGTACGAATTTCGATTACGGATGAAGTGGGACCAATCCGAATTTCCCCCACATCATTGCTCCGAATCCGGCCTCTCCGACAGACAATCGCCAGCAACCGTCGTGCATCGGCACCTTGATTTTCGCCCCAGGTCACGTGAAATGCGCCGAAATTTCGATTTGCCTTGGGCTGGGCTGGTTCGACGCGCGGCGAGCATACGTGACGCGGTTCGATCTCAATCGTGCAAACACGGGCTAGCAGCCGAGTTACCAGCTCAGGAACATCGCACTCGGAACAGAGCCGCTCGGCCAGCGCGGAAAGATGCGTCGACGGTGCTGAGTCAGCGTTCGCCGGAGTGCTGAGCTCGGAATAAAGCCGCTGATTGCGCGCCAGAATTAGGCTCTCCGCCGAGGGAATTGGCAGAACACTAAACTTTACGCCGGCTCGGCGCATCAGCAGTTTAATGTACCCAATGCCAGACGGATTAACGAGCACGTGGCTTGTCCCTCTGTGTCCGGCGCGCCCAGTTCGGCCGCTACGGTGCACATAACCGTCAGCATCATTGGGCGGCTCGACGTGTATGATCTGCTTTACACTTTGAATGTCGAGCCCACGGGATGCCACATCAGTGGCCACCAGCACCTTAAATGAGCCACGACGAAAGGTCGCAAGTGCGCGGTCACGCGCGGGTTGCGTCATTTCACCTGACAGCGAAACCACAGAAAAACCTGCCCTGCCGAGCTCACGTGTCATCGCGGTAACCTCCGCCCGGGTACGTGCAAACAAAATGGATTGCTCGTCGGGATTGACCAGCAGCAGGTTCACGATAGCATCGAACTTTTCCCCGGATCGACCACGGTGCACAATATGTTCAATGTCCGAGTTGACCTCACCGAGCGGCGTGCCTTGCACGTGCATGGCATGGCGCTGGTATCGATCTGCAAGTCTGCCCACTTCGTCACAAAATGTTGCCGATGCCATGTGCGTTTGGCGTTCTTCAGGAAGACTATTCCAGGATTGCTGTAAGATCTTCGCGAAAGCCCATTTCAAGCATGCGATCTGCTTCATCAAGGACTACCGTAGCGATTTTTTCCGTGATGATGGCGCCCCGCCGCAGATGATCCAGCAGGCGCCCGGGCGTTCCGACGATAATGCATGGTGACTGAGCCAATGCGCGGCGCTCGTCGCGAATACTGGTTCCACCTGTCACTGATTCGATATGCAACGCGCGTGCTTCAAAAAGCCAACTCAACTCTGACTTTACCTGCTGGGCCAACTCTCGCGTCGGCACAATTATTAGCACTCGCGGGCCCGCAAATTCTCTTGAGGATTTGCATGAAGCGTCTAGTTTTGTACTTAGTACAAACCCAATCGCGAGAGTCTTGCCGGAACCCGTTACCGATGTGAGTCGAAGATCGGCACCCGCCAGTTCGGGGTCGAGCACGGCCCGCTGAATCGGCGTAAGGGTTTCATAACCTTTACGTTTAATTGCGGTGAGCAGGTCTTTACTGAGAGTGGAATCAAACAAGGAACAATCCATAGGGAGGCGCCGCTACTAGCAGGCAACCGCAACTGGGGACAGCCCTCTCTTGTAAATACGCCCAATTACAACGACCGGTTGTCCAACTCGTAACCCAAAAAAGTGCACTTTACGCCTACGACCAGCGCGCACCTTATTGCAGATTTTGGGGCCATAACGGCACGGAAACGTCCCCCGCGAGAAGGTCAGCGGGTCCGGAACCCACTGACGGCATTCGGCCGAATTGGTACCAAGAAATAATGAGGAGATTCCTCGAGGCTTAGTCCAAGTCGCGCATATCTTCCCGGGCACGGTCAATGGCCGCATCAAGGGTTGCAAGCGCATCCCAATTTTCTTCATTGTTGGCGCAATTTCGGTTTCGAAACTCGTCATACGCGCTCGTCAGCTGACGGATAGCCGCGCTAGTTCCAATCAGCCGGGACGTCACAGCAGGCGTACCCGAAAAATTCCCTTGAACGAGCTCATTGGCCAACTTCAAATTCGCGTCAAGCTGAGCTGCGGCCAATCGAAGAGAATCTGGAACTGGGTCCGATACGTCCCACCGAGCAATGCGCGAGCTGGCATCAATTGACTCGACCAGCACTTCCAGGGCACTGCGAATTGCCGCAACGCGTCGGTCATTCATGAACGTTAAGCATCCTCATCCAGTGCGACCGGCTGGGGGCCAGGCACGATGTCCGCAATATCAGGGTCAATGCCCGGCTCACCAGGCGCACGGTTGGCGCGTTCATCGCGACGTTGTTTCTTGATGATAGCCTTCTCGACCCGCCGATCTTGAAGTTCTTTCTCACGCTGGCGCTTCTTAGTGCTGGGATTGTTGGCCATTTACTTACTGCCACCCTCTGATGCTGTCGTCAGGCGGAAATCGCGACCGGGCGTTACCCCGCAGAACCACAATACGTGTTGTCTTTCGCGTGCCGCAACTTCCGAAGATGGAAACGCATGCGGGCGCATGCCTCCGGGAGTGAAGGGATCGAGTACCTGAAATGGGACGAACGCTTTCCGCGCGCGGACCTTTGGGGCCACGGCCTTCTGTGTATGAGACACGTTGCTTTTCTTGCAGGGCCTCAAACGAAGTGCCTTCGACGTTAGACATATGAAAAAATAGGTCGTTGCCGGACTCGGTCAGAATGAATCCATATCCCTTGTCCGTAATTAGCCGTTTGATCGTACCTTCAGCCACAAGTGGATCTCCTTGAAAAATGGCGAGCGGCCGAACTTAGACCCATTGCTGGGCTCGGGCTCGAGCGACGCGCCGAGCACGGGTGATACTCTCAGAGTCGTGGCAGAGCTAGCCGAAACATTGGGCATCTATCAGAGAACGCCAGATCTTGCGCGACTTACAACGGCTTTCGCCGCTGCCGGCGCTCGGGCCGTCTTGATTTTCGGTGCACCTTGACGCTGGCGAACTTGCCACTAGGTTGCGTGAAAATTAATGCGCCTGATCGAACCTGCGTGGATTCACTGAGCAAGGCACTTTCCATATCCGTAAGACCCACGTTTACGGCGGATCTGGGTTTCTATCAAGAGCTCAAGCGACGTGTTCGCCTGTGTGTCGGGCAGCGTCACGGAGCCTACTCGGATAGGTCGATCGCCACCTGGGAAGCGCTAACACACGTTTAGGGGACCCGGCCGCTGCAGGCCCGGTGACTTGTAATTGACAGCCGGTCAACGTAGGCTATGTTTTCATGCGCGAAAGTTATTCTGCCGAACAAGATCAAACGTTTTTTTTGAAGGCTTTCTCCGCGTTCGGCAAGTCAAATAGCTATTCCACGATTCGGCTCATCGATTTACTACAGATCGATATTTCGGATGCCTGGCGTCTGCTCGTAGAGTGGGAGCAGGCCGGCTACATTGGCCAGGTTGTCAACGATATGGACATTCACAATCGCTATCGGGAATGGCTATTCACAGCAAAGGCGGAGGGCGCAACACGGCAGGTCTTCTTGACGAATCCCAACCAAGCCCGTACACAACGCGTTTGAACGCCTGCGCTCGATTGCTACTCTCACGAGAACCGCTACCAGCAACCGATCCAATACTCGGGCTTCCCTTGCGGGACGCGAATATTTGCAGGGTTAGATTACAATTATGGGCTCAGATCGTCAGCCGCCGCAATTTCAGAAGCGACTTTTTGCGGTTCGCCGGCAGGGTGCAGCATTAAGAATTCGTCCAGTGAGTCAAAGTTGACGCGATCAATGTCTTGCGGGTGCAGTACCTCTTGTAGCGAACCCATAGGAGCCGTGGGGTCTTCGATTTGCATGAAGTAACCACTGCCCAATTTGCCTTCGCGTAGCCTGTGACAAAGCGCAGCATGCTCGTTGGGATTGTATTTGTGGCCCACGTGCACGCGCTTATAACCCCTACGCTCGTTGAAATGCACATTGATCCAATCGACGCTTTTGCATCTAGGTGTCTGCTGAATAGCCTTACGTCCGTTGATACGGGACTCAGTGAAGCCGGGAACGCTTGGTTTTGGCGCGGGCGCTGGTTTAGGCGTGACCACTGCTTTTAGCGTCTTCCCGGTCGATTTGTGCTTACTTGATATCATTTGTGTTCCTTGTCGGGGCTCGGTTGCGCTTCAGACGCATCGCCCAAAGACTATATGAGATTTACTTATGAGTCCACCTTGACGGAGACATTGGGAATTACAGTCCCGTCTTGGAATTCATTTAAGAGTCTGGATGCGCTCCAATGTCTCTCAGACATCCGATATGCTGATCGCTGCAATTGAGGGTGTTGAAACAAATCAAACTTCAACGTCAACCATGTCCAAAGTGCCGCAGCGACAGCCACGAAAGACATGAATCGCTGCAGCATCGTCGAAGCACCAAACTCCCGTTGAACGCGTCGCTCTAAGTCTCCAATCCACTTTCGAATTGTGGCGTTGGGACCGAATAGCCTTCCCGCAAGAAATACCGGATACGCTTTGCGCAACTCTTTGGCGTAAAAATCAGCCTTGCGTCGCAAATTCAGATTCGGTGAGTTCCTGAGTTTCAGGTAGCCAAGCAGGAGTGTCTCGAGAACCCGATAAATGCTGGGACCAAGCCGCTGAAAGTCCTCCTCAAAACACCAGCGCTGTATTCCTTCAATCTCCTTTGCCGACAATGTTGGGTGTTTTATCAAAGTCTGAAAGCCGTCTGACCGCCGGTAGAATAATTCCTTGTCGTTGGTGTAAACATCCTGCAATAAATTCTCTTTGATGATCCGTTCGTAAAATGGCGTACCAGGCACAGGACCGTAGATTAGGAACTGCGAAAGAGCAGGCCTGAGACGCATTAGCCCGTCTAATTCTTGCGCTACGACTTCCTTGTTCTGGTAGTCAAAACCGACGATCATTGATGTCAATACAGTGATACCGTGCTCACGAAACTCAGTAAGAATCTCTTGAACGGGACGCCCCTGTTGCTTGGCGTAGTTCGAGCGCGTGCCCTCATATCCAATCCAGAACCCATCAATGCCCATCTCCAAGATCTCTTCCACCGTGTATTGGCTAATCGCCTTGATGCTAGAAAAGGCAAATATGGAGAGTTTATTCCCGCCACTTATTACGCAGTCACGAAATTCCATTGCTCGTTTCTTGTTGAGCAGGAAATCTTCGTCCAAAATCAAGAAAACTAGGCTTGGGTCCAGCTTGAGGTAACGCTCTGCAACCGCGTAGATGTCCTTGCCGTGCGGAAGCAATTTAATGTGCTTGCGCGAGAAGAAATGAGAGGTGCAGCAAAAGTCGCAGCCATTGGGACAACCGAGCCCAGCAAAGATCTTGCCGGTGCCTGATACCTTCAGCCCAAAACTTTAAGCCAACTTACCGTCAACGGGTGTTGATAAGGCATCGAGATTTCATGCTCGCCCAACAAACGACGGAAATAGGCCACTCCTTCTTCGCGGCAGATGTGGTCAGCGTAGGGCTTTAGCACTTCGTCGTTCAACGTGGTGCCGTAACCTCCAAGGACAATTTTGCTCTGTGGCGCGTACTTCCGTATCAACGCGACCGTTTGCTTCATCTTGTGCATAACGGCCATCACAAAGGATATTCCGACGTAATCGTAGCTTCGCTTCAGCTCACGAATTAACTCTCGCTTCGACGGATACTGTAAGACTACCGTCGGTGCATCGAGATTTTCCGCAATGTAGTCAAGAGAAAAATGTTCGTTCACTGTGCGCGGACTAAAGATCCCCTGGGCGCGCGTGACCTGACTATGCAGCAGTTCGTAGCCAACCGATGGCCCCTCACCAGATTTTTGCCCCATCGGACGGCAGACACTGGTTAGTAAGACTTTCTTACTCATGGATTTCGCAAACATCGTTTTTCGGGACAAGATGCATGGGTAGTTTTAGACGGCGGTCAAGCTTTCAAAGCCGCACACATTAGCTGCGAACATCCAAGACGCACGAAGTTTCGCAGATCAAGGGCCAGGCATAGCTGCCCCATATTTGTGAATACTGTCGAATGACGCAGATGGGGCGATTTCGCGCCGGAACAGCGTTCCACAAGCCGGCGACCCGGTTCGTATTCCGATGGGGCTGCTGACATTGCGAGGCGATAATCTGCCCGCAGCAAGGTCTCGGCGCACTGCGTCATCTACTTACGCACTGCCCCGCTCAATTGCAGCCAATATTTTTCCGATTTGCACGGTCGTTGAATCTGAATGAAGTGATACGTTAGACTCTAGCGTGTTGCGAAGCACTCTTTGCAGTTCTACGAAAAGGTCAGCCCGCGTTGCCCAGGCGGCCACGTGCAATTGATGGTGCAAAACTGAGGCTAACCGCAAATCCTGCTCCAGTCGGAGTTTTGCCACCAATTGGTCTAACGCGGCCACGACATTTTCGGCATTTTGCAACTTAATTGGTTCCTAATCCCTCGTTGCAGCTTCTGAAAGGCTACACCGAATATGGCTATCTTAGCCTGCAATTAGTTGCTTATAGCACCGGCTTCGCTCACGCGGTAGTCATGTTCGGCAGATTCGCGAATATATTCCGGAGTTAGCGACCTTAAGGCGAAAAAGTCATTGTGTTTGAGTCAACTTTTCAGAACGCTGTTGTCTGGGCCAGGACCCAGACAACCAACATAATCAAAACGTCGGAACGAACGGGCGGGTTGGAAGCGAAATTCTAACATTCGGGCGGTCAACGTCTCCATCTGCATCGGTGAGGTTAGCGGCACCGGCTGGGAGGATTCCCGTTAGCCCAATTCGAGCGGCTATCAGGGCAATCGTTCACCGACGCAGGGGATGTGTCATTTCTTCCGGGCGAACCCAATCATCGAATTGCTCGGCCGTGACAAGACCAAGCTTAAGAGCGGCTTCTCTCAGGCTAATATCTTCGCGGTAGGCCATTAGGGAAATTTTCGCGGCATTCTCGTAACCAATCTTGGGGTTGAGCGCCGTAACCAGCATCAGTGAATTGTCCAGATGCGCCTTGATTCTCTTTTCGTTAGCTAGAATACCCTTGACGCTATGCTCGTTGAATGATCGGCAGCCTTCTGCCAAAAGTTGGATCGATTCTAAGACGTTATGCAGCATTATTGTCTTGTAAACGTTGAGTTGGAAATTGCCCTGCGAACCGGCGAAAGCAATTGAGTGGTCGTTACCGAACACCTGAACGGCGACCATGGTCAGCATCTCGCACTGTGTTGGATTGACTTTGCCAGGCATAATCGACGAGCCAGGTTCATTTTCCGGGATCTTCAACTCCGAGAGGCCTGCTCGGGGACCGCTGGCGTACCAGCGCAGGTCGTTGGCGATCTTCATGAGCGCGCCGGCCAACGTGCGTAATGCGGCACTAACACTGACTACGGCGTCGTGGGCAGATAATGCCGCGAATTTGTTGGCCGCCGCAACAAACGGTTGGCAAGTCTGCTCCGCAACCTTGCGCGCTACGAGGTCACCAAACTGCGGATCGGCGTTGAGACCCGTGCCTACCGCTGTGCCCCCGATCGCCAGCGGATAAAGGCCAGAGAGCGCCCATTCAATACCCCTCAGCGCTTGGTCGACCTGCGCCGCCCATCCTGATATTACTTGTCCCAAAGTCAAGGGAGTCGCGTCTTGCAAATGAGTTCGACCCACTATCACGATATTGGCGAAGGTCCGGGCCTTGTCGTTGAGGGTATCGCGCAATTCACGTATGGCCGGAATAAGAAGGTCTTCCAGTACTTCCGCGGTCGCAATGTGCATTACCGTCGGAAATGTGTCGTTCGAAGACTGGCTGAGATTGACGTCGTCATTCGGATGAATCGGCTTTTTCGATCCGACAATGCCGCCCGCAAGTTGGATGGCACGGTTCGCGATGACTTCATTGGCATTCATGTTCGTCTGAGTGCCTGACCCGCTTTGAAACGCAACGAGTGGAAACTCGCTGTCCCAGCGGCCATCAATGACTTCCTGCGCCGCAGCTACGATGAGTTCAGCCTTATGCTTCGGGAGCATCTGAAGCTCCTGATTGGCCAGTGCAGCACATTTCTTCAGGATGCCTAACGCGCGGATTACCGGTCGCCCCCATTGGAAGCGACCAATTCCAACGGGGAAATTCAAATGGCAGCGCTGGGTTTGTGCGCCCCAGAGTTGTCCAGCAGGAATCAGAACTTCACCCAAGGCATCAGATTCGGTGCGGTATTCATTCGTGGCAGGCGGTATTGACTTCATGATTTCATTTTGGCTTCAGCCGAGGACGGCAGGCTCTCGCGAGGCCCGCACTCGACCAACCATGCCGATTTTATCCGCGAATTAATGGCGTGCGCCAGTAGATTAAACCAGCTTTTAGCCTGGTCGAGCACGACCGAGTCGCTTGACACCACGCAGGAGCGATCTCTGAGCAGTTGGTCCGGATTTGCAACTAGTTCTACTTCAACTGTGTTGCCCCATCCGCAAGCTAGTTCCAAGATGCGCGCTCTTAGCCGACCAGAATTGGACACGGGTCTATCAAGATAGAATCGAACCTGCTCGACCCCTAGCTCGTTGCAAATCTCACCCAGCACAGTCAGCGCTGCGTCGGTTTCTTCGACGGGATGATAGCTTCCACGTAGTCCGGCCAAATCGCGTAGCGCACCATCGGCGCCGCGCAGGATTAGCCCGCCAGATAGTGCCACTTCAAAACCAATGATCAGATTAAAGCCATCAATTTCTAATGTTTTTCCGCGAACGGCGTCGGCAACCAGCTGCTTGCTCCTCCGACTTTGACGCGCGCGCTCCGAGCACATCGAACGCTGCAATGCCAAGCGTTGTCGGACGTGCAATTGATGGCGTTGACCCACGACATCCAACACCGAAGTTGCCGCGTAACCGCGATCGAGCAACCAGGTGGCTTCTTCACACGCCAGTTGAAGGATTTGCACAGCGCGGGGCGCGAACAATTGCTTGTCTTCAGGATGAGCTCCTCGGTGGTGCTGCGCATGAGGCACGATACGCAAAGCTTAACCGATTATGCTGCTAACGGGACTCCTCCCGGCCGGCGACGCCATGCAACCAACCCGAGTGGCTTGACGTTTATCATTCAGCGCATTTAATCTCAAATTAGACAATTTCAACCCGCAGGCCGTACATGTCCGGCCCATCAAGGTGCAGCGCACGGCGGCGCGCAATGATGATTTATGTCATAATAAATCCAGTAACGGTGGCCATGACAGATTGGTCACTTATATATTTCTTCGCTTTGTTCGCGCGAGTCTCGCATCGCGCCGCTGGCCAACTAAGGAGACCTACCGTGGATCGCAGAGTGAAGGCAACACAGAAGGACAAAAACGGAAATATTATCGCCCTGTGCAACCCGGGGGAGACTTGGTCGCCCCTGAGCAAAAGGGATGTCCTCAAGGATATCAAGGGCGCCAAACGCAGCTACTACGTGCATGAACTACCGCAAAAAGCTTACGTGCGCGTCGTTTCTGGGAATTCACTTCAGACGACTGCAGACAAATCAAGCAGCAACAATTTGGACAATTTGCCAACGCTTTGAGCGCCTGATTTCTTGGCACAAATTGGGGCCAATGCCGTCAGCGGGCTCGGGACCCGCTGGTGTCGACGTCTCCGACTGGATGGGGGAGCTCAACGGCACCGGCTAGGAACGATTTCGTTAGATTAGCCGTACGGACAAGCCCAACTTGGTTGAAAAGCTGAGCTTGTCCCTATTTTATTCTGGTCTACCAGCGACCGCCGCCCCCGCGATTGCCACCGCTTCTTCCGCCGCCGCCGCCACCGCCGAAGCCACCGCGACCGCCACCACTTTGACGTTCTTCGGCTTCATTTACCTTGAGGGCGCGCCCTTCCAGCAGTGCGCCATTCATCCGCGCGATTGCTTTGATCGCCGAATCCGACGACCCCATCGTCACAAAACCGAAACCACGCGATTGTCCCGTTTCGCGATCGGACACCAAGTGCACGTCAGTGACCTCGCCAAATTCTGAAAAGGCCGTGCGAATGGCGTCAGCATCAGCCTGAAATGAAAGATTGCCTACGTAAAGACGATTGCCCATGAATGAATTCTCGATTCGTAAATTCGGCTCGTGAAAAACCTAGCCATCCAATGAGCCGTGAGGATCGGAAGGAGGGTCGCGGAACTGTTTCCGCGCCCACGCGTCGTTGCCGTTTGCAGCGAGGTTCGCGATCCCAAGCAAATCGAGAGTGCGTTGTCGTCGTATGCGGTGAACGTCAGTGAGGGCAGCAGAATAGCTCCGGAATTTTAAATTGCAAGGGGTGCAAAGTCCCCACGAGGGCGTATGGTGTCCGCGTGAGTCCCGACCACGGCAAGTGGCCACTTGGCCGCCCGAATCTTCGCGTCATCAATGGTCAGACTGAGCCCGGCCCGTCGCACGCGCGGTCGAGCCGTCAGTACCTGGGTGTGTGTCGCTCTAGTCGGCGCTCACTTCGCGTTGCGAATCCCGCTCGATTCGTGGCTCAATGCACCGAGCGATGCGAAATTCGTTGCGGCGGTGGTCATTTTAATTGTGCCGCTATTATTCGCAGCCTTCGCGCTCTACCGTGCCGTCATTCCTAAATCCCATCATTGAGGAACTATGCCTGAGAGATCAAATCGCTTCGATCCTGAGTCTGCGGGGCGCACCGTGCGACGGTGGCTAATTGGCTTCGCGCTGCTCGTGGCATTCATCATAATCTCACTGACGACCATCACCCGCATCGATCCGGCGCATGTCGGCATCCGCGTCAAGCTTGCCGGTAGTAACCGCGGCGTTCAGGACATGCCGGTGGTAACTGGTTGGGTATTCTATAACCCACTCACAGAACAGATTATCGAGTTTCCAACCAGCATTCAGAATGTGGTGTGGGCACAATCAATTCATGAGGGCGCTCCGCATGACGAGTCCATCACCTTTTCGTCCAGTGAGGGAGTCAATGTCAATGCGGACATCGGGCTTTCTTTTTCGATCGAACCCAGCAAAGTGCCGCATTTATACCTGCGTTTTCGCAAGACTGACTTGATGGAGCTTGCCAACGGTTACGTTCGCAATTCGATGCGTGAGGCTTTCAGCGACGTGGCATCACGCATGCCGGTGCAAGAGATATACGGAGCCGGTAAGCATAAGTTGGTTGTCGATGTAACGCACAAATTGAACGACGTTACTCGGCCCCGACGGCTTCGTGATAGCGCAATTGACTATCAATGGCGCGCTCCGATTGCCCGAGAATGTGGCCCAAGCCATCAATCGCGCGATGGAAGCCACTCAAAACGCGATACAGGCCGAGAACCGCGTGCGTCAAGTGCGGGCCGAAGCTGAGCAGAATATCGCGCAATCCCACGGGCAGGCCGAGGCAGCACGTCAGCGAGCCCAAGGGGAGGCGGACGCGGTGCTGATTCGCGCCCATGCCGATGCGAAGGCTAACGAGATTATTCGCCTTTCAGCTTCCGGCACTGTGCTGCAGTGGCGTGCCATTGAGCGCTGGGACGGAAAGTTGCCGATGATGCAGTCAGGCGACAAATTGCCAATGCTCACTTTCGACATCAGTAGACTGGCCGGCAACGACGCTGCTCGCGAGAAGCGGCTGCGCGAACTACTGGAAGAGACCACTCCGAAGCCTGCAGAGAAAGCCCAAAGAGGAGCCCACCGAAAATGCCACGAAGGACAAGCCCGCTGAACAAAAGGCCGAATTCAAGCCCGCTGAAGCGCCTCCGGCAGCTCCACCCGAAGTTCCAGCCAAGCCTTAAGGAATTGGAAAACGATGCGTTTCGCCGCGAATTTACGGGGTCTTCGCTGATTTATTGTTGTTCTGTTTCTCACGGTACCGCCCTAGTGCATCCCCTCAATTCTTGGCACGAATTTGGCCCAATGCCGTCAGCGGGCTCGGGACCCGCTGACCCACAGAATAAAGACCTCCGAACAGCTTCCCCAGTTGCAATACGGACATAAGTGT
>CAWIGY010000115.1:0-81484 GCA_963835565.1 uncultured delta proteobacterium
AGAGTAGCCCCAGGTCGTTTCCTCCTGGGGCCCTCGCCGGAGCCGGACTAGGAGATTTCCACCATCCGGCTCTTCCGTTGATACGTCTCGCGGTCATGTGCTCCAAATCTGGACGGTGATTCGGGGCTGCGGGAGTGGATAATTCTTCAAGTATTCTCCGAAGGACTCCCAATTCCACTTCGAGCGCTGACTGCGGCGATTCAGCCATTTGTACCAGGCGTGTTTCGCGTAGTACCAGCAGATGGCTGATGCAGCTCGAGTTACCGTTGACGCCAAAGTAGTTGATAGTGTCCTTGCAGCTTGCTCGTCAGCGCTGCGTGTTGCTCTTTCATCGGCTGATGTCGGTGGCGCCGGCACCAGTCGTAGACGGCCTCGATGGCCCGTCGCTGTCGAGCTCCACGCGTCTTGCATCCCAGTTGCCATCGGTTTCCCTTGCCGGGTTTGCGCCAAAACAGCGTAAACCCCAGAAAGTCGAAGGTCCCGGGACCTTGACCCCCGTCCTGACTCGCGCGGCGGCGTTTCGAATCGCACTAGCCGCGTCTTATCGGGATGAAGTGTCAGTTCGTACTCCGCCATCCGCTGGTGCAGCGCCTGTTGCACCTGCTCGGCGTCTTGTTGCTCTCTCGAAGAGCATCACGAAGTCGTCCGCATAGCGGACGAGCTGTGCCTTGCCCTCAAGAGTGGGACGTATCTCCCGTTCAAACCAGACATCCAGCGCATAGTGCAGGTAGACATTACCTAGCAACGGCGAGAGTATCGACCCTTGTGTGGTTCCTTCGTCCGGTTCGGCATATTCCTCGCCGTCCAATATCCCCACGTGCAAGCACTTGCCGATGAGCCGCATCATCTGCCCATCGGCTATCCGAATCTGGAGCATCTCCTTGAGTTTGACACGACTCAAACTGTCGAAGAAGGACTGTACATCTGCCTCCAGTACCCATTGCACCTCGCCTCGATAGGCCGCTTGATCGATGGCTCTTATCGCATCATGCGCGCTGCGCTTGGGCCGGAATCCATACGAGCAGTCCAGAAAGTCCTGCTCGTAGATAGCTTGCAGCACCTCGCGTATCGCGCCCTGCACGACCTTGTCTTCCATCGTTGACATCCCTATCGGCCGAGTGCGCCCCTTTGTCCTTCGGAATGTGGACCCGTCGGATTGGCTGATGGCGATATCGCTTCGCCTTCAGCCGCGTGAGCAGGTCCTGGATGTTTGCGTCCAGGTTCTGCCCGTACGCTTCCTTTGTGACCCCATCCACTCCGACGGCCGCGTCGTTACGCAGCCGTCGAAGGCCCGAACAGTTCGTCCTCGTCCATCAGGTGCGCTAATGCAAAGAGTCGCCCATTCGGCTCTCTTCGCGCTATCTCCGCTACCTTTTGCAGTTTCGGTGACATGTTTTGCGGTGTCAATGCATCCGCCATGGTTCTCTCCAAAAGTTCATACCAACACGGGCCGCCTTTGCTCCGCTGGGTCCGAGTGCCAACTCGTTCCCCACCTTCATCGCTCTTATTCGGCCCTCCGACTCCCTGTACTCGTTGACCCCCTGACTCTCCGCCAGGGTTTCGGCTCCGGTTTTCCCTTGCCTTTGGTCTACCTGCATTCCCAGGAAGCACAGGGTCTCCCAAGTTACTGGGCCACCCTTTCCGTACGCGCCACGGGCTGATACTCCGCCGGTCGATGTCCCCTCGCCTTTTCGGGTTCCATCGTGCTGCCTTCGGGACAACTGAATCCTTGGGCTTCCGGGACTGCTATTACGAAGCTGATTACCGCGGCTCACACGCCTCACTGCCTACGCATCGCCGTCGTCGTTACCTTCGACGTCGCAAGGCTCGCTTTCAACCTGCCGGCTCGGCTTTGGTCGAGCTGGAATCTCACCAGCCAGGTGACTATTCAGAATTTCATGATGTTTCGTGATTCTCATTCCTTTCTGACCAGCATTGCTTGGTCGCACCAGACGGCAACGCAGGCAACTCCAAACGCAGGTTGGTTCGAGCCAAAGCAAGCCGCGGCATAACGTCGTCATGAGTGAACCGGATGACGTGCTCCCCGTTAACGGCTTGCGCGATGGTCCGGGGCAGCAAATGTGGCGCCCGCCAAAGGCTTTCCCAATGAAGCGCCAGAAGGCGCCGCGATACGGCGCGCAAATGCCTTGGCGCCAAATCACACGCAGCAACGTCCCAAGGGCGTACCAAAACGGAAATCGGAAGCGACTCAAGCGTTTCGCCGGCCAAATTAGAACCCGCAGACAGCGAGCAAAGTAAGCATCGGATTGTAAAGATCAGCGAGCAGTTTCTTGTAGCCGTCCAATAAGATGTGTTCGGGCAATGCGCGTCCTGAAATTGGTCCGCCCAAAATTCTCACCGGACCAGTCTTCAACGAGTCGACTCTCTTTCTCCAATCGTCTCCAGAGTTGACTGCCCGGCAATGCCGACAATATTCCGACCATGGCGAAGGGAATTGGAGAGTTCTGGATAAACGTTAGTTGCCGTTCGAAAATCCCCTCGTCGTCAGCGTCGAATCCGACGATAAAGCCGGCCATCACTTCCAGTCCCTTGCTGGTTAGTTTTTCCACGGCCAGCGTGAGGTCGAGGCGTAAATTCTGGATCTTCTGTGTTTCCGCCAATGACTCTTGCGATGGTGTCTCGATGCCAATGAACACGGAACTAAAGCCCGCCTCCAACATCAACTCGATCAGTCGATCGTCCGCGGCCAGGTTTATCGAGGCTTCCGTGTACATGTCGAACGGGTAGTTGCTTGGCCCGCATCCAATCGGCGAGCACTGGGCAACATGTGCTTTGCAGCCCGCTTATTGCCAATGAAGTTGTCGTCCACCATAAAGAGCATCCCGCGAAATCCCGTCGCGTAGATCGCGTCGAACTCGCGCAGCATTTGCTCGGGGGGCTTGGTGCGCGGCACTCGGCCAAAGACCTCGATGATGTCGCAGAACTCACAATTGAAGGGACAGCCTCGGCTGAATTGAACCCCAATCGATTGATACGCGTCGATACGCAGTAAATCAAAGCGCGGCACCGGGCTGCGTGTAACGTCGGGACGATCATTCGCCGATAACGCGACTTCAGCGTTCCGCGCTCGAGGTCGCGGCACAGCGGTCCAATCAGATCCTCACTTTCGCCAATGACGACACTGTCGGCATCCGCACTAGCATCTGGATCCGTCGTCGGATATGCGCCCACCAGCGACCACTGTCTTTCCGAGCGCGTGGGCGCGGCGGATTACTTCGTGAAATGATTCTTGCTGAATTTGCATGGCGCCGACAAACACGACGTCAGCCCACTTCAAGATGCTCATCGAGAAGCGGCTCGACGCTCATGTCCAATAGCCGCACAGTCCAGTCGCTGGGCAGCAAAGCCGCTACGGTCAAAAGCCCCAATGGGGGCAACAATGCTGATCGCCGCGTCAGTAAGCGCGCGTATTCCATGCCCCAATAGGTTTTCGGAAAAGCGGGGTGGACGAGCAACGTATTCATGGGTAAAACATATTTGGTCAATGTCACGGTCACGTCACGGCGACATAATAATTTTGCATCCGGCAGCGGAGTTGCGTACGTTTGCCGCATTCGCGAATGCGACAACCCGCCAGGAGCCAATAATGGCTGCCCCGGTTGCGCTAGGTCCGCGGCACCCGCCTCGAATCAATGCGATTCCCGACCCCCGCCGCGCTGAAATTCGCCGACTCATCGTACTGGTAACGGTATTCGTGGTAACGCCAACGTTACTGCTGCTGTCGGTCGGCGTGCTGGTACTTATCTTTGGGAGTGCAATTCAGGATTTTGTTTTTGGCGTCCTGATACTGGGTCTTGTTCTCACGATGATAGCGGGAATTGCGGCCACTTTCGCTTACATCAAGCGCGAAGCGAGTCTTGCCAAGTTACAAACGGAATTTGTCTCCAAAGTGAGTCACGATCTCCGGACACCTCTGACGAGTATTCGCATGTTTGTGGAGACCTTGCAATTGGGTAGGGCGGCTGAGCCGGAAATACATCAGCAATGTCTGGATGTCTTGTCCGCGGAGACAGCCCGGCTTTCGATGATGATCGATCAGCTTCTCGGATGGGCCCGAATGGAGGCTGGCAAGCGAGTTTATCAACCGGAGCTATGTCAGGTGTCGGATATCGTCGATGCCGCGATCGCCGCTTTCGAGCCGCAACGCATTGCGCATCCAGTGCAGCTGGAACGTGATGTTCCCTTGGGCATGCCGAACGTGCTGGTTGATCGCGGCGCGATGATAGAAGTGTTACTGAATCTGCTCCAGAATGCGCACCGTTACACCGGCGACGAAAAGCGAATTGCGGTGCGATGCAGCCATTGGCCACGCTCCGGTACGATCGTCATTCGTGTCGAAGATAACGGGCCTGGCATAGCCAAGCGTGAGCATGTTCGCATATTCGAAAAGTTCTACCGCGCCGAAGATCCGCTCAAACGTGGACTTCAGGGTACTGGGCTCGGTCTTGCAATCGTAAAGCACATAGTTCACGGCAATCGTGGCCAGGTGTCGGTCGAGAGCGAAATTGGGCTAGGGTCCTCATTCCGGGTTGTTTTGCCGGTTGCATTGTGAGAGCCACATGACTGAAACTATCCTGATCATTGAGGATGACCCGTCGATTCTCCGCGGGCTAGTCATGAATCTGGGTTTCGAAGGCTATTCATTACTAACGGCTCGGGACGGCAGTGAAGGGTTGCGCCTTGCGCAAGACTCACGTCCGGATTTGATTGTTCTCGACATCATGTTGCCAAAGCGCGACGGTTTCGAGGTAATCCGTGAACTTCGATGCAGAGACGCCGATATGCCAATTGTAGTGCTTTCGGCGCGCAGCGAAGAGGCCGACAAACTCCTAGGCCTTTCGCTTGGAGCGGATGACTACGTCACCAAGCCATTCAGTCTGCCGGAGTTGCTCGCCCGAATTCGGTCGGTCCTACGCCGGCAGCGGCGCTACGCAACTACGGTGGAAGTGACGCGTTTTGGAGCCGTCGTCGTTGACCTCACTGCCCACCGGCTGACGGTAAATGGTCAGATTGTGGAGACAACGGCGCGAGAGTTTGATCTGCTGCGGTTCTTCGTAACTCACGAAGATGCAGTAATCTCTCGCGTGCAAATCCTAAAAAGCGTATGGGGCATTGACCAATCAGTTTCCGAACGAACGGTTCAACAACTTTGTTGCACGCTTGAGACAAAAAATAGAGCCGGATCCGGAAGTTCCATGCTACCTCCAGACAATTCGCGGTGTTGGCTACCGTTTCATTGCGAGCAGCTAGTAGCGCGATTCCATCGAATTGATGGGGTCCTTGGACCGGCCACTTCGCGGCCATCGCGCTACTAGACTCATTTTCTTGCCCAAACTCAAATTCGCTTCGCGAATTTAGTACCTCGATTCAGTAGAATCGAGGTACTAACGGGAACACCATATTGATCTAGGCCCTGGTTGCGCCGCAATTCGAAATGGGTCACAATGCTGCCGCGTAAATGGCGTCGGGCGCGGCACCATCTGCGCGAGAGTAATCAGGTGCGCGCTCGGTCGGGGCCTTCGGAGCACGTCATCACTATAAAAACCAACCGTAAGATCGCAATTCTGGGCAGCCATTTGCCTCGTCTATGCGGGATCGCCACATTTACCAGTGACCTTAGCGACGCCTTGCAGACAGAGGCCAATGGCATCGACTGTTTCGTCGTTGCCATGAACGACGTTGGCCGGCGATACGCCTATCCCGATCGAGTGCGTTTCGAGATTTCGGAGGGAGAAATCGCATCGTACCGTCGTGCGGCTGACTTCTTAAACGTAAATTCCGTCGATCTGCTCTGTTTGCAACACGAATATGGAATTTTCGGTGGCAAAGCTGGAGATCACGTTCTGGCCTTGTTGCGCGAGCTGCGCATGCCAATTGTCACAACCCTCCACACAATATTGGCGGAACCAATTCCGGCTCAGCGAGTTGTGATGGACGAATTGGTCCAATTATCGGAACGAATTGTCGTCATGAGCCAAAACGGCGCCGCATTGCTGCGCCAAGTACACCAGGTCAAGGACAGCAAAATCGACCTGATTCCTCACGGCATACATAGCATACCATTCGATAGTCGCAGCAAGGATTTGCTTGGAGTGGAAGGGCAGTCCGTAATTCTCACCTTCGGACTTCTATCCCCAGACAAAGGCATCGAATATGTCATCGACGCGTTACCCTCCATTCTCGCTCGTTTCCCGAAGACCGTCTACATAGTGCTAGGCGCGACGCACCCCCACGTCAAAGAACGCAGTGGTGAGACCTATCGTCTCATGTTGGAAAATCGCGCGAAGCGTCTCGGCGTTGAAACCCAGGTATTATTTCGCAATCGATTTGTAAGCACCGTCGAACTGCGGGAGTTCCTGTCGGCCGCCGATATCTACATTACTCCTTATCTCAAAGCGGAACAGATTACTTCTGGGACTCTGGCGTATGCAGTAGGTTCAGGCAAGGCCGTGATTTCTACGCCCTATTGGTATGCCAAGGAGCTCTTGGCAGAAGGCCGGGGCATTCTGGTTCCTTGGCGCGATCCAACTGCGATCGCCAAGAACGTCATTGAGTTATTGGGTAATGATACGGAGCGACTCGCACTCAGAAGACGCGCGGCGTCTTACGGCAGCGAGATGGCTTGGCCTAGGGTTGCGCGCCAGTACGTTTAAGCTTTGAGCAAGGCTTGCAGGGGCATAGCGAGCGGCTGCGCAATGCATTTCAGGGAAGAACTCAGACGAGCGTCCCCGCAGAACTCCCTGAACTCAATTTGAATCATCTTCGAATGATGAGTGATTCCACGGGCTTGATTCAGCATGCTGACTATAATGTGCCCTGTTACAATGAGGGCTATAGTATCGATGACAATGCACGCGCGTTGCTCTTGACGGCGCTTATCGAAGACTCGGGAAGCGAAGAGGCCGCTGAAGTCAAGGCACTCGCATCGCGGTATCTTGCGTTCGTGAGTCATGCATTTTAACTCTAAGTTGGGTCGATTCCGCAACATGATGTCTTACTCCCGAAACTGGCTAGAAGATTGTGGCTCCGAAGATAGTCACGGTCGCGCGCTCTGGGCTTTAGGTGCCGTGGTGGGGCGCTCCTTCGATCCTGGGCGCCAAAGTCTCGGCGGGCATTTGTTTCACGCCGCAGTACCGGCGGCCGCCCACTTCACGAGCCCAAGAGCCTGGGCGTTTACCCTCCTAGGGATCGACGAATACCTGCGACCTTTCCGAGGCGATAGTTCCGTGCAGCTCATGCAGGCGACGCTTGCCGGCCAATTACTTGCTATGTATCGTAGTGTGAGCGAACCGGGGTGGAATTGGTTCGAAACAATAGCGACGTACTCCAATGCCCGACTATCTCAAGCGCTGATTAGCGCCGGGCGCTATATGAAAAATGACGAGATGCTTGCCGTCGGCCTCGAGTCGCTCAAATGGCTGGTTCAAGTACAGACTTCGGAAGATGGACATTTCGAACCGATTGGTTCGAATGGCTTCTGGCGGCGGGGCGAAGCGAAGGCGCTGTTCGATCAACAGCCGGTGGAGGCATCAGGCATGGTGTCGGCCTGCATCGAGGCAACGCGCGCCACCGGCGATAAAACCTGGCTAACCGATGCCAGACGCGCATTTTACTGGTTTCTCGGCGAGAATCACTTACAGCAAGCGCTGTACGACGACGCGACGGGTGGTTGTCACGACGGGCTGCATGCGGACCGTATCAACCGGAATCAGGGGGCTGAATCAACCTTAGCATTCCTATTGGCGCTGATTGAGATGCGAACAATTGATGGGCCTGTGTTCGACTTACCAGAAATCGAGAGAAGATGAATCCACATCGTGGTTACGAAACATTGTTCCATCGTCATCCTGCCAATCCAATTTTGACTGCAGGTCATTGGCCCTATCCGGTCCATACGGTCTTCAATCCCGGCGCGGTACGGCTAGCTGGGGGATCGACGCTTTTGCTTTGCCGCGTCGAAGATCGAAAAGGTCATTCGCATTTCTGTGCGGCAAGATCGATCAACGGAATCGACAATTGGGTAATCGACGAAGAGCCGACGTTTCAAGGCGACTCCGTGGAGGAGCTTTGGGGAATTGAGGATCCGCGCATTACATTCATGGAAGAACTTGGGAAATATGCCATTGCCTACACCGCATTCACCAAGGGTGGTCCGGGCGTCGCCTTGGCCCTCACCGAGGATTTTCGGCATTTTGAACGATGTGGATTGGTGATGCAGCCCGATGACAAGGACGCTGCTCTGTTGCCACGACGGATCGATGGTGAGTATGCCTTGATCCATCGACCCGTGAGCGACACCGGAGCCCATGTTTGGATGTCATTTTCACCCGATCTTCGCAATTGGGGAAGCCATCGGCTAATATTGCAGGCACGCAAAGGGGCCTGGTGGGACGCCAACAAGGTTGGCATATCGCCTCCGTTAATTGAGACCCCGGCAGGTTGGTTGATGCTCTATCACGGTGTAAGGCATACGGCTGGTGGCTGTCTTTATCGCGTCGGCGTGGCCCTTTTCGCAATAGACAGACCGGATTACTGCCTGGCCCGGGGAGATTATTGGATCTTCGGTCCTCAAGCCCCCTATGAAACCTGTGGTGATGTACCTAACGTCACATTCCCCTGCGGCTACACCCTGGGCGATGATGGTGACACTATTTATCTTTACTACGGCGCGGCTGATTCGTGCATTGCCCTTGCAACGGGAAGCGTACAAGCATTATTGCGTTGGCTTGGCGAGAATGGGAATTTGACCCAGTCAATACCGCCTCCTGGTGCCTGATTCTTTGGGGACGGCACGGAAAAGCGGCAAGCGCAATTCAGTGGCCGGCCGAGGGTTGAGCAACTGGTAGAGTTTTCGTTTCTGCAGCAAAGAAGCATGAACGAGAAGCAAACGCACATTGCCATGTTCCAAACTTGATCTGGACTAATGGCCAGCGGACGGCCAGGCGTAAGCGACCAGCGGGATGTGTTCGAGTGCAGGCTTGCATAGCGCGCACCCTGCGCCAATCTTTGCCGCGCCCTACCCTTGCATAGCCCAATTTAGCTAGCTCAATTTATGAATGCGTCACCTCCCCCGGCCCCGACAACTGCATTCTGAAAAGTTGACTCAAGATGAATGAGTTCGGCGCCTCAAAAGGAGAAATCATCAATGGCCAAGACATATAATGTTGCAGAACTCGGTGGCGACGGCACCGGACCCGAGGTGGTTCGTGAGTCACGCAAGGTTCTGGAGGTTGCCGCACAACGCTTTGGATTCAAGCTCAGTTGGGAAAGCTATGACTGGGGTGGCGACCGCTTTCTTCGCACTAACGAAGTGCTTCCACCCAACGCGGCTGAAACTTTGCGCCAGCACGATGCAATTCTTCTGGGCGCCATTGGTCACCCTGATGTAAAGCCAGGTATTCTCGAAAAAGGAATATTACTCAAGCTGCGCTTTGAGCTCAGGCAATATATTAATCTGCGACCAGTAAAATTGTATCCGGGTGTATGGACCCCGTTGAAAGATAAGGGTCCTGAACACATTGATTTCGTCGTAGTACGTGAAAATAACGAGGGTCTCTACACTGGAGCTGGTGGATTCCTCAAATACGGAACATCGGAAGAAGTCGCCACCCAGCTATCTATACAGTCTCGGGCAGGCTGCGATCGCTGTTTGAAATTCGCGTTTGAATTGACCCAACGTCGCAATAAGCGAAAGACGTTAACGCTGGTGGGCAAGACCAATGTGCTGACCTATGAATTTGACCTCTGGGATCGGGCCTTTCACGAGATGGGGAAGAAGTACCCCGACGTAAAACGGGACTACAATCATGTGGATGCTTGTTGTATGTGGTTCGTCAAGAACCCCGAATGGTATGACGTCATTGTAACGAACAACCTCTTTGGCGACATTATCACAGATTTAGGCGCGATGATTCAGGGTGGTATGGGCATTGCGTCTGGGGGCAATATTAACCCCGAGGGCGTCAGCATGTACGAACCCATTGGTGGTTCCGCGCCCAAATACACTGGGCAAAATATCATCAATCCTATGGCTGCAATTGGCGCGGGCGCCATGATGCTTGAGCACAGTTTGGGCGAAATCGAAGCGGCTTCAGCCATCGAGCGAGCGATAATGAAAACGACTGCGGAAAAGATGACGAGTCAGTCCGCAGGCAAGATGGGAATGGGCACCACGCAGGTAGGTGACACCGTTGCCCAGCTGGTTGCGGACGGCATCTGAGCACCGCAAAAACCTCAAGCATGACCGGCTGAACCTAGTACGCTTTGGTTCTTGTGCTTGTAAAGCTCTTTGAGGGCGTCGCGCGCCGGACCCAGGTACTTTCTCGGATCGAATTCGGCAGGCTTCTTTGCGAACGTTTCGCGCACCGCCGCGGTCATCGCTAGCCGGCCGTCAGAATCAATGTTGATTTTGCAGACGGCGCTCTTGGCAGCGCGGCGAAGCTGCTCTTCCGGAATGCCGACGGCATCCTTGAGCGCGCCGCCGTTGGCATTTATGGCCCTGACCTGATCCATGGGCACGCTGGACGCGCCATGGAGCACGATCGGAAAGCCTGGGAGCCGCTTTTCAATCTCCTCCAAGATGTCGAATCGAAGAGGCGGCGGCACCAATATTCCTTCGGCATTCTTGGTGCATTGCGCGGGCGTAAACTTGTTAGCACCGTGTGACGTTCCAATTGAAATTGCAAGGCTATCAACGTTCGTTCGCTTTACAAAGTCTTCGACTTCTTCTGGTTTCGTATAAGTGCTCTTGTCTGCGACAACTTCATCTTCAATGCCAGCCAGCACGCCGAGTTCGCCTTCGACGGTCACGTCTCGTGCATGTGCGTACTCGACGACTTTCTTGGTTAGTGCAATATTTTCCTCATAACTATGATGCGATCCATCGATCATAACCGAGGAGAAACCGGAATCGACACAATCCTTGCAGAGTTCAAATGTGTCGCCATGGTCCAAGTGCAGCGCAATGGGGATACCAGCTCCCTGGTTAAGTTCTTTTGCATATTCAACGGCACCTTGTGCCATGTAGCGTAGTAGCGTTTGATTCGCATACTTTCGTGCGCCGGATGAAACCTGTAAAATAACTGGTGACTGGGTTTCAACGCAGGCGGCAATGATCGCCTGGAGTTGTTCCATATTGTTGAAATTATAAGCGGGTATGGCGTAACCTCCGGCAATTGCCTTGGCAAAGAGGTTCTTGGTGTTTACCAGACCTAGTTGTTTGTAACTGATTGACATAGACGCACCTCAACGAAACCGAGTTTCAGAAAGTAAAAACGAGCCTTCTCACAGCCGGACATTTCACGCTTGCTATTCGAACCCCGACATGTGGATGAAAGGGAGTTTGAATTTTCCGCATTACGAACACTGGGCGGCAAGCTAGAGCAAAGAAGCAGCCGCTTCAAGCTGCGGTCGGGAAATTCTCCACACTTGAGCCCGCTCGGTCTCTGGGCCAAAGTCGCCTTGCGCCAGAATTTTCTGGTCCTGGTGGGTCTCAGGCCAACGTGCTCCGAGCGTGACGAAATATGAGCTATCTCAGAAGTACCGCGAAAGCAAACGGCGACTCTTGGCATCTAGACGATTGATATCGTTGACAAGATATCGCATTCCATGCGAATCCGTGACCACGAACCGATCCTTGGTGAGAGCTCTCACGTGGTCGTCGTGCCCCAATGTAAATTGTGTCTCGCCTCGGTTGGTGGAAATGTTCCATTCGCTGTGTGCAGACTCGACGCTGATTCGATTTATGCCTGTAATCACTGGCAGAAACTCGCGGGCTTGCAGCGCACTTTCAACAAGGCTGCGTCGCGTGACATCGAGAGCAGGCAATGACTCAATAATTGCAACTTCGCCCCCTTTCGCATCGATAAGGGCAATCCATTCTTGCGGTTCGGTCAATGGATAGCAACGCACCGGATGAACAACTCGACAGTCGCCATTGGACTTGAATAACAATTCGCCCCGCCCATGAGAGGTTAGCTCGATGCCGTCTAAAAGTTTGCTGCTAGTGAGTTCCCGTACGGTAGTAATTCCTTCGTCAGGCGTGCTTTCTGCGCGAAGCCTCGAGAAATCAGCCGAATTTTGCCCGATTGCATTCTGCATTTGGGCCTGATGCAGGCGTGCGTACTCTCCCCCCTTTGCGAGTAGATCCGCATGAGTCCCAATTTCAACAACCTTACCTTGATTCAACACAATCAGCTTATTTGCTTTGCGTAACGTGCTTAGGCGATGCGCAATGGCAATCGTCGTGCGGCCTTGGACAACATTGTCGAGGGCACGTTGAATTTCCCGTTCCGTTTGCGCATCTACCGCTGACGTGGCTTCGTCTAATATTAGTATCTTTGGATCAATTAGTACGGCGCGGGCAATTGCAACTCGTTGGCGTTCGCCTCCGGATAATGATTGCCCGCGCTCGCCCACGAGAGAGTCATACCCATCTGGAAGGCGCAGTACAAATTCATGAGCGCAGGCAACTCGCGCCGCCTCGATAGTTTGCCGTCGAGGCGCATTGGGCTGACCGTACGTAATATTATCGGCAATGGACCCATAAAACAGGAAAGGGTCCTGCAGAACGATTCCAATGTGCTTTCGGTACTGTTCGAGCGCAAGTTCCCGAACGTCGATTCCGTCAATTCGGATGGTTCCCTCTGAGACATCGTAGAAACGGCAGGCCAAGTTTGCAATTGAACTCTTGCCCGAACCCGTGTGCCCGACGATTCCAACCATCTCTCCGGCTGCGACGTCAAAACTTACGTGATCAATGACGACGCGACTTCCATATCTGAAACAAATATTGTCAAATTGGAGCGCACCAACAACGGATGGCATGGTTTTGGGCGCTTTAGGCTCGCTTACGCTGGAGACACGGTCAAGAATCTCAAATAGCCTGTGCGCAGCAGCTGATGCCTTTTGTGTGGCCGTCAGCATTCGACTCATGCTTTCCAAGCGAGCATAAAATCGGCCAATGTAAGCGATAAAGGCCGTCAATATGCCAACTGTCACGCGATGATGGAATATCTCCCAGGCGCCGACGGCCCAGACTACCAACAGCCCCGCCTGATTCAATAGGCCGACTAGGGGCCAGAAAAATGTCCAGAGTGCATTGATTCGATCATTGATGTCGAAAATACGTTGATTGGCCTGAGCAAAGCGTTCAACTTCTCGCTCCTCCTGCGCAAATGCTTTAACCACACGTACTCCGGGAATAGTATCCGCCAATATGTTCGTCATGGCTGACCAAGCACGACCAGTTCGCAGAAAACCATGCGTCAGCCTGCCTCTTACGCGAAGAATCAATGAGGCGATCAGCGGAAACGAAGCCAGCGTTGCAATTGCTAGCCACGGATCCAATGTGAACAGCACGAATGCTGAGCCAATTATCATCAGGATGTCTGTCACGAAATCGACCAGCGTATCGGATAAGAACGAACACAGGTGCTCGGTGTCATTACTGATTCTTGAGATTAAATCTCCCGTGCGTTTGTCTCCAAAGTACTCTAGCGACAGCCGCTGAAGGTGGGCGTAGGTTCGGTTACGTAGGTCTGCACTGATTCGCTCGCTAACTCTGGAGAGCACAAATCCTTGACCCCAGGCCAGGAGCCAAGCCAAAATTGCTGCAGCGCCCAAGCCACCCAGGTAAGTGACGACTCTCGGCATCCCAGTAACGTTGCCTACTACGGCATCCGCGGCGCGTTGTGCTAGGCTTCGCGATTGACCTACTTGGGCTTTTTCGCCCACTCGAACCTGGGTCGGCACGAGCACCTCATCAACGAGGGGCATCGTCATATATGGAGGAATTAGGCCAACTCCAGTCGCCGCAAATGTGAGGGCAAGTCCGAGCAAGATGGCCTTGATGCGGGGCCGTGTAAATTTCAACAATCGAAGCAACGGACTGCGAAAGAAACCGCGAAGCCAAGCATTCGCTGGAGAAACTTGGGCACCGTTGGCGCGACTTACAACGGCGTCGCTCGGTAATGTGCCCTGTCTTTGTGCCTCGAATGCTTCTTCAAACGCGTGGACCGCCGCCGACTGGCTCAAGGTTGAGTGCCAGACGGCTCCGCGATTACCAGACTCCAGTAACTCTATCGATTGGACTCCCGCCAATTCGCTGCTCCGCAATCGCATAGTTTCGGTAATCTCAATATTCGTCCAAGATGCGTCACCTTGACGATGAATGATTCGCTGGTTCGTCAGAACGACGATCCCTGGTTCGAAACGCAAATCCTGGTTCAAATTTGGAGCAAACGCTGCAAGGACGAATTCATTGTCGCGACAATCTAACGCAAAGGTCGCCAGGATCTAAAGACAGCGAGTTGCTCACGAAGTCGTGCATGAAAGAATTGACCTTGGGAGGTTAGGCTATCGAGGCCTTTGGGCTTGCGAGGGCCTAGCATCCATAATTATGAATTATACATAATCTATGACCATATAGACAACACGCCGGGCCGTGCGCTCCTGCCGTAGAATTATCCGTTCCGGATTTAGACACATTTGACTTGCGCCCCTGAAACGGACTCTCTAAAGCGAATACGCATCAAAATCACCCGCATTCTTCCGGTTTCCCAGCATTCGCGTGGCACAATAGATATCCGCAGATTTCGTGGTCGGCGCCTCTTAGCTCAATCATCGTGAAATAAGCGAGCAACAATTCCATCTGACTACTGGCGCCGAGCATTCACCTGTAGCAGAATCCGGCCGGCTGCGGCGGTCCTTCGGGCGGTCAGGTTCCCGAACGGAGCACTACGCATGGAGATCCGGAGAGTCAATGTACTTGAAGGTCCAAACATCTGGACCAATCGTAAAGCCCTGGAGGCGTGGGTCGATATCGGGAAATTCGAAGACTTCCCGTCAAACAAACTGCCGGGGTTCAACGACCGGATAATGGCCTGGCTGCCCAGTATGATAGAACACCGTTGCGGAGTTGGTGTACGGGGCGGTTTCTTTCAACGACTGACAACCGGTACATACCTGGGTCACATCCTTGAGCATGTCACGCTCGAACTTCAATCACTGGCCGGTGTGACCGTGGGCTTCGGACGTGCCCGCGAAACCTCCGAGAGGGGCGTTTACAAAGTCGCCATTGAATTCATCGAGCCGGAAGTTGCCTTGGCGGCCATGCAGACGGCTCGATCGTTGATCATGGCGGCCGTGGATGACGAGCCTTTCGATGTGCCGGCAGCGGTGGCAGAAATTCGCCAGGCGGCAGATCGCGTGTGCTTGGGGCCGGCTACGGATGCGATTGCAAAAGCCGCACAAGCTAGGGGTATTCCCATCATACGTCTCAACGGCCACAATCTCTTTCACCTCGGGTATGCCTCCGCGCAGAGTATCAACAGTCACAATCTCGTTCAGCTTGGGTACTGCTCCGCGCAGAAGCGCATTTGGACCGCCGAAACAGACGCAACCAGCGCCGTCGCGGAATCCATTGCTCAGGACAAACAACTTACGAGAAATCTGCTACGTGCAGTCGGAATTCCCGTGCCTGAAGGTCAAACGGTTGACTCTCCTGAGGCCGCCTGTGCATTTGCGGAATCTGAGGGGTATCCGGTCGTCATCAAACCCGTAGATGGAAATCACGGGCGTGGCGTCTCAATCAACTTGCGTGATGCCGACGCAGTCCGAGTTGCCTATGAATTGGCAGCCAGAGAAGGCAGCGCAGTCATCGTCGAACGGATGGTTCCTGGCATCCAGCACCGTGTCCTCGTCGTCGGCTCGAGCGTTGTTGCCGTAAGTCGTGCCGATCCCGATCGAGTCATCGGTGACGGCACGCATACGGTTGCGGAACTCGTGGACGAAACCAACAAAGATCCACGGCGGGGCAGTGACGGGATCTATCCACTGTCCAAGCTCGCATTGGATGACATTGCCGTGAACCTGCTCAAGCAACAAGAGCTGGACGCAAATTCGGTGCCGGCTGAGGGACGGTCCGTCGTTCTCAATTACAACGGTGATTATGTCACCGACGTCACGGATGAAATTCACCCAGATGTTGCAGCCGAATGCGTGCTGGCAGCGCAGACGGTAGGTTTGAATATTGCAGGTATAGATGTCGTCGTTGAGAACATCAATCAACCGATGAGTTCCCAGAGAGGGGCTGTCATCGAGGTCAACGCAAGCCCAGGCCTCATGATGCACGTAAAGCCAGTCAACGGAACGCCGAAGCCCGTGGGTGCAGCCATCGTGTCGAGTCTTTTCGAAGCAGGCGCAACAGGTCGCGTGCCAGTCATCGCGGTAACGGGCACCAACGGCAAGTCATCGACGGTCGATCTGCTCGAGCAAATGCTGATCGCGGCAGGCCGCAGTGTTGGAGTCGCAACCTCGGATGCAATTCGCACCAAGGGTCGCACCATTGCCGAGGGTGACTACGCCGATTTCTCGGGCGCCCGGCGTATTTTGTCCAATCCATTCGTAGACAGTGCTCTGTTCGAGGTGGGCGCAGCCAGCGTATTGAATCAGGGTCTAGGCTTTGACCGATGTCAGATCGCGGTCATCACCAATTTGGGTTCCGGCGATCACCTGGGGGCCAAGTATGTGGAAACCCTGGAGGTCATAACCAAAGTCAAGCGAACACCCGTGGACGTGGTGTTGCCACAGGGTACGGCCGTACTCAATGCTAGCGATGCCGTCGTTGCAGGGCTGGCCAAGTACTGTAAGGGCAATGTGCTCTATTTTAGCCCGTCGATTGACGATCCGGCTTTGCGCGAGTTGCTGGCAGAGGGCGGACAAGTCGTTACCGTGGACCGCGGCAGTGTGGTCGTCATTCAATCTGAAAGCACCGCGCCCATCGTGCCGGTAACGCCGATTCCGCATGCGATGCAAGGACGCTTGCAGTTTCAAATCGAGAACGCGCTAGCAGCAATTGCCGCTGCGCATGCACTCGGAATTGGTGCAAATCACATTTTGGACGGCCTGGAGCGCGCTGCCGACAAGGTGCGCCCTCGATTCCGATGCTTCGAGCTTAGCGGCGCACATGTCGTCGTGAGCTTGTGCCGAAACCTATCGGCACTCAACGCCACGATCTTGGCAGTTGAATCGATATTCAAACCCACAGTGCGCAAGGCCATGTATGGCACTTTCGCCGATCACGGGGTCGATGCGGCACGGGAGCAAGGGGCAGCGCTCGGTCGTTATTTCGACGAAGTGACCTGCGGTGGCTTTGGCGGCGTCGCCACTGATGAACAGCCGCCTGTTGACGAACTCGCGATGGCGGTTCAGGCGGCGCGCGGCAGAGCGGCGATCCGAGCACCAGGCGAGCCCTGCACCAATAGCCGCCTACAGTCGTCAATAGATAGTCTTGCGGCGGGGCAGCTGCTTCTCGTTCAAGCCCGCGATTCAAGGCACCTAGCGGCTCTCAGTTCGCTTTTGTCTGATTCAGGAGCCCAGGATTTGGCGAATGGGCCAGATGGCCGGCCCCTGTCCTTTTCGTCAAGTCGTGAATCAAATGGTCGCAGGACCCAGTCTAACGATGCTTAAGGGAAGATTTCGCCAACCACGAACGCACATTACTTTGTCATTCGACACGCAGCAGAAGTCATCGCCCTCGCGCTAGTCGGAGACTACAGCCCAGCGAAAGCAACTATATGGACCTCGAATCAACCCGCGTGTTACGCGGACCGAACAAATGGTCGAATTCAACCCTCATCGAGGCGCTTTTGGTTGCTAGCGCTACGGAGGCCGAGGCTACGTCGGCCGTTTCGAACCAATTGAACGTTGGGATCCCCGGATCGGCAGCCAGCGCAATTGGCACCATTCTCGCGAAAGTCCAACCGAACCTTCAAAGCGAGGCATCGGTCGTGGCTGAGTTGGCTTTGACGATTCAACGGGCCGTCGGTTGCGAAATTCAATACTTCGCAGTCAAGGAAACCAGCCGCCCCGATACGTTTCGCGTTCTTGTGCAATACGAAGAAGAGCAACTTGGTCTCGACGCCTTGAAACTGGCGCTCGAGCTAGTGTCAGGTCGCATTCGATTCGACACCGTTCCTGCGGAACTTCAGCGACTCGATTCCCTTTACCAAGAAATCCGTTTGGGGCCGAGCACACGTTCAATCGTTGATGCCGCTAGGGCACGCAACATTCCTGTGAGACGCTTGAACGACGGCAGCTTGGTTCAGTTAGGTCAGGGAAAATCTCGACGTCGCATCTTGGCGTCAGAAACCGACCAAACGAGTGCCATCGGTGAAGCAATCGCGCAGGATAAAGAACTGACGAAGTCAATTTTCGCGCCTTGCGGGATACCCGTTCCTCTGGGCCAGATTGTGCGTACATCCTCGGAAGCATGGCAAGTGGCGCAAACACTTGGCACCCCGGTAGTCGTCAAGCCTAAGTACGGCAACCAAGGTCGCGGCGTTTCCGTCAACTTAACCACCGAAGATGCCGTAAAGGCGGCATTTGATGCGGCTCGCCCCGAGGACGAAGTCATAATCGTCGAGAAATATGTGCCGGGTTTGGATTATCGTTTCTTGGTCGTAAAGGATCAGCTTGTTGCTGCGGCGCGCCGTCATGTTCCAAGTGTGGTTGGAGACGGGCGTCACTCGATCACCGATTTGGTCGCGGAGACTAACCGTGACCCACGCCGAGGAGAGGACCATGCAACGATTCTGAGCAAGATGCGTCTGGATGCCATTGCTCTGGAAGTCTTGCAAGAACAGAATCTCAGTCCCGATTCCATTCCCCAGCCAGGCCAAATCGTCCCGCTCCGTCGCAACGCCAACTTGAGTACCGGGGGATCGGCCACGGACGTCACCGACGAGGTGGCTCCCGAAGTCGCAGCTCGCGTTGTCGAAGCGGCACAATTGGTGGGGTTGGACATCGCCGGTGTTAACGTCGTGGCACCGTGCGTCAATCAACCCCTCGAGTCAACCGGCGGCGCAATCGTCGAAATCAATGCGGCACCGGGCCTGCGCATGCATCTGTCCCCTTCGCAAGGAAAGTCACGCCCCGTTGGTGAGGCAATCGTAGCGTCCCTTTTCGCGGCCGGTTCAAATGGTCGAGTGCCGGTTGTCGCCGTTACAGGCACCAATGGCAAGACGACTACCGTGCGTTGCATGGGTCATGTCCTGCGCGGACTCGGCTTGAAAGTTGGAATCACATGCACCGACGGCATCTACCTCGATGATCGACGCGTTGACACCGGCGATTGCAGCGGCCCCCGCAGCGCGCGCGTTGTCTTAGGCCACCCGCAAGTGGAGGCAGCCGTACTCGAAACGGCACGGGGCGGCATTCTTCGCGAAGGCTTGGGCTTCGATGAGTGTGACGTGGCAATTGTCACCAACATTGCCAAGGGCGATCACCTGGGCATGGGTGGTATTGAGACCGAGGAGCAGCTGGCGGAAGTCAAGCAAACCATCGTCCGCGCGGTTGCGAAATCAGGCTCAGCCGTACTGAAAGCCGGCGACCCGCTAGTCGTATCCATGGCATCTCATTGCCCAGGGAATGTGATCTTCTTCGATCGCGACGGGGACCATCCGGTAATGGTTGCGCATCGACGCCGGGGTGGTTGCACCGTATTCGTACGCGATCGTCAAATCGTGGTCGCAGTGGGTCAGCAGCAGTGGGCTATTGCAGCCGTCGACCGTCTGCCGTTGACCTATGGTGGTCGTATTGGTTTCCAGATCGACAATTTGCTCGCCGTGACGGCAGCAGCGTGGTCGCTTCAAGTGCCTCGTGATGTGATTCGTGGTGGGCTCGAGACTTTCGCAAGTGACGTAGCCACGGTTCCCGGTCGATTCAATCTTTTCGAAACTGCTGGCCGCACCGTCATCTCCGATTACGGTCACAATGCCTCGGCCCTGCTGGCTCTCGTCAACGCTATCCGCCGACTGCCGCATAAGCGAAGATCCATCGTCTATACGGCTGCCGGTGATCGACGCGATGCCGATATTATCGAGCAAGCCCAAATAATCGGCACTCATTTTGACGAGGTATTTCTGTACGAGGATAAGTGCACTCGCGGCCGTGCTGATGGCGAAGTCATCCGGCTAATGCGACTTGGCTTGCGCGACACGCTGCGAGTCAGGCGAGTTTTCGAAACACGTGGCGAACGCGTTGCAATTGAAAATGCACTTGAGAACCTCGACCGCGGCGATTTATTGCTTTGCCAAGTGGACCAGGTCGAAGATGCGCTGGGATGGATCGAGAACAAGCTCTTCGCTCTTGACGTGCAATGGGCCAGTCGGGCTGCAGTCGTCCGAGCCAATCGATATTCCGCGTCTGACCTTTTATCACTATTGTTTCGATTAGAAACATGACTAGTTTTCTTGAGGCGCGAGACTCATTGATCTTGAGTCAACTTTTCACGTCGGATGTCGGCCGGGGCCCAGAAAAATTAAAAACGGACGTGCGGGTCACCCATGAAAACCCAACGCACGGCGTGCCGGCATTTCAAATAGAAATGGCAAACATGGCCTCAGCGGCTGGGAGGAGCCCCGTTAGTTCTTGGCGAACCATGCGCAGATGCCGGAATTTCCGGGTCTGGCGCCTTGCCAGTACTGAAATAGTAACTAGCAGCTACGAGCATCCAGAATAACCCGCACGTCACAATTCTCCCGCAAATATGCCCACCATGAGTGGGTTCATCTGGTGATAACCACGTGCACCAGTGGGGTTGAAGAATTTGAACGTCGCGTTGCTGGACCGCCGGCAGGCTACGGGTCGTGAATTGTCTACACAATTCCAAAGGCTACGTCCACAACGAAGGAAATCGTTCCCTTACGGAGCTATCCTGACCTAGGCTTTGGTGCTCTGGCCGGATAGGTTGCCGGTGGAATATAATCCAGCATTAAGGCCTGGGTTAAGCACACAAGAATTGCTGCTGCTAAATTGCTCTCCGGGAGAAAACGGTATCAGACTATGAAATTCGGATACTTCGACGACAGCGCGAAAGAATACGTTATCACGCGAGCTGACACGCCGCGACCCTGGAGCAACTACCTGGGTTCGACGGAGTATGGGGCGATAATTACCAACCATGCAGGTGGCTACAGTTTCTATCGTAGCGCATTCGGAAGTCGATTCCTTCGGATTAGACCCAACTCCGTGCCTCTTGATCAGCCAGGGAGGTATTTCTACTTACGAGACAACGAATCCAAAGACTACTTCAGTGCATCATGGCAACCCGTCGGCAAGCCTTTGGATCAATATCAGTCGATATGCCGACATGGCACCGCCTATACAATTATCTCGTCCGAGTACTCAGGGATTCTCACTGAATCCACCTATTTTGTTCCCCTCGATCAAACCTTTGAGTACTGGCGCCTGCGAGTCAGTAATAACTCGGAACGACGCCGATCCATTTCAGTATTTACGTATTGTGAATTTGCTACCAGTTGGCACATGCCCTCCGATTTATCCAATCTGCAATACTCGCAGTTCATAGCAAAGGCCACGGTCGAGGATGACGTTCTCGGAGTAGCAATTCACCCTTACGTCGAATTTGATCCCAATCAGCTCGAGGGCTGTGGGCGTGTATGGATGGCGATTGTTGGAGCTCCATTGGCGGGCTATGAGACAGTTCGTGAGAACTTCCTAGGGGGCGCATACGCTTCCTATGCAAACCCGGTTGCCGTGGTACAAGGTCAGTGTTCTAATTTTCTGGCTGAAGGAGAGAACCCTTGTGGCACCCTTCAGACAAATATCGAGCTCGAGCCTGGGGAATCGCGCGACCTACTGGTCCTGCTTGGATTGGGCACACCCGCGTCACACGGGCATGCCACGATTGTTCAGTTCGGAAACTCCGAGCGGTGCGAGTTTGAACTCGAGAAACTAAAAGCAAAATGGCACGGGCAGTTGGAAGCCTTCAAAGTAACAACGCCCGATCCTGAATTTGACAGCATGGTCAATGTTTGGAATGCATACAATGCACTAATTACTTATGCATGGTCCAGACATGCATCTCTCATCTACAACGGTGAACGTAATGGATTGGGATTTCGAGATACTGTTCAGGATATTCTTGGCGTAACGCACCTATTGGGAGCAGCAATACAGCCCCGAATTGAGCTGATGCTCTCCGGGCAGGCATCGACGGGTGGTGCAATTCCTGTCATAAAGCCCGAAACACACAATCCTGGTCATGAGAAAGCGCCTCTTGCGGAACAGTATCGCTCTGACGACTGCCTGTGGTTTTTCAACGCTATCCCAGACTACGTCGCTGAGACGGGCAACCTTGACTTTTACGATAAGTTCCATCCCGTTCGCCGATCATGGTCACGCTACTGTATTAGGTCACCTTAGACGAGCACTCGAATTCAACCTACAGCGAACTGGCAAGAACGGTTTGCCTTGTGGACTGGCAGCAGATTGGAATGATTGCGTTCAAATGGGTTACAGCGGAGAAAGCGTGATGGTTACGTTTCAGCTTCGCTATGGCCTGTTCACATACGCCAGTATATCACAAAGGTTGGGACTAACCTCGGAGGTCAATTGGGCAAAAAAGAACCTGGAAACTTTGGACCAAAACATTCAGGCCGCGACTTGGGATGGTGAATGGTTCCTTTGGGCAATTGGAGCAGATGGTCATCGTTATGGTTCGAAACAGGAACGTGAAGGACAAATCTATATCAATACGCAGGCTTGGGCCGTACTTAGTGGCGCGGCAACTTCCGATCAAGCTCGCAGCGCCATGCGCGCAATGCAAGAGCGCATTGCAACGCCCTACGGAATCATGCTAAGCGGCCCACCATTCACAAATACGCCCCGCACCGTGATGGGAGGGGTCATCTACAACCATGGCATCAAAGAGAATGCTGGCATTTTTTGTCACACCCAAAGCTGGGCGGTAATCGCAGAAACTTTGCTCGGCAACGGCGATTTGGCTTTTCAATACTACCGTGCCTACATGCCAGCGGCCTACAATGACCGCGCATCCGAACGTGAAATTGAGCCATACGTGCACTGCCAAACCGTATATGCGCCATGCAATCGTAATGTGGGCAAAGCGCGCGTGCCGTGGTTAACCGGAGCCGCTGCATGGAGCCTTCATGCTGCTACGCAGTGGATTCTAGGAATACGACCCGAACTCGACGGAATTCGAATTGACCCTTGTATTCCAACGTCTTGGTCTGGATTCAGAATTCAGCGGCTGTATCGCGGCAAGAGACTGCTCATCGAAGTCAAGAACCCCAGGTCACATTGCAAAGGCGTCACGTCGATCACAATTGACGGCAAGGTTATTGCCGGAAACTTAGCGCCACATCCACGCTTAAATGACGGAACCACCATACTCGCAGTCCTGGATTAAGCGCTGTTTGTCCTGATGTTGAGGCACCGTATGTCTTGAAGCGGCAATCCAAGAAGACTTGTCAAACGAAGCCGCCAGTCTCATTGCACAGCATCAAGAAGTGTGAATTCGGCGTGCAGTGGAGTGCTAGCCGCATGAGATCCAACGAGTGCCTCGAATCGTCCTGGCTCGACGACAAATTCGTTCAAGTGAGGATCAAAATATTCAAAGGCACGTCGGTCCAACTGCAGTCGCACTCGCCGGCTTTCTCCTGGTTCTAGTGGTACTTTCGCAAACGCTTTCAATTCCTTCTTAGGTCTACGAAAGGATGACTCAATGTCGCGAACATAAAGTTGAACAACTTCACTTCCAGCGCGCGTACCTATATTTGCTACGTCAACTGAAACTTCAATGACCTCATCCGGCCTGATTGCCGCCGCCGAAAGCCTTATATTATCCAAAAGAAATCGCGAATAGCTCAATCCGAATCCAAATGGAAACAGGGGTTCGATTCCGTATTCATCGAAATGCCGATGCCCGACCAACGATCCATCTGACAATTGGACCTGGTTGGTGCCGTCAGACGAGTGGTAGCAATTGTACGATGACCGGTCCTCTGGATTTCGCTCAATCGTTATGGGCAGTTTTCCAGATGGATTTCGGTCCCCCAGGACTATTTCCGCGATCGCCTGCCCACCCTCCTGCCCGGGATAGAATGCGAATATCAGACCCGGAACGATATCAATCCACGTTCGCATATCGACGCCGCCGCCAGCATTTAGTACGATTATGGTGTTTGGCTGAGTGCTGGCCACTGCTCTTATCAGGCGCTCCGATTCCACGTCCATCGCAAATGGGCGGTCGAACCCCTCACCTTCGGAATCCTCATTGAATCCCACACACACAATTGCGGCATCGGCGTCGTGCGCCAACGCAACGCAGTCATCCAAATTGGATACGCTGCGAATTCTCGAGTGCAATGCCAAACTGCATTCCTGCCCAGTAGGTGGTTCTCGACCACTCTATTTTGACCGGATACGCCCGATCGCTACGAAGCTCCATGGTGTTCTTAGTGACACCTCGCAGTTCGCATTTCCACGAATCGACGAGCAACGTGCCGTCAATCCAAATGCGATGGGCATTGCCGAAGCCGTTGGAGAATATCGTATGCGTACCTGTTTGCAAAACTCGAAATGTCCCGGTCCATCGCACGGAGAACTGGTCAATCTTGGAACCTGGCAGGGGCGTACCTGGGCCCCATTTGAAATTGACTTTTGGGTCCAGACAAATATGAGCCGGTTCCCGCGTAAGAAGATCACCCTCGTAATACTCCCCGCGCAAACCGTTACCTAGTTCAGATTCGAAGTTGCAGAATTCGAAAACTGTGCGAATTAGAATCGTTTCCGATCCGCCGGCGTAGAGGACTTCAGCGTGACCGCTGAGTGCATTTTTTAGACCTTCAAGCACGCTGATTGCGCGACTGGGGATCGCATGTGCCGAGCCCCCGCCGCTAAACACTGCGGGGTGTGCGTTTGGCCCAAGCACCGCCACTTTGCTCAATTTCTTGCGATCGAGAGGCAACACATTGCGGTCATTCTTAAGCAGAACGACACCGGAACGTGCCACCTCCAGAGCGACCGCCAAGTGACTTGAGTCGCCAAGGCTTATTGTCGAGTCGCGTTGTTCGGCCTCCAGCCAACCAAACCGCAGAGCTAGACGGAGCAATCGCCTTACTTTGTCGTCGATGATTTCCGAGTCTAGTTTACCGTTTTGAAGGGCTGGGACTATATGTTCTTCACACATTTGCTCGGCCGTGGGCATTTCCAAATCAAGACCTGCTTTGGCAGCGGCAACGGCATCGTAGGTTGACGTCCAATCCGACATCACCACACCATCGAATTTCCACGCTCCCTTGAGAATATCTCTAATCAAATGCTCATTTTGGGAGCAATGCGTGCCATTGACTAGATTGTACGCAGTCATTACCGCCCCACAACGAGCTTCTACTACGGCTGCTTTGAATGCCGGCAGGTACACTTCCTGAAGGGTTCGCTCATCCATGTCCGAGCTAACGTGATGCCGGTCATATTCCTGAAAGTTTGCGGCGAAATGCTTGACCGTGCAGCTCACGCCTTGCTCCTGTACGCCTCGAATGAACTCGACAGCCATTCGGGACGCCAGGAATGGGTCCTCTCCGCAATATTCGAAATTTCGTCCGCACAGCGGGGAACGATAAATATTTACGCCCGGACCCAGCAGTATGTGCACTCCTCGTGCACGACAATCGCGCCCTAAGGCACGTCCCAATGAATGCCAGAGTTGAGGATCCCAAGTAGCCGTCGCACAAATAAGCGCGGGATAGGCGATTGCGTGGCTGCACCACCAATGTACACCCATTGGACCATCTGACATGCGAATCGGAGGAAGATTGATGTCGTCGCAACCAAAAGTGGCCCCACATGTCGGTTGTCCACCAAGTAGCCTGATCTTGTCGGCAAGGTCTAGTTTTTCCAGAAGCAGGTCAACCTGGTTCTCGAGTTCTTCAGGGTCACGCATATTGAATTATCTTACGGGGGAATTGGAACAACGGCAGGCGCTGCAGTTGAGAGTCCGGCTGCTCCCGAGCTAGCGGGGACACTAAGAGTTCGTCGGCGCACCCAAGCTATCGTTGGTGGAGCTTCGACCTGAAACAGAGGCAGGGGCGTACGTAGCCATAACTGCCAGTGCGTAATACGCATGGGCATGAGGCATTGTGGAAAAATCCGGTTTACCTAATGCGTGCTCTACGCATTTAGTAGCTCGGCGCGCCGAGGGGCCATGCCAGTCCCCACTCTTGCCCGGAAACACGTGCAATGTTTTCCGAGCAAAATCTACTTCCAGGACGTGGTTGATCGAACCCTCTTTCGTCGTTTTCGGAGCGCAGTCAAACGACTGCTTTATTGCTTCGACGAATGCATGTTCCAATGCGGGTAATGCGTCACAGGAAACCCCGGACGACGCGCGTGCCCGACTTGTTCCGCATCTGACTCGCTGCACAGGATTGGTGCGGACATGTTCGGGCTGGAATGGAGTCGGCGGCGGCGATGCAACACTGGATGAAACCGAGGCAGAAGCGGTGACGGTAGGTGCACCGGCGTCCGAAGCATTTATATGAACTGACGGCCGCCGCCAGAGGTATAGCGGAACTGCCAAGAGAATGATGAGAGCCACCAGTGCAACTATCAATTGTGCCTTGATTGGACGATCACCGTTTCCTGATCCTGCCGTGCCCAAGCGACGCAGACTTGGTTCGCTGGGTGCCGAAGGAAAGGGTGGGCGTGGCGGTCCAACCATGTCGTGATGAATCGAATTTGGCTATTTATCTTTCGTCATCGAATAGTGATGCCGCAGATTGGCCGGGCTGACATTGAACTACGCTTGAGACAAGTTCCAGAGACTCGGGCAGAAGTCCGCGAACCTGTGCCAATACCTGCTCGACGACTTGCCTTGACTCACTGGGGCTGGGTCCAATCATTACAATCGCAAAACCCAGGTTTGCCATGGCGCCAGCTGTCACGGGGACGATGCTAAATAGCATCATTTCTGTGAGCTCGACCACCCTTTGAGCGATCCGGCGCATGGCCAACATCTCCAGAATAGTCGGTCTGCTCGTGACACTCCGGCCGGGACCCTGAATATGATATTTTGCCACGCACATGGGAACAGTCATCCAGCGGGCAAATGCACATTCATCGTCGACGGCTTCCAGGAATCGATCCTTGCGCAGAAGACCGGTTAGGCCATCGTAACGTTCCAAGTAGGCGCGAGCACGTTGGTGCTGAACACTTCCGGCGGCAAATGTTACGAGCTTAACCCGGCATTCTCCCAACTGAACCTCCCCACCATGGAGCAGTGCCACCTGCCGTTTGCGCTCATAACTGTGATCTGCATAAGTGCCATTGGTACTACCTGCGTCCTCAACCAACCACGTGCCCGCTTCCCATCTCATTACACCGTGATTTCCAGACACGGTTGCTTCGGGCAAGACGATATCCTGTCCGCCTCGACGCCCCACGGTAAGTAGGGGCTTTTCCAGCGGGAATAACGTACCGTCGGCATGGGGAGCATTGGTCGCGTAGGTTAGCAGCAGCGCCTGCGCACCCGGAATGAATGCTTCTGTGATCGACCGGCTTTGTGGCGGTCCAGGTGAAAGCCGTTCCCGCGGCACATGCGCCTGGCTCGTTGTCAATGTCGTCGGATTGAAGAACCGCAAGTGCCTTGCGGCGGGACGAAGAACTTGATTCTCGATTTAAGCAACGAAATATCTGGCGCACTTCGTCAACACTTAGACCGCTCGGAACGTCGAACATGATTTGTTCGCGCATCGGCCTGACGCGAGGCTGATAGCCGGGCTCCGGCACTTTACAGGTCCACATTTCCCAAAGTGTGAGACCCAGCGCATAAATGTCATCTTCGGGACTCGCGCCACCGTATCTGAGCCGCTCGGGAGACATGTAGTTTGGCGTACCCCCGTCGGGTGGAGCGGCGGGCCTTCGTGAGCTCATTCGCGCACGTTCTTGCGCGAAGCCAAAGTCGAGAATAATGGCTCGGTCAGGCGTAACCATCACGTTGCCCGGTTTCAAATCGCCGTGAACCAATCCTTGTTGATGAATTGCGGCAAGTCCTGCGCTCGACTCGCTCGCAATCTTTACGAAACTCGTCCGAGGTGTATCCTCCCTGGGCCTTCTTTCTTCGAATATGAGTGTGGAGCGTCTGCCCTGCGATATACTCCATGACCAGGATTGGTCCCCATAGACTTGGCGCAAGGTCGTGCACTCGGCAGACATTGGGGTGGCTCACTGACCTCGCTAGCAATAGCTCCTGGCGTAGGGCCTCATCATCGCCCGGCATGCGCGATTCTTCCCGGACAACCTTGAGAGCTACCATCTGTTGTGTGCTGCGGTCGTATGCGAGAAACACCTCACCCATTCCGCCCTTACCAAGGCTCTGCTTGATCTCGTAGCGGTCATTCACTAGAGATCCTTCAGCGAGCGGATTGGGCTTATTGTTCTGCTGCACCATGGCAACCGGGCGCCTGAGCGCGGATTATCGGTAGACTCGTCGATTTGAGGCCAGTTAGCAACGACAGCATTACCAGCTCGAAAGGCATTGACCGGTCACTCGTTCAGAATGATCGGTGCCGCCTCATTCTCGCAGCCTCGAGTCTTGGACACGATCCGCGCCAGGCCAGGAAATCCGATGCCTTTTCGGCCAGTATTCGATGTGTCGCTAATCGTGAAATTCAACATCGGTACAGCAGAAATCACCTGAGTTTGGCCTTTTCTGACGTGACGGCACAAAAAAGGCAAGCTTATCAGTCCACGCAAATTAGAAGCCGAACCCAAGCAGTTCCGCCGCGGGTGTCGTGTGCAACAGCCCAAAGATTCACGGGCCGGGATCGACGGCGGCGTCCACTGATCCGAGAAGTCGCTCGACCAACCTAGATTGGCGTCGCGCAAAAGCCTGACCGCGTGATTCAACGAGCCACGGTCAGTGTAGTAATCTACCCACATTTGCTCACCAATCGGGCTGCCACCCTGCGAAGCAAATTTGCCGCTATCGTTATTCCTCTGGTCCGTTGTGTCTATCGTCGGGCTAAATTCGTAAGTGGGGCAATTGCCCGAGCAAGCGGGAACATGCAGCGGCTTCGGAAGGGTCGCGCATGTTGGCGCCGCAGACGGCACACAAACTCCGTCGATGCAATAGGGGTTCGCGACGGGGCCGGTGCCGGCGTCTGCATCCGCGTCTGCGCCTGCTCCTGCGTCTGCATCTGCGCCTGCGTCAGCGCCTTCGACATTGCTGTTGTTGAAACTGACACCGCCGATGACAGGATTGTTGTTGACCGTTCCGTCACTGGGCACAAACACCTGAGTGTACCCGGAAACGAAATCATCGGGGCCGAGCGCATTTCCATTGCCGCCTAAACAAACAAACGGAAAGCCCAGGGTAGCATTATGCAGAGTCACGCCGATGTTCAGATTCTTCCACCTGGCGCGACATCGATATGCCCCGCGCAAAGCGTGAAAAAGATGAAACTCAGCCCATAGGCGGGGATATTCGGATCGGAGCTTGGCTGGTGATTTTCAATTATGTCCAACGGAATTGGATAGGTGAAATACGAACCGTTGACCAATTCGATAGGTGCTGAGATAAGCCCTGGCAAGTCGACTGAGGGATATGCGGATTAACTAGTTGTACGATTCCGAAAACCTGATCGTCCGTCAGGAAGTCCGGTGGATCCGCCGGGGACCAGCTGCTGCCTTCTTGCAAAGTCTTATCTGGATAGAGCGCTATGTACTGTGTGTACAGTTGCCAAAGCCCGTACATGCGAGCCAGGCACGTAAAGTACTGATCGCCCGGCAAATCATCGCAACCGGAGAACCACAGGCGTTGAATAGGCCTAGAACTTTGCGTGCCGTCATAATCAAGCATCGTGAGATTGACCTGAGTCGGGTTGGCCGGATCAACTGTCGGAGATGCGTACGGTTGATCCTTTCGAACGGCAATTACGCGCAATGACTTGACCCAGTCCGGCGAATCGAACCCGGCACCACAACCCATTGCGGCTAGCATGGCTGTCAGACACAAGACCCGCCCGATGCCGGTTTGCGGCATTCTTAAGGTTATCGCTGGCATTAGAATTCACCTCGTACGCCTATACTTGGCAAAAATGGCACGCCAGTTCGTAGCCTTGGCGTGCATAGCGATAATCGTAGGATAGCTGCTCTACGCTTGGATTATTGTACACATTATACACATCTAAGTACGCGCCCAATTGCCAGTTCTTGAATTGCCAACGTTTGTCAATGCGCATGTCGAGCTGATGAAACAAGGGGAGGCGTTGGCTGTAAGGCTGACCCTGTAATGGCACATATGAGCCTGCATCGGCGGCGTAAATGGCCGGAAGATTCGGGGGTCGCATCACAGGCGTTACCATATTCCCGGAAATAATCGGAACCTCGCACCAAACTCCCAACCACGACCGAGTCGGTAACTGCCGAGACTGTCAATTGTGCGTCTGATCGTAATGGATTAGATATTCGAGACCCCCCGGATAATCTCTGCGAACGCTTCTCGACAAGGTGTACGCCAGCCATCCGAAGAATCGCTTGTCGGGCTTGTACTTGAGGAGTGTTTCAAGACCAATAACTGAGCCGGTTCCCAAATTGGTGTAGCGAGGGCCATTGGGGTCAGCCCAGGGAGCCACCTGCCGGTAAGATCCTTGTAAAACCCCTCAAGCTCATCTCGATTTCACGCGTGAATTCTTGCTCAACCCCAATAGAATAGTGCACCGAACGATTGGCGACAATGCCCGGTGTTCCAAAGACACTATTGGTTTGATACGTCTGCGGAGGTTGCGTGTACTCGCCGATACCCCCTTTTATGGTCGTACGTCTTTTTGCGAGCCATCTGGAAGGATGCCACCTTGGATTATGTCGTAGCGCGTGTTGATGCGTGGATTGGGGTCCGTTGTACGCGTGTCGCTCGAATAGTCCAAGCGAAATCCGGGCACGATGCGCCAACGCTTCGTGGGCTGCAATTCGGCATCGACGTACGCGGCCTCTTCAATGATACTGCGAGATTGCGGTGACGGACAGGGGCTGCCGATTGGTGAAGGGTCCGGAATCGGCTTGCCCGGGCACGTGGTGGAGGTGGACTGATTATAGCGACATCGTAGGGAATAGCTTGAGTATCCAAGCCCGCGTTTAGCTTGATACCGGGCGCCATATTCCAGCCGAATTCATGCCGATACTGAATTGGATAAAGGATAATGTTGAAGTCAAACGTGCCGCCCAATCCAAATCGAACCGTCGAGCGACTCACGGAGGTCATCACGCGCTCGGAAAGTTTTCGCGCAATTTGACCTTCGTACAACCCCTGAGCCGTCCAGTTCGTCTCCGAGAAACTTAGATTGCCACCGAACCCTGGTTCTTCAGCGAGCGGATCAATAACCGCCGCAAAGCGATCATCGCTCCCAAAAAACCTCAGGCTGAGTCGTGAGTCTCGAGTTGGCTTATTCTCGGCAATCAGCTGCCAGTCGTAATACACCGGCAACGTGCGAATATTGGCGCCGGCGTTTGAGAGAACGGGACCGAGCCATGCGTCTACCCAGCTTCGCCGAAGACCCGCGGCAAATGTCCAATCTTTCACTGGGAGCGGGCCTTGCAATAGTGCACGTCCTTCTATGAGATCAACGGAAGCAATTCCGTTGAAACAACCCTTCTTGTCTGTGGGCTGGCCATAAGGACCTTTGCACGACGTGTCGGGAGCGCGCAATGCAACATCGATGATGCCGCCCATGGCTCGACCGTATTGGGCGGAGAAATTACCCGGGTAAAAATCAATTTGTTCGAGCAATTCCGACGGAAAAACACTTCTTAGTCCGCCAAAGTGATAGATAATTGGAGTATTTGATCCATCGACAAAGACTCTGGGTATCTTCGGGGGCTGAACCGCGAATGATGAGTAACCCAGCTAGACCCGGAGGGCGTCGCGACGCCTGGCAGATTTTCGATGGACCGCAGTGCATCCCCGCTAGTTCCGGGAATTCGCTCCATTTCTCGGCGCTCGATGGTATGTCGCGTGACTTCGCGCGGCGGCCGCTCGCCAGTCACCGTAACTTCTATTTCATCCGTTGCTTCGGCAAGCCGATAGGTAACCTCCGTCTCTTCCCCAGCAACGACCTCTTCTGCGGATTCAAATGAGGAAAACCCCTGGGCAGCCGCCACAATCTTGTAGCGCCCGGGCTTTACCGATTCTAAATGCCATCGCCCTTGTGACGTCGGTAGTGCGCCGATCATTGAACGAGTCTGGCCCAGAAATGCTGAGCTCTACGCCGGCCAAGGGAACTTCGGCCCCGGCGATTCGCACCTCGCCTCCGAGATTTCCGACAGTTGGCGGGGGCGCCGGGAGGGCCGCCTTATCAGGTTCAACGGGCGACAGAGTAAATGAATACTTATACTTAATGCGTGTCTTGATCGCGACTCCGTCGCGTCGCCCTGGCTCGAACGTGAATTGCATTGCCGCAGTTTTCGCGGCTTCGTCAAAGCCATGGTAAGCCGGCTCTACAACTTCGGCTTCGGTGACCTTTCCGGTCTCATCAATCGTGAGGCGCAACACAACGTCCGCCTCAGCCCAGCCTTCTGAGCGTCCGGAGGATAAGTCGCGGATACGAACTGTATCAGTTTAGGCATTACCAACTGCGGCCGCCCCTCGCCTTCGGTTGCAGGTGGCTCAGGTCTAGGCTCGGGCGGTCTTTCAAATTGAGCACCCGCCCGAGAGCGCAACCAATGCTAAGGCGCAAAACAAGACGAGACCTGAGCACCGAGTCCCAATTAGGCAAATTGTCGTCATTTCTAACGGGACTCCTCCCACCCGGCGAAGCCATGTTTGCTATTTCTATTTGAAATGTCGGCACGCCGTGCGCCTGGTTTCGTTGGTGACCCGCTCGTCCGTTCCGACGTTTTTATCATGTGGGTGTTCCGGTGCCCGACCCGGAACACGGCATCGGGAAAAGTTGACTCAAGATAGATGACTTTTTCGCCTTAAGGTCAACTAATGGCTCAGTTGGACAGCTATCGCGGTGTGGAGCCTACGACAAGCCCCAGCGTACGCCGGGATTCATTTTTCCCCCAGGCCCTGCCGACTTGCGTTTCTCAGGGTACAGCGGCTAGGAACTGAGTCGTGCGATTTGCCACCTTTAACGTCAATTCTATTCGAGCAAGGCTTCCAGCAATGATTGCGTGGTTGGACGAACGCAAGCCTGACGTCGTAGCCTTGCAGGAAACTAAGGTCGTCGATGCGGAATTTCCGAGCGAAGAATTCCTGCGTCGTGGTTACGGAGTCGCTATGGCCGGGCAAAAGACCTATAACGGCGTTGCCCTCTTGTCTCGGCTGCCAATGCGGGACGTTAAAGTTGGCCTACTCGGCGACGGCCCCGAAGACGACCGGCGTTACATTTCTGCAACGGTCGGCAATGTTCGCTGTGCCAGCGTCTATGTCCCCAACGGCAAGGAAGTGGGCCACCCGGCCTTTCTCGGAAAGTTGCAGTGGCTCGATCGGTTGGGCCAAACCCTCCGAGCCGAGGCTAGCGACTTAGAATTGCCAATTGTTGCGGGTGGTGACTTCAATATTGCAGCGCAGCCGCTGGATGTTTGGTCGCCAGAGGTTTTGGAGGGGCAAATCCATTTCCATCCGGACGAACGTGAAGGTCTGAGACGTTTCCTAGGTGATGAGTTTGTTGACGCATATCGCATGGCCAATGGCGAGATTCAGCAGTTTAGTTGGTGGGACTACCGCGGACCGTCATTGCGCCTCAATCGCGGGCTGCGGATTGACTATGTGTTTTTGTCTGCGTCACTGGTAAGTGCACTAATTTCAGCGTGTATCGATGCCGACGTTCGCAAGGGCGAGCGCCCCTCGGATCACGTCCCGGTCGTAGTGGATCTGGCTTAGGGTGAGCTTCACACATCACCCGAATGGCTGCAACAAACCTTGCGCTAGGCGGCTGGCGACATCGAACGAAAGCCGACCCCGTTTCATCCAATCATCAATGCCGGATGATTCACTCAATATTCTCTTAGCCCGCCAATAAGCGTCAAGATAGATGATTTCTCTTGCGAGCCCGCCACCTCGCCAGACTCTCAGAGCAATATTGATCGCCTGCTCAATGATGGTGTTAAGTTCGATTAGCAATCCAACCACATCGCAAAAACTGGCCCCTTGTCGGCAAGCATCGGCTGCCAGATGCCGCCTGCCGAGCCCGGCTTTTCGCGTTGAATCGAGTAATCCTTCCTTTTCCTCCAACCACAAGGCGCGACCTTCCTCGTCCAAGTCCGCCCCGGTTACGCCACAGGCGTATCCCGCGTTTTCCGGACTGCGAACGGCGATTCGCCGCACAACGTGCCCGTGCACCTCGTGCCTGACTATGCGCCTCGATTCGACAGAACTTAGGTACACCCCAGGCTTGAGCCATACAAAACTATCATCTACTACCGCATGAGCGGCCAGACGATTCTCAAGTATTACCGGGAACGAAGAACCGCAGCTTTCCAGCTCGCTGCGCATCTGGCAAAACAGGCTTCGGCTGTCGTTTTGATCGTCGCTTCGAATGACGTCGCATGTTGATTCATTGGGCTCGATACGCGCCCAACAGCGAGCCAATCGTCTTAGTGACACCAAGTTTGCGCACCCGAGCACCGGAAAACGGCGCTGAGCTAAGCATCGAATCTGCCGGTCACCGATGTGTTCTGCCATTTCGGCTTCCAATTCCAGCTCCCTGGCTCGGGCTGCCAAAATTGCGCCCCAGGGTCCCCGATTTTCAGACCATTTCTCAATTTCATTGAGGGCGCCGCGTAAATCTGACAAGTCGGGCGGTGGAGCGAATTGAAATACAGGCTCTTCAGACTGTCCGACTTTCCACGTCTCCGTGAGTCGAGCCTGCAACTTTAGCCAATTTGTGGGGTGGCTCCGCGCCAGCAGGATAATTTGCGCCTCGGCGCAGGTAAGCGCATGCACAACCGACGCTAGTGACCGTTTCACAGGCGATTCGCAGCCAAATTTGAGAGCTCGCTGCGTTCGCCTTTGCTCAGAACGATATGACCGACGATAGAGTCTCCACGCAATCGCTCTGCGGTAACCGTAAGCCCATTAGTTGAACCGTCCACATAAGGATTGTCAATTTGATAGGGATCTCCGGTTAGTATAATCTTCGTACCTTCACCGCATCGGGTTACAATGGTTTTGACTTCGTGGGGAGTTAGATTCTGGGCCTCATCCACGATCACGTACTGTTGTGGCATACTTCGACCACGAATATACGTGAGAGGCTCCACATGCACGGTACCGCTTTGAAGTAACTCGTCGAAGGCGCGCATACCGCGTCGTTTGCCGCCTCCGGAGAATAACAAAAACTCCAGGTTGTCGAAAATTGGCTGCATCCAGGGGTTGAGTTTATCCTGCACGCTACCGGGCAGAAAGCCAATATCCTTACCAAGCGGCATGATAGGGCGACTGACCAAAAGCCGTGAGTAGCGGCCATCCTCAACTGTGCGCATCATGCCAGCGGCCAACGCCAGCAGTGTCTTTCCAGTGCCCGCTTTGCCGACCAAAGTTACGAGCTTTACGCTTTCATCTAGCAATAGATCCAGGGCAAAGCTCTGTTCGCGATTGCGCGGTCGGATCCCCATTACTCCGTCTTTCGGCGTCTTTACAATGCTTCAGCTCGCCGGAATTCGCGTGAAAACGCGCCAACGCCACGTGGGGTTTCGGCTGAGATTCATCGTGCATCACGACGCAAGTATTGCCGGTCAGTGTTTCACCACCGGGCGTGGACATGCTGCCGGAGTCAATGAACTTGTCAATCTCTTCCTTGGAAAGAATAATCTCGACTATTCCAGAATGCATACGCTCCACATCAACCGCGTTGTGTTCGTAAGCTTCCGTCGGTAATCCGAAGGCGTCTGCACGGATGCGAAGGTTGACGTCCATGGTCACGAAAATAGTCGGTTGGTTAGTATTGACGTCGCGTACGGCCACGGCAGTTTGAAGAATTGCGTTATCTGCGGATAGTGGATTCAATCCGTGCTCGAGACGGGGACGCTTCTCCGGCACATACACTCGAACGGTGCCTTCGCCGACCGGAACTCCCAGCGACAATGAGCCTCTTGGTGCGCAAATCGTCGAGCACTCGAGCGACTTCGCGGGCATTGCGGCCTCGTTCTGTAGTCTCACGCTTGAATTGGTCCACTTCTTCTATGACGTAGATTGGCAAAACAACGTCATTATCTTCAAATTTCAAGATGGCACGGGGATCATAGATGAGAACATTTGTATCAAGAACATAGGTCTTTCGCATGCTACCTCGAGTGGGCCACGGGCCAATTGGACCAAGAATTCATCTCTAAACCGATACACGCAAACCGCGGTTGGTCGCAATGGCTTACTGGCACTTTGCTCAATTCTGTTTGGCCTTAGCTGCTTTCTGGCCAACCGCACCCTACGATATCGCCTGCTTCCGACGATTTTTCCCGGTCATCCGACTACCCGTATGTCGAAACTTGTAATTCAATCGATGCCTGGGTCGATACAATACGCTAGTCTCCCCCAGCCGTGACAATCCTGTTCGGCAGGGTCTGGATTCCGTTGGTGGCCATACTGTACGTGGCTTTCGCCGCGTTGCAGGTGCACCCGGAGGCCTTGCCGGCCTTGGCGATATTGCTGCTAAGTCCAGCGCTGTTTGTCCTAGTGTGGCGCAAAACAGCGCAGGCCGACCGTCGAGCTCCTGTGTCCGACGCGTCCGCGCTCCTTGCAACTCGTGCTGCATTCAGCGGTGTGATGCTTTGGTTAGCAGCGCGCTCCGGACCAGCGGGGCATTCAGCGTTCGATGCGGCCGCGAATCTCGGAACGGCGACGTGCACCCTGGGTGCCTTGATCGCGTTGGCGCGAATCCTGGCTCCGGGTGGACTGCTGGTCCCGGCCAAAATGACTCGTTCACTGGATGCCACGGTATTTGCAGGTTTCCTCTGGTCGGTTGCTACGACACTTCCTCTCATCAGAGCTACCGTTCAAGATTCAGTCTTGCGTGTCGATCCGATTACGGTCGACTATGCGACGATTACGGCAAGTTTCTCGAGCGTTTTACTGATTCTGGCAGTCACGATACGACTACGTTGGTCACGGCGATTCGAGCTGGGTGTCGCGGATCGCTGCAGTGGAGCCGTCGCTACGGCCGTCACGTCTCTGCTATTTGCAGTGCCGGCAGCGCTACTGGACATTGGAGCACCAGACCGGAGCGTGCCAGCCGTGTTGATGGTCATGGCAACTATCCAATGCTGGATTGCCACAACTTCTGACGCGACTCGAATCGTGCGTTGGTTGCGTGGGTCTATTGCAGTCTTGTCGCTAGGAGCGCCAGTGACACTGCTCGCATTCATTTTGCTGCGCAGCAATCCTGCCTACGCTGGTTGGGTAGTATCGATCGTGACCGCTTGGTCGGTTACTGTCGGTATTCTGGCACGTAAAGTGGCCAAACCATTGGAACCTGAACAGTCACGGTGGCTTACCGCAATTGCGAACGCCATTTTGGCGGCCCTTGAACCCGAACCCTCAGACGCTCTGCGCGCCGCGTTGGGCGAATTGTCGCCGCTCAGCCCCAGTGCAAAGTCGCGATCTGAATTGTGGAATATCGATCCCCCCGAAGTAAAATACGTGGATGTTGCCGGCCAACTTCACGAAAGATTCGCCAAACTGCCCGAACACTTGACGGAGCTCGCCGCCGCTGAACCCGAACACACATTACGTTTGGAAGTGCTTCGAGCTGTGCAAGTGCGTCGTGCCGACGTTCGACCTTTGGTGTCGTGGTTTGAGAATCAAGGCGCATTTTGTGCAACATTGCTAGAGTCCGAAACTGGACCATTGGGAGTGTTGTGTCTTCCTAGCGGCGGGCGTCTATCTACACTGGCTCTCGAAGAGGCCCAGTCTTTGCGACGATTGGGAATGCGGATTGGCGCATTGCTAGCTGTTAGCGCAGCTCAAGCCCGCTCACGCCAACGTGAGCTGCACGCGACAAGCCGCTGCACCGAAGTTGAGACCCGACTGGAGCAACTTGAACTTTCCACATCACTTGAGCTCGATGGACATCGACAAATGCCTGTCGCAATGGCACGCCTGATTCGTAGCAGTTGCTACGCGCCTCAAGCAAGGATTGCCCTCGAACAAGTTGAACGCTTAGCAAAATCCAACTTGAATCAGGCGTTGATCTTACCATTGGGAGGGGACGCTCGCGGTTGGGCGGCCGTCGCTCATACAGCTAGTGCCCGAATGACTGGGCCATTGGTAATCGCCGATCCAGTCAATGTGGTTGACTACCCGAAACCCTGGAGCAGCCCCGGGAACGAAGGCCGACTCGCCGTCGGTGGAAGTTTGGTTATTATCGATCCAGTAGCTCTGGACCTTAAGACCCAGTTAGCCATTTCAAATTGGTTAGGAGTGTCGGCCGTCGATCCCAGTGGCAGTGTCGGTTGTATTCTAATTGTGCGGGCCTCCTTGACAAGTCTCGTTGCGTCGCGACGCATTCACGAATCGCTTGCTCGCCGGTTTGATGCTGCAGAAACCCAAATTCCAAAGCTCGCGGATCGCGGGGACGATCTGCGCGCTCTCGTGCTTGGTAAAGTAGCCCGACTTGGAATGAGCGTCTACGGCGAACCGCGCGCCGTCGACACCGCTGTTTTGGCGGAATTGCTTGATTATGCATGGCCTGGCAATGAACTGGAGCTTGATTGTATTTTACAGCTTTTGGTTCAAAATGCGGTTTCGCCTCTAATCACTCTGGAAGATCTCGAACAGATCAATTTCCACAAATGGCCCTTTGTCGATCAATCAGGCACGCCCGTGCCTACCGTGTCAGGGCATCGCCCTCCGAATCGCGTAATCGGACAACGGCAGCGTTAGCGCAGGGACCCAACCCTGCGCGCAGTAGTTTGCTAAACATATTTCGAGACTTAACGGTTTTTCGCTAGAAACTAGGTACTCCTCTGCCCGGGTTCGTCCCGGTTGACCCGACCATCTTTCATATAAACAATACGCGGCATGCTGTTCGCAAATCCCGGATTGTGAGTCACCACCACAATTGTTGTACCATGTGTCTGATTGATTTGAAAAAACAAGTCGTGAATGGAGGCACTGGTCGCACTATCAAGATTGCCTGTCGGCTCATCTGCAAGTAAGAGCTTCGGTTCAAGAGCCAACGCCCGCGCTATCGCAACACGTTGTTGCTCTCCACCGGAAAGCTCACCGGGTCGGTGAGTAGCTCGATCCGAAAGGCCGACCTCGTCCAACAAGTATCGCGCACGATGCTCCATATCCTTGCGTGCGCGCCCCGCAATCAATCCTGGAAGCATTACGTTTTCAACAGCGTTAAACTCCGGGAGCAGGTGATGGAATTGAAATACAAATCCGACATCCCGATTGCGAACGGCTGCAAGTCGTGAAGCGCTCATCGTCGTTAGCTCTTCCGTTCCCAATCGAATGGTGCCAGAGGTCGGCAAATCGAGGGTTCCAACGCAATGCAACAACGTGCTCTTGCCAGCTCCCGAAGGCCCAACGATTGCGAGAATTTGTTGCTGCTCGATGACTAAGTCGATTCCCTTTAGTACATTGAGGGCCCGTCCCATGTGTTGGAAGGTTTTTGTCAGGTTATTGACGACAACCAGCGGTTCACCCACGATAGCACCTTCACTCGTAACGAATACCTTCGACCGGCCTGAGCCGGCTTGCGGCAATTGCGGGATAAATTGTCGCAATGGTGGTAATCACCAATGCGGACACTGCAACGGTGACGTAGTCGGACCAATTGACCTCAATCGGCAACCGGTCCACATAGTAAACATCGGGGCTCAACCGAAACCCGGACAATTGCAGCCCTTTGGCGAGCGCCCAGCCTGCAACCACCCCAAAAACCGTGCCGATACCTCCGATAATAAGCCCTTCAGCGATGAATAGGCGCAAGATGTGATTATCACTCGAACCAATGCTCTTTAAGATCGATATCTCTTTGCTCTTTTCCGTTACCATGAGCAGTAAAGTGCAAATGATGCAGAAACTCGCGACGGCTATTGCAATTGACAAGATGATAAATGTGGTAATCTTCTCCAACCTGAGCGCATTGAATAGATTGCGATTCAATTCTTTCCAATCGCGCACGTGCACATCATTCCGGTTAAGCGCTTCCTTGACGCGGTCGCGTATGGCGTGAACCGCTTCGACATCTGTGACTCTTATGTCAATGTGCGTCGCGCGATCATTTAGATCAAGAAACTTCTGCGCAACATCCAGCATCACGTAGGCGTAGGTATTGTCATATTCATACATGCCGCTGTAAAATATCGCCGCCACCCGATAGCGTCAACTGCGGGGTAATATGCCAATGGGACCGAGATCGCCCAGCGGTGAGACCAGTGTCAACTCATCTCCCACGTATACGTGCAGCGACTTTGCCAACTCGCGACCGATCACGATACCTGGATAAATATCCTCTGGGGCCGGTTTTTCATCGGGAATATTGTCCCATTTGCCCGCCGCGCGACTCCGGTAGTCGGGCCCTTTCAGGTATATTTCGCCCCCGGGGCCGACTCCCACGGGTTCGTCCGCCGGAAGCGTAGCCAAAAGAGTCGGCTCGACCATGTACTTGATTTTGCCGACCTCAATGTTCTTCAACAGATCGATGACTTTACCGATTGAGTCCGGATCGATGCCGCGAACGATGGCGCCCGCTGTGCTCGAAGAACTCGATGCCATTACTTCGCCGGCAACAATTGGCGTCACACCAGCCACGCCAGGCACGCGACTGATTCGCTCAACCGCTTCTTTCCAATGGTCGAAGCCCCTTATCTCCGCGGCTTCCACGCGTACATGCGCATTGTTACCCAGGATTTTACGCTTTAGATCGGCACCAAACCCACCCATAATCGACGTTACTAGGCAAAGTACGGCACAACTGAGCGCTACTCCAGATATCGAAAGCAATGAGATAATGGTGAGAAAGCCGCTCTTGTTGGCACGCACGTGCCGGACGGCAACAAACGCGACAAAACCCCGCTGTTCGATCCGATCAAGAACCTTGGGCAGCAATAGGCCCATCGCGCCGAACAAACAAGAAACACCGGCAATGACGGCTCCTCCCCTGACCAACTGATGCCAGAGAATAAACACACCCGTTTTCGGCTGTGGCAACCGATAAGCCCACCAAACCAGTGCCGCAAAAAACAGCCCGGTAGTCCCCGTCAATGTCGAGAGTGCCCGACGCCAACCGCGACCCAAGCGCTTCGAGAATACCAAGAAAGCCCAGGCTATTAGCAGCGCGACCAACAGCCCAATCACAATTCGATCGGCTCGACTCAGGGTGTGCCACAAGCCTCGAAGGCCGCCCGCGGCACGAAGCCGAGAGCCGTCACCTAGAATTGCCGTCGGCAGCGCAAGCAGCCAAGAAATATTCATCCGCGGACCTCGGGGCGCAGAAGCGGAAAGGCAATTACATCACGGATTGACGACTGGCCCGTAAGCATCATCGTTAGACGGTCCACACCCAGTCCAAAACCGGCAGCTGGCGGCATGCCATGCTCCAGAGCACGGACATAATCCTCGTCGTAGTCCATGGTTTCCTCGGCACCCTGGGCTTTCTTCCGCACTTGCTCGGCAAAACGCTCCGCTTGGTCATCAGGATCATTGAGTTCACTGAACGCATTGCAAAGCTCGCGGCCTTCAACGAACAGCTCAAAGCGGTCAACCAGCTTCGGATCGCCATCTTTGCGTCTGGCCAGGGGTGACGTTTCCGACGGGTAGTCGATAATGAACACCGGAATGCTTTTTTTTCCGTCAGTTGTGCGGTAATCTTGGGCGAGGAAAGGTTCTGCCAGATATTCGTAGGCGACAAATAGTCGCTCTCCCTCGGAGTCGCAGGCCCGCAGCCCTTTGCGAAAATTGCCCCAGTCGATGGCGCGCGACCGATCCGAAGCGGTTGCCCAGTGCCTAACCAAATCTGCGCCTAAATCAGGTTCGGTGCCGACCTTCGGGGCGGCAATTTCCTGGAGTCGAGTCGCCGCTTGTTTGGTTATAAAAGCTCGGTCAAGAGCCGACTCAATCGCTTGCATCAAAGGCACTCGGGCGAACGGCTCGTCCAGAGCAAACGCGCGATCGGCCACCCAACTGTCGTAAAGAGCTCCGAGGTTCAAAGCCTTCATGCGCTTTGCCAAGTGATCGTCAACAGCGCGCAGCAGCGGCTCGGTCATCGACATGAGGGTAGCGTAAGTCGCGTAAGCACAATAAAATTCGAGCATCGTAAACTCGGGATTGTGGCGCGTGTCCAATCCTTCGTTTCGGTAACAACGTCCGATCTCGTACACCCTCTCGAAACCCGCCACTAACAGTCGCTTTAGATACAATTCCGGAGCAATTCTAAGAAACAAGTTCAAATCGAGGGCATTGTGGTGCGTGCCAAAGGGCTTGGCCGCTGCACCTCCGACAATTGAATGCAAAGTTGGCGTTTCGACTTCAAGATAGCCTTGTTCGTCCAGGTAAAGTCTGAGACCCTGAACGATCGCGCAGCGCGCTTGAAATACCGCCGCTACCTCTGGGTTTGCGACAATGTCCAGGTAGCGACGTCGATACCTCAGATCGACGTCCGTTAGTCCATGCCACTTGTCTGGTAGCGGTCTAATCGCCTTCGTCACCAGACGAAGCCCGCTTACCATGATGCTAAGCTCGCCTTTTTGAGTGACCATCGCCGTGCCCTTGGCCTGCACGAAGTCGGCGAGATCCAAATCTTCAAGCACGGCAAAGGCCTCACCCAGGACATCTTGCTTGACGAATAGTTGGACTTCACCACTACCGTCGCGAATTCTCAAAAATACCACTTTGCCGAACCCACGGCGCGCCATCAGACGCCCTAAGACGACTAGAACTCGATCGCCGAAAAGCGCTTGAACTCTGTTACTGTCGTAGCGCTGTTCTGCTTCTGGTCCGACCAAAGCATCCTTCGCTTGGGCGCGAAGGTCCGACGTTTGGATTCGATTCTCCGCACCCACGTCATTTGCAAACGGGTTCTCACCTCTCGCGCGCAGCCGATCGGCCTTTTGGCGCCGAGCCTGAATGATCGCGTCCTCGGCTCCAACGCCGTCGGCCGGTTGCTCTTGGGTTGGAGTACTATTCTTACCGCTCATGACTCCCACCTTACCCCCTGGCCACCACCACGGAACGCCCGCTCGAACCAGCATTACGACGGTCTGCGGTCAACAGCAGGTAAGCCTCGATAAAGTCGTCGAGATCGCCGTCCAAGACGCCGTTGATATCGCTGGTCTCGTATTCACTGCGAAGATCCTTGACCAGTTGATAAGGCTGAACCACGTAGCTTCGGATCTGATTGCCCCAAGCAATCTGCCCCTTTTGAGCCTCATATTGGGCTTTGTCTTGTTCCCGCTTATCGAGTTCAATCTCGTAGAGTTTGGCCTTCAACATCTTTAAGGCCATATGGCGGTTTTGGTGTTGGCTGCGCTCGGCGCGACACACAACCATAATTCCGCTCGGAATATGCCGCATGCGCACCGCCGTCTCGACTTTGTTAACGTTCTGTCCGCCTTTGCCCCCCGCCCGCATGGTACTGACTTCAAGATCGGTGTCCTTGACTTCTATGTCGATCTCGTCCTCGACGTCCGGTGTCACTTCGACCGCCGCAAAGCTGGTATGCCGTCGCGCGTTGGCATCGAAGGGACTGATCCGCACCAGGCGATGCACTCCCATCTCGGCGCGCAAGTAACCGTAGGCGTTCTGCCCGGTAACCATGAAACTTGCACCATCAATGCCAGCCTCGTCGCCTGCTTGATAATCAATGACTTCCGTTTGGTAACCGCGGCGCTCGCACCATCTTAGGTACATGCGCAGTAACATTTCCGCCCAGTCCTTGGCCTCAGCGCCGCCAGAACCTGGGTGCACGCTGACAATTGCGTTGGCGTGATCGACCGGCCCCGAAAGCATTCGCTGCAACTCGGCTTTGCGCACGCGCTTCTTGATCACGTCCGCCTGCTCGGTCATCTCACCGATTACAGCTTCGTCATTTTCGGAAACGCCTAACTCGAGCAGTTCCCGCGTTTCCGTGACGTCACGCCATAAAATTCTCGACCGAGGCTACCTTTTCGGAAAGGTTCGCGCGTTTGCGCAAGAGCGCTTGCGCCTTTTGCTGGTCATTCCAAAAGTCCGGCGCGGCCGTGAGCGAATCCAATTCCTCGATTTCACGTTTTAGGACCGGGACGTCAAAGAGACCCCCTTAGCGCATCAACGCGCCTTTGGAGATCTTCAAGCAGGCTTCGAGTGTCCGATAACATGGCGCCGCCCTTAGCGCGGTTTGCTCCGCATGGCCAGTCACGGCTCGCTCGGCACTCGGCACCCGCGGAAAAACCGCAGGCTTTGGGCGGACACGTCCCTGAATTCTTGACAGCACTTCTTGCCTTTACACCATCAGCAGGAAATCGCCGACACATCGAGCCGGCCTAGCAACCTTAGCGCGAGAAAGTCATGGCGCTTGAGTCAAGTTTTTAGAATGCCGTTCTTGGGGCAGGGGCCCCGAAAACCAACACAATCGAAACGTCGGAACGAACGCTCGGGTTAGCAATGAAACACTAACGGGACTTCTCCCAGCCGGTGAAGTCGTGTTTGCCGTTCCTATTTGTATTGCCGGCACGCCGTGCGCCTGGTTTCGTTGGTGACCCGCTCGTCCGTCGCGACGTTTCCTTTTGTGTGTGTTTTCGGGGCCCTCGACCCCGAAAACTGCGTTCTGAAAACTTGACTCAAGAGCCACGAGTTTTGCGCGTTAAGGTCGCTAACGTTCGGTTCACCGGCGTATCCGGTTGAAAGGGTGTTGCTGGCGTTACTGCCTGGGAGACGTCGATTTATTTTCTTCTTTTTTAACGGCACGCGCGAGCCACTCGGCGGCGGGGCGGGCGGGGCGGAGTCCGTTGATCTTGATGAGCGAGGATCGCTTTCGGGCTGGGGCACCGACACTGCGTTCAACGTGGGGCGATGCGCGGAAAACCAACCGGCAGTCAGGACGTCCAGGCGAAGCTCAGCCTGCGTGAGCTCCCACCGCGCGGCACGCGCACGACGCTGCGGCAAACGGCGGCCCATGGACAATTCAGATTGGGCCCTGAGCCATTGAAAGAGCACCACTACCGCGCGCTCGACGACGCGCTGGCGCTCGCGCGAGCGGGCCAACTTGAGTCTTTCAAGACCCAAATATTTCCGGTGAAAACAAGAGGCGACCCAGCCGCCACGACAATCGACCTTCGAGCAACAAACTGTTGGCGCCGGACATCGTGTATTGATAGGGGTCGGAATCCGTCGGTGTCAGGCGCAAAGCCGTATCGGTTTCGCGACCCGCGCGCAGCGCGACTTCCGGCAAAAGGGCACTCGCGCGGTTGCGCGTGCCGAGATGTTCGAGCCGTGACCAAGCCGCGTCACAGCCTTGAGCTACCAGTGCGGCTTGGGTTAAATCAGCCACGAATTGCCGATCAATTTGCAAAGGCTCGGGCAATGCCGCACCGGGGGGAACCGAGTCGCCCCAGGCTGAATCGCGTGTGTCCAAATCACCGTTGTTATCACCATTGTCGCGCTCGAGCGGGTCGAGTGGAACATCTTCCGGTGGCGTCGTTTGTTCATCTTGTAGTAGCGCGCCGTGCACGGGCGAGGGACGCTGTGGATCGAGAGGGATATTGATATCAAGAAACATCCCGACAATAGAGGCACCCTCGGATGTGGTCGTCAAACTGCCGCTCAACTCGAGCGAAAGTTCTGAAGTAATCAGAGCCCGAGCGGGCATTGTGGCCAAAAGAACCGGAAGCGCGACACGGACGTGACCCAGATTGCGAACGAATGGACGCAGGCGGAGCATGTCGAGGAGGTCGGTCGGTGGCGAATGCGGGTTGCGAGATTTCGACCCGGAGCTCGTTTTTACCAATCACCCAACCATAATTCTGCGTACACGCCGTCGCCGGCAGCCGCCGTGCTCGGTGCCGGATTGACCAAGTAAACCTTCCTAGGAGGGGCAAAGCGCAAATACACCGATTCTTCCGAGGTCAAATGCACCGAGGGGCCCGCGGTATTGGCCAATACTCGTTGTTTTGGCGGCACGAATGCTTTGGCAAATTGATAAGCGGGGTTCGACTCCGGCGGATCGGCGCTTCGTACGAGTGCACGCATCAACTTTTCGGACTGCATCTTGAGACCGTCGGGGATAAAGTCGAAACCGGCTTTGACCGGAAGATCTCCGGGACCCACTTGACTGGTCGGTACAGTTTTCGCCCAAAGTACCAAGTGCCTGGACGTTTCAACCCCCTTTTCGACGCTCACTGCATTGCCGATCCAGCGGCCCTCGCCCGAGGGAGTCCTCGCCGTAAAGCGTTGCGCTTGCGAGAAATCCTTGAGGATGGCGCAGGCCTTTAGCGGACTCGCCTTGGTACAGCCCAGATCTTGCTGCAGCGCAGTCACATCGAGATCCTTCGGAGCGACAGGGATCATCGGCTGTGGCGGCGGAGGCAGAGCCGTGGCCTCCGGAATGGGACCAGTGGACGCCACTGCAAGCTGCTTGGGCTCCGACTTACTGCAGCTGCCTAACCATGGTGTCAGCGAGATTATTACTAACTGGACTCCTCTCAGCCAGTACCGCCGACCGTTCTGAAAACTTGACTCAACCACCATTTGTCTCGCCACCCATTTCCAAGTATCGCCAGGCGCGACGCGCGCAGTCTAGCCAAATTTCTGGTGCGGGCTCGTCCAAACCGGGAAGCGGTAGCCAAGCAATCCTGGCGTCATCTGGCGTAGCTCCCGCCACTTCAATGCCAATCGCCACCGGATTGAATCGCCCACCACAATCCCAACCAATCGCCATTCGAACTTGCTGACGTTCGGAAGCGTCATTGAGCGTCGCTTCGCCGGTCAACCCCGGTAGCGGAACCACCGTCTCGGCGGGGATCAGGGGGCCCGACGCCGGCGACACTTGAACGATGCGCAGCACCCAGTGGCCGTCACCCCGAGCCAACCCATTTCCCCAGGTCTTGTCGGTAATCGACCAATGGCACAGGACATTCGAATCGGACCGTCGATAAATCAAGTAATCGCGGTGGGGCTCGGGTTTCGGCTCGGGCTCGGCCATTTCAACGCTGGTGACAGGAATGTCCAGCGGCGGCGCCTCCGGGACATTGGATACAGAAACATTCGATTCTGGTATATCTCCGTCATTCGAATCGGCCGTTTCGTTTTCTTCCAATTCCTCGCGATCCTCCTGAAAATCGGGAACCTCACTGGGTGGCGCCGATTGCGGTTCGGCCTCCGCGATTAATCTCTCCCTCAATTCCCTAGCCGCCTCATGATCGGGTTCATTCGCCAGCACTTCGTCAAGCAGCTTCAAGGCGCGAGTCACATGTCCCTGCGCGGCGTAAATCTCCGCAAGCGTGACGGTCGCAACCGGTGGCACAACCCTCGGCTGTCGAACATTGACGCCTCGAATCAAATCGGCAGCATCGGGCAAATTCAGTCGCTGCTCGACGACGCTGGCCACAAGGTCACGCGCTACACCCAGCCAGCCGCGCGCGCGCTGCCGCTGTTGCTCGTCGGTTTCCGTCAGCCTCACGATTTCGTCGCGCAACTCCACGCGCGTCAACAACTCGGGCCGAGTGGCGCCCAGCGCCGTTGCCCGAGAGATTAATTCATCGCGCGACAACTCATCCAAATTCTTTGAATCGCCTTCGCTCACAGCAATTACCTAAACTAATCCGGGTTGATACCGCACAAATTGGACCATCTACTTATCGTATGCTTCGAAATTGCCTCCGGCGGCGATCGAAGCGATCACGCCACCGTAGCGCGACCCAATGTCGAAACAAGACTGGGATTTTCTCATCTTGTTGGCCGCCAGGGCCCCAACCCCAGCGGCGCAGTACGCTAGCTTCGTGGCGAATGAACTGATGCATTATGCGTCTGAGCCAAAAATTGTGAGCCGGCAACTACTTAGCCGGCAAACCTGCCGTCTCGTCTGAGGACCTTACTCGTTTCCGGTCTCGGGGTCGAGCCCTGATCAATGTCTCCGAAACCACGCAAAATCGGGACATCCTTGATTTTGTATTGCCGTCACGCGCAAGTCCAGAGACGGCAGGGCATCGCCCAGGCCCGGGCCTAGGACGAACTCTCGCACGCTCAGTCGAAATAATCACCGGAGCTAATTTCGTGCTTTCCCTCCACAGGCATCTGGTAGACGTAGACCCAAACACACGCGGTCGTTCCGTCTTCCAATACGGCACTAAACGCAACTCGCTCGAACTCGTGCGGCTTGGGATCCTCGGGTCCGCAGCCTTCGTATTGGTCTAGGCGCGCCAGTACATCGTCACCATTGTCGAGAGCGTAGACCTCCCCGCGAACCCAGCGATCCTCTTCGCTTGCCTCAACGATTCCGGGATATTCGCCTAGGTCGTAGAGTCAACCACGAACTCGCGCGTGCCCGACGAACCGGGCATGACGCGCGAGGAGATGGAACATGCCGTTCTTGATGTCCTTGCGAAGAGTCCCATACACAAACAGCCGATGAGCCATTTCAGACCCTTCCGGATAACTAGTTTCCAGCGAACAATGCATTATACCCGACCCTGCGTGCGGCAAATTTCTACGCATATTTCAAGGCTTACGAATTTTTAGCCGAGAACTAACTAACCATGCCCAACACTGGGCAGCACTTTACGCCAGCCGCCCTCTTTGCGCAGCGAGATGACAAAGCAGGCCCCACTGCCTTTGGAATCCTCGACCCACGAGCTACCCCCATGAGCCTCGGCAATGTGTTTAACCAGCGATAGACCAATGCCACTGCCGCGAATTCGCTGATTGCGAGTGCTGCGACCGCGCACAAACCGCTCGAAGACGCGAAGCTTTTCGTCAGCGGCAATGCCGGGTCCCCAGTCGGTGACGCGAATTTCCACGTGTGAGCCCTGAGCGCGGAGCTGAACGGCCACACGCTTGCCACCCGCCGCGTATTTGACCGCGTTATCGACCAGATTAATTACGGCAATTTCAATGGCTCGCTCGTCAATTTCTAGCAGGATGCTCGCTTCAGCGCAGGTAAACTCGAGTTCAACGCCTTCGCGCTCGGCCCGGACGCGGCACGCTTCGACGGCGCGGGCCACCACCTCAACGACGTTGCTGGTCGAAAACTCATAGGCGGCCTTGCCGCGTTCGACCTTGGCAAAATCTAGCACGTTCTCAATAAGCGCGGCCAGTCGTTCACTTTCACTGACTATGATTTGCAAATACTGTCGCTTCTTTTCGTCGCTATCTACGCGCCCGCTCTGTAGGAGCTCACCAAACATGCGCACGAGCGAGAGTGGCGTTTTTAGCTCATGCGATACGTTAGCCACGAAATCGCTCTTGAGGTTGGATAATTTGCGTTCCCGTGCCGCAGCGACCAAAATCACGATTGACCCAGCAATCACGACCAAGCCTGACAGGCCCACCATCACCATTTCTAATACATGGCGCCGTGCTACGGCCGCAGCCAAGTCGGATGCGGCAGTCATGGTCACGTTGAGTCGCCATTTGTACAATGTGGTGCCAAATTGGCGACCTAGAATGGGACCCATTGAATTGAGCACCTCACCGTAGACGATTCGACCTTGGTCATCTACGACATTGATGCGGCTGGTCCTATCCGCGCTAGGGTAGAGTTCCGGAAATATGTAGCGGACGATGGCGCCAACATCATGCCATACAACCAGCCAATAGCGTCGCCCTTGTGACTCGCGTTGCCAAAAGCTAATCAGGTAATTTACGCCGTCTACCGAGCGATGCAGATGGCGCAACTCGTCACTGATGCGATCGTCCCGACACATTTCGGGCAAGAAGACGTAGTGCAATAACGCGCGAAAATGTTCGTCTTCCAGCCCCGGGAATCGCGAGGACATTGCCAAGACTTCGTGACTAGGCGAGGCATAATCCAAGAGAAATACGGCGCGACCCGTGGGAGTTTGCACGCGTGCCGACTCGAGCCAATCGGCACCAAAGTTCGCGCGGTTTTCGATATCGACGGTCGACGCAATCACGTTATCTTGGTCAATGATCCTCTTCTCAAGTCGATCGGCTTTTTCCTTCGCCAAAAGCAATGTGGCTTCAATAACCGATTGCTCGCGCAGTTTCTCCAACTGGAAGCTATTTCTGAACGTAACGCCATCAAGAATCAACACCGCAATCACAAAAGCGGGCAATATCAGACGGGTCACGAGACGTTGTCGTGGCGAGGGTTCGGCCATGGTGAAAAGACTTGCGCACCCGCAATGGCGTCCCACGCCATCGAAGAGTGCTCTGGCGGGCGCCACCAATCATGGCCCAAGGGCAGCCAAAGCGAAAGAATTGGCGAATCTTGCCCTCCCCCGGTCCGGCTTCCGGATGAACTGAGTGATTGCAGTAAGATCACGGTCGCGGTAGGCCTTTGAATCACCGATTCCTTGCGAAACTGGGGAGTTTCAGGCCAACAGGCCCTTGCCGTGTTAGATAGGCGCCTCCGATGCGATCCCGTTTCGCAAGCACCGTATGGGCCCGCTTCAACCGCCTCGGCGTGCTTGAGCCACTGGTGTACGGCTGTCTCGCAATGGCTTGGACGCTGCTGATGGCAAAGTGGTTTTACGGCTCAATGCGCTGGCAGCTTTACAATGCCATCGCTTGGGCGCAGGGCAGTGAGTACGATCCATCGCGCCATCCAAGTTTTGTGGGCTTATGGTCAGCCCCGCTGGATGACGTGTTCATTCACTTTGACTTTGCCCGCTCGGCCGCGCGCGGTTTCCCTTTTCAATGGATCGATGGCAATGGCTATTCAAGCGGTGGCACTAGCCTGGTGTACCCGTTCATTCTGGCTATTGGACTGATTGCAGGTTTTCGTGGTCTCGCGCTCATGCACTGGGCCGCATTGATTGCCACCACTTGCGTGTTTGCAACATTACTGTCCCTGCGGCGAGCGTTTGGAGGCCTGCCCAGGATTGCAAGCTACTTATTGCCCTTCGCTCTTTTGGGGGTGGGGGCATTGAGCTGGTCGCTTTTTAGTGGGATGGAGCTCGCCCTTCTCATAGCAATCTGGAGCGCCGCAGTCTTGGCGCAGGACGACCTGGTCAAGCAAGTGCAGGCACCGAGTCAACCCTTGACGCTGGGCTACCTTCGGCTTGCCATTTGGAATGTGGCGATTGTTGCAACGCGACCGGAGGCTATCGCGACAATCGCTGTGCTGTCCGGTGCCACCGCTTGGCATGTGCTACGCAATCGCGGCCGCGCTGCGGCTCTGCAAGGATTGCTGCTGATGGCCGGTCCCGCGGGCTTTTTGCTGGTGGCACAGGCAATTGCTAATCGATACTTGACTGGAGATTTTGCGGCAGCTGGCGCACTGGTAAAGCTCGAGCTCTACAGCCCGCACCTGCCGGTTGCGGACGCATTTAGGTCGTACTTCTTCTTCTTGAAGTATCAGGTAATGAGGGTTACAGATTGGCACTTCAGCGACGTGCCTTATTTGGGTTGGGTTGTCTGGATCTTTGCCGCAATTGCGGTGTTGCCCAAACCGACCCGCAAATGGGCACTTTTGTTATGGGCGTCACTCGTGAGTTGGATCGCCACAGTGGCATTCAACGGTCAAGTGCGTTGGCAAAACGAACGCTACACAATGCCTGCGGTGGCATTCTTGCTGGTCGCTGCGGCGCTCGGTGCAGGGTTCTTGCTGACATGGCCTTTCGTTGCCAAAAACAGCAAAAAGCCCGTCGTCTGGGCGGCCTGTGCCGCAGCCGCTGCCGCGCTTTGCGCCTACTCAATTGCTCAGGCGCGCTGCACGGCACGCCAGGTTTGGTTTTTCGGACGAGCCTCGCGAAATATCTTCGATCAGCAGCTGCAAGTGGGCCATCGACTCGGTCACCTGCTCAATCCGACTCCCCATCGAATTGCGATGGGCGACGCCGGGGCCATTCCTTATGCTGCGGATATTCTGGGCCTCGATTTGATCGGCCTGGGTGGCACCAATAGGCTGCCATTTGCACGAGCTGCAGGCTGGGGAATTGGGGCGACAGTCGAACTCATTCAGCGAATGTCGCGCGACGATCGTCCGGACGTCTTAGCAATTTATCCCGGTTGGTGGCAGGAGTTGCCCTTGTGGTTCAGCGACGGCATCATCGAAAGAGCTACCGTTACGGCTCGAGGCAACGTCATCTGCGGCGGACCCACTAAAGTTGCTTATCACGCGGACTTCAGCTCGCTCGACGACGCGGAAACTTCATTAACTATAAGACCGAGCGAGACTGTCACTGCAGCACTCGACTTTGGCGATATTGTAAGTGAGCGCGCTCACGACTACAAAATCTCGAAGCCCTGGTTCAGTTACGTGGGCATGAAAAAACTCCCGGATCCGCGCAATCCAAACCGCGACCTCTGGGACGCTTCGCGCATCGTCGATCCCAACGTCACGCAGTCATTCACGCTGCGCAAACTGAGGGCCGGAAAATCACTGCGTCTTATATTTCGAGTGGCGCCCTCAGGATCTTCGCAAATTCGGGTGACTATCGGTGACAAGAACGTAGGTGAATTGACCTTTCCGACCAGCGATCAATGGGAAGAAACTTCGCTGCTGGTAGACGGTTCGCTAGTTGCTACTCCGCTTCATATAACGTTGACCACGACCAGTCCATCCGCGGTTGAATTGTTTCATCTGTGGGCCGTTCAAACTAATGACTGAAATCATCGGTCATTTTGGCTTCCCACCGGACGCAGTAGCGAAATGCGCTTGCGGGCTTGCCATCGCTTTTTGGTTGGGTCAAAGGCACGTGGACCGTGTCTGGCAAGGCTTGAATGGCGCAAGGGGCAGCCTGCTCGTCAAAGCGCTGGCATTAATTGCGGCATTGTTATCGATTGGCTATTACTATTACTATCTGCGCGGTGGACCACGCATCGTCGATGCCACCTACTATTTTCTGCAGGCAAAGACATTTGCCAAAGGACATCTGACTTTACCCCTTTTATATCCAACAGCGGCACTGCGAGGCCGGTTTCTCTACTATAACCCAGAGTTATCGCGACTTTCAGTGCTGTTTCCGCCGGGGTATGCGGCGATTCTATCCCTAGGCATGTTCCTGAAGATTCCTCAATTGGTGGGGCCTTGTATTGCAGGCTGTTTGGTTATTGCCACAGCGGCACTCGCACGTCGTGTCTTCCATGATCAACGAATTGCAATCGCAGCAGCGCTAATCAGTACCTTATGCGCGACACTTCGCTATCACACGGCGGATACCCTATCCCACGGCTGGGCAGCCCTGTTGTTTACGGTCTCGGTGTGGGGAGCCCTCGGATCTTCGCGTCGTGATTTGATTATATCGGGCCTTTGCGCCGGTTGGCTGATAGCCACACGCCCCATTAGCGCAATCGCGCTATTTTTCGTACTCGCGCTAATTCTTCGTAAAGCTTCTGCAAACCGGTGGATTACCTTCGGGACCGCGTTGCTACCGGGCATCACCGCATGGCTTGTGTATCAACAGGTAACCACCGGCAGTTGGCACAATTGCACTCAGCTAGCCTACTATGCCAACTCCGACGGTCCTCCTGGTTGTTTTCGCTACGGCTTTGGGCGAGGAATTGGCTGCTTTTTCGAACACGGTCGTTATGTTGCGAAACGCCTACCCAACGGCTATACTCCGCTGGCAGCGCTCATCGTCAGTGGGGTTCGCTTGCGCTGGCATTTGCTCGACGTACTCAATTTCGAACCTCTGGCGCTCATCCTCATTTTTGCGGCCAGAAGTGGATGGGCTAACCGGGTGGCAAGGTTGCTGATTTGGGCGCCGGTCGCGTTACTTGTTGCCTACGCCCCCTTCTATTTCGATGGCAGTTTTCCGGGCGGTGGAGCTCGCCTGCTGGTCGATGCAATTCCAATCGAGCATGTCTTAATTTCGAGCTGGCTCGTACAAGGGTACCGGTTTGTTCCGGTAATTATCCTTTCGCTACTCGGGTATGGCTTGCATGGTTCATTTGCGCATCGGCAACTGCAGAACCGCGAAGGCGGTCATCCGATGTTTGAGAGCAATGCGCTGCGCAAAGCGGGAATTACAAGCGGGCTGATTCTAGTTGACACGGATCACGGCTTTGCATTGGGTCATGATCCCGGAGAATTTGATGCGAACCGCGCAATAGTCGTCGCGCGAGCACACAACGATGCTCACGACTGGCTGCTTTGGAAGAAACTCGGATCCCCATCGATCTTTCATTACGTATACGCGGTCAATCAAATTGACACTACGCCACGATTGGAATCAATCACATTTTCCGAGACCAACAGGCTTAGATTCGAAACCGAAGCGGAATGGCCGGTGCTCGCGCTACAAGATGCCTGGGCTATACCCGGCTATCCACCAACGGCCTGCGTTTCAAAGCATCGCGCTCTGATTGTGCACCCGAGCGGCCGGCAGCCTGCGATTGTTATCGCCCTGCCAATACCTCGAACCGGCCGCTATCGCGTGGGCATCGGCTGGGTTGCCTACGAGAATAAGCCAACGACGATCACCGCAGCGCTGGGTCCGATCGCATGGCAAATAGATGCTACCGAGCTGCGCTTCCAATGCGGAGCCAGCTGGGGCCCCCCGATTGAGATAGCCGAAGGCGAGCAACCTCTGCATCTGAGGCTAGAAAGCAGCGTGCTGGGTCTCGACTGGGTTGAACTGTTGCCGGCCCAGTAGCCTAACTGGGTCTAAGCCTTACTTGGCCTCGGGCGTGATTTGGGATAGAGTGCAATGAAGTCAAGCGGTTGGAGGAGGCACCCCATGACGAAGAGTGAGCTTATCGAAGCAATAGCCGCCCGCGGCGAGCTGACAAAAGCACGAGCAGAATCTCTGGTCACCTGCATCTTCGACTCAATGACGGTCGCGCTTCAGCAAAGCGACGGTATCGAAATCCGTGGGTTCGGCAGCTTCACGGTTCGACCCTACAAGCCCTATGACGGTAGAAATCCTCGCACCGGCAAGCCCGTGCCGGTTCCGGCAAAGCGATTGCCGTTTTTTAAAGTCGGCAAAGAGTTAAAAGAGCTAGTCAATGATAGTCGGCACTTGGCTATCACCGGTGGCGACGACGACGAGCACGATTGAGCGAATCCTCAAGCTCTGTCGAATAAAACGTCGCGAGCGGTGCGAGAGAGGCCAACGGCTAGTTCTTACGTGCTAGCGTCAGGCTCGTGGTCGATCCCCAAATTCAGCTCTCGGAACTTACGCGAGGCACCGTCGAAATTCATCAACTGGATGAGCTCAAAGAACGTCTCGAGCAGAACCGTCCGCTCCGAATCAAAGCTGGATTTGATCCAACCAGGCCCGATCTGCATTTAGGGCATACCGTATTGATGCGCAAAATGCGCCAATTTCAAGACTTTGGACACGAGGTCATTTTCCTTATCGGTGATTTTACGGCCATGCTCGGCGACCCTACGGGCCAAAATGAATCACGACCTCGACTGACCCGGGACCAAGTTTTCTCAGCGGCGCAAAGCTATCAAGAGCAGGCATTTACGATATTGGATCGCGGTCGGACTACCGTGGTTCACAATAGCGAATGGCTGGCAAAATTGAGCCTTGAGCAAGTTGTCGAACTGGCCGCAAAACGAACCTTGGCTCGTACCCTTGAGCGTCGCGACTTCCGAGAACGCTTCGAGACCCAACGCGACGTTTATCTCCACGAGCTTTTTTATCCCTTGCTTCAGGGATATGACTCAATCCAAATTGAGGCGGATATCGAGTTGGGTGGGACTGATCAGCTGTTCAATCTCATGGTTGGCCGTGATCTGCAGCAACGCTATGGTCAGCGACCTCAAGTGGTCATCACTTTACCACTCCTTGAAGGGCTTGATGCGCGGTGTGTGGATGGCCAGATCGTGGGTAAGAAGATGAGCAAATCTGCGGGCAACTATATCGGCGTGAAAGAACCGGGCTTGGTCCAATATCGAAAATGCATGCAAGTGGACGATGGCGTAATTTGGCGCTTTTTTGAATTGCTTTCGGCACGAAATCATCAGGACATTGAAGACCTAAAGCGCGACGCGGACCCGCTAACGGCTAAAGCTCTTTTTGCCTTCGAAATTGTGGAGAGATTCCACGACCGCGCCACGGCGGAAACGGCCCAGCGTAGTTTCCGTGATGCGTACCTCGCCGACGGTTTGCCCAAAGACGTCCTGGAATGTGAGCTCAAGTCCGACGCCGAGACCCTGTGGTTACCTAAAGCCCTATCTCTTGCGAAGTTGGTGGTTTCATCAAGCGAAGGTAAGCGCCTGGTTCAGCAGGGCGGGGTCGAAGTCGATAATCAACGGATTACCGATGAAAAGTATGCCTTGAGCAAAGGGCGGCGCTACCTAGTTCGGGTCGGGTCGAAGAACCGCAGATTTTGTTACATCTCGGTTCACTAATGCAAGTCCGCAGCCATTTGAGCAAGTTTCTCGGGTGGAGAATTGGCGTGTGCTCGGTGGTGCTTGCGTCGGTCCTTCTTGGCGGTTGCCGCGGCAATCCGGCGCGGGTAACCCCGCCGGTGAAATCCGAAGCTGCATCACCGCATCGAGGTCCGTTGACCGACTATGTGCCCGCTGCAGGATTGCGTTGGATGGTGGTTGGCAATCCGAAAACGTTCGCTCAAGATCCGGGATTTCTAAGCGCCTTCGAGCGACTAATTCCCGAAGTGCAGTTGGCTGCCTTTGCCAATGGAAGTGGGGTTCAATTACGCACTTTGCCCGAAGGTTGCATTGCAGGCTTCGACTACGGCACATTGTATCTGGTTCGCGTAGGAAACGAAACTCATCGCGTGCGAGAACGATTCGAGGCTCGATTGGTATCGGACCCAGTCATACGTTCACCGCAGTCTGGTGTCTGGCGTATTACGGGATTGATTGCAAACACGCCTGAAACGTTGCTCAGCATCGACAATGATTTCGCTGCCATAGCCTTAGGTGATCCCCTGCTGATTCGCATCGTGGAGGGGTTCGCGTTGGCGCGTTTCAGAAAGGCTCAGCCAGCCTTAAGCGGAGCGGCACTATCCACGTTGCCCAGTGAATTAAAGTCAGCACCATTACGATTCTACGCTCCCGGGCCATTTCCAGAAACGTGGGCGAAAGGTGCCGAAGGACTCTTGGCCCAGGCCTTTGCAATGGGTGTTGCCGTGTCACTTGGTACACAGGCGAGACTGAGAGTGCATGTTGTGGTCAGCGGCACATTTGGCCCCGATACTGAACAAGCTCGTGCTATTCTCCTAAGTACCTGGGATGCCATTCAAACCAGTTCGCTAGGACATATTCTCGGGCTGCAGGAGTCAACGGAACCCAGTACTTTAGAGGTTAAAGCAAACCTTGCCACGCTGGATTTCACCCTTGGCGCCGACTCATTAATGAAGGGTCTATCGGCGGCCGTATCGGCAGATGCAAAAGGAATTTTCGACTTGTAACGCGAACTCCGTACTCACCCGCGAGTAGAGGCTTGTGCGTTTCTGCAGGCGATTAACTCGCCGGTACCGTGAGCAACAGACCAAAAATAGATCAGCGAAAAACCCGTAAGTTTACGACATGCTTGCCTGCTCTAGACAACAACAAACCTCCGTCAAAGGCGCACAGGTGAGCATAAGTGAGAGATTGCTTTTGCGAAGCGCGCAACTGCGACATTGGCCTTACGGCCAGTATTGCTTGCTTTTGCGGACCGACCGTTGTCCGTATGTGGCACGACGGCCCACGAGACTTCCTGTAGACTTTCAGCTCCGAGCTCTTTCGGCTGCTCGCCTCAAAGATGTCGTTACCCAGATTTCCACTTAGTCATGAGAATTGGACCGACACCGTTGAGGAGGTCGGTCAAGCTTACTCAAAAGCCTCTTGGTCCGGGTACCCCGCACCAGGCAGCAACGACCACTTAGTCGGACAAACTCTTAACGGGACGTATGTTGTCGAATCTGTATTGGGTGAAGGGGGGATGGGCCGCGTCTATCGCGCGCATCACACAAGAATTGCTAATAAGTGCTTTGCCATCAAAGTCCTTCGACCGGAATTCAGTTCCAACGCCGAGATGGTCGCACGCTTCCGACGAGAAGCTGAAGCCGCCGCTTGCATTGCTCACCCCAATGTTGTTGGTGTGTATGACGTTGAACGAGACTCCTGAACTCTGCTCTTATCTAGTCTGCGAGTACCTTGAAGGAATTGACCTGTCGGAGCACCTGGCCCGCTGTGGTAGTTTATCGATTCCAACGGCAATTCACATAGCCCGACAGGTGTGCAGCGCCCTTGAATCCGCTCACGCGGCGGGCGTAATGCACCGCGACGTAAAACCGCAGAACATATTCCTATTGAGCCATGATGCCCAGTTGGTCACCGAAAGGCCAACCATCAAAGTACTCGATTTTGGCCTTTCCCGGTTCATAGACGCCGTAGGAACTCAATTGACCCGTGCTGGTGTAATCATGGGCACTCCCGCGTACATGGCGCCAGAACAGGCAGGTGGAGGCGCGGTTGACTATCGCACAGACATTTATGGATTAGGTGCAGTGCTTTACGCCACAATTACCGGTAGGGCCCCCTATGAAGGGGAAACCTTACAGGAATTGGTGCTCGCAGTTCTCAATCAAGAGCCGGCTTTACCCCGTTCAATCAATCCAGAAATACCCGTCAACCTTGAGCTCGTGATCCAGCGCTCAATGGCGCGCAATCCCGATGAACGGTATCAGAGCATGCTGGAATTGGGCCAAGCACTCGATGCATTCGCAGAGGCTGACCAAGCCTGCGAGCAGTCACCCGCCATGGCAATCCGACCGGGTTCGCGGCTACTGCTCGAAGCGGAGGCTCGAAATGTGAGCACGGCACGACCGCGCTTGGTGGGCTTAGGTATTGTATCGCTTTTGCTGCTAGTAATCGGGCTATCCAGCACAGTTCCCAGCATCGAACTTTTTACTGGCAAGCTGAAGTTCACCAGAATGGAGAGTGCACTTATTTTATTGGGTATTGTCGGCACGCTGCTCACCCCTTCATTGCTCTTTTTCCGTCGCCTAAGAAAGACGGTTTGGGGTAACCATGCGCGAGTGTTGGACCATTTACACACCCTTCAACTCAGCTTGCTCTGGTCTCTTATGGCGTATGGTGTTGCCGCCGTAGTGGTGCGATTCCTGGACGATATAGTGGGACGGTTCGGCGCCTCCTTCGTGTTTGGTCGAAATCCAGCCGCCAATTTTCGTGGTTGGAATCTTGTGTTCGTGGTAATTGCGCTCTCTACCGCGGTGCTATCCGTGCTGCATCAGAGAATGGCCAAGTTTCGAACCGGCCGACTCATGCCGCTGGTGCGCGGCAGCTTGCCAGTCTTCGGCGTGCTAATCGCCGCAGCGGGGGTAAGCTTGGGTTTTCTTTGGCGTCTGCAGATTGCCCGCGCCGAAGCAGCCCAGGCGATCATTGCTCAAGCCGCAGCCATCAAGCCGATCAGTGAAGCAGAACACGATTCGCCACCAATCCTTGACATCCCCCCGCCCGCAAATCCAAATACAACGACTAATTCATCCGCTGAGCGAGCCCCGACCGATGAATTGGCGCAGGCATCCGCTAAAGGTGCTAATGGTCTCATTCCCCTGGCAGAGCGCTATCCGAGGGATCCTTACGTGCTAAAGCCTTTGCTGCTTGCGTTTGCCAGCCGTTCGACGGGCTTAGCCGACGCAATGGCAATTGCACAGCGGCTATTCGATATTTCACCCGAAGAGACCCGAGACCCTGATTTGCGTTTCTTGGTGAGGAAAGCCGCCAACACACCAGGCGAAACGTCAATTATAGCTTTCTCAATCATGGTTGAACACATGGGAACCGCCGGCCCGGACCTCTTGTACGAGATCATGCTCGGCAGTTCTCGATTGAGCAAACACGCCGACGAGCTACTTGCTTTGGATAATGTACGCGAAATCGCCAGTCCGGCTCTTCGCGTTGCCTACGACCTGCGTAAGGCCGATTCCTGCGCGGCTCGGCTACCCCTATTGGACCGCGCAGCTGAACTGGGCGATCTTCGGAGCGTATCAATTCTGTCTCCGCTAACTGTTGGCGCGAAGCGAGGCTGCGGCAAGTGGAAGCGTGGCCCGTGCCCGGCGCCCTGCCCGACCGAAGCGAGACGCTACACAGAGGCCATGGTGCGTATCATCGCAAGACAGCCAAGTACCCGCTGACCTAAAGGGACCCGACGCAGGGGCCCGACGCTGCGCGTGGTCAGGGAACCCTCCCAGCCGGTGAAGCCATGTTCGCTATTTTTATTTGAAATACCAGCACTCCGTGCGCCTGGTTTCGTTGGTGACCCGCTCGTCCGTTCACTACGCCCTTCGGGCGTTCCTCGCTGCGCCAGGACCGTCTACCTCCTTGAAAGAGTACAGCGCGCTGCACTTTTTCACTCCGGTTCCGACGTTTCCTTTTGTGTGTGTTTTCGGGGCCCTCGGCCCCGAAAACTGCGTTCCGAGAACTTGACTCAAGAACAACGAGTTTTGCGCGTTAAGGTCAACTACACCTTGCCGCGACGTGCCTCAAGCGCTGCTCGTATTTCCTGCATTTTCGCCTGTGTCAGAGGAAACCGAGAAAGGGCAATTAGTGACAGCACTAGCCCAATAATTGGAATAGTCGCTAAGAGGAATCGAATCATAAAAAGTGCATGCTCGGTTTGGGCCCCTTCGAGCTTAGCGTCGAAGCCTGTGACAGACAGGATAATGCCCGAAGCCCCAACACCCAGCGCCATTCCGACCTTGGTAATCCACGAAATACAAGAAGAAAACGCGCCTTCGCGTCGCTTCCCGCTGCTCAATTCGTCGTAATCAATCACATCTACGCCAATCGATCCCTCCAAGGTCCAGAAGCCCGCCCCCGTGAATGCAATCAGGCCTGACGCGAATATCTGCAGCCACGGAATCGAAGGGTTATAGAACCACCAGGTGCCGATGAATACCAATATCGCACTGGCAAGCACGCACATAAGGCCCCCGCGTTTCCCGACACGACGAGCAATTAGCGCAAATGTCGGGATTCCCAGAAATCCAAACGCCATACCGGACAGCCCCATCACCGTATTCCACTTCGTTGCGGTTGCCAGATGTCCATGACACACGTAGTAGACGGTATTGTAGTAGCCTAGCGCACCGACCATGCTCGTTCCAATGGAATAGGAAAGCCTCATCAATAACTGGACCCGGAATGGTCAACACACCAGTGTCTTATAGATTGTTTCCTTGATGGATATCTTTTGTTGGTTACGCCCTGCAACGCTGCCGTAGTAACGCTCTTTTACCAGCGAGAACACGGCAATTCCAACCAAGATCATCAAGGCGCCGAGAATCAAACAGTACACCTGTGCGCCCAAAAGCAGGTTCGGTTTGCCGGTGCTTCTGTCCAGAAACCAATGCATCGTCGTAAACTGCAGCGCAAAAAACATTGCCAATTCGGGAATTTTTTGGATACCATTCTTGAACGACATCACACTGGTGCGCTCATGATAGTCCGGAGTCAACTCCGCTCCGAGGCTCTGATACGGCATGTTGAAACAGCTCATAACTGGGATATAAAGGGCCGAGGATCCCAGCATGAACCAGAAGTAATTCGAAACGGCAATGTCAAAGCTCCAAAGTCGGATATGGGTATCTCCCCAGCCGGGGGAAACGAAAAAGAGCATCGGCAGTCCAAGTCCAGCCAATATTGAACCCACCAGGATGTAAGGGCGTCAACGTCCGAAGCGCGTTCGCGTATTGTCAGAAATCCAGCCAAAAACCGGATCGGATATGGCGTCAAATAATCGATTGATCATCAGCGCCAGGCCCACCAGAGCCGGTGAAACACCAAGAAAGATATTGAATACCTGATTCGCGAGGCCGGGGTAGAGCCAATGTCCCCACATGTCGATGAAAGTACCGAGTCCGTACCCAAGCTTTTGTGCGACAGGAACGCGGTCTTCAGAGGCTATCTCGGTGTCGTGATGCGGGACCAGGTGCGAAGAATGATTTGAGTTGCTCATAGATGTTTCATTGCGTCACAAGCGGTTGGTCATGGGCCAGGCTGGGCCGGAAGGCACCCCCAGCGACGGCACTATCGCATTTGCAATTCTGACAAGCGAGGGTCAAGCAATTCACCCCCTATTTGCGGCCCCGAACGAAAGATTCGGATGAGAATGGGAAAGGATGGTACTAGAATTGACTTCTCGTGGTGAATTAATTGGCATGATACGTCCCTTCCCGCACACGACATTAAGGTGCACCGCCGCCGAGTTGCTGCTGCTGCTGGGGTGCGGGGCTCGCACCGGGCTACCAACGGGAAGTCTAACGAATGATGTACAATCGGGCGGCAGCAATCCAATGGCAGGCGGCGCAAATCCAACGGCGGGCGGTACCAATGGAACTCAACCGTATGTCGGTGGACACGAAGCCAGCGGTGGTCATGCTGGTGTCGGCGGTTTGCTAACGACCAGCGGTGGTGCCAACAGTACCGGCGGAGTCAGTCAGGCAATTGGCGGCATCGGGACCGGCGGCGCCGTCACCGTACCGCAAGCGTTGGCTGTCTCGGCAGGCGTTCATTACACCTGTGCACTGTTGAGTGATGGCACGGTAAAATGTTGGGGTTCGAACGACTCAGGTCAGCTCGGAAATAACACAACTACGGACAGTACCCACCCCTCTCTTGTGTTGGGGCTGAAGTCAGCCGCTGCAATTGCGTCGGGCGATCAGCATACTTGTGCGTTGTTGAGCGAGGGCACGGTCTATTGCTGGGGCGACAATTACTATGGAGAATTGGGCAACGGCACAACGGCAAGCAGCGCCGTGCCAGTTCCTGTTTATGGTATTACCAGCGCAGCCTCGATTTCCGCCGGATATCGTCACACTTGTGCGTTATTGCAAGACCATTCCGCTTGGTGTTGGGGGGACAATAGTGACGATCAATTGGGGGTCGATTACTTATCGCTTTACAGCTCCAGTACGCCCATCGAGATCACCACTCAATACAACGGTGTCGCCGCCATTGGCGCCGGCCGCGCACATACCTGTGCAATTCCACAATTGAGTGGCGGTGCGGTGACTTGTTGGGGCTCATACTCGTATTGGAAATTGGGTGACTCTTCCTTGCTCGGAGATTCCTATGTGCCGATAACCGTGATTGGCGTAACATCCGCAAGCGCGCTTGCCGTCGGAGATCAACACAATTGCGCTTTGATTAGTCTCGGCCCTACCGGGGGAGTCGTTCGTTGTTGGGGTTGGAATCATTATGGTCAACTTGGAACCGGATCACCCGCTGACGAAGAGTTGGCAGCCAATGTGTTTGGCATTTCATCCGCGATCGCCATATCGGCCTCCGACCACAGCTGCGCCCTGCTCTACGGTGGAGACGTGCAGTGTTGGGGATTCAATAGCTCAGGCCAATTAGGCAACGGAACGATGACGGACAGCCCCACGCCTGTTTCCGTGGTCGATCTTGATAATGTTAGTTCAATTTCCGCCGGCTACGTGCATACCTGCGCGCTGCTAAACAATGCCCAAGTCAAGTGCTGGGGCGACAATTACTATGGCGAATTGGGCGACGGCACCACTACGAACAGCACCGTGCCGGTGATGGTTAATGAGCTGTAATTGGGCGGGGCCTTACCCGCCTTGAGTGCAGTTTCGAGTCACCAACGCGCCAGTGGCTGGGCATGTGCAAGTGTACGTGATGGTTATGCCCTGACCAACGTTCCAAACGTACGTGCAAGGATCCGAGCCCGCTGTGCAAAGAGACGCAGCTGGGGCTAATGCGGACGGGCTGTCAGCACACGCAGCTGGGGTCGTGCCGGAAGTACCAGCAGTGCCCGTGAGACCACCGGTTGCCGGAGGCATCCCACCCGTCGCCGGCGCTCCACCCGTTGCCGGCGGTGCTCCACCGGTTGCCGGTGGCGATCCCCCTGTTGCCGGCGGTGCCCCACCGGTTGCTGGAGGCGATCCGCCGGTGGCTACTCCTGTGTCGCCAGCGGCTGCCGAGGTTCCGCCCTCGGAAGTTGCCCCGCCAGCGGTACTAGTTCCGCCATTGTTCGTGGCGCCGCCGCCCGGTGTAGTGCCGCCCGTGGCCGTCGCACCAGCGGCAGCTTTCCCACCGGTTCCAGCAGATTTCCCACCAGTGGCTGCGAGACCACCCGTGCCGGCCTTGCCGCCGGTGGCCGCCGCGCCACCGGTGCCGAGCAGTGGCGTGCAATCAGCTGGAGTGACCGTTGCATCGCAACAGACGCCATTAGTGCATGTCAAGAGGGTGCCGTTGAGCGTTGAGCAAAGGGTGGAAGCATAGCAGGCACAACCACGAGAACCTGTGGGGCAGGTACTATTGACCTGTCCACCGGTTGCGGCAGGGGTAGTGCTGAGTTTGCCGCCTGTGCCTGCCAACTTGCCGCCTGTGCCGGTGGTGGTGCCAGGTCGCCCACCGGTGGTAGCTCTACCGCCGGCTCCGCCCACGGTACCGCTGGTGTTACCTGTGGCGACTACTACTCCGCCCGCGTTCGCGAAATCGCTATTGTTGTCACCGTTGCTTCCGCAACCGGCGATGAGCACTATCGCGGTACTTACACCGATGGCCCAGTAATTGTTACGGTTGCGAAGTCTAGCGGACAGTGCTCGAGACATTTTAATCTACCCTTTCTTTACCTAATAACAGCTGGGTGGCTGCCTCTCCCTGATGCGACGACACCGAGGCGCTGTGCTCGGAATGCTGTGTGCCGCCCCGTGAACAAAAGCTCACCAGCTGCTCACAGTCCCCACCCGGCGGTCTAGCACATTTGGGAATGGTCGGGCACACCCATCGGAAGCCCATAACGGCTTAGTATCAAGCGATTCGCCGCCTCTGTCCAGCATCTATTTGGCCTATTCGCGAAAGCGGCCGAATACGCAAACGATTCAAGAGCCCCAATATGCCACCTTTCGGCAGCGTCGGAGCCGGTCAACAGCACGGTAAAATTCCAATGCTCAGATTCCTCTGCCGAAAGGAATCCAGCGTTCGACCGTGGTACTTTGCCCGGCCGTGGGGTGTCGCTTGCGCTGCCTGTTGTTGTTGGGCCTGATCACCCTGGCTGCCTTTGGGCTCGTTACCGAGCGAATGCCGCGTCAACTCACAGCTACCAATCATTCACTCACAGAGTTTTCAGAATTGCGCGCCCGGGCAATCGTTAATGCAATCGCACGCAATCCTCATCCGGTCGGATCGCGTGGCCACGAGGCGATCCGGGAATATCTCCGTTCCGAGTTGATTCGCCTAGGACTCACAGTCAGCGAGCAGCGCTCGAGTGCAGCCCAACGTTACGCAGGTTCTGAGAATAGCGCGGCCGTTCGCAACCTGTTGGGAATAATTCCGGGCATCGATCCCGGTGAAAAGGCGCTCCTATTGGCGGCGCATTACGATAGTGCGAGCAATAGTCGTGGCGCCAGTGACGACGGTGCAGCGGTAGCGGCGCTACTCGAAACCGCACGGGCTCTAAAGGCAGGACCCAGGCTGCGCCGCAGCGTTTTATTCCTGTTCACGGACGCCGAGGAAGTTGGCCTGCTCGGTGCCTTGGCATTCGTTCAAGAGCATCCCCTGGCTCGTCGCGTCGGCCTAGTCATGAATTTTGAGGCGCGCGGGACTAGTGGGCCAGTCTTGATGTATCAAACCTCCCCGAATAACCGTGACTTGATCACGAGTTATGGTCGTTTCGCGCCTTACCCCCATGCCAATTCGCTAATTCCCGCCTAGCGCGCATTTTACCCAATGATACCGATGCCAGCATTTTTGTACGCGCCGGTTACTCCGTATTGGCTTTTGCCTTCGTGGAAGGTGTCGAACACTACCATCGATATACCGATTCACTCGAGAACCTCGATTCACGAAGCCTGGCTCATTGTGGCGCAATTGCGCTTAGCCTCGCACGCGAAATGGGACAAGCTGAACACCTTCCCAGGCCTGCTTCAGACGCGGTCTACTTCACCCTCTTCGGCCGTTTCTTGATTGACTATCCTACGTTACTGGCAAAACTCCTGGGCTCCCTGGTTGCCCTTGCATCGATTAAACTCGTGCGCCGGGAATTCTTTGCGCGAGCGTCACGGACAGCGGCATCCTGCGCGGGGCAAAACTTCAAGTGTTGTCCGTTGCAATTGCCCTAGTCGTGCCGGTAATGCTGCACTTGCTTCGAATGCTCATGATTGACAGGACTTGCCTGGTCAGAAACGCAGCCGGCTTTGGCTGCGCTGATTGTTTGGTCGTTACGGCACTGAATCTTCTGTTTTACGGAAGCGCACTGCGTCAAATCACCGTGCGCGAATTCGTGCTCGGGGGGCTGTCGTTATCCGCATTACTGTCCGTCCTGCTCGGCTGGGTTTTCCCGGATGCAAGCCTGCCCTGGCAATGGATCACCGCCATCTCGCTGATCGTTTGGAGGCTCGAGCCGTCAATTTTACCCCACCGTTACTTAGCACGAATTGCCTGGCTGCAGTTGCCGCTATTCGTCGCGATCCTGCTTTTCGGTCCAACCGTGAGTTCGGCCGTCGCCGCCGCTGGACCCAACCTGATGCCCATTGCACTTATCATGGCCGCCACGATCACAGGATTGTTGCTCCCGACGCTGTTACAGCAAGAATTTCGTCAATTATACCTAGTTTCAGGCAGTTTCGGACTCCTAGGCTTCGCGGCGATGTTAGCCATCACGGCGTACTCAAATACCAGTCAAGCCCGCAGTCATGAAGACTCGCTGATCTACACCTACGACACCGCCGGAAAAACGGCGCGTTACGCCAGCGAGGGCCTGACCAACGATGCTTGGGTCAGTAAGTTCATCCCGCAAAACGCTGTCGCACGTCCGCTGCTCGGATTTTCGTCAACGCCCGAACCCTGGAGGCAAATCACTGCCCCGTCGTATCCGCTGGAGGCTCCTCAAGTGGTTATTCGAGAATTGCCTTCGTCCAGGCCAGAGCGGCGCGTCGAACTTCGAATCAGTTCCGTTCCGTCCCAGGGTGCATTAAGCGCTGGCAAACCACGGGCCCAGCCCTCAAGACACAACGGGTCAACGGCAAACCCGTCGAGCAATTCGTGCGCTTCTCACCGGAATTCGACGAATTGGGCCTGCAGCTATTTAGCGGAATGCGCATTGGCCACCGCTGGAATCACACCCACTGTGGCTCAGGCACAGAGCCGCTAGTTATTCAGCTTTTAGTCCCCAGGCAGCGGAGCATCAAATTGCGCCTGGTAGAAGAGCGCGAGAATTTCCCCGAGCCCATGCTCCGTCAATTGTCGCCACGCCCGCCAGGATTCGTACCCAGCCCAAGCAGCGACGAAACCTGGATTGGGCAGGATATCGAGTTGTGAGCGGCAGGTTTCACCCTCCTAGCAATCTCCGCGCTAGCTCTTCATCCGAAGAGCATCCCACTTTCTCTAACCAGCTCGATTCTCCGGAACTGCCCAGCTGCGAATGTAATGCCAGTCGATTTCTGCACCACGTGCACCGACAACCGCGCGAATGTCTGTCAGGTCTTGGAGCATGCGCCTACGGTCGTGGCGCAGCTTAATCACCTTGTGAATCAGCAGATCCTCGGCAGTGACGACACGTGCAGCAGTACCGTCGATCTGGATCGGAATCGCTCGTCGAAGGCACTCGCGGTCGTAAGGGCCTTTGCTGACAAATAGGTGAACATCCCGATCTCCAACCCGAAATCGCACGATGTCGGGCAACTCCTCTGCACCGGAGCGAATGCCATCTTGCAGAACTAGCAGACGGTCGACCTCTTCGAGCGGAAGCGTGCCACAGACGTCAACGTCCTTGGTTTGCCGCGGCGCGGACCAGACTCCCACGGCGAGACCGCCGGTGAACGCGTGGTCCACCACTTGGTGGCTCTCGAGCACCGCGGTAATGCGCTCAAGAATTGCGGCTCCGGGTTCAGGGCGATAGCTATTCACAGTCCGATCGCCTGAGCACCAATGACAGTGCGTGACGTAGCCGTTCGCCAATCGGCCGCTCTAAATGCTGCCGGAGCGACTCGGCGCGCCAAAGCGCTTTCCAACTTGCCGGTTCGCCCCAAGCAAGCTTCGCGTCGCCAGCGTTCAGCGATGTTCCCTGACGCTCTTCTGTCGACGCCACCGTGGGCTCCGCGGCTAATTATCCATTGCGTTACTAACGTAGCGCGATTCCGGTCAGACTGCCATTGCAACATACGTGAGAAGCTTTGATTGCCTCAGTATATCGCCAGTTAACTCACCTCACATGCACCCGCCAAATGGCCCCGGCCGATGTGCGCAGCACCTCATGTTCAACGCCCCCCGGTAGATGCAACGTATCACCCGCGTTGAGCGACATCGGTCGCCCGCCGAGCGTCATCTCCGCTTCACCCGGGACTAACAGGACCCATTCATCGTGATCTTGAAGATACTTCGCGGGCGGCTGACTTCCCGAGCTGACGATGCGTTCGATGGTCACGTTTTGTGGTCGAAAAGTGTCTCAATACATTCAACTTCTCCGCCCAAGGCACCGAAATCAAGTATTGATTTCTTCGAAGTCACGTGGACTGCCTGACTCCACAAGTGTCACCAGACTAATACAGGCTGTTGCGTGTCATGAATCTGGAAACAAGCGGCAGTTGGCTGAGACCGTTTTACCCATATTGAACCAGAATTGCGCAGTCTGAAAAATCTGTTGCGGCAAGTAGCCGTCGCACCATGGATCTGTGGTGTGTGAGTCGCCGGTACCGTTCCACTGGCTGGTATACGTTATCCACTCGTCGCAGTACGCGAATACGTGCCCCTGCCCCACAATCTTGCCCACAGCCACGTTGTGGTTTTGTCCATCTGCCGTCGTAAACGTAGCGGCCACATGGGCATCGCTGGGCGCATTGATAGAACGACCGTGGTAGGCTCCAACGACCATGCCGCTTACCGAGGGATCGTGATTGCTGATATCCTTGATTGCTGGGTCGGTATCGTGTTCCAATCCGTAATGCCAATCGCAGTTGCGCAGTAGCACATATTCCCGCCGTTCTTGGTTAACGTACAATCTCCGTCAGGAAATAATATCGTCGCTGTTATAGGAAATCCCGCTAAATTGCAGCAGTTGATTGGTCGGGTTGATCTCGCTGGTATTGGAGCTGTAGCCCATTAATGAAATAATTGCTCCGCCAACCATTTACCCATTTAGTCAAGGCATCGACTTCATCCTGCGTGAACGTCCAATAGACACCGCTCGTTGAATTATCGGATAGCGATTGGAATACCAGTTCGTCGTAGCCGGCGAGAAATGTTGGGATTTCAACGTTGGCTTCGTCTTGAACAGATCAACGTGAGCATTGCTGTTCGCCGGGTCATTCATCCATGATTGGAATGCAACGTCGCCATCCTGGCCGGGATTGCTGCCGAACTGACCCGCTGTGCCGATCTCAGCAATGTTCATACACACGCAGTTACCTGCATCGTCGCAGCGAGGAGGTCGTCCGCCATCAACCACCGGAGTGATCGGCGCACCGCCAGTGCCCGGATTGTAGCTAGGCGCCATTCGCACCACTTCCCGCGCCGCCATTATTCCCCGAGCCACCCGCCCCGTGATTGGCAACGCCCGTGGACACCGGGGCGGCGCTGCAAGCACTGAATCCAAGGAAAGCCAAAATAGTGAAACCGTTGCCAAGCCGAGATATCGCCATACTCCAAGTGAACCTAAGGTGCGGGCCGGAGTCAAGCCAGAGCACTATTTTGCTTCGCTATTTTCACGATCGTAGCTTTCAAGCCACCCGCGCGGCAGGCGAAACCCTGTGATTTTCGTCCTCTACTGAATCCGCGGCACGGTACCGGCGAGCGCCGAATTGCCGCCCCCGCTCGGCCGCGCCGAGGAGCACCTGCACAAGAAGCCAACAAGACGCTCCACGTCGTGCGGTGGGCGCAATTGACGTTGTCCACTGCGCTCGGGTTCCGCCACTTTCCTATGGGGACACTGACGCTGGCACTCCCACGAATCCTAATGGCTGGAACCTTGACTACTCAGTTGTCCTGCACGGATTGTCTTGGGCGCAGCGCTTTGTCAACAAGTGCAAATGTTGGGCAACTAAAATCTTTGTACTTGCCCACTGCGACCATGTCTGCTGAGGCGTCCGCCTAAGTATCCCACTCTGTAGGTAACCCGAAGTGAACCGGCCGAGTCGCGCAGTATACGCCGATTGACGCCCCGCGTGCCGTAAAGGCATAGAAAAGCGCGCCAAAGCTGCTCCGGGAATTGGTGACCCATCGGTTATTGAATGTCCGGCTAATATTGAAATGAGGCCCGGCAGGCACGAATGGTCACGGGTGCTTCAGTGATGGGCGAGACTGGCCGTAATTGCCAAAGACGACCATGCCCGAAACTCGACAAGTGCTCGCCGTAGGCGCCTTTGATTCCTCTGAACGGTCCGCGCTTTCCGAGATGGCGCACGAGAGCGCCATGGATGTGCATGTCGAGGCCGATCCGAACGCGGCAGCGGCCTGGCTCGACTCGAGCTCGGCGATCGCCATGCTGATCGACGGTGACATGGCCGGCGGCGAGGCTTTTGCCGTCGAGCGGCGCGCCGAGTCGCAGCACGCAACCTTGCCTGTGTTGACGTGGAATCACGGCGTCAATGACCTAAGCTTTGCGGAGGCTTTTTCATGGGGAGCCGACGATGTCGTCAATCGCGATGATCCGCATGCCCTGATCTCAAGGTTGCGCCATTTGCCGAAGGAACCCTGCCCGATGGCTGCGAGCAATCGTGGTGTGGCACTGGTCGCCGACAATGACCGCAATCGACGTATCGTCGTAGGACGCGTGCTTCGCAATGCTGGTTATTCCGTCACGTTCGCCGTCAGTTGTGATGACATTGAGCGATTCGTCAAGGACAGTCCGGTCGAGCTAGTCGTTACCAACGCGGGCCTGCATCAATCTCCGCTGGACGCCGTTCAAAAGGCGCGGCAACTCGGCAGTCAAGCCCTTTTCATTGTCAACTGCCCACCCCGCGATTTGAAACGAGCTAGAAAAGCCTTCGCCGGCGTGGAAAGGGCCACGCCCACCGATGGGTTCGCCCCGGCGGAAAACGTACTTTTCGTGTCCAATGAGCTGGGACGCGGCTTCGGCGTCAACAAGCGTACGAGTGCTCGTCTACTTTTTGGAACCACCGTGAACTTTCGAGGAGCGGGTCGCGAATCGGATGATTGGGGCTATTCCTATAACATTAGTGAGAACGGCCTTTACGTGAGAACCCTGGCGCCCCCCGACGATGAATTCGTGTGGCTCGAACTCTGTCCGCCGCGCGCAGAGCGCCGGGTGCGATTGGTCGGCAAAGTGGCTTGGCGTCGCGGCCTAGGCAAGGGTGAGTTTGCCACGGTGCCCCCGGGCTTTGGCGTGCAAATCGTGGATGGCGCCAAGATGGACCTAGATGTCTGGCTCGATCGCTATCAAGCCTTCGCAGAAATGCTCGGAATCTCAATCAACCCGCCTGCAAAGATTGTTCATTGACGGGATCCGCCGGGTTCCAGGCTTGCCTCGCATCTATTCCCGTCCGCAGCCCGTCGCTTCCCGTCGGGATTTTCAGGGTCGAGGCATGCCTCGACCCCTTCCGGATCCTTCCTTTAGCTCGATCATGCTATGGGATGCGTCAGATGGAGAGCGTCGAGCGCAGCCAATGAAAATCTATACTAAGACCGGCGACGACGGAACAACGGGCCTATTTGGCGGCGCGCGAGTCGCGAAAGATGACATTCGCGTCGAAGCTTACGGAACCATTGATGAGCTCAACGCAGCCCTCGGGTTGGCCCAGGCGCTCGGTGCGGATACGCAGGAAAGTTCGCTGATTGCCGAGCTACAAAACGATCTATTCGTCTTGGGTGCCGAGTTAGCCTGTATTCCTGAGCAGCGGCAGCGCTTGAAACTTCAGCTCATCGAACCGGCTGACGTCGAGCGCCTCGAGAACCACATTGACTCATTGGATGCCCATCTTCAGCCTTTGAAAAACTTCATCCTGCCCGGTGGGCACCCGGTAGCAGCTGGGCTTCACCAGGCTAGGGCTATTTGTCAACGGGCTGAGCGCCGGATACTGTCGCTGGCTAGCGTTCAAGCGGTGGCTCCTTGCTTACTGGTTTATTTGAATCGGTTAGGAGATCTGCTGTTTGTGTTGGCTCGTCACGCACAAGCGAAGCGAAACCGGCACGACGTTCTGTGGCGTCCTGGGCAGACTCATCAAGTTCCCGGTGAAAAACCCTGAAGTCCCGAAATAGGTTCAGCCGAAATGCCCGTCGCGGGGCCGGGCCCCTGCGCGCCAACGAGGGCAAAATTCCAGGCGCCGCACTGAGAATTGTACGTCTTCGCAAGCGACGGACTAGACACGCCAAACAAGGAACGTCAAAGCAGACAGATAGGCGGAAACTTCACACAATCAACAGGTTTGGCAGAAATCATCGCGTTTCCCGCCAGAAGACTTTCGCGAAAACTGGCGGAAACATTAGAATGGGTTAGATAAAGTGTCCCGTGCGTCCCTCACCGTTACTTCTTCAGCGATTCGCGGAAACTTTGCCGGACGCTTATCGCGCGAGCTTTTCGTGGCCAACCATCCGAGAGCACACGGTATTAAGCGCGTCTCGCGTGCCTGGAATGCCCGCTGTCGGGCCCTGCTCGGCCCCTCGATTACCGGGAACGGCCCTGTCCGTCATCGCCGACGACAGGCCAGGCCTCTTGGCTACAATTAGCGCCGCTTTCGTAAGAGAGAACCTCGACGTAATTGCGGCCGAAGCTTACACGAGGAATTTGCCCAATCATCAACGAGAAGCCTTGGACATATTCTGGGTACAGCGTCTTGGTGCCGATGACCCCAGACGCCCGCTCTCGTCAGGAGAAATCAAACGCCTCGAACAAACCTTGGCAGCAATGCTTGACGATCAACTTCAGCCCATGAAGCGAGCGTCCTCGTCACCCCCAGCGAGGTTGACCGGAGCGGCACAAGCCAATGTGCGATTCGTCGAAGATAAGGACGGGCAGCTGAGTTGGCTCGAAGTGGAAACGGATGATCGTGCCGGGCTATTGTTGACTCTTTCGCGTGCCCTGTTCGAACAAAAGGTTCAAATTGTATCGTCGCATGTTCGCACGCAGGCCGGTCGCGTACGCGATAAGTTCGCCATCACCGAAATCAACGATGACCCAATTGGAAATGAACGCCGCCTTCAGGTTCAAGTGGCGGTGTTATCTGCAATTCAGCGGATAATGGGTGGCTAACGCTCGTTTCGCCTCTCGCTAACGACGTCCTGCACGTGATGGGAAGGAGCTGGTCGTGACATTACAATTCCAATCGAACCCGACGCCCAGATTTGAGTATCGCAACGACCTCAATTTCTGCACCAAGCGCACGCGCATATTTGCGCAATGTGGATAGCTTCATGTCGTCTCGCTGTTCCACGCGTGAAATCTCGCTCTGGTCCATATCGGCTGCGTTTGCAACTTGCTCTTGCGTAATAGCCACTGATTCCCGAAGAACCCGCAAAGGTAGTCGCCTATCTTTCTTCAATCCGCGGCCAAGGACTCTTGCCTTCGTCAAGTCCACTTCGGGTATTTCGAGCAGAGATTGTTTGCTCGGCTCAGTCATTTTGATTGCCTTGTTCATATAGTGCCTCCTCCGCACGTGTCGCGCGTCGCGCGCTAATGATGCGGTCGCGTGTATCGCGCTCGATCAGAACAACCAACAGCACGCGTAGTCGTTCCGACATACCAATTGCGATGAGGCGTCCTTCGGCGTCAGCCTCATTTGAAAGAAATACAGCGTATAAATCGACAACTGCCGTCGCTGCCTCTTCGAATGATACCTCGTGCTTGGCCAGATTCGCGGCTGCCTTGCCGTCATCCCATTCAAAGTCGCCGTAAACGATGGTTGCCACTCAGTCGTAGTATGTGTTCAAGCACATAACATGTCAAACGGAATCCCAAAGGTCCGTTGTCCGGGGTGAGCTTGCCGCGCAAATAGGTTCAGCTTTGTTGGCGCTGCCGTGGGGCTACGACGTGGTGATGCAATCTCGGAGCGCAATTTGGCGTCTTCACTAAGAGCGGATTTCCTGTTGCCTGGGTCGGGGATCGGCCGTCGAGTTGAAGGACGCGAAGAGAAATTTTGGTTCAAGTACCCAATTGTGAGTCATGCAGCTTACGTGGAAATCAAGGACGAACGACTTCGACACCAGGTTGAACAAGTGCTCATCAAATTTCTGAAGTCAAACGCGGTCATAAACAAACAATCCGTAGATCGTGACTAGCTGACCGACGAAGTTGACGTGTGGCATGAGTAGGTCCAGTCAGCTCAACCACTCCCGCAATACCGATGCTGTGGGTGTCTTCTTTTTGGCGACTTCCTTGGGCGTGCCTTGCGCGACTATTCTTCCGCCCTTATCTCCTCCCACTGGGCCCAGTTCCACCAGGTAGTCCGCGCCGGCAATCACCACCGGGTTATGCTCGATAACCACCAGGGTATCGCCACGTTCCACCAGGCGACTGAGAACTTTCATCAGTCGCTCGACATCTGCCAAGTGCAGACCGGTTGTGGGCTCATCCAAGACGTAGAGTGTCTTATCGTGGCGCTTGGTAGCGGTTAGCTCGGTAGCAAGCTTTAGCCGTTGGGCTTCCCCACCGGACAGCGTGTGCGACCCCTGACCTAGGTGAATGTATCCCGCCCCTAGGTCCACCAGTGTCTTGAGCGGCGCCACAACGGTCGGATGGTGGGCAAAGGTTTCGACAGCTTGTTCCACGGTTAGATCAAGGACATCACCAATACTTAGGCCAAGATATCTAATAGCCAAGGTCTGAGGCTCGAATCGCTGACCACTACAGGCGACACATGGAGTCACCACGTCGGGTAAAAAGCTCATCTCTTGGGTCGTCACACCCTGCCCTTCACAATTCGTACAGCGGCCACCCTTGGCTGCGTTGAACGAGAATCTGGTTGCTGAAAAACCGGCGACTTTCGCGTCGGGACTCGCCGCGAATAGGGCTCGAATCGAGTCCCAAATGCCTAAAAAGGTCGCCGGAACCGAGCGAGGCGTTCGACCAATCGGCGACTGATCAACAGCGAGTGCCCGGCGAATTCCCGTCGTTCCCGTAAGTCCCGAAAAGACACCGGCAGGCTCAGTTTCGAGCCCCAGACTCTCTCGCAATGCGGGCAACATGACCTTACGCACTAACGTGCTTTTGCCTGACCCGCTCACGCCGGCGACCACTGTCATACGACCATGCGGGACATTGAAATCGACTTGTTTGAGATTGTGTTCGCTGGCACCCTTCACGCTCAACCAGGGGTCCCCCTTTATGACAGGAACAATACTCCGCAAGGTAGGGTGACTCCGTAGCGCCTTGGCTGTCGGAGATTGCGAATGACTAAGGACCGCCTTAGCACTACCCTGCGCAATCACCTGGCCTCCGTGTGTTCCCCCGGCGGGCCCCAGGTCAATCAGGTAATCAGCCGCGCGAATGGTGTCAACGTCATGCTCGACCACGAGCACGGTCGAGCCTAGGTTTACCAAACGGCGCAGATTATTCAATAAGCGAGCCGTGTCCGCAGGATGCAGCCCAATGGTTGGCTCGTCGAGCACATACAGGGCTCCCGTCAAACCCGCGCCCAGTTGTGCGGCCAAGCGAAGCCGCTGCATCTCCCCGCCGGAAAGGCTGGCCGCACTGCGGTCGAGCGCCAGGTATTCGAGGCCCACTTCATTCATGAAGGCCAGTCAACGCTGTAGCTCAGTGACGATAGGTTCGGCAATCTTTCGATCTCGTCCCGAGAATCGATAGGCTTTGACGCGTTCATGGGCGTGACTGACACTGCGCTTGACTAAATCTGGATAAGTCTCGCCGAGCACGCGTACCGCACGAGCAATCGGTGAGAGGCGGGAGCCTTTGCAACTGGAACACACTTGCTCAACCACGACGGCCGATTTGCCTCGACCACGACTGACTTCTACGACGCCACGACCTTCGCAATTCGCGCAGCGACCTTGGCGCGTGGCAAATGAAAACCAACGCGGATCGAGTTCTGGAATGCTAAACCCACACTCGGGGCACGCGCGCCGAGTAGACAACAGGGTTAGATTGCCGTTTTTGTGAAGTATCTTCAGCTCACCATTGCCCCAGCGAATCGCTTGCTTGACTACTTCCTCATCCACCTCGGATGCCCGCCGGCCGCGGGCTATCACTAGATCGATGTCGTGTTCCCGATTGCGCACGAGTTTCGGCGGACAATCTGTGCTGACCCAGTCTCCGTCGCAAACCGCCTCGGCAATGTGAGCGCGAGCCGCGCCGGTAAATACATCGAGATAAGTGCCTTTTCTTCCGCGAACGACGGGGGCTAGAAATGTCTACTTTTCCAGCCTTGGCGTGGATCACCGGCAGCAATTCCTCGACGCGCAAAGCGACAATCGGTTGATCATGTTCCGGGCAATGCGGCACGCCAACGCGCGCGTACAGCAGCCGCGCGAAATGCGCAACATCTGTCACGGTGGCAACCGTCACGAACCACCCGCGCGCGCCCTTCTCTGTTCAAGCGCAATCGCGGGCGGCACTCCCGTAATCGAATCTACATCGGGACGCGGCAGCGTCGGCAGAAATTGTCGCGCATACGGCGTGAGCGTCTGCAAAAATCGCCGCTGCCCTTCGGCGAACACGACGTCAAACGCGAGGCTGCTTTTCCCCGAGCCACTGGGACCGGTCAGAACCGTCAACTGTCCATGTGGGATCTGGCAGCATACATCTTTCAGGTTGTGCTCGCGGGCATGTTCGACCACCAGCGCGGTCGAGGCGTTTCCTTCCGCCGGGATGCGGCTTTTATTTGTCTTGTTGTTGCCGGCACGCAAAGCCCACTTCCCCCCAGATCTGGCTTGGCTTCGATGCTGAGCCAGCGCGCGGGCCGTGCGCGATCCCGACTTCATTACGTCCGAGAGCGTCCCTTGCGCAACCACCAAGCCCCCGTCCTTGCCTGCACCAGGTCCCAAATCGATGATCCAATCGGAGGCTGCAATCAAATCCAAGTCGTGATCGACGAGCAACACGCTGGCACCGGCATTGACCAATTGATCGAGAGCGTCAATCACATGACCGACTTCGTCCAAGTGCAGTCCCGCGCTGGGTTCATCCAGAATCAGCAGCGTACCCGGGCGAACTTGGCCCAATGCTCGTGCAAGCTTCAGCCGCTGCGCTTCTCCGCCAGAAAGTGTGGACAAGGGTTGCCCCAGTCGCAAATATCCGAGCCCCAGGTTCTTGACCGGAGTCAGCGCGCGGACAAGTGCCGGCACGTCCAACAAAAGTTCGAGCACTTCAGTGATGCTGGTTTCCAACCACTCGGCCACCGATCGACCTTTGTGTTCGATGCGGCACACCTGCTCTTGAAAACGGCGTCCGCCACATTCCGGACAGACCAAACGAACGTCCGCTAGAAACTGCATCTCGATGGTTTCCGCGCCCTCACCCGAACAGGCTTCACAGCGCCCACCCGCGACATTGAATGAAAATGAGGAAGCCGTTAGTTGGGCTGCGGCTGCGGCGGGTTCACCAGCGAGGCGCTGGCGGACGATATCCCACGCTTTGGTGTAAGTCGCAGGATTGCCTCGCGATGTCCGACCGAGGGGCGCTTGATCGACAACGACCACCTGCTCAATACCCTGCACTCCCACAAGTTCACGATGAGCTCCAGGCGATTCCGCATCGGACTGGCCCAATCGCCGCTTGACAGCGTTAGCGACAATATCAATGGCAATGGTGCTTTTGCCAGAGCCGCTCGGACCGCTAATGGCGCAAATTACATCCAGCGGGAGCGCCACCTCGATATTGCGAAGGTTATTAGCTGAAGCACCACAGATTTTTAGCCAACGCTTGGGAGTTCGCTTATTTCGACCACCCACAGCGCGCGGAGCCAGGGCGCGCCCAGTCGCATTGTCCGACCCCATAAAATCCTGCGGGGAGCCATCCGCAACAATATTTCCCCCCTCATGACCCGCACCCGGACCCAGCTCTACAATGCGGTCAGCGGCCAGGATTACCTGGGGATCATGCTCAATCACGATCACTTGATTACCTCGCGAAGCGAGCTGGGATATCATCTCCACTAACGGCGCAACGTCCGTCGGATGTAGTCCCACCGTTGGCTCATCCAAAACGAACAAGGCATGATGCAATGAAGTCCCGAGGGCAGCTGTAAGCGTGACACGTTGCGCCTCGCCGCTTGATAAAGTGCTGAGCCGTCTATCCAACTGCAAATAGCCCAGGCCTGCGCGATCCAAATAGGAAAGCCGGCTCATCAATTCTTTTCGCACCAGTGCACCCTGCGCTGAGGTATTCTCCAGGTCCCGCAGCGCATGCAGAGCCGCATGGATTTCCAGGCGATCAACCGGCAATTGAACGACAGAAACCCGATAGCTCAATGCCACTTCATTCAGGCGCCGCCCATTGCAGGCGGGGCAAGGATCATACGCGCGGTAGCGGAAAAGCAGCACGCGTACGTGCATTTTATAGGTGCGGGTTTCAAGCCAGCGAAACCAGCCGAGCACTCCCGGAAAAAGACCCGATTCCCAGGAGCCGTCCCTTCGATTACCGACTTTCGTCGGCGCTTCGTCAATTCCCAAAAAGCTCGGTCCATGGGGATTGAATGTCGCCGACACAGTTTCACGAGTTCACGATTTCCAACGGGTCGATTTTCCGCGCCATGGGCGGATGGCTTGATCGGCCAGGCTTAGGGAATGATCCGCAACGATTTTGTCCCAATCGAACCCAAGAGTGCGCCCGAAACCGCGACAAGTCGTGCAAGCTCCGGCGGCGGATCCGTAGGAGAACAGGCCCGGGGTCGCGGGGGCAAAATGACGCCCGCAGCTCGGGCAGGTTAGGCCCCGCTCAACGCGATCGTTCGACTGCGGGGTAGGCACCCAACAAGAGCCCCGGCTGCGACCCCAGGCCTGTTCATCGCGGCCCCAAGCCCGGCCCGCATTCTTGAAGACACCTCGAATCGATCGATCACCACCCGTAGCCCCGTTGAGGAGCTCAACACTTGTGAAGGCTGGACATCATCAATATCGCTCAGCTCGCCATCCATCCACAAGCGGCGATAACCTTCACTAGCCAACCATCGCGCACATCGAGATAGCCCTCAAGGCTGTTGACGGCAGCGGGTAGGCAACTATGGCACGCTGGCCGTCGGCCGCATTCATTACTTTGGTTGCGGCATCCGCCACGTCCAACCAATGTGCCAGTTGCTGATGTTCGGGACACAGTGGGCGCGCTTCGCGTAGAACAATGCGGCAAGATACGGTTCGACGTCAGCGAGCGTCGCTACGGTCGAGGTGAGCTCTTGATCGGAGCACGTCGATTGACGGCGATGCCAGCCGCCACGGGGTCGAGGCTCTTCATCGGCGGCCGTTCAAGTCGCTCGAGAAATTGACGAACGTAGGGGCTGAAACTCTCAATAAAACGCCGTTGGCCTTCGGCATAGAGGGTCTGAGCGCTAAGCTGCTCTTGCCTGAACCGGACACCCCGGTCAATGCGACTACTTCGCCGGGCCTATTTCCAGGTTTACGCCGCGAAGATTATGCGTTCGGGCGCCTACCAGCCGCGAGGCATGCATGGTCGTCATTCTAAGTCCTGTTCCCGACTTGCTGAACTACGTGGGCAAATCATGGCTGCGACGTAGCTCTCCAACGGCTGATTGCAAGCGGTCAGTAACCCTCAGGTAGCCGGATGCGCCGGGCCACCTTATTATCGGGTGTCATCAAGTGGCCCATGGCAACCTCAACTTCCGGCGATAGACTTGTTTCGAATAATCGATGCGCGCAATTTGACTACGAATTGGGCGAACGTTTCGAGGCTGGCTTAGTTCTAATTGGCAGCGAGGCACGCAGTTTACGCCAGCACGCCGCCCACCTCGCGATGCTGGTGATATTGACACGCGAAGCGAAGCATGGGTCAAAGGCCTAAAAATTCCAGAAATGACACATGCGGCGTTTGGTCACGATGAAAAACGTCCTCGCAAATTGCTGCTACACGCTGATCAAATTCAAAGCTGCGAACCAAACTTGAGGCTGAAGGCATGACGCTTGTCGTTACCCAGTGCTATTTCAAGCAGGGTCGCGCCAAGCTTGAAATTGCGGTTGCGCGCGGCAAGAAGAAATACGATAAGCGCCGCACATTAAAGGAGCGCGAGGCCGCTCGCGAAGCCGAGGCAGCCATTCGCAGGGTGCATCGCTCATGAGCCTTTTCATTCGATTCGAAAACAAGGGTCTCGCGAGGTTGATTGACACGGACGGACAACAAGCAACCTTAGCGTGCGATTTTCTCTTCACCGCCGGGTTCGCCGATGTCCGGCATTATTGTGGGCAGTGATCAGCATATTCGAATCAAGGTGCGCGATTGCCGGCGTAGTCTTACCGCGCCCGCGCAATATCAACTGCGCGGCCGTTGGGTGACCTGTCACGGGCAGCAAAAGCAGAACTTATTGGCTCGCTGGCAGACAAAACAGACTGCTGATATCGCATCAAAAGGTCAGCTTTGCCAATTTAGAGACCCCAGAGGGGATCGAGGGTCCAAGTCGCCGATTTGAACCTGTCGATATTACACAACAAATTTTCGGCGATCCAGAAAACGTCATCTTGGTTGAGTTATCCACTTAGTTTCGGGCATCCATCGCTCTGTTCCGAGCGCATTAGTGATGCCCGGGTTCTGTTATCTCTTAGGAGGACCCTCCTAAATCACCATTCGTAACCTGCTAGCTCCGGCTACCGTGTCTGTTGCCTTCGCCGCATGCGGCGGCTCTACGCCTCCCGCTGAGGCGCCTGCTGCTTCTGCAGCGCCGGCAGCTGACACCGCGGCGGCTGCGCCTGCCAAGGACACGGCGGCTCCCGCCGACGAAAAAAAGGACGAAGCGCCCGCCGCCGACTCCAAAGAATCGGAACAACCCCGCAGGCGGCCGGTGGGGGCAAGTACCCATCCAGCCGTCGCCTTCGTGTAATTCAGCAAGTGCGTCAAGCGTGCCAAAGTTTGCATTGCGTGAAATGGTGGGCGAGACGCTTGTTGTTTTTTCTTGGCGTGACGGCACGCGGCTACGCGTGACGTAAAAAAAAAAACATCAATCGCAATCGTCGCTGCCCTGCTGAAAGCAACACGCCTCCCTGTCCAAGCCGACACGTTGATGTTAATATTCCCGGGCCGGGCCGTCAGAATACGAGGGTCGTTCCGACTTTTGTTTATGTGGCATTCGGGGCCCTGTCCCGCAATGCGGCGTGCCGTTCGTGTTATCGTTTCGACAAGTCCACTACCAGGCGAGTGCGACCGATTAGCAACTCGTCTCCGTGCATCAATTCCTGCTGACCGCGGATTCGAACGAATACCCCAGTGCGCGACGATAAGTCGGTAAGCACGACCGTGCCCGCTTGCTCTTCAATCAGGCAATGCTGTTCGGCCACTAAGGGATCATCGGGGAAAATGAGGTCGCCGATCGCGGAGCCCACCTGCAATGTGTTGCCCCGGGCAACCACCGATGCGCCGTTGGCTCCGCCTTCGAAGACTTGAACGATCTGAAAAGCCGTGGGCCATTTGGGAGATGAATAGAAGTAAGTGGGATCGGGGTCGGGACCATCATCGGGCACTGGATTCGCTTCGACGCTCAGCAGCTTGACGAAAACGACAAACTCGTCACCCAGGTCAA
>CAWIGY010000116.1:0-13737 GCA_963835565.1 uncultured delta proteobacterium
GTGAATTGTTCTGGCAGGATATGCCGTCTAGTTTGCCAGTACTCGCCAAGTGCTCGACCAGGAAGTTCTCATTTTCAGCTCTCAAATTCTGCATTTGCTTTGCAATATATCGTAGAATTGAAATTGGGCCGCTTCAACTTACCGCTTACGTAACGCCTGAGTGAGCAAGAGTACGCTTCGGAGGGTTGCAGCCCAGCACTGCTATGGAAATAGGGACCGGACTACGTGAATGTCCATGGCAGTGCTAGGTCCTGGTGCTCCCGCAAATCGGGCCTGCGAGGGCACTTGAAAGCACCTCCTAATTGGCCAACGCCAGCAGTTAGCTGTTGGAATATCCGTTTCAACGCGACCAGGTGGCTCAATTTACATGCGACGCGAACTCCGGTAAGGACAAGGACCATGACAGCCGACACGACTTCGGATATCAGCGTAACCCGAGCGGAAGACCGGGTCCCGTTCAAAGCCAAATTCGCCTACGCTCTGGGCGGCACCACCGATATCTTCGGGCATTGGCTGTACAACGGCATGGTCAACCCGGTGTACAATGTGTTTCTTGGCTTGTCGCCGACTCAGGTCAGCTTGGGGATGGGCACTGCTCGCTTGACGGATGCGTTCACCGATCCGTTGTTCGGCTGGCTCTCGGACAACACCCGATCGCGGTGGGGCAGGCGAAGGCCATTCATCGTATTTGGCTCAATCCTGTCCGGCCTCGCGCTGCCTTGCCTGTTCATGGCATCGCGCTTGTGGTCCGCAAACGCGATTCTCGCGTACATGATTGTCTCAGTCATAATCTACGCGCCCCTCATCAGTTCTTACAACATGCCGTACCAGAGCCTCGGAGCGGAGCTCACGCCCGAGTACCATGAACGCACGAGCATAATGTCGTGGCGAGCCGTAACTCAAAAGCTTGCCGGAATGGTGGTTGGTTACGGTCTGTGGTTTGCAACTCTGTCGATCTTTAATGATGCTGCCACGGGCAAGCCGGATATTGCGCGGGGAACGATGTGGGCCGGCGCAATCTGCGGAGCGGTCATGATGCTGTCAGGTTTCGCCAACTTTGCATTCGTCCGCGAGCGTTACTATGCAAAGGCACAATCCCAGGCCAAGGTGGGCTTCTTCGCCATGTTCCGCGACACGTTCACGTGCCGTCCCTACTTGCTATTGCTGGCTGTGGCACTCGTATACGCGGTGCCGACAGGCCTGGTCGGGACACTCGGCTTTTATGTCACCACCTACTACGTGTTCTCCGGCAATATGGCAAATGCGGGTGCCATAATGGGCGCCGGAGGCGTCGCCTATGCCGTGTGCGGAATTGCGGGCATTCCGGCGGCGGCGGCACTTTCGCGTCGGCTCGGTAAGCCGAAAGCGCTGACGATTGTGCTAATTGCAGGCTTGATCGCATTTGGATCCAGCTGGTGGCTCTATACGCCGAAGGCTCCCTGGCTGAGCGTTGTGTGCGGCGGATTCAACGGCCTGGCCGCCACGGGACTCTGGGTCATTCTCCCTTCGATGTGTGCCGATGTTGTCGATTTCGACGAACTCCAGAGTGGCAAGCGCAGGGAAGGAGCCTATTCCTCAACGTTCTCCTGGGTCCTCAAGCTCGGTTGGAGCGTTAGCGCGATTGTCGTAGGGCCCCTGCTCGATCAAGTAACCGGCTTCAACGCTAAGCTCGGTACTCAATCGCCAACCACCATCCTGTGGATGCGCAGTTTGTTTGCGGGCATTCCGGTTGTGGCGCTGCTGCTGGCAGCCGTACTGGTGCACTTTTTCCCATTGAACCAAACCCGCATGGTCAAGATTCGGTCGGAGCTGGAAGCGCGTCGCGGCACCGTTTAACCCGAGCCAGACGCTTTGGGGTGCCGATTCACACGACCGGGTAATTGTCCGGTGCTCGTCGGGTGAACCATGCCAGCAACAAAGCCGTCAACAAACATTTCACATGCAGAAAATGAGACGCAAAAACTGCCGGAAGGCCGCTCTCAACCTGCAAATGCGGCTTTACGCCGGGGTATATGATGGGATAATGCCGGCGTCGCGCGCGGGCATCGTCCCGACGTGACGCACCGTTTCGGAGGTTTTGGTGGGCCTGCAAACCACTCAGATTTGTCAAAGAGTTGACGAACGGTGCCAACCTCGGCGAGCGAATCACCCAAGGTTTTATGCGCAGCGTCACGATGACCCAGGCTTTGAGAACCGGAACCTCATTCGCAACGCACGTTGGCGTCGCATTGCTCATGACGGCCGCTGCCTGCGGCAATCACCGGGGATCCGAACAGACGCCCCCGCCCACTTGCGTCGATAGCTGCCAGCCCGATCTTGGGTCGCGTACCATGACGCAGCAAGACTGCGATGATGCCGAATCCGGCATCGAGTTTCTGCCATTGCCGATTTGGGATATGGGGCCCGTCACCGATTCGACCGGTTATACAAGAAATATTGCGACGGCCATGTACTTCTACGACGACATGACCGCTATTTTTCGCGCGCCTGGCAAGATATGGGAACCATCCACGGAAGTCGCGTATTCGGGTGTGCCTCCTCAGCCTATCGTCAATGGTGTTGTCAATGCCGGATGGATACCGCCAGACAATTACGAGCAAGTGACTAAAGATTGGGCAGTGCAGCCGCCACAGCAAAAAGCCGTCGGGCGCTGCGGCGAGCCCTTGCCTGACCCGAATGATCCCATTGCCACCAACCAAACGCACAGCCCCAACGTTCACTACGCGCTTCACATCGCTGGGGGACCCTTCTTGGAATGGGGTGGTGGCATGGGCCGCATGCTCAAATGCATGAATACGGACTCTACGACTGCACCCTGGTTGCCCGAACTCAACCTCAACAAGTATTTGTGTGCGGCCAGACAATCGACCACGTTCGTATACCCGGATCCGACATTGGCGGCATGCTCACAGGACGGCGACACCCCTGAAGCTCAATTGATGCAGTCCGTCTGCCCTGCTCGCGATGTTTACTATAAGAAGAACAATCAGGCCGACCCAAACGATGAGCCGTACATGACCGGCATGTCATTGGACATGAGTCAATGGGAGGGTATTTCTTTTTGGGCACGGCGTAGCCCCAATAGTCAAGAAGGCATTCGACTTGCCGTAGCCGATAAGTACGTGGACGACGACATGTCGTACTTGAGCATGAAGTACAATGTGGCGCACCCGGGCTACAATGACCAGCACCCACGTTACTGCGAGCGCAAGGTTGTTTGTGGCTGCCTGAACAACAAGCCTTGCACGGCTGTCCAAGTTACTGACAACACATTTGATGTGGACGGCAATCGAGTCAAATGGTCGGCGACCGACTCAAGCGGAAATGTCCGTGGCCCCTTGGCACTCGATTATATCGATCCAACCGATACCCCCGATAACATTCACGGACATTCACTCATTGACATGAGTGGCGACCCCGTCACAGGAGCGAATGGCCAGCCTGTGACAATGCCGGACGGCTCAACGGTGCGTGAGTACCAAGGTCCAACTGGTACCACCATAACGGGGCAAGGCTACAGCAGTGGTCAGCCATTTGATTCGGACTACATGCCCAATACACGCACTGAATATTTCTGCTTCGATTCAGCGGTCGATCCCACGCCTCCGCCGGGCACGCCATTATCTCAAATCATAAATCGCGGATATCAAAACCTTAGAATTACAGCGTCTGATCCTTACTTGTACTTGCAAGATCCTGTGGGCGGTTTCTATATCAACACCGCTGCGCCCGGCATCATCGATCAGATTGATTCCACTCCGGCCAACTTAGTCCAGTTGCCCGTTACCGACCGCAATCATGCCGAGCAACCCGGATACTTCTACCAACCTTGTGGCCCAAGTTACTGTAAATTCGAGTACCCATCGTTTCAAGCAGTTGATCCGCAGGCTTATGGTCGCAGTTGCAACCCGTTCCCATTCAAAGGCAGCATTACTTATAGCTATTGCTTCGACCCCGGTCAGGATCCTAATCCGCCGGAAGCCTCACTGCAATGCGGCGATTTTTGGATGAAGCCCGTGGCATTGGGCACGGATTGGCAATTCATCAAGGTGCCGTTCACATCACTTCTTCAACAAGGTTGGGCCAAGAGATTCTACAAGCTGGATCTGAGTTCGCTTACTGATGTGCGTTTGGAGTGGGACCGGGGTTGGATTGATATTTGGATTTCCGATGTACGTTTCTACAGAACCAAGCAACAATGATCTTACGTAACCCTTTGTGTTTGGGAGCGCTTGCTTGGGCGACGGCCGGCTGCTCTTTGGACATGAGTCGCTACCCAACAGGTCCGACTCAAGACGCCGCGGTGGTTGCGCCTCAGCAGTCGGGAGACGGCATAGCTCACCTTGTCGTAAATGCAGCGCAAAAGTATCAAACGCTTGAAGGGTTTGGTGCGGCCGTCGCTTGGTACTCAGATTTGTTGACTGGGTTTACGAGCAGTTCGTCCAACAATGACACGGCCTTTCGCGACCTCGGTTTGGATATTTTACGATTCCGCGATTGTTATGGTCGCCAAGATCAGGGTAATTCCAGCGACATAAGCGACGAAGTTACGATTTTGGCGCGCGCGACGAGTTCTTTGGCGCACGCCCCGAAGGTTCTATTGTCATCCTGGTCGCCGCCAGGGAATCTCAAAGCCAGCGGCCATGAGAATTGCACCGGCCCCAGCTCAAATCCTGCGATTCCATCGGACTGCACGCTCGCCAGTGACAATAATGGCTTCGTGTATGACGCATTCGCGAATTACTTTGTCGAATCGCTCGATTACTATGCCGCTTCCGGTATCGTGCCTGATTATTTGAGTATTCAGAATGAGCCCAACTTCATTCCCACTTATGAGGGTTGTTATTTTTCCCCTACGGAAACCAGCGCTTTTCCCGGCTACGACAAAGCACTGAGCACGGTTCGTGCGGCGCTGACGTCGGTACCTGACACTCCCAAGATAGTTGGACCTGAGCTGGAGAGCTTGGGCAGCAACGTGCTCGATACGTACGTGACGGACACTACGCGCGGTATGTTTGATGATCTCGCCCACCATCTGTACTCGAACAATTACTGGAAGACGCCCGACAGCTATCTGACACAAATGACCGACGCCAATGCCACGGCGAAAGGCCTTCCGTTGTTCGAGACCGAGTTCGACACGCAAAATGATGGCGGTACGGGTGGCGGCTTCGAAACTGCTTGGGTCATGCATAATTCGCTGGCAGTCGAGGGCGTTTCAATGTTCTTGTATTGGTCACTAATCTGGCCCGGAACGAGCGGGGGACTAATCGTGGTCAATGGCACCACCAGGCCTACATATACATTGCGGGGTCAATATTATGCAATGCGCCATTATGCCCGCTACACGGATCCGGGCTACGTGCGTGTCGACGTCAGTTCGACTCAGTCAAATGTGCGTGTTTCCGCCTATCTGGCGCCTGATAACAGCCAGTTGACGCTAGTCCTACTCAACGTGGGCACCAATGATGCGCCGGTAAAGCTGGACTCCCTGTCTGACTTTTCCTGGTCACACACTGAAGCCTACCAAAGTACTTTTGCCACGGGTGACGCGGGCACATCCGAATATTGGAAGGCGCTCGACGGCTTCGATATGAACCAGCAGTTCACGCTGCCCAGTCGTTCGGTGCTAACCGTGGTACTCAATTCCAGTGAAAACGATGCGCAATGAAGCAATGTCACCGCGCCGAATGGGACGAGACTCAACTCCTTTGCGGTCGCGGAGATTCTGAGACACATGCACATGCACATGCACATGCAAGAGGGGTGTCCCACGCACTGTAGAGCGCCTAACTCCATAGGAACCCCATGATGTCAAAGCTTGCAGCGAACTCGACGAACCCAATACTGCTAGCCTCCCTGATTGCCGCTTGCATTTCAGGCTGCATCGGACGCGAAGCAAGCAATCGCTTGACGTCATTGGCGACCGACGACGTCTATGTCGAGGAACCGCCGAGTCCCGCCAATGATGCAGATTACCCAAGCATCGTCAACACAAAAGCACCAGCAGGGAGCGCGGCCGTGTCCGTATCCATTGAGTCGCGATTTCAGACTCTCGAGGGTTTCGGTGCTGCCACGGCTTGGTATGAAGATCGTATCATTGGGCAGACTCCGAAAGGTGTCTACGAACTGCTGTTCCCAGATTTGGGCCTGGACATAATTCGTTTTCGCAATCGATTCAATCGAAAGGATAGTTCCGACAATCACCCGGAGTGGGAAGCGGAAATCCTCGAGCGCGCCAACAAGGCCTTAGGGCACCCCTTGAAGGTCATGATATCCGCCTGGTCTCCCCCGGCAGCACTCAAGGCAAGCCAAATGGAGAAGTGCAAGAACAACGATGATTGCACGTTGGCAAAGCAAAATGGTCAATTCGTGTACCAGAAGTTTGCTGACTTCTGGCTAGAATCATTGAAGTACTATACCAACATTGGTATCGTGCCTGATTACGTAAGCATTCAAAACGAACCCGACTTCATTCCCCCAGATTGGGAAGGCTGCAAATTCGACCCCACGGAGTCTGCCCAATACCCTGGTTACGACAAGGCCTTAGCTGCCGTGCACGCAAAGTTGCAATCGCTGAAGCCGCCACCTAAATTGCTCGGTCCGGAGGTGATCGGTATTCACCACGACAAAGTGCAGACCTATTTGCGAGCTATGAACCAAGACTTGATATTTGGAGTAGCCCATCACTTGTACGAGAAAGGCAGCGACGGAGTCTGGGACTGGCGCGACCCGGGCCCCGACAGCTACCTCGATGAAATGCAGGGCGTTGCTGCATTCACGCAAAAGCCACTTTTCCAAACTGAGTTTGAAACGGACGAAGACAAGGGCATTGAGGGTGGTTTCGAAACAGCCTGGCTCATTCATCACACACTAGTCGGCGAGGGGGCCGTAGCATTCATCTACTGGGATCTCATTTGGGAAGGAAACCAGGGTTTGGTTGGCATGCGCGGCAAGTACCCGCAGCCACGCGACCAGTACTATTCCATGCGGCACTTTGCGCGCTTTACAGACCCCGGTTACGTTCGCGTGGATGCGCATTCGGACGAAAAAAACGTGTTGGCGTCAGCGTTCATGTCGCCCGATGATAAGCGCTTGACCGTGGTCTTGCTCAATGTCGCAAAGAACACAATGAACGTGCAGATTGATGCTGCCAACTTTGCGGCAACCAAGATTGCCACATTCCGCACGGTGTATCGCCCCGGGCACTCCAAGCGTTGGGAACCGCTCGTAGCCGCCAGCGCGGCAACTCCCATCGAAATGCCTGCACGATCAGTCGTGACGATTGCTCTCGAGAAGTAATCGGCTAGCCCTTCACCGCACCCGAGGTCAGTCCGCGTATTTCCGACCCCGCTGAACGAACCTGTGTTGAACCTGACGCATCCCCTCATTCCTTCCTGAAAAATTGCCGATTTGCCTAAAGACCATTGCAACTGGATTCGCCAATTACCGCAGCGTCTTGGATAAACCTGGCACCGGTGAGGTAGATCCGACGTCTTGATTGTGTGGGTCAGCGGGTCCCTCTGCCCGCTGACGGCTTTCGGCTGAACTAATGCCGAGAAATGAGGGGATTTCTCAGGTCTTGAACAGTACGGCTCGCGGGCAGGAGATGTTCATGCGAACGCCAATGCGTCGTTTTCGCGCGGTCGAGGCGCTCGTGGGAGCGGCCGTTTATCTGGCCTCTGATGCGTCCGGGTAAGTAGTCGGATTCCCTTGATTGTCCCATGAACGCCGCATCGACAGCCATGCGAAATCTTGCCTGGAGACGGGCGGAATTTGCGCGTTGGAGCGGCCAAGGGCCACCTCTCATTTCCAAGTGCCGCGCAAGCCAAAAAAGAGAAGGGCTCCCGGGGCGAAGCCTACGCAAAAGAATGCCCCAAACCAGTGGAGTTATTCGAACGAAAGGGCTTTTTCGAAGCACTCGATTCGGCTATGGTGCGACCGATTTCGGAGCAGAGTTCGCCCCGAGATGATAAGGGTGGTCCGGTTCTCGTGCCGCCGTCAACAAGCAGGTGTGAATGACAAGCCGACGAAGTACGAGAGGAATTGCCGCACCTCGCGATGCGTCTGCTCTGTGCCTGATGTGGCCCCGACTCGACACCCGTCGAAAGTGGTTGGTTCTCTGCTGTGCGCTAAGTGCATGGGCTCTAGAGGCTTCGTTGGCTTCGGCGCAATCAGAGAAACCTAAGACGGCTTCTACCGAAGCGAAGCCAGGCGCGTCTGATGCGGCCAATAATGGCGATGCTAAGAGCGCGGAGGGCAAATCTGAACCTAGCAATCCTTCCACAGCAGCCGACACGCAGGGTGCGGCGGTAGCAAACGAGGTCAAACAAGAAGCTGCCGATATGAACGAGGGCGAAGTTATTGGTAAGTTGCCTGTGGCAGAACCACCGCCCGAGCAGAAAAAGCCCGCCGCGACCGCGCAACAGCCAAATATGGCGGGTTCAGTTTCTTCCAAGGAAGATGTATTGGACGAACCAGGCTACTTGCCAGGTTACAAGCGTTACTTCAGTTTGGGTCAGTCGCCCAATGCGCCGCCAGTGGCCGCTTTGCCCGGTGGTTTCACACCAGGTTATGGCGCGCCCTCCCCCATGCAGGCCTGGACGTTCGCATTCTCGGGCTCAGCTAATGTGTCTGCGCAGTTTAGCGGGATGCCGCGGCGCGATCCTGCGCCGGGCCAAAGTAGCTTCGTGTTGCATTCGCCCCCGCGCACGGTTGAAGAATGGTCGTCGTTCACCTCGAGCTCTACTGTGCCCGGCAATTGGGTGAGCCTCCGCTTTTCTTACGGCACGCCCAAAGTTGCCGCGAACGTGTCTGTCGACACCTGGAACCCGACTGACCCAACCTCGTACTACCAATTGGGCTCCCAGTCGTACATCAATAATGCCTACCTTGCCTTTACCCCAGAGCCCATTGGCAAGCTGCGGCTGAGGGTCAACGCCGGCCAGATGACGTCAAGCTATGGCATGTTGGGCAAATACGGGGGCGGCCTTTACGTCAACCCACTAGCTGCCACGCTCAAGGGAATTGGTGAGTCTGTCTTCGCGGAATACGATCTAACGGATACGATAACACTCTCTGCAGAACAGGGCTTCTGGACGTCGCGCAACGGCACGCCACCAGCTGGCTATGTCACAGAGGCTTCGAACGGGTACACTCGTCAGTTTTGGGCCGGTGCCTTCTTCAATCACGCTCACTTGGGTGTCATCTTCCATGGGCCGTACGAAGTCGTTGCGGAACTGCACTATATTGATGCCTTCTTTCACGATGACAGGGTTCAATCAGCGGCAGACAACCCTCAGACACCGGAGATCGATGAGTCCTACGTTAGAGATCCGAGCATTCGGGTTTATACAGCTGACGTTCGAGTATCTCACGACACCTGGGGGCAGTTGGGCGTGGGCGTGACGTATTTGCATGCCAATTACTCCTATCCGCTCTCAGGTTTGTTGACCTACGGCGGTGATGGATCTTGGCTGACGGATCGCTGGTTCGGCGTGACAACGACCGGCACCGGCAAACTGCTCGTCGCCGCCTTCAATTATGGCGTGAGCATCGGTCGGCTCGCGGCCTATCCGAATTCCTTCTCCGGCAACGGCCCTGACCTCGTTATCAACACGGGGCTCCATTGGACCAAGACTTGGACAGAGTTCGCGGAGTATGACGGTCGCGTGCGCTGGAAAGGGGCCATTGATGGGCTTTATACCTTTATCCGATATATGGGCATTGGTCTCCGTGTCGATCACATCGTTCCTAATTCGTACGATTCAGGTGAAACGTACAACGTCGTCGCGCCTCGACTTCAATTCAAAACGGATTGGACGAGTCGAGAAACGCTTTCGTTGCTTTACGGAAGGTGGTTCTACGGACCCCGCACGCGCAACGAGGGAACGGGCCTTCGTACGCCGGATCGACTGGATAATAATCTATTCGCGCTGAATTTCAACCTGTGGTGGTGAGTGAAGTCATGGTAGCCGAAAGTTCACATTTCCCCGAACAGCATGTGCGATCCAGCACAGAAAGCAGGTGCCGCATGCGGTGCGGATTGAAGCTCACAACACCGGTCATGATTTGCTGTGTGGCCTTTGCCTTGACCTCTCACGCCGAAGAGGCTGAGAAGAAATCGGATGAAGGCGACGCGAAGACGGGTTTGGCGTTAGATCCGATGTTGGGGCTCGATCCAACGATACCCCAGGTTGCCGCACTGCCTGGCGGTATGACTCCGGCTTACGGACAGCCCTCGGGTGGCCCTGGCGATTGGCGCTTTGATTTTCACGGATTACTCACCATGCCGCTTCGCGTTGGCTTCAATACACGGCAAAATCCGCGTCCGGGCCAAAGCAGTATCGTGATGCATGCGCCGCCGGTTGTTCCTGACGATCTCGTCACGTTTTCTCATACGGGCGTAGTGCCAACACCCTATGCGCAATTGAATTTCTCCTATGGCAACAGTGTGATAACCGCCCACGTGTCGATATTGGCCGAGCAATCCAACGTTTCGACCTCGTTTTACGACCCGCCATCGCAGCCGGGTATCAATGACGCTTATCTCAATATTCGACCCAATCTTGGCAAGAACATGCGGCTGCAAATGTACGTCGGCGCGTTCTCCAATCGCTATGGCATCATGGGTGAGCATGATCTCGGTCGTTACGGCACGCCACTCATTGCGCGCACCAATGGCGTGGGCGAAAATGTAATTGCTACATTCGGGCTCACCAAGAAGTTGTCGATGCAAGTTGAGCAAGGAATTCAGGGCCAATCCAACAAGACGCCACCGGATCTCGTTCCTGACGGCTGGAATGGGTGGGCTGACTCCAATGTAGGATCCAGCTTCGTGAGCCACTTGCATGCGGGTTTGGCTTACGATCACTTGTTGACGGTGGGTGGCCATTACTTGCAAGCCTGGGAACAGGACGATTTTGCAACGGGCACCTTGGCGCCTGATGGGAAAATTCGCATAGTTGGCTGCAGACGCGCGTGCAACACTCGGCCGTTTCGGGCATTTCTATGTTGCATCGTCGTGGGTCACAGCGCGCTACGCGGGCACGGTGGGTCGCATCATTGAGGTGCTCAATACCCAAGGAGGTCCGGGCCTCATTACCAACTATTTGGGCTCTCAAAGCAATGGCAATGGTTCGCTTGCCATATACGGCGCTCAATATGATCTCAGCGTCGGGCGATTAGTGAGCTACCCAACTCCATTCACAGGTGATGGGCCAGACATTTACGTCAGCCTTTTCGGCATCGCCACCAAAGTAAACAGCGATGACAAGAGCACGGACGTCACGGGAGCCAAGCTCTATGATGGCGTTACCAAGCTCAAATATGGTATCGAAGGCGAGTTATAGCCTGTTGTCATGGTTTGCCATCTCGACCCGATACGATCGGGTGATGCCGAATACGGGAAATGACCGCTATTCGTTTGCCGTCATCTCACCTCGCTTGATTTTCAGAACCGACTGGCAAGCAACCGACCAATTGGTGCTGCAATACTCGCACTGGATTGATGGCTCGCAAACTATCGTGCGCACGGGCTACCCACCCGTAAACGACCCCAGTGCAAGCCCGGATACTGACATGATTTCATTGTCGGCCAGCATGTGGTGGTAGGGAGAACAAGCATGTTCAATTGGCACTGCTTGACAGTCCTGGTTGCCGCGCTCATCGCGAACGCGGGGTGCGTGGGTGTTTCGGCCAACCGTAACAAAGTTGGCGCGAATGGCGTACCTGCGCCGCGACTGCACAGTTGCCCGGCGGGCGTCGTTGCCGCTGAAGATGGATTGATCGATGACTTCGAAGACGGCGATACCCGCATTGCTTCCCAAGCGGGTCGCGGCGGATATTGGTTCAAGTCGGCAGATCCCAATGGTTCAGCTTTCGAGCCCGACGAGATGCAAATCATTGATGGTGGCCCCGATCATCCAGGCAAGGTGCTGCACGTATCGGGAACGACTTCAGGCGCGCAAGACGCTTGGGGCGTGCTCGTTGGCGCAAACTTCACAACGGAGAAAACCTACGATGCGTCCAGCTATGTGGGCATTTCATTTCGCGCCAAGGTTGGCAAAGATGCAACGTTCGCCGTTCGCTTCAAAATCGGTGACATCAACACACACCCGGATATGGGCGTCTGCACTGCTTGCTGGAACCACTTCGGAAAAGACATGAATCTGACCAACGAGTGGAAGGAGTATCAAGTGCTCTTCAGCGTGGCGCGGCAGGAGCCCTTTTGGGGCAGCCCTAAGCCAGACTCGATAACGCCGGCAGCACTCTATTCATTCGATTTCACGATCAAACCCGGTCAGAAATTCGATCTGTGGATTGACGACATCAAATTCCTGGTTTGTGCTCCGTAGCGTTGATAGTTGCGAGGCATGCCTCGCTCTCCCCCACACTTCACCGGGCGAACCGTTTGATCTATGCGGTCGCACAAGACCAAGGGCACCGGTAACCAGCACCCCAGCCTTTCAGTGCGTGTACGACAAACAGGAAATGTCAAGTGTAGAACGTCAGGTCACCGATCGTGACGTCCACAGAACATGCCGAGCCCCCGGATGCGCAATTGAATTGCAACTGAATGCCCAGCAACTGATGGCAGTCAATATCGGCTACGGGATTGCCCCCCACCAGCGCGCTCCAAGGAACTTGTACGGTTTGCGCAGTGGTCGTTATGCCGCCGGTCAGCAGCGACGCCAAACCAACGTGGGGATTCACGCAGTAAGTCCATTGGCCTGCGTCAGCAGCGGCGTAGTTACACGATCCTTTGTTGTCGAGGTTCAGCGGATAATCAGGGGTCATTTGCATCTGAATATCAACAGTCGAACCGCCCAGATTGCCCAAAATCGTGAACGAGAAGCCGGAGTAGGCGCAGGCATTCGAACCGCAATTGGGTCCGAAGTAGAAGCCAAAACCGCTATAGTCACCCGCCGCAATGCTCGCTTTTATTTCGAGACCGCCGCTAACGACGGTTCCGGTGGGCGCGTCCGATGCGACGTCGTCATACACGAAGGTCCCTCCGGTAAGCGTCTTGCTGCTGTCGCCCCAAGACAGATTTTCTGAGGCTGTCGTAGCAGTGCTACCAATGGTAATTTCCGAGAAATTGGTCATGAGTGGGTTGGTAGGCACCGTCGTAGGGGAACAACTGCTGCCCCCAGAACTAGCGCCGCCGTTGGCATTGCCACCCGCCGACGTATTCGTGTTAGTGGAGCCGCCGGTGTTGGTGCCCCCACTACCACCGCTGCTTGTGCCGGTGACGGCACTCTTGTCGCCTCCGCAGCCGCCTAGCGCAAGCATCGAAGTCACAACCGCAAAACCAACACCGCCCACAATCGAAGATACCAACTTCATGATTCTATTCCTCCAACCAGAGACTCAGCCACCTACCCGAAGATTGACCTACCCCATGCAAAGTTGCATCAGAACCAGTCCGCGGTCGCGTCCGCAAATTCTCGAAGGGCTCATTTCGAGGTGGCAACCGCGCCACGGTGGGTCTCGTCGGGACACGTTGAGCCCCGCGAGGCGCTGAGATTATCCCACCAAAAGCCCGCCGGTAAAGTCGGTTTTGCGCCCAAAATACACGGCCTTCGGGCGGTTTTTGCGTTGCCGCCAGCGGATCCGAAATCATTATTGGCAGTCTTGCCTGAAGCGTGCTTCATCCGTGGGGTTCCGAACACTTACCCGGACAAACAGCCACCCTTTATGTCGCAATCTGTCTCTTCGACCTACCCATTTCAAGAT
>CAWIGY010000117.1:0-84867 GCA_963835565.1 uncultured delta proteobacterium
TCGCGAAATTCAACTTGCCTTTACGGACGGCAATGCGGGGCACTTCTTCCATCGTAATGTACTTGAGGCCCGTCATCATGCTCAACATTTGTTCGAGTTCTGCTTGCTGCTGCGGCCCGAGCTCATACGATTCGTCAGTGTAGAAGACCTGTACTGAAGCCGCCGCCTTCCAGTAGGCGCGTCCAGCAAGCGCTGGAGCGTTGACCCGCAATACTCCAATTGGGGGCTCATCGGTGAATAATACGGCGACCGGTGCCGCCTTGGTACGGGCAGTTCTCCGGTGCGATTTGGCCTATATGCTGAACTTGGAATTGGACACATTAGCGACTTTTCGACGAAGGCGGAAATGAGAGCGAAATACCCGGCTGTTACCGGCACACGTCTTATGCAGTGACCAACTCAAGGAATCGTACCATGACTAAGCTAATGGCTCTGCTCTTCACATTGACGACGCTTGTGGCGACGGATTGTTACGCGCACCCCAGATACTACGCTGGGCCTGCCTATGGTCCGCGTGCACGTGTTTACGTGGCGCCAACTTCTGGATACGTTACACCGTATTCGTATGGTTACGGTTACGAACGTCCCGGCGTATACGTCGCCCCCCAGCCAGTGTACGTAGCGCCTGGCCCAGTATTTTCCGGACCCAGGCCTGCGTATCGTGAGCCTATGTACGCCTCGAGGATCGCATTCCGCCCGGTGCCTTATCGTATGGCGCCTGGTGCTCGTAGCTGGCGGCGATGATAACCGCAATCGCAGTAGAGGCTTGCTGACGGGCTCTAATCTTTAAACGGCACCTTTGTTTTTCGAGTGACGTCACATGGTTATGCTGCCAACCTCGCTCATTCTTGAGTCATTTCAAAACCGCACGTCTAGTAGCTGAATCAGTTCGCTTAGCTGGGCGTAAGTTCACGGCGCCATAGCAGGATGGTGACATCAAAAATCCAGCAATCCACCGATACCCAACTTTATGCGACCAAAGCTGCGAACGGGACCGAACACCGTTTCGCGGCGCATAAAGAGATAATTATCAGGCAGGACTCCCTTGCCGCCCAATTGGACGCGACTCTCAAAACCAAGCGTCTTTTCGAGCTTCGGCTGGCAGGTGGACTTAAGGCAATCCAATTCAATGGCGGGCTGAACGCGATTGAAGGAAAGCAAATTTACGGGGCCGTTGCTCCACACTCGTGCCTCCCAATTGTAAGCTGGCCAGCGTAACAACTCATAGGTTGGTACCGGTGTCGTTGTCCACGAGACCATCAGCGGCTGTGCGATCAGTGGCATTTCCAGCTGGAACCAGCGAGGATGTGGCGTTGTGTCACTCGCGAGTTGGGCTAGCTCGACTGGGGACACATTGCGCACCGACTGAGCCGTCGCGTTACCAACCCAGGCTACGGATAAGATTGAAATGGCACAGCCAAATCTCGCCGATAACATCGTCGTATCGAAATGTAGCACGCCACATGCCCCGTAACGGGACCCCGGCGTCCCTCAGTGAGAAGAACCGTACTCCCGGGAAATTGGTCGAGGACGGCAGTGTCGAGGGCGGGTGCGGTGACGACTGATACCGGGAAGTGCCTGTTCCCCGAGGATTCCGTAGCCTTTACGCCCCAACCCAGTGGTTGCCGTCCAAATGATGAACAGAATTTCCTGATAAAATGCCTAAATTGGAATACCGCCGTACCGTAGTTGATCTCAATGATGCGCTTGTTCCAACTCAGGCAACAGACGTGGCCAGCGATTCCAGCTCCAAATCGAGGGTCAGGAGCGACATTGAAGGGCCTATCATGGCAAAAATTCTTGTTGTTGAAGATTTTCCTCCAATAGCAACGTTGTTGGTGACACTGCTACGCAGGCGGGGTCATCAGATTTCACGCGAGCAAACCATGGCCGGAGCACTGCGGTTGAAGGGGTTTTTCGACCACGCAGTTCTGGATATTGATCTTCCGGACGGTAACGGGGTAACGCGAAACTTGCCCAAAAAGACGATGCGTCAATTGGTGGAAGGTTGCAATGAAGTTCCCGGCGGTACTGCCCAATTTACGGCGACACTACTCGTGGATGGGCGAATCGAGCTTGCGACGGTTGACGGCGGACTGGGTACGGTTCCAATTTGCGTGCTTCACCACGAGCTGAAACACAAGTTCATCGTGAAGAAACCCTGCACTATGCAAGTCCAAATGAGCGAACGAAAGCCTTCGGCTGGCGCGCCGCCGGACACAGGTCGCGGAAACTAGTACCTTCGGCCTCGAATCCTTACCGTGCAGAAAAGCGATCGACCCGATAGGATCGAGGACTGGCGCGGTGGTCTTAGGTGGGCAGTAGCTGTTTCCGGCGGGCTTCGTATGGTGCTCGTGCAGCGGTAAAATTCTGACGTTGAACCACGGGTCCGAACGGGCTGCGAACCGCTGATCCAATGACCACGTACTGCCTTTACGCAGCGTTGACCTGAATTGAGATCCTTCGCGTTCCACCCAGGTGGATGGGTGCCGCACCAACATAAATCCTCAATCGCTGGGCGAAGTGTCCGAAGACCAGAATTGCGTGGTCCAAGTGAACCCCAACCTGTACTCGTTGGTAATGCTTCCTTGAACGCGGCCCCCGCGAACTGCACCGTCCACACTGAGGGAATTCGACAATACCCAGATGGCGCCCAATAGGGCAGAGGTCGCGATGCCGCCGCCGAAAGTCTTCACGATATAGAATTCGCTGACCGGGCGAAATCGTAAAGACAGTGGTCCTTCAAGGATTACGCCGGAATACGAATCAAAGGTGCGCTCGCGTGTGTATTCTATCTGTTGGTTGAAGTGGACCGCCCCGGCACGGCCACGCTCGGAGATGATCACATTGGCATGAGCCCCGAATCTCGTGTCTCCACCGATTTCCGGTATGAGCGGTCCCGCTTCAAGCGCGATACTCGGACCTCGTGCACCTTGGAGCACGCCCCGGCGAAGTACGTATTTTAGAAACACGTCCGTGTCCAGCAACCGGTCGCGCTGCTGAGCCTCAACCGGCGTGATCGCCCAGTAATTGCTAAAGTTGACCACCAGCTCAAGTCTTGGAACAAGCCCCAGATTGGCAACTGTCGCAGGTACAATGAGGTAGCTGTGCCCCGCCTCACGGTCCCAGTGCAATGGTCCGAGTTCTAGCTCGAATTCACCAGGGGAAGCGACATCTGCGTCCGTGCCATCAAACGGGCGGTATGCATAGACTTTGGGCACAAACAAAAGTGCCGCGAGAACGGTAGCCAGGGCTGCAACGCTCTTGTGCACGAAGTTCTCATCTAATTGTTGAACAACCAACTCGCCGCACCACCCAGGCCTCCAGGACTACTGAAAACGACTTACGTATAGCAGAATTTTGGTTCTGACTACTTGGCCCCCGAATTTCAAGGCTGCCAATCACGGCGATGTTGGTGGAGCCGCGACAATGATTAGTAAACGGGCTCCCCTGCTGTCTGCAACATAGACATTGCCCTTTGCGTCTGCCACGGCATTCCTTGCCCCGTCGGCGGTGTCCGCAGTTGCAACGACCGACGGCTGACCCTGGTCATCAACGCGAGCCACCGTAAGCCGTGCAGCCTTTCCGGCAGCGACGTAAAGCCGCTGGGTGGAATCGACATACTCGATGTTGTCCACCCCGGCTCCGGTGTCTATCTTCCCAAGAACGGCTTCATTGCGTTCACCAGCGAGGATCTGTACGCTTTCGGTGCACGCAACGAATACGAAGTTCCGAGCTGCATCAACGGCCACACCACGCGGGCCATCAGACCCGCATCCAGAATTCCAATTCGCCCGGATGGTATGAGTCTTGATGTCGATGGCAAGGGTCTCGTTCTTGTCTTCGAGATTTGTATAGAACAACCCTCGTAATTGGTTGACGGCAAATCCTTCCGGCGCACCAGGCGTTTTTATGATAAGTTTCGCCCTTAGAGTATTGGGCTTTGCATCCAGCACCGCGAGCGACTGGTCCCTCGGTGTTGTCACCCATACTTCTTTGGACGATGCGACATAGGAGACGCCATCAATAGAGGCCGGCAGCTTGAGGCATTGACCCAGTTTAAGGGTCTCGGCATTGATCGAGCACACCTCACTCGTTGCGCGGTTGCCCACGTATACAACTCCATCGCCAACCGAAGCGGAGCTTGGTCCCATCACCCGCAGCTTGCCGCGCACCTCACGAGCCTCGGTCTTGAAGCCGTCCACTCGGGTGAACGTGCTGGTAGCTATGTCGAACACGTCAGCACTACCCGTGTCACCGACCGGCACCCAGACACGTCCACGCGACCGATCGCAGGCGAGATAGTCCAAACTGACGGGGCCGCTCGCGCCCGGTAGCGGAAAAGCCTTGATGTCAAGCATGGCTGTCTTAGAAATCGGAGCAACAGTAGCGCTCGCGGTGGGACTCGTGGTGCTCGGCTTGGCTATTGCGGTAGGAGGCTTAACTTCTGCAGGGCGATTGCTGGGCGCTGTGTTCGTAGCGCATGCAACGAAGGTGGAACTGAGCGGGAGGAGAAATCGTGGCCGCATGATTCGCACAATCGCACGTCGGAAAGCCATTAGCCAGTAACTCTTTCGGGACAGACTCTGATGTCGCCGACTTGGATGCGTCGTGCTCAACAAGAGTCCAGCTCAATTCCTCGTCCAGTGAGTCCAACCAATAAGAAATGGTTCCTGAAAACCCGGGCGCGAGCAGGAGATCGTGTATTGACAGAGTTTTCGTCTCTGCCAGCCATGGCTACATACTGGGAAGACGCAGCCGACTTGATCTTCAATCCGGCGCTTCATGTACAGTTGAACGTGGATCATATCGTCAGGGATAATCTGTCCAGATTTCCGGTCGAACTTGGTGGCCAACTCGATCCAGATGGAACTCCGCGAGACCTTCAAGAGCCCGAAATGGCGGACGCGGAATACGGCAACGACAAGGACGACGACGACGATGAATACGTAGAGAACATACCGCTCGCAACGCGCAATGCGCTAGAAGGTGCAATGAAGCACAGTATTCGCCTTGCCCAGAGAACGTATCGTGTGGCGGTTCCACAATTTTACCACGGTCGCATTCAACTCCTGCTCCCACTCTTTCTAAGAGATGCTCGAAAGCCTGATCTGGCTCTCACACTCGAAAAACATGGAGACTGGTACCGAGCGGCAACCGTCCTCTATCCAGACTGGGCATACAAGCACGCTCGCCTGCTGAGTCGCCCCAACAGTGAATGGCTCGGGGGGTTTCGAAGCGATTTAGAGATTGATGGGAGAGGGCAGATTGGGTAAATCGGAGTTGCCGTTGGAATGCACCAGGGGTGTTTTAACCTTCACTTGATGTGTCATGCCTTGGTGCTTGTGAGCGAGACTTGTGTCAAACAGTTTGACTGAATCTAGCCAGTCCACCAAGTGCGGAGCCAACAGCATGCGAAGATCAAATTTGATCCATTATCAATTTCGAAGCTCAGTAGACCGGCTACAAGTCGAATTCACTCGGCGCACGGTTGTCACACGGCGGAAGCAAGTTTCGGCCATACCCGAGTTCCCCAAAAACCAAGTCCGTACAGAACCCAGACCGAAGCATTTTCCGCCCAAGTATTACAATAATCGAATTTGCCGAATGCTGGCCCACGACCAGCGATAGTCCTTTGATACTTATCGAAGTTCATGAATATCGATCTCGTCGAACTTGGTTCTGCGCTGAGCTGCCCCACTCGCATCCTCATGCTGGCTGGATTGCACTCGGGTCACCGGTCCGTTGGCGACTTGGCAAACATTGCCCGTGTTGGGATCGCGACAGCGTCGTACCACGTGGCAAGGCTGGCCCAAGCCGGGCTGGTCGAAGTACGCCCGTATCGAAATCGGAGGATCGTTAGTCTGACGTCGAAGGAACTTCGATTGAGGCTTGGCGTCTAGGCAGCCTTCGTCCTAATCGCCTTCAGGCCCGACAAGTTGGCTGTCCTCTGGGCTTCCCATAGGTCCACCGCCATTTGAAGGTTTAGCCAAAGCTCGGGCGTAGTACCGAAAACCTTGGACAGTCGAAGCGCGGTATCGGCGGTCACCCCGCGTTTGCCCTTCACAATCGTGTTCAACCTTTGAAGGGGGATTCCAAGCCGCTTGGCTAGCTCTACTTGGGTAATCCCCATCTCGTCGATGGTGTCCTGAATTAGAACGCCTGGATGCGTTGGTGGTCGGTTCTTGGGAATCATGGCGGTATACTCGGTATTGGGGATTGGATATTGGCAAGGAAATTACTATGATATTCAATGTGGCATACTCAGTGGTAGTCGATGATCTCGATGTCCTCTGCTTGGCCGTTCCAGGTGAAGATGATTCGATACTGATCGTTGATTCGAATGCTCCATTTGCCAGCGAGGTCCCTCGATAGAGGTTCAAGGCGGTTGCTCGGCGGGATACGAAGGTCTTCAACTACCTTTGCTGCAAGAACGTAATCGATCTTCTTTCGAGCCAAGGCCCAAAGCTTCTCCGGTAATCGAGCCCTCGCCTTCTTGGATGACTTGCCATCGTAGATTTGCTCGGTGGCCTCATCCTTGATGCGCATGATTGAGACCTAGTTTGACGCTTACACGGCAAGCGTGCAACTTGCCAATCTATGTACCTGTAATCATTAGTTAGTTCCCGGCGAAAAAACGCGTAACTCCGCTGGATGCACGGCGCAACCTCAACTTGGCGGCTGAGAAATTGCGGGCTCGACGGGACATCGTTGCTTCAACGAAGTCTGCGCAGGTGGATTTCGGCACTACTGGGCGCAGCTGCGCCGTACCGCAGCTGCGCGTCAGGACATCCAGGACATTGCTGCGCGATGCCTCGACGTGATGGAAATCACAAGAGAAATCGACCATGATGGCGGATCGATCCGCACGGGCAGTCCCTGGAAGGTACGCCACCTGGGTGACCCCGTCGAAGTCTGACACCTTATGCCGAAACGTTTACGATCCACGAGTCCGCCAGCTCGTTCGAGCCACGGGCAACCCAGACCTGTTTCCCGAGCTGAAGATTCCCCGCTCTACGACCGCAGGATGGCTCCGCGGCGAGTTCAAACGGGCGCTCGGTGCTGAAACAACCTCGCGAACCGAAGCACAGCTATACGCCGAGATCGCTAAACTCAAGCGCCGCGTCCAGGTTCTGGCAACCGTCATGCGGTTGCTGCTCGTCCTGGTACGAGTTACAGGTTGCCACTTGAAGGATGACCGGCTCCCCGACGGCAAGGCCAAGGCAGAGTTGCTAGGAGCGATCGAAGTAGCCAGAAAGACACTACCGCTGAAGTCGGTCGTACGAGTCCTGGGTCTGTCGGCATCGCGCTACCACGGCTGGCGACAACTGGATGCGACCTGCGGGCTCACTGACCGCCCAAGCTGTCCAAGAATGCATCCTGCACAACTGACAGCACAGGAGACCGCCACGATCAAGGACATGGTGACTTCAACCGACTACCGTCACATGCCGACCAGCACTCTTGCCGTGCACGCGCAGCGCGTTGGGAAGGTCTTCGCTTCAGCTTCGACGTGGGCAAGGCTGGTCCGGGCACGCGGTTGGCGCCGCCCTCGCTCGCGGCTCTATCCTCCCAAACCGAAGGTTGGCCTCAGGGCGAGGATGCCAAACGAAATCTGGCACCTGGATGTCACGGTCCTACGGCTGTTGGATGGCACCAAGCTGTATCTGCACGCTGTTCTGGACAATTTTAGCCGACGCATCCTGGCCTGGCATCTCGTTGAGAAACTCAGCCCGTCAACGACCTGTCTTGTACTGGCCGGAGCCGCCAAGCACTTACGTAGTGAAACGGGGCCGGTATCCGTAATCACCGATAGCGGCGTCGAGAACGTAAACGGCACCGTCGACGAATTCCTTTTTGGTGGCATTCTGCGGCGAGTGCTTGCGCAGGTTGAGATAGTCGAATCCAACTCGATGATAGAGGCATGGTGGCGCGGGCTCCGACACCAATGGTTGTATTTGAACACGCTCGATACCGTGGCGGCCGTGCGACGGCTCGTTGGCTTTTACGCCCAGCAATTCAACGAGGTCATGCCGCATAGCGCTCTAAAGGGCCGGACGCCGGACGAAGTGTATTTCGGGCAAGGTACCGACATCCCGATCGTTCTTGCCGTCGCCCGAAAGGCAGCCCGAGCAGAACGTTTGGCCACCAACCGGGCCGTCACATGCGAGATGTGCATGGCATCAGAAGCACCGGCAGTCACGGTCGACCAAGCAGCGTGAATAGTCCAGTGGACCCGAGAACTGCAGAGAAATCCAACATGACGAACGACCGCACAAGAAACTCCGGAATGTAGTGACCCGTAGCTGCGCTGAAGTGCGTCAGCTAACGCGACCTCGACAGCATCAACCGTGCCATCGAATCGATCGGGTGAATCGATCAGAGAGGGGGGTGTAATTTTCTTTTCGGCATCTTTACTGCCGGAAGGTATTGCGTCCCCAACGAGATTCGAACTCGTGTTACAGCCTTGAAAGGGCCGTGTCCTGGGCCGGGCTAGACGATGGGGACCGAAAAGTGGCGCGAAGGCTAGTCTGTGGCCTCGGGGCGACGCAAGGAAGAAAGAGCGCCTTGCAGCACGTCAGCCGGCTGCGATGAGTCGCTCGCTCGGCGCTGGCATGGGGACCACTGAGGCCTCTCTGACTGTCCTCGGCTGGTTCACATGCAAACGGGCACCGTCGATGATTGACTCGCACAGATCGACGAAACTGTAGCCTGCTGCCTGTGGCAATCTTTGGTAAAAGACTGGACTCTGTCATCCCGGGGAATGTGTTGACCTCAAGTACATATTCGTTATGTCCCTCGGACACGATTAGATCGACCCGAACCGCTCCGCTAACGTCCAATGCGCGGGCCGCGTGCTCCGCAAATTGAAGGACACCCCCGCAGTGCGCCTCGGGTAACCGAGGTGGAATAAAATACTCGGTTTGACTGGACTGGTACTTAGCTTGATAGTCAAAGACTCCGCCGAAGGGAGCGACCTCAAGGGCACCCAATACTTTGCCATTCAGGATACCTACCGTAATTTCGCGACCCTTGATGAATCGCTCAACGAGCACGCTGTTGTCGTGGGCTTGCGCAGTGCGAATTGCACTGACCAAATGCTCGAAGTCGTCGGCGCGCTGCAGACCGATGCTTGAACCCTCACGTCGCGGCTTTACCATGATTGGAAATCCAAATGACGCGTGACATTCCAGGATTGATTCGCGATTCGGCTCACCGTCATACACGTAATAGGGGGGCGTTGGCACATTGTGCAGCCGAAACAGCTCCTTGGCCTTGAGCTTGTCCATGGCTAAGGCGCTTCCCAGAACGCCGGAGCCTGTGTATGGAATGCCCAAGAGCTCGAGCATGCCTTGGATGCAACCGTCCTCGCCCAATCGACCGTGCAATGCGAGAAATGCAACGTCGAGTCTCGCCTCACTGAGCATTTTCAAAGCGTGAATCTGAGTTCCCAATTCTAGTCGCACCACGTCATGTCCGGCTCTCTCAAGGGCTCGCGAAACAGCTCGCCCCGACCGCAGCGAGATTTCTCGCTCCGCGGAAGTACCTCCCATCAGGACTCCAATGCGCTTGGCCTTCATGCTCAATTCCTCAGCCAGCCTATTGCTGGTCTATTCCCCCTAACGGAGCACGGGACGTCGGGCCAAGAAACCGGAATAGATTTATGACCGAATGGCTTCCGTCAGGGTCGAACGTCGTGCGTGGACCTCGCTTCAGACGTCGCAAGTCGTTGGGCTAGGCGCGAGGCATGCCCTCGCGCTTTTTCTAGACCTAAGTCACCTCGACAACAATTGCCGTAATGTTATCTCGGCCGCCGCGTTCGTTGGCCAGGTCAATCAGAGCTTGTACGGTTCGATTGCCCCCTAGTGCCATCATTTCTGGGATCTCGTCGGTCTCCAGATATCCGTGTAGTCCATCGCTGCATAGCAAGAATCCGTCGCCGGGTGCGTAGTCGCTTTGAAATGTATCGACTTGAACGTAATCGCGATTGCCGACTGCCCGCGTGATCACGTTGCGCTGCTTACTGACTCTGGCCTCAGCCTCGGTAATAATGCCTTGTTTGACCTGCCAACCTACGAGCGTGTGGTCCTCGGTCAGCTGCTCCGCGGCTCCGTCCCTAACCCGATAGATTCGACTGTCCCCCACCTGGGCCAGGACCAAAAGGCGCCCTACCTTCATCATGGCGCTGATGGTTGTCCCCATGCCGGCCTTTCCCAAATCCAACTCGGCCATCGAGTACACGATGTACGTCGCCGCCTGAATTGCCCCTTCGAGCAATCGATGTGCCGCCAATAGGGAATTCTCCGACGGCGGATCTTCCAGCGTCAGCTTCTGCTTGCCACGCTTAACTACACCGAACACCGCATCGCAGGCTTCGCTGCTCGCAACCTCCCCGGCGGCATGTCCACCCATGCCGTCGGCGACCACCCAAAGGCCCAGTTCGTCATCAGCGAGATACGCATCCTCGTTGTGCTTGCGTTTGCGTCCAATTGACGAACCGGCAAAGGAGCGAAGCTGCGCTTCAGTCGGCACCTGCGGACTCATCACTGGGTCACCCTACAAAAATGGCTATGGATTTGAAAGCCGTCCAATCGATCCTTTGTGGCCTGGTCGTGGGCTACACGGAACAAACACTATTTCTTTCGGAGGCGAACTGCAATTGCAACATGCCCAGCCGACACGCCGAGATTCGGCCCGCGCGCCAGCGCATGACTGGAACGGGGTGCCGCGCCGGCAATCTCAACGGCTGTCCATTCTGGACGACTCGCAAAAGAATGAAACGGCAGCGGAGAACGGGAACAAAAGGGTCCAGTGAAACTTCCACAAGAAGTTCTCTTGGGTGCTGGGCGGACGGGGCATTACGCTGGGCCGCTGCATGAAAGTTTCCACGCTCCCCTCGGTAAGCCGCCTCGGCCGCGTCGGCTGGTTTGACGCGGTCCTCGCGGCCCTCGTCGTGGCGGTCGTCACGTTGATGATCGTGCCGCTGCCAACTCCGCTGCTCGATGTACTTCTGTCGACCAATCTTGCGCTGAGCGTATCCATACTTTTGATTACGCTCTACGTTCCCGACGCACTGCACATTGCTTCATTCCCGACTTTGCTGCTGATTACGACGCTGTTGCGACTAGGACTCAATGTTGCCTCCACTCGGCTAATTCTTCTGCAAGCCAATGCCGGCGAAGTGATTCGATCCTTTGGACAATTCGTCGTCGGAAGCAACTATGTCGTCGGCGGTGTTATTTTCTTGGTTCTGACGCTGATCCAATATCTGGTCATTGCAAAAGGAAGCGAGCGCGTTGCCGAGGTCGGCGCCCGATTCACGCTCGACGCGATGCCCGGTAAACAGATGGGAATTGACGCCGAATTGCGCGCTGGAGCCATCGACGGACAAGAAGCGCAACGCCGACGACGCCAACTGGGGCGAGAGGGCCAATTCTACGGTGCGATGGACGGCGCCATGAAATTCGTCAAAGGCGACGTGATTGCCTCTATCCTGATCGCACTGGTTAACATTCTCGGTGGCCTCGCCATCGGCATGGGCCAAAAAGGAATGGATGCCGTCGATGCTCTGAAACGCTACGGGCTGCTAACCATTGGCGATGGCCTGGTCACTCAAATTCCTGCCCTGATATTGGCAACTTCTGCCGGAGTTCTGGTGACTCGCGTTGCCAGCGAAGAGCCCAATACGTCGCTGGGTGCGGAACTAGGTGCCCAGCTGCTCGGTGCCCCGCGCGCACTACTCGTGGCTAGCATTTTCGTTATGGCGCTCAGCCTGGTTCCAGGCCTGCCTTTTTCGCCCTTCTTCGTGATTGGCTTGCTTTTGTTTTTGGCGTCACGTGCTCGGGCGCGCCACCTGAGCGCTCGCCCAGAAAGCTCGCCTTTGAGCCAGATCTTACGCCACGGCAAGCAGGGTGACGAACTCCATTTTGTTCCAGTCATTGTGCCTTGGTCTCTGCAAGTATCCGCGGACCTCGGTCGGTTTATCGAGGATGGCAGAAGTGATCCTGGGAACCAGCCCGGAATACGCACCGCAGCGAATCGTCTTCGAGAGCGGCTGTTTCTTGAACTCGGTGTGCCTTTGCCACCCTGTCAAGTCGTGAGAGACTCAGCGCTCGGTGAATCATGCCTGCGACTTGTGTTGCATGAAGTCCCGAGCGCCGCACTCCAGGTTACGAACCAGCCGCCTACGCTAAATTGGCCGCAGTTCTTGGCCGAAAACGTATTACCGGATCTGCGAAGGCGAGCCGCTGATTTCCTCGGAATGTCTGAAACTCAAACGCTGCTTGATGAGCTCGAACGGGTCGCGCCGCAATCCGTACGGCAGGTGATTCCAAAACCCGTAACCCTCGGAGTTCTCAGTGAAATATTAAGACGTTTGGTAGACGAGGGCTTATCGATTCGCGATTTGAAGTCAATCTTGGAAGCGCTCAGCCAGACCGCTTCGAGCGAAAAGGACCCACTACAGCTTACCGAACAAGTGCGTGCGCAGCTGCGCCGCGCCCTGACGCACCAAGTGACCCAGGGACAAGCGCGCCTCGCCGTAGTGATGCTCGACCCAAGCCTCGAAGAAGTCATCCGCACCTCCATCGCTCGCACGTCGGCAGGCGCATTTCTAGCACTAGCTCCCGACGCTTCCCGCGACATCGTTACGGCAATTCGCCGTGCCGTAGAGCAAGCAAGCGCCAAAGGCGGCGATTCGGCGGTACTGCTGGCAGCCCCAGATACGCGACGCTTCGTGAGGCGGCTAATCGAAACGGATCTCCCGCAGCTCAATGTGGTATCCGCAGCCGAACTCTTGCCCGAAATCGCGCTCGAGCCTTTGGCAACGGCAACAATAACCAATCTTTAATTCCTGCGCCGTGAAGACTTGACCCAATTTGACAAGCCACTTTTCAATGACTACCTGGCCATCAGCTTTCGGCCTTCAGTGCTCGACTCATTGGACTCCAACCTGAGTTGCACACTAATGGCTGAAGGCCGGCAGCCACCTTCTTCCGATCATGACCTCTGATACACCACTTTACGAGGAATGGCTCCGCTTTGCTCAAGCATGCGCTTAGCTTCCTTTTGGAGTATGGGGTGCGTCTTCTTGCCCAAAAAGCCTGCCAGCATTCGCGCGTCTTGTTCCGCTAGCCTGCGAAGGGCGCGGCGCATTCCGCGCATGTCCTCAGTATAGGCGCAAGCATAAGCGCGGGCACGCCACAACTGCGGCCTGACTTGCTCGTAAGTATCTTCGTCGGGATCATAGAGCTCGAGGGATTCCAGTGCTCGTTTCGCTTGTCCACTGCGCGCCCAAGTCTCTCCGACAACTGCGACCATCATGGCGCGAGCGCGAGCATCATCGTGGCGTTTCAGATCAATCCCGTCAACGAGAGGCTTTGCCATACTCACTTGACCGATGAGTAAATGAATCATGGCTCGCTGCGCGCGCGCCTCGTCGGCTACGGTGGGAAGCACTTTGCCAAGATCAATTTGCTCGAGCTCGCGCAGAGCCTGCTGAGGGTCTTCCTGCAGCTTGAGCTGAGCCTTGGCGAAAATGGCTGCGGGATCCTTCTTGCCGAAATCCTGATTCAATTTTTCCAGCGCCACCTTGCGATCGGCAGCCGTTTCAACTTGGCTCAGTACGCCGGCTACCGCCTTAGCGCGGCGCGTCTGGCGCAAGGCCCAAGCAACCAAGACAATTCCACCAATCGTGAGCAATGCTGGAGTGCCGAGCGCTACGGCTCGTCCGACCGGCGCAGTCCAGATCCCAGCCAAGATTCCCCCAATGATCCATAGCACTGCGACGGGTACGCCGATACGCAACGCAAGACTTCTCCAGGGAGACACAACCACGGCATTCGCCGCCGACTTTGCGCTTGTTTTGCCGGAAGGACCACCTTTGCTTGCGCTGCGATTAATCTGACCACGAGCTGCTGCCCGTGATTCCCCGGGTTTCCCGGGCCTTTTCGTGCTTGCCACCCGGGGCCTATAGCTCGGCTAGGCAGTCAATTCAAGGCCCCGCAGGGGTACCACTCGGAGTCGCCGAGTGCGGCCTATCGACGGGCAACAGGGTATCGGTTGCGTCGGGTACAGAAAGGTAGCGGAAGTGTTGAAACAAACTCTGCAAGAGCGACCAGGCCGGGACGGCAAGTAGCGCCCCCCAAATCCCGTACAGGTGCTCGCCAGAAATTAGAACAAGTACCACCAGACAGGGATGGATTCGCGCCGCAGTACCTATGATCTTCGGATTTAGAAAATTAGCTTCCAATTGATGAATGCCCAAAATCCATAGGAGCGTCCAGAGCCCGGTCCAAAAGTCCTGCGTCAAGCCGATCAGCACGGCAGGAACCGCGCTTATTATCGAGCCGAATATTGGGATTAGGCTTCCAATTGCCGCCACCAGCGCCATCACCGGCCAATACTTCAGATGCAGCAGGCCAAAACCAACCGCAGCTAACACTCCATTGACACAACAAATAATTAGTTGGCCGCGAACCACGCCAGATAGTCCGCGGTCGATGCGATGAAGTAACCAGTCAAAGCTACTGCGTGAATTCTCGGGTATCAGCGAGCGAAAGAACCCAAGTACTCTTTCTCGGGTGTGCATCAAGTAGCCCGCAACCATAAGTGTCATAAATAGCAAAAAGATGCTGCGAATCGTGCGCGCAACTATCAGCTGACCCACCTTTAGTAGCTGACCGCCATTGGCCTTCAGGTAGTTGAAAAAGTGGTCATTCGCGTCCGCCAGTAGTTTCACGACGCGCGCCCGGCCAGGTGCGGTTACTCGATGCGGTTCGACCCGCATTCGTTGATTGTCAACTTGCACGATATCAAGTCCGGTTCCAATTTCTACAGCGTAAGAACCATCGGGCTGTGGTCGAATCTCAAGCGCGGGAGTTTTGGCTTTGGTTTGAGGTCCGATCGGCGAGGCACTGCTGGGAAAAATGTTGTCCGCCCAGGCATCGAACTTAGGCCCAATTGAATTCGATGCACTCCTCAGCATAGCCGGGGCTTCGCGCAACAGTCCCGCGGTCTCTCGATAGAGTCTAGGAGCCGCCGCCGCGATACCCTGATACAGTGACCCAAGTACGATCGCATAAACGATGAGAATGGAAGCTGAGCGCGGCACTCTAAGTCGCTCACAGGCCGCGACTGCTGGAGTTAGCACATACGCAATGATCAACGCCAATATAAAGGGCAGCAGAATCTCATGAACAATGACGATGATCGCGAGGAATACCGCAGCCGATACGGCGAGAAACACCACGTGCCTACGCGTCCAACCCCTCAATGGTAATGCGGTGCCGGAGCCGGCTTTTCGCTCCGTTTCTTTTTGATCATCCGTCACTGCAGTGACTCCTCACTTAGCTCGGCAAAGGCACTTTCAAGCCGTCGCCATGACTGTTCCAAATACTCCGGCATCACTCGCGCATCACCCAGCACCGGCATGAAGTTATTGTCGCCTTCCCAGCGAGGCACCAAGTGCACATGTACGTGCTCGTGAATGCCGGCCCCTGCTGCGCGACCAAGATTCATGCCGATGTTCATGCCCCCGCAACTAGTCGCCACCTGTAATCGCGAAATGCTAGCTTGGACTAAGCTCCACATCGCAGAGCTTTCAGTTGCATCAAGCTCGGCCGGGGTCGAGACGTGACGCCTGGGTACCACCATGATGTGGCCAGCCGTGTATGGATACTTATTGAGCACGACGTAGGCTAACTTATGCTGCGTTAGCACCAATGTGCCCGGGGCTGGCACTACTCCAACATAGCCGCAAAGCACACAGCCAGGGCTTTTCTCTTTTGCGATGAACTCCATGCGCCAGGGGGCCCAAATCACGTCCGACATCCGAGTGTGACGCTAGCACCGCTACGCAATGATGCGAAGCCGTGGTGGCCAAATCCCCGCCTGGTCTATTCGGGTTTATCCTCCGTGCCGGGCACGATACTTGAGAGCTTGTCGCCAAGCTTCTCGCGCAGGAGGTCGCCGAGGGTCGCCGGGCGGCCCGCTGCCTTTTCGCGATTGAGCGCTTGAACTTGTTCAGCCAGCGCGCTGCCACCCACATTGCGAAGCGACATCGTAATGCGCCGATCCACGCTATCGATGTTCATGATTTCCGCGCGGACAATCTCACCCACATGCAGTTCCGTCCCCGGCGGGACTTCGCTCTGGGGTATTAACGCCTCGATACCATCTGAGATTCGTACGAAAGCGCCAAAATCGGTCAAGCTCAATACCTTGGTGTCGTTCACCACAGTGCCGGGCCTAAAGCTCTCCGTAACGAGCGGCCAAGGGTCGTCCCACAGTTGCTTTACGCCCAGAGACACCTTTTTCTCGTCGTGGTTGATGGATAAAATGATGGCTTCAACGTCGTCGCCCTTGTTATAAAGGTCGCCGGGGTTGTTGATCTTGACCGTCCAGGAGAGGTCGGTCTTGTGAACCATGCCGTCGACGCCTTCTTCGATTCCGACGAATACGCCGTAGTCGGTAATCGACCGTACTTTGCCGGTGATCTTGTCGCCGGGCTTATACTTCTCGGTGAACAGACTCCAAGGATCGGGCTCAAGTTGCTTTAGACCCAAGCTGATTCGCTTCGAGCGCGAGTCGACTTCAAGCACCTGGCATTCAATGTCGTCACCGACATTCATCATCTTGGACGGGTGCTTGATCTTCTTGGTCCAGCTCATCTCACTGACGTGAATGAGCCCCTCGACGCCGGGTTCAAGCTCCACGAAGGCGCCATAGTCGGTTAGACTCATCACCTTGCCGTGCACGCGCTTACCAATCGGATAAGCCTCCTCGGCGTGGCTCCAGGGATCCTCCTGAGTCTGCTTGAGACCCAGACTGACGCGCTCGGTCTCCGGATTGTATTTGAGAACCTTAACCGTCACCTCGTCGCCCACGGCAAACACTTCGCTGGGGTGATTGACGCGACCCCAGGACATGTCCGTGATGTGAAGCAGGCCGTCAATGCCGCCCAAATCAACAAAGGCGCCGTACTCGGTCAGATTCTTGATGGTGCCAATCAGCACCATGCCTTCCTCGAGATTCTGCAGTGTCTTCGCCTTCATCTCGTCCCGCTCGCGCTCGAGCAGAACTCGGCGTGACAGTACGATGTTGCCGCGCTTCTTATTGAATTTGATGACCTTGAACTCGTAAGTTTGACCAATCAGCTTATCGAGATTACGAATCGGCCGAAGATCGACTTGCGACCCCGGCAAAAACGCCTTTACCCCACCGCGAATGGTCACGGAAAGCCCCCCCTTGACCCGCTGACTGATCGTGCCTTCGATGATTTCGTCGCGCTCGCAAGCGCTGGAAATCTCGTCCCACACTTTCATCTTGTCGGCCTTCTCCTTGGATAGGGAAATCAGGCCATCATCGCTTTCACGGCTTTCGATAAAAACGTCAACCCTGTCGCCAGCTTTCACCGCCGCACTGCCGTCCGCTCCGCGAAATTCATCTAGATTGATTACACCCTCGCTTTTTCCACCAATATCGACGACGACGGTGTCACGATTAACTTGAACGACAATGCCGGCGACGATTTGCCCTTCGCCTCCGAGATCGACATTGCTTGCCGTCACGTCGGACGATTCGAACATCGCGGCAAACGAGTCAATCCCGTGGGTGGGCGCATTTTGTTGGGTTTCAGCCATGGATCGTTTTTCTATCCGTCCTTCCTTCAAACATTCGGCAAAGATCAGGGGCATACCGCTCGCTTTTTTGGGCGAGCGTTGAGCCACAAGTCGTACCGATAGGTGGCCGGAGCTACCCCAGCGCCCACATTCCGTCAAACTGCAATTATCGAGGGGGGCACATCCCCGTCGCATTCAGGAGCTCCGAACATTTGGCCGAACGTCGGATTTCTTCAGTGTTACGGAGGCGTGACTTCACGATTGCCCGGGAGTTGGGACTGCTGCGAGGTCGGAAAGCTGATTCGCAGAATAACGTCGGAATTCAAGCAACGGACGTCGATATTTCGCGCTTCGATGCGATGATCGAATCCCGACAACGCGAGGATTAGAATTTGAAAGGCCTCAGCAGACTTTTGTGCCTGCGAAGCATCGCGAAACGATACGGTAAACGTGGCATCTGTTCCACCAGGGGAGGGCTCGAAACGAATTTCACCGCGTTCGGACTGCCCTAGCCACTCAGCTCCTTTTGGTGATCGATTGCGTAAAATGAGCGCCAAAGCCTGGGACCGCGCGACCAGTGATAAAAGACCGGTTTCGCTAGGTTCGAGTTGGGTACGGTCCTGCGATTGCTCGACGCTACGCTCGGCGCTGTCGATTTCGGCCAAGGACACTAATATTGCCAGCTCCGGAGGTCGCCAATACAATCGGGCAGCTGAGGTGCGCTCGGGTGATTCAAGATCCAAGCTGAGCCAGCCGCCTCCCAAATCGCGCTTATTTTTCTCCGGACCGAAGCCATAACCGTCACGCGAGCTGGCAAATCGTCCGCGCAATACAAACACAAAGTCACGACAGCCATCAGGGCTGACGCGACAACCCAACCACAGAGTGTCGGTTGATTTGAGCGCCGAGACTAACCACGGCGTAGCTTGGGTGGGTGCCTTCGAATAAAGCCCGAAGCTTTCCCAGATTTTTCAAGGGACAGTTCTGGATCAGCCCCCATCGTCTCACGATAGCGGCGCACGTCGAGACGCAACACGAGATCGAGATCGGCTGGCACGTACACCGCGGGGCGAACCACGTTAGCGGCTGGGGCCGCGGGAGGCTTCTCGATACCGCGTCCGCAATCGACTAATGCAGCCGCGAACAGAACAACCGAGAGTATCCGGAGCCACCCCCTGGGAGCGCGAATCAGCTTGTTCGCGGATTTTGTTTTGACGTCACGGAAACGAAATGATGTTTCGGGGACACGCGCCATCACGGCTGGTCCTGAAGCTTACCCGCAATTTTCTGTACCTCGCTAACAATCCGCTCTACCACTTCGTCAATGCTGAGCGAAGAGCATTCAATGACTTGTGCATCCGGAGCCTGAACCAGTGGAGCTACGTCCCGGTTTATATCGCGCGCGTCGCGTTCGCGTACTTCGCGCAAAATTGCCCCATACTCAACCTCGTTGCCACTTGCTACAAGTTCCGCATGTCGGCGCCGAGCTCGCTCCTCTGGCGTCGCGGTAAGGTAGAATTTGGCTTCGGCATCCGGGAACACAATGCTTCCGATGTCTCGCCCTTCAACCACTACACCACCGGTACGGCCAACGCACCGTTGTAGCTCGAGCAAAGCAGCGCGAACCCCGGGCAAAGCGGATACTCGGCTCGCGCCGTCGCTGATTGCCTGCGATCGAATCGCCAGTGTTACGTCTTCGCCACTCAGCTTCACTCTTTGTCCTCGTTCGTCGTCTGGGAGAAATTCCACGGCATTTCTTGTCGCCAGATCCTCGGCAATTTCCGACACGCGCGCGGCATCGTCGAAGGGGGTATCGGCACGCTGCGCGGCCAGGGCTACCGATCGATACAAGGCTCCTGTGTCAAAAACCCAATATCCCAACCGCTGCGCTACCCGACGAGTAACCGTGCTTTTGCCCGCTCCCGCAGGTCCGTCGATGGCCACTACCGGCCGGCGCCGAATCACGAGATGACCTCGATGGCGGCACCTAACCTGTTCATGGTTTCGACGAAACTTGGAAAACTGGTGGCGATGCAGTCAGTGTCGTCAATATTCGTCGGACCGTCAGCGACCAGGCCGAGCACCGCCGCCGTCATCGCGATGCGATGGTCACCCTGACTTGAAATTCGGGCTGCGCGCAATCTTCCCTCGGGGCGACCTTCGATAACCAGTCCGTCAGGACGCTCCTCGCAATTGATGCCAAAAGCCCGTAGCACGCCGGCCATCGCAGCTAGCCGATCGCTCTCTTTTACGCGAAGTTCGGCTACGTCAGCGATTTCCGTTGCGCCACTTGCCCGTGCCGCCAAGGCACAAATAATAGGAATTTCGTCAATGGCTCGCGTGGCCATCTCGCCGGCAATCAAGGCGGCTCGCAAGGGTTGCTGCCTTACCATCAATTCGCCCATGGGCTCATTTAAAATACTGCCTCGAGGCGCCAGCACCCAATGAGCACCCAATGAATTGAGGATGTCGATCAGGCCCGTGCGCGAAGGGTTGGTTCCCGTGTGCAGCGTTGTGACACTGCTGCCCTCGACCAAGGCCGCCGCAATCAGCGGAAATGCGGCTGCCGAGAAATCGCCCGGTAATTGGATGTCAAATGCGCTGAGCGCCTTGGGATCGCTGGGTGGATCCAGACGTACCGATGTCCCGATGGTCACCAGCGGCACGCCAATGGCCTGTAGCATCCGCTCCGTATGATCCCGCGAAAGCAATGGCTCGAAAAGGATAGTCGGGCCCGAGGCAAATAGACCCGAGAGTAGCAGCGCGCTTTTCACCTGAGCGCTTGCGATGGGCAGCCGGTACTCTAGTTCGCTCAACCGTTTGCCCAACGGCAAGGGGCCAACGTCGAGTGGTGCCGTGATATCCCCTGTTTTTATCGGATGATGGTGCCCCCGGATGAAAGCGCCGCGAAGACCTAGTGGCTCGGCGACTCGCTGCATCGGGCGACTGCTCAATGAAGTGTCGCCAATCATTCTCGAATGAAAGTGCTGCGCGCTTAGCACGCCACAGAGCAGCCGCATGCTGGTGCCACTGTTGCCGCAGTCAAGATCGATGCTCGGCTCACTCAGTCCGTCCAAACCCACGCCTTCGATTAAGATTGTTCCTTGACTATCATCCTCGATCGGTACTCCTAGTGCGCGCAGCGCCCCGAGCGTCTTGACGTTGTCTTCGCCGTAAGAGAAGCGCTGCAAGCGCGACCGGCCATGGGCAAGCGCCGCTGTGATGAGCGCACGATGACTGATACTCTTGTCGCTCGGCACCTCCACTCGCCCGAACAAAGGTTTATCTGCGGGATATACGCGCAGGCTTGACATTAATGAATTCCCGAGCTGCCATCGCTGGCGGCGGCCGAAAAGAGCGCGGGCGTGACGATGTTCAGAATCTTGGCGAGTGCCGCACCGTCCAGGGCCACCACGAAGGAAACTTCACGATCGGCGGCTTGCGCCTCCAGTCGTTGAATAGGTTGACTGACGCCCATGACTCCCATAATCCAGCTGTATGACGTAAGCAGGTCACGGCTGGCCAGCAACTGGGCCGCCGCTTGTTGAGCACGCTCGGGGGTATCATAGCCCAGCGATCCGGCCCAATTGACACCAGGCGCCTCGAAATTACCCAGCACTCGCAGGGCATTTAAACCCGCAAGGAACGGCACTTGCTGGGTCAGTCCAGCAGGCAGTGAACTGGATTTCAAGTTGGCGCCGAAGGCGATGGGGGCCCGAGATGCGTCGAGCAATGCGCTCGTCCAATCTGGCAATTGATGCAGGGCTCGACCATCGTGAATTCGATCTAGAGATCGACGAATTCCCGTCTCATTTCCAAACAGGACTGTGCGCGACGAAAGCACGCAAAACCCTAGGTTGTGCACCGTGTATAACAAGTACCCAGCATAAGGGCTCTGAACCAGGTTCCCGTTCGGTGTCGTTGGCGTTGCGGCGGCAGCGTTTCTTATCGCATCCGGATTGAATCGACCGAGCGCAATTCCCGCTGCATCCGCCCCTTGCATAGAATAGAGCCCAATTATAAGGCGATCGAGATCACGTTCCGGGACAAACCCCGAGCTTTGCGGTAGCGGCGCTAACTTCTTCGCAAGCGCGATCAAAGTCGGACCCAGTGACGACTTGGCCACCGCAGGCACTTCGGCGCGCATCAGCCCAATAAACCCTGAGGGCAACACCGCGAGCGGATCCGCATCGATTTCCATAGGCGTCATGGGGTGCTCTGCGACGGCCGGTGTAATTACCGTTTCCCTTTTGGCGCAGCTGACAAGTACTACGAAAGCAATCGGCAAAAACCAGGACGAGCCCGCTGACGGCATTCGGCCCAATTTGTGCCAAGTAATGAGAGGATTTCTCAGCTTCATGAGGCCAATACCTCCGCCAAGGCTGCAAGCAATCGATCATTCTCGGCGGGTAGGCCCACGGTGATTCGTAAAGCGGTCGGCGCGGTAAGCGGGCGCACGATTACGCCGCGTCGAAGCAGGGCGTCGTAGATGGGCCGCGCTTCTCGAATACAATCTACGAAAACAAAGTTTGCCTGGCTAGGTGCAACCTTCAAGCCCAGCTTCGAAAGCTCGACTTGCAACCGCTGACGTTCCTTTCGATTCAGTTCCCGACTCTTCTGAACATGTTCTTCGTCATCGAGTGCAGCCAAGGCGGCCACTTGCCCCAACGTCCCGACGTTGAACGGCGGCCGCACTCGATTCATGTAGTCAATCAACTTCGAGGGACCGATAGCATAGCCGATTCGTTGAGCAGCCAGACCGTAGATTTTCGAAAAAGTACGCGCAATAAGCAGCCGATCCCGTAGGTTTCTCAATTCAAGCGCGTTTGGGAAATCCGGAGCCTCAGCGTATTCCGTATACGCCTCATCGACAACCACCACTACTTCGGCTGGCACTTCTCGAAGCAATCGCTCAAGTGCGGTTCGCCCGACATAAGTTCCCGTCGGATTGTTTGGGTTCGCGATGAAAATCATCCGCGTTTTTTCGGACACTGCCGCCGCCATCGCCTCCAGATCATGTGTCAGATCAACCAGCGGCACCGCCGAGAAAGGCGCCCCTGCCGCCAGGCAAATTAATTGATACATCACGAATGACGGATCGGCGAAAATCACATGCTGCCCGGGCCCTGCAAAGGTTCGAAGCGCAAGTTCCAGCACTTCGCTCGAACCATTGCCGTGAATGATCTGATTCATCGGCACCGAAAGGCGCGCCGAGAGCCGCTCCCGCAGGGCCCAAGCTGCAGAATCCGGATAGCGATGCACGTCGTGCAACGCTTGGTGAACCGCCTGCATGGCGCGAGGACTCGGACCTAGCGGGTTCTCGTTGGAAGCGAGCTTGATGGCATTGCTTACGCCTAGTTCGCGCTCGAGTGTTTCCAGCGGCTTGCCGGCTTCATACGGAGCCAGTTGTTCAATTGTAGGGATGACGAGATTCATAACGACCGTTCAACAGCAGGCGTCGAAGCAAGTCTCGACCCTGTCACGCAAACCGGCGGAATCAACAGACAATCATCGCGGACTGCCTCCCAACATCAATAAAACGACGGATTCGCGCGGTGTCGAGGCCACTGCCGAGCCCCGAAGGATTCGAGTCGTTGTGCAGCCAAGCCTCCCCTCTTTCAAAATAGGGACCGCCCTTTTGATTTTTGGACGGCACGGGAGCACAATTGCCGTCAATTAGTCGAACTTGTCGCCGGGCACGCGCTCGTGCCGCAGGCTCCACTCGCGCAGGGACTCGCCGTTTTTTCGGACTTGGACTCGGGCTTCGATTCCTTCTTCGAATCTGATTTCGACTCTTTGGCCGAGTCTGCGGCAGCCGCGGGTTTGGCCGACGAGTACAGATCCGAGTACCAGCCACCGCCCTTCAGAATAAACCCCTGGCCCCCAGATATCTGTCGCTTGGCAGTCACTTGATGGCAATTCGGGCAGTCGCGGACCGGATCCTCCGTAATTCGCTGCTCGAGTTCCCAAGCATGCTCACATGCCGTGCAAACGTAATCGTAGGTCATGGCTCGCCTCTGAAGTTCTCCAGATAATGTCGAGATGTATCCGGAAAGCCCCAATGTCAAGTCACTTGGACAACTGGCCATCAGCCCCCAGCCAATGGCTTTCAGTAACGAACCAGCAATAACCGTCTGTTCCATGCCGTCACGCCAACAAGGAAAGCCGAACGTTCAAGGAACTCGCCACTGTCACATTGTCAGAGATGCTGCAGCACCGATGGCTGATGACCGATAGCGGATGGCCAAGGCCGAAGGCCTTGTTGCCGTCGTTTTACTGGCAGCTATGGTTCAAAAAGTTCTTAATGAAGTACTCCAACTTCGGCCGTCCGGCTCATGGTTTTGGGCTTGTCTGACCCTGCTGAACAGCGTATCAAGGATAGAGTTGCAATACGGGGCATGACCATACATGACTTGTCGTGACCATAGTGAGAATGCCCGAGTTCGGTAACGATGAGCCCTAGTCGGAATGAGCTGGCCAACCGGACATGTTAGTGGGTCAATAAGGACAATTCGATGCACATTAAGGCGCTCGATATCTGCGGGTTCAAGTCATTCATAGATCGAACCATCATCCATTTTGATCACGATGTCGTGGGCGTTGTGGGTCCGAATGGATGCGGCAAGTCGAACATCGTGGACGCGATCCGATGGTGCATGGGAGAGCAAAGCGCCAAGAATCTACGCGGGCGCTCCATGGAAGATGTCATCTTCAACGGCTCGGAGACTCGCGGCCCCCACGGCTATGCCGAAGTCACCATCGTTTTCGACAATTCAGATGCCATTGAGGCCGTTGAATTGCCCGATGAGTTCCGACATGTTCCAGAAATTGCAGTTACGCGTAGATTGTATCGTGATGGCACCAGCGAGTACTTGCTGAATAAGACTCAGGTCCGTTTGAGAGACGTTACGGATCTATTTCTTGGCACCGGGGTTGGAACCAAAGCCTACTCCGTTGTCGAACAAGGCCGCATCGGGCAAATCGTCAGCGCTCGTCCCGAAGATCGCCGCGTATTCATCGAAGAAGCGGCTGGAATTACCAAGTACAAGCAGCGCCGCAAACAAGCCGAGCGCAAATCGAGTTGACGCGACAGAAACCTACTGCGAGTGACCGATATCGTCAGTGAACTTGAACGCACGCGAAATTCATTGAAGCGTCAGGTGGCCAAAGCCGAGCGGTTCGTGGAATATCGCAACGAGTTAGAGGATTTGGTCCTTCACAACGCCTCCCACCAATTTCTAGAATATGTCGTGGTTTCAAGGGTTTACGAGGATGCTTTCACGCAAGCCCGTCAGACTACTTCCGAATTGCACCAGCAGCTCGATCAATTGGAAGATGGTCTTGAGGAGGACCGGTGTCGTGCGACGGAGATGGAGTCGAACACCGATGAGTTGGCGCGTGCAGCCTTTGAAGCAGACAATGACGTAAGTTCGCTTCAAGCAGACATGGAGCGCTCGCGCGACAAGCTTGCTCATCTCAACGACAAACTAGCTGCAGTCGATAACGAGCGACAGGAGATAAACGAACGAATCAGCCGCTCACAACTGGAACAGGACGAGTTTACGCAACGGCTCGCCGAGCTGGACCGCGACCAACAAGCGCGAGAAGCCGATGCAGTCTCCGAAATCGAAAGTTTGGATGCGCTGCGGGCAGAAGAATCGAGCGCCTCTGACGATGTCAACCTTTTGCGACAGCGCGTGCTTGAAGCGGGCAATCAGGCGGCGGCCGCCGAAGCGCGACGCGACGGAATGCTGGCCCGCGGCAACGATGCTCTCAAGGGACGCGAGCGACTAGCAGCGGAACAAGATACGGTGATCGCGGAACTGGGTGAACTCTTCGCGCGCAAAGGCGCGCTCGAGACCAGCGTTGCCGCCCTGGCCGAAGGCAAGCGTCTGTCAGCATCGGAAAAAGAGCAGACGGAGCACGAGGTGCATGAACTACGCAGTCGTCTCCTCGATAGCGAAAAAGCAGTTGATATTGCCAAAAACGAGCTCGGAATCAAACGCCATCGGCTGCGGGCTCTGGAAGACTTGCACCGCAAGCACGAAGGCGTAGGTGCCGGAACCCGCGCCCTGCTTTCGTTCGGGGACCCAACGGTGCTTGGACTGGTCGCCGACAGACTGGAAGCACCTGCCGATATGCAAGCGGCCTTGGCGGGACTCTTGGGTGAACGTCTGCAGTACGTGGTAGTACGTGATGTTGCGCGAGGGCTATCGTTGCTTACGCGCTTGCGCGCGGAAAGGCGGGGTCGCGCGCATATCATTCCGGCTACGCCAGCGTATGTGGCGGGACGACGTCCCCAATTGCCGGATCTGGCTGGCTCTGCCGGCTTGCTCGTGGATCATCTGCGCTTTTTGCCAGAAGACGAGGCCCTCGCGCACGCTCTGGTTGGTCACGCGGTGGTGGTCAACACCGCTACCCAGGCATTGGATTTATCGCGATGTTGCCCGGAATTATTGGTAGTTGCCCTTGACGGAACCGTGGTCAGGCCCGAAGGCGTCATCAGTGGAGGAACGGGAGACGACGTCGCTGCGCATATGGTAGAGCAGAAGCGCGAATTGCGTCTACTCGGCGAGCAAGTAGCCCGACTGGAAACTGCTTACTCCGGGGTTGCCGAGCAGCATGCTGCGCTCAGGGCTCGTCTGGCCGAAAGCACCGCGGCTTTGGACCGTGCGCGCCAGGAGGCCCATGAAGGGGAATTGGCGCATGTCTCAGCAGAAAAAGACTTGACGCGAACTCTTGATCAAATTGATCGGCTTGAGCATCGACGGGACGTCATCGATATCGATCTACAAGAGCTCGATCGACGCTTGGCTGAAAACAGTACCGCAATTGAATCCTGCAGCCTGCACCTTGACGAGCTTCGCGCAAACGGCAGGCTCTTGTCTGACGAATTGGTCGAGGCAGACCAATTGGCCGCCGAGTGGCGCGAGCGAGTGAATGCCCAATCCGCCATGGTGACTGAACGAAAAGTGCGACTGGCGCAGGTTCGTGAGCAGATGCAGGCTTCTCGTTCGGCGCTCGATCGCATTAATCAGGCATTAGCTGACCTCGACATGCGTTCTCAAAGGTTGCTCGTTGAGGGCGACGAGGCCGCAGCTTCGCTACGGTGAAACTGCCGCTCGTTTGCTGCTCGCTCATGAAGGCCGCGACGCTGCTCAATTGCGTGCCCGTCAGGTCCATGAAGGGCTGGAAGTCGCTCGTGCCAAGCTCGACACCATGCGCCAGACTCTCGCGGAGCGAGACCATGGCCTCAGGGGTATTCGCGACGAACTGGAGATCCATGAGACGCAAGCTCGCCAAGCCGAAATGGCGCTGACCCGCCTACAGATCGAGCATGAGCATTTACTGGCTAGTGTTCGCGAGAAGTTCCGCGGTCTGAACCTTGCCACGGTTGTAGGCGATTACCATCGTCGACCGATTCCTGATGCCGATCATCGCCGTCGGATAGACGAGCTGACCAATTTAATTGACCGGATGGGACCGGTCAATCTGGATGCAAAAGTCGAGTACACCGACGCCGAGACACGGTATGTCGATCTCAATCAACAGCGACTCGATCTCGAGAATGCATTGGTTGACCTCGAAAAGGCCATCAAACTCATGAACAAGGAATCGCGCAAGCGATTCAAGGAATCATTCGACGCGATCAATGAACTCTTCAAGAAGACATTCACGCGGATGTTCCGCGGCGGTCGAGCGGAGCTGGCGCTGACTGATCCCGAAGATATGCTCGGCACGGGTGTCGACATCATTGCGCAGCCGCCCGGCAAGAAACTCGGTAACATAGAACTGATGAGCGGCGGAGAAAAGGCCCTTACCGCGACCTCACTCATATTCGCAATTTTTCAGTACAAACCCTCACCATTCTGCGTCCTAGATGAGGTGGATGCGCCCCTGGACGAAGCCAATGTCGCCCGCTACAACGACGCCATTCGCGCGATGACCGATCGCTCACAATTCATCCTGATCACGCACGTGAGAAAGACGATGCAGTGCGTGGATGTGTTGTACGGCGTGACAATGGGCGAACCTGGGGTCTCGCGAATCGTCAGCGTAAAGGTCAACGAGCAAGCTAGCATGCGCAGCGAATCTCGCGCGCCGAATTCATTGCAAGCGAGCACAGCACCCCCGGCAGATACCGTCGCAGCCGAATCGAATAAGCAGGCTGCCGTCGCTTAGTCATTCTGCGCTCGGGATCTCCAGCACATCCACGCGCACGTCCCCGACGCCAGCTCGAATAATTCCCAACCGCTTTGCCGCAGCATGAGACAGATCGATTACGCGACCTCTGCCTCCGTAAGGCCCACGATCGGCGATTCGAACCACGACTCTGTCATTCGAGTTAACCCTTGTCACACGCGCTATAGTGCCAAAGGGCAACGTTCGATGCGCCGCCTGAGCCCGACTGGGATCGTAGCGCTCGCCGCTGGCCATTGAACTGCCCGCCAGCGAATCGGAATAATACGTGGCCTTGCCCCGAAATGTTCGAATCGGGCGAAAGTCCCGGTACTGTTCGTCCAGCTGTGCGATCTCGTCGAACCCGGCAGGTTGGCGAGCCGGAGATGGCTCGATATTCGAGCGTGACCTGGGCACAGAAACCGCGCCAGGGCCGGTTCGATTGGCGCAGCCGGCAGCAAGCAACAGCAAGAGCCATGGGCGAAGCATGCCTCGCCACTATAACTAGTTCTCGGCGAACAATGCGTTTGTGCCGAGACTTTCGGGTCATTCGCTGATCTTTTTTGTTCTATTTCTCATGGTACTGTTGAGTTGAATTCTTGAAAAAATGCCCCAGTCTCCGCGCCTTGCCGAGAATATTTGTTCGCGTTGGCGCGCAGGGGCCCGACCCTGCGCGTGGCTCTTGCGGGCGCGTTACCCCATTCAATCCGAGTCCCCATGCCGAACTTCGGTCCTGCTACAGCCTGAACGGCCCACGAGTCCAAGTGGGATCACGACAAAAATCAACAAATTCGAATACCCCTCCCCGCGGCCAAAAACCAATGCTACCTTCCTGGTCGCCCGCCGTCAGACAGTTCGTACGGCCCCGTCGGTCCGCTCGAGTTCGTTTCTGTGTGCTGGTACTCCCCACTGGCGGGGAGCCTGTCGGAAGATTGCATGCGTCGAGCGTTCGTCCGAGGGTAATTTAGGATCGTCGGCGCAAGGTTCGAAAAAGAAATCAGCCAAATGGGCACGCGACTCTTCGTGGGCAATCTGTCCTATTCAGTTACCGATACGCTTCTGCAGGAAGCGTTCGGTCGTTTTGGTAATGTGGTCTCCGCTTCCGTTGTCGTAGACAAAATGAGCGGTCGTTCGCGTGGGTTCGGGTTCGTCGAGTTGTCGAACGAAGCCGAAGCCGAGCGTGCAGTCTCGGAAATGAATGGTGCCGAGCTTGATGGGCGTCCAGTAAATGTGAACATCGCTAGGCCCCGTGAAGAGCGTGGTTTCGGCGGCGGCGGCGGTGGGGGGTTTCCGCGGCGGCGGCGGCGGTGGGGGTTTCCGCGGCGGCGGCGGCGGTGGGGGTTTCCGCGGCGGCGGCGGCGGTGGTGGTTTTGGTGGAGGTGAAGGCGGCGGCGGCGGCGGCGGTGGTCGTGGCGGTCGCGGCGGTCGCGGTGGCGGCCGTGGTGGCCGTGGCGGCGGTCGTGACGGTGGTCGCGATGGCGGCAGCCGTGGCGGCAACTGGTAACAGCCCTTGCTTTGGGGTAGTCAACCTGTAGGTCGATGAGCCAAGGCAGCCCAAGCTCCAAGAACCGGCGCGCATCAGCGCCGCGCGCGAGGTCTCGCCTTTCGGAGCGGGTCGTCGGTTCGTCGCCTGCTCGAATCGTGGGCGGCCGCTATCGCGTGTTGAAGCGAGCCGGCGCGGGAATGACGGCACGGGTGTACTTTGCCGAAGACATTCACACGCGAAAAAAGGTGGTGGTAAAGCAGCTGACTGCCGAAGCGGCGCGCGACGTATCACTGTCAACTCGGTTTATACACGAGGTGCACGCGGTCGCTCGAATCGACCATCCGAACGTGGTTCGAATACTCGACTATGGCGCACCGGCCTACGAACAGCCTTTTCTGATCATGGAAGCACTTCCAGGCGAAGCGCTCAGCCAATTGCTGCGTCGAGCGAGCAACCTAGAATTTGACCTCGCCCTGTTCTTGGTGAGGCAAGCTGCTTTGGGCTTACTCGCAGTTCACCGTACCGGAACCGTTCATCGCGACATCAAGCCAGACAATCTGTTCTTGGTGGGACCCCCAGGCAATCCAACCAGCGTGAAAATCATTGATTTTGGAATGGCCAAGTTGCCCGACAGCCGCAGTTCAATGGGAGATGGTCGGTTCGTCGTCGGAACACTGCAATACATGCCCCCTGAACAAGTACTAGCGGATCCCGTCGACGCTCGGGCAGATATCTATTCTCTTGGAATTGTGATGTTTCGGCTTTTTACCGGTCATTTGCCGTTTGACGTGGATGGTGGCCTTGACATGCTGGGGCACCAACTTCTTTCCCCATTGCCACCACTCGGTTGGCTGAATGACACAGTTGATCCCCGCTTGGAAAGCATAATTGTTCGGGCCACGCGCAAGCGACCTCAGAACCGTTATCAAACTATGGCGGCCTTGTTGAGAGACCTCGAAACGCTCGGCGAAGTGCCGCTCGAAGCAATGAATGCAACAGCCGCGGGCCTGGCAGAACCAGACGAATACGTGCCGGTAACGGCCCGCGCGCGGGAGATCGCCGTTGGACTGGCCCAACGGTTCAGACGAACACCGATGCCCCCGCCTCCGAACGAAGCCGATGACATGCCGGAATCAGCGCAGCCTTTTGTCTTGGCGCGTAAGCGCTAATCAGTCTCAGGCGAAACACTCAGAAGCACTGATTAAAGTTCATCAAAAGCCGCGAGCAGGGCCGGGACCCTGCGAGCCAACAGGACAAAGAATTCCCGGAAAGACACGGAGAACGGCAAGGTTCCGGAGAAAATGAACTCAGGAAGCTCGAAAAAAAACGCCAAAGCTCGCAAGAGCCCCTCTATTCCCGACCAATACGCATCTTGTGCCAAGACCGAGCCAATTAAACTCTCCCCGGGAATTCTTTGGCTCAAAATAATAGTTAGATGTCCCGAACAGGCCGGTTAAAACCTCACTCCTGAAGAAATGCACCGAGTTTACCCTATGCGATTATTGCGTCACGCGACGACTCCACACTGTGTCTTTCTAGCACTCACTATTGCCATCGCCTGTCAGCGCGCCAACGCCACGGCACCGCAGCCTACCGGCGGCACCAATAGGTCGCCTTCCCAAGTTTCGGGTTCGCAATTGCTACCCCTGCCCTCGCCGGCGCTGGCCCGGGCTGGCGCTGATGGCAAAGGCGCGAGTATCGCCGACGTTGTCGAAAAGGTAGTCCCCAGTGTCGTTAGCATCTCGTCAACGCGGGTAACGCGCATGCGGCAAATGCCCTTTGAAGATCCATTTTTTCGCTTTTTCTTCGGGCCAGGGCAAGGAGGGAATTCTCGGGAACAACGGGAACAAGGACTCGGTTCGGGGGTAATCGTCGGTGATGGCCTGGTGGTAACCAACAATCACGTGGTTGATCAGGCTGACGAAGTCAAAGTGGCAACCTATGATAATCGTCAATTCGACGCACAAGTAGTCGGCTCGGATCCCAAAACGGATTTGGCTTTGCTTCGCATTAAAGGCGACGCAAAGGGGTTAAAACCCCTCGCGCTCGGTGATTCAAGCCGGCTTCGCTTGGGCGATGTAGTGCTCGCCATCGGAAACCCATTTGGCGTTGGCCAAACTGTGACTATGGGGATTGTGTCGGCAAAGAATCGCTCCGATCTCGGCATCGAAGACTATGAAGATTTCATTCAAACAGACGCAGCCATCAATCCGGGGAATTCCGGAGGCGCACTCGTCAACATGGAAGGCAATCTCGTCGGAATCAATACCGCAATCCTATCTCGGTCTGGCGGCAATGTGGGAATTGGTTTCGCCATACCGTCCAACATGGCCCGCCCGATCGTAGAAAGCCTGATGAATCACGGAAAAGTCGTGCGAGGCTGGCTGGGAGTTGCCATCCAGCCGCTTGACACGGACATGGCCAAAGCCCTTAGTTTGCCTGAAAATAGCGGCGTACTCGTGTCGGACGTCACCAAGGACACACCCGCGGCCAAAGCGGGCGTACGCCGCGGTGATGTCATTATGTCGGTCGATGATCACAAGGTGCGAACGACTGGCGAACTGCGCAATGCAATCGCTGCTGCAGGAGTCAATCGCACTGTGCGTCTGAGAATTTTACGCGATGGCAAAGAGTTGCAACTCAATGTCGCGTTGGCAGAAATGCCAGAGTGAAAATGCTCGATCAAACCTCCGACAAGTCCGGGCCTGATGGCAAAGCTGCGCCGGACCTGGGCATGCAATTGCAGCCGCTCACCCCGAATGGAAAAAGAAGCTCGACGTGCCTGCCGAGGTTAGCCAAGGTGTCGTCATTACGGATCTGAATCCCACGAGTGACGCCGCTCGCGCGGGAATTCGGCCGGGAGACGTCGTGCTGGAGATTAATCGCCAACGCGTCGCCACACCCGCCGACCTACAGCGCCTCTGGCAAGCTAGCAAAGGCAATATTTTGGCGCTGGTGCTGCGAAAAGGTTCGACTAATTACGTCGTGGTGAAGCGGTCTTAACGGTTTATTCCGCGCGGCCGGAGGGACCTGGGCGCTGACAGTTCGTTTACGGGCGGCAAAGTCTCGACTAGGCTCGATGATCCATTGCCCATGAACGGGACCGACGCGCCAAGGATGGATGAAGTCACACCCACGGCGCCAGCCACCCCTGGAGCAATGGCTGGACGACGACGTCGTCGCCGAAGACGCACACCGCTTGAGCGGTTCCGCCAGGAATTAATCAAGCGACTCGATCCGCTGCTTACGACAATACTTTCGCTGGTCGTCCTGGGTTCACTGCTCGCCGTAGGAACCATTCACGTGCGGGTGTTACTATTCGTGGCGCCCGTCGCGTTATTGGGCGCGGTCATCGTCGCATTCGCCGACGACGATTTGAAAAAAATGCATGCCAGGGCCAGCCTGGGTGGTCGCCGGGTTGTCGCTGTATTGCCTGCTTCAGTCCCTGCCCATTCCTTGGAATTGGCTACATCGCCTATCACCGGTGTCGGCTCAAACCTGGGCCGATGCCAGGCAAATCATTGGCGAAAACGCGCACAAAGCCGCATCGATCAGCGTTGATCCGGGAGCCTCGCGCGTGGAGGCGCTCAAGTGGCTAATTTACGCGCCGTATTCATTACGGCAGCCAATTGACTTGACGAACCGGCGCGAAACGCGGGCTCACTTTGGTAGTAATGGCGGCCTTAGTCGGGGGAATACTTACGATAATTCATGGCCTGCTCGGCCTTGAAAAATGGTTGGGACTTTACAAACCAAGTTTCGCTGGCCCACCCTGGGCTCTCTCACCGTTACTCAATGCCAACAACTTCTCTGGCTATCTGAACCTTGCCACATTCTGTGCCATCGGCCTTGCCATGACGGGTCGCCCACCGGCACCGCGCTGGGCGCTCGGTTTAATTGCGGCAATTCTATTCGCGCTATCGTTTCTGACAGCCTCCCGCGGCGGGGTGTTGTCCTTGTTGCTCGGTTTGGTACTCGTGTCAGTAGCCCTGCGCGAACAGGCGAGGCGCGCCCGCCGCGAGGGAGCTCCCATGCTTCCTAGTTGGCTACCCATCGCCAGCATGGCCATCGTGGGCGGCATCTTGGCCTTTTAGGCTCCAACAACGTCATCTGGGAACAACTGTCAGACGAGTCGATGGCAAGATCCGACTCGTCGAATGGACGGCACCCATGATTCTGGACCATCGCTGGTTCGGAGTGGGAAGGGGCGCTTATGAAGGAGCCTCCGGGGCCTACCGTGTAACCCGAGGTCTCTGGATATCTCAGCATGCTGAAAACTTCCTCGCGGACTGGCTAGCGGAATGGGGCTTGCCCGTCGCGATTATTGGATTGCTTGCCCTGCTTTGGATGCTGCGCCCGAAACGCTTGGGTTTTTTGCGTCACCCACTACCCACCGCGGCGATGATTGGAATAATGGCGTTGCTACTGCAGAACTCGTCGATCTCAGGTTTGGAGATTGCGGCAGTCGGACTGGCTACTTTCACTGTTTTAGGTTCTTTGCGGGGGGAGCCGCACGCGATACCGAACGACGCCCGCACGCGCGCCGAAAAGCGCGCACAAAACAATGGTGAAGAAGACAGCTCGCCTGGACGCGAGTTTCAGTCCGGGCCCATTCACGATCGATCCGATCAGGCGTTCACGCAAAGTTAGGCGCCATGCACACGCTGAATCGAAACCGCGACGCCAAAACAAAAGAATGGTTCAAGGCGCAGTCGCGCGGACAAGTGTCTTTGCCGCTTTGGCGATCGGATTGCTCGTTCTGGTGGCGTTTACGAGTCAGCCCGATGCCACGGACCAGAGGCGCGAACTACATGACGCGTTTGCCTCCGTTAGTTGGTCTGAACCGTCGCAGGTCAAAACCTTCAGTCGCCAATTGTCAGAGGCCATTGACCGTCACCCCGGCGATCCCTACCTGCCGCTCCTCGGCGCGCTCTATGCACGACAAACGGGCAAAAATGCCCTGATGTGGCTCAATCAAGCCTTGCGCCGCAATCCGGTGAATGCACGGGCCGAACTACTGCTGGCTGATGTGCTGGCTTCTCGGACACGTTCGCCAGGCCTTGGGTGCGCTGCGGAGCTGCGTCACGCATGAGCCTGAGCTCAGTTCGGTTGTCGCTGATCGGGCCGAGAATTTACTCAGTCCCTCGATGACTTAGTGTTAGCTGTACCTGATGGCGTTGAGGGTGTCCTGATTACTCAATGCACTTTCGCTGAAATTTAGCAAACCCGAGCAGCGAAGTTTACACGAGGCATTGTTACAGCAGTCATTTCAACGCCTGGGCAATTCGCCGACAACGCATGCGATAGTTGTTGATGATCTGCTGCGTGATTCCTGACGACCCAAAAAGCCCTTGTGCCGCCGGTGCGCATGCCGATTGTGAAGCTCGGCTTCGCAAACACGCCGCCGTCATTGAGGCTCTCGGGCCGCGCAATCTCCAGGCGGTATTGATGCATGCACGAATGCTATCCCACGAAGGGAAGTTGGAAGAAGCGGCAAAGTGGCTGTCACAGCGGTGTCAGGATTTCTCCTCGGATGCCACTTGTGCAACCAATTTCGTAAATGCCGCTTCGCGCGTTGCAAATCCGGCAATGCTCGAAGAAGCATCCGCTACTTACCTCGCGCTAACCTGCTCCACGCCGGACGCTTGCGCCAGTGCAGCAACATGGATCGGGAATCTATTCTTGGCTCGAGGCAACTATGAACATGCACTGACGCGCTTTGAGCGGGCCGCCAACGAGGCTCCGACGGCTGAGGCGTGGTTACGCGTGGCGGATGCCGCGCTCAACTCTGGGCATATCAGCCGTGCTCAATCGGCGCTGATCGCGGCTCGCCGATTTGGGGTCAACTACAGCATCTGATCTCGAGCACCGTGTTGAACAAGCGCGTAGAGAACAAATATTGCGCGACGCTTTGAAACGCTGAGTCAAAAGCAAATGAGTAGACCATCAGCTCCCGTGTTTCAGAAGCTCTTGCGCACCGTCACCGCATTACCCGTAAATGGCGGCACTCGAGCGGCCGACAAGGCGCGGGTTACACAGCTGGGATCAACGTCATCCCCTACCAGTTGGCTAAGCTGAACGCTTTGCACGGTACCACTCGTGGCAAAGGTGATCAGCGCGGATCCGGAAAGGCCGCTGTTCGAGCAGTTTCTCACTCGAGCGATGGCGAACGAGAGTGCCGTCCGCGCACCGTCTTTGTCAAACTCATTGGTATCCGCTGATGGCGAGGCGGCGGCGGACACGCCACCCAGGGTTGTTGGGCTCTTATCGCCAGCTTTGCGCCACGTGGGCACAGCGCCTGGAGCAGCCTTCGTAAAATGACTTGCCGGTCCCCAACCCTTCGGCCGCAGATTAGAAACGTTGGCAAGTTGATCGGGTCGAGAGTCACCTTGGGCGGCTCGCTCAACTGAGGTTGACCCGAACACATGGGCGTCAAACCTGCGAGCAGCGTGGCAAGGCCCACATTAGTTGGGTCAATGGCACCGGGTGCAGCGGCGGCACCCACTGGAGCTGCGCCTTGCTCTGCCGCCAGCGGACTGTAGCTAACCATTGGAGTTCGGGCTAAGTACGCCGCAAAAACCCCGGCGCAGGCAATCGGCATCATCGCCCAACTGATGTTCTTGATTGAGAATTGTGAAACGGCGCGCGGCACCGATCGGAAACGCATCGGCTCAATCAGCACTGGTGCTCGGGGTTTGACCGAGGGCTGTGGCGATTGAAAAGCAAAACTAGGAAGGCGGGGCGCGCGCGGAATCGCAGGGGCAGGATTGCTATGAACCGCCGGCGGTATGCTGGTTGACAGCGCGCGCAGAAATGAATCAACGGGCCTCGGCGGAGGCGTCGATGCAACGCGTTGACGTACTCGGGTCGGAGAATCTTCGTCCTCAGGGATCGCGGGATTGCTAAGCGGCCGACGCACTCGAGTCGGAGGCTCTTCGGCAGTCATGTCGGAGAGGCTGTGCAATGAGCGTCGCTTCGTTGACTGCGCCGGACTCTCCGAAGGCGCATTTTCCGGGCGTATGCCGAGGTTGTGGCCTGACGCACCGCCGCCCGCAATTCCGGAACCGCCAGCAATTTCTTCCAACGCTCCTCGGCTTCGGACCAAACGATTACGTCGTGATCCGCCAGCTTCCAAACCCACAACTTCGCCAGTCGGTCGTCGCGAATCCGCAATCGCACGAACCACTTGCGTGATTCGTCAGACGCGTCATCTCTGACGCGGCCGGTTCTGTGGCGATCGTTCCGTCACGAAATTGCATGGCGAGACCCAACGCTCAATGCTCAACACCAACGGGCCAAGCATACTGTGTGAACACGCCTGTGTCTTGCGATTCCAGACAATTTCCCGCCGATTGTCCTCGGCAATGGGGGATTCTTACGTCACCAGAATGGAAGCGTGCACTGCAAGTGTAAACTCGAAACGCCAGCAAGATCGCGCAGATTCACCGGTAACGTTTCCTGCGCGGATGCAGCGCATCGTAATCACACCGCCACCGTGGAATGCCCGGAGCATGCTGCAAAGCAGACGCCGCCAGGGTTTTGCCTAGCAAGAGGCAACGCGTGCGCCGTTGCCGCGCGCCTTCGCAAGTCAGGTGTGACGGTCACTGGCGCCAAGGAAACCAACGCCCACTTTTGTATTGACGGCCCAGGACTCACGGCAACCCACTCCAATGCAAAGCTTCAAGTGTGCGCTCGCTGACCCACACAATAAGCAAAACCCTACAACTTTTTCAGGAGGAAATAGTCCTGATAGTTCATGTCAATGAGTTTACGAGCCCCGAGGAGCTAGGTGGGCAGAAGATGGGTCAAGACCCGAATAATATTCGGGGAAAATGAGGGGGTGATGCAGGGCCCGGAGTAGGAAATCGCCGTCGAACTGTCACTGGGTCTCATGGTTTAGCTTGACGGAGAAGCCAGATTGAGCGATGGCTCGCTCATGCTAGAGGACAGCGACTTATCCCAAGCCTATCGAGGTAAAGCGGTTCTAGTTACCGGCGGGGCGGGTTTCATTGGGTCGCATCTGGTTGAAGCATTGGTCGAAGCGGGCGCCCGGGTTCGCGTCCTAGACGACCTATCGACGGGCAATCGCAGCAATTTGATGCCGGTCCTCGATCGGGTTGACTTGGTCATAGGCGATATTCGCGATGCCGACTTGTGTCTGCGTGCCGCTGAAGACATCAGTATCATCTTTCATCAAGCCGCGTTTGTGTCGGTGCCGGACAGCCTGAAAAAACCCGATCGTACCTTTGCCATCAATCTTTTTGGAACGTCTCACATCTTCGAAGCGGCGCAGCAACACTCAATCAAGCGTGTTGTCTACGCATCATCCTGTGCGGTCTACGGCGATTGTACCACGATGCCGCTCAGTGAGTCTCATGTCGGGCGCCTTTTATCACCTTACGCCGTGAGCAAACGCAGCATGGAGGCCTTGGCTGAATATGCATACGCTTGCCAGGGTTTGACCACGGTAGGCCTGCGTTATTTCAACGTGTACGGGGCTCGACAAAGTTTGAAGAGCACCTACGCCGCGGTAATCCCAATATTTATTGCGGCTTGCCTCGGCGGCAAGGCGCCCACCGTATTCGGCGATGGCACGCAAACTCGTGACTTCGTGCACGTCAGCGATGTGGTACGTGCCAATTTGCTCTCCGGAATTGCACCCGACGTAGAAGTCGCGGTTGCAAACGTGGGCACCGGCGTTGCCACAACGATTCAAACCCTCGCCGAAGAGCTGTGTCAGATGACGGACTTCCGGCTATTACCTGTAACGGCGATGCTCGCCCCGGCGACATCCCGCGCTCGGTCTGTGATCCCAGGCAAGCCGAGCGGATATTGGGATTTAGAGCGAAAATTGAATTGCGCGACGGGTTGTCGGAGATGCTATTGGTTTGAGCGATACCAATCGATGGTCCGCCTGAGGCCTTCCTCGAAGCCGATTTGCGCTTGAAAGCCGAAACGTTCTTGGGCGCGGGAGGTGTCGAGCATGCGGCGCGGTTGTCCGTTGGGTTTGCTCGTGTCCCAGGATAACTCTCCGCGAAAGCCCATCATTTGCGCGATTTTTTCCGCCAATTCCCGCATGGTGATCTCGAATCCCGCACCTAGATTGACCGGATCGGGATCATTGTAACGCTCGGCAGCCAGAACAAATCCTCGCGCAGCGTCCTCCACGAACAGGAACTCGCGCGTAGGCGTGCCGTCACCCCATAGGGTTACTTGATGGTCACCTCGCTGCTTGGCTTCGTGGAATTTTCTGATCATCGCCGGGATGACGTGGGAAGTTTTCGGATCAAAGTTATCGCGTGGACCATATAGATTGACTGGAAATAGCATCACGAAGTTGCAGCCAAACTCTTGCCTATATGCCTGTGCCATGACTAGCAATGCCTTCTTGGCGATACCGTAAGGCGCATTGGTTTCTTCTGGATAGCCATTCCACAAATCGACCTCGCGAAAGGGAATAGGAGCGAACTTCGGATAGGCGCAGATAGTACCGGCAACCACGACTTTCTTGGTGCCGCACCGCCGAGCCTCTTCCAATAAATGCAGCCCCATGGCCATGTTATCGTGGAAAAACGTCCCCGGAGAGGCTTGATTGGCACCAATGCCGCCAACACTGGCTGCCAGATGAATGACCAAGTCAGGCTTCTCAGTCTCAAAGAGCCGCCTTACTGCCACTTGCTCCCGCAAATCAACAGCAGGAAATTCGGGAACGACTATGTCCCCTGCCCCGCGTCGCCGGAGCTCTTCAACGATGTGGGTTCCCAGAAAACCCGAACCCCCGGTAACCAAGATTTTTGACTTTGCAATCTCAACGCTCATTTATGCTTATCCTAACTCTTCGCGAACGGTGCGTTTGTATGGGAACTACTGGACACTCCTAATCCGCTCGAGCGGGACGAGTTGACGCGCCGGTGCCGTGGACTCGGGTGCGTACCAGCTCCAGATCGGCGTCGACCATCATGCGCACTAGCTCTGGGAACGATACCCGGGGCTGCCACCCCAGCTTATTTCGAGCCTTAGTCGCATCGCCGAGTAACATATCCACTTCAGCGGGGCGGAAATAGCGCGGATCGATTTCCACGTGCTTCTTCCAATCAAGCCCCGCATGCTCGAAGGCCAACTCGAGGAACTCGCGCACCGAATGGGTCTCACCGGTCGCCAAGACGTAATCATCCGGTACCGATTGCTGCATCATCATCCACATGCCTTCAATATAATCCCCCGCGAAACCCCAATCGCGCTTGGCATCGAGGTTGCCCAAGTACAGCTTGTCTTCGAGCCCGAATTTAATATTGGCTAGACCTCGGGTAATCTTGCGCGTGACGAAGGTTTCGCCGCGGCGAGGTGATTCGTGATTGAACAAGATGCCATTGGTGGCAAACGTGCCGTAACTCTCCCGATAATTGACGGTCACGTAATAGGCGAAGGCCTTGGCGCAAGCATAGGGGCTACGCGGGTAAAAAGGAGTCGTCTCCTTTTGCGGCGTCTCCACGACTTTGCCATAAAGCTCCGAGGACGAGGCCTGATAAAACTTGCAATTCAGGCCAGATTCTTGAATGGCCTCGAGAATGCGTAAGCATCCGAGGCCCGTGACTTCCGCCGTATACTCGGGCACGTCAAAACTAACCCGAACATGGCTTTGCGCGCCTAGGTTGTAAATCTCATCCGGCCGTATCGTGCGTAGCACGTGGTTGAGCGAACTGGCGTCATTCAAGTCGCCGTACACTAATCGCAGACGTGTACCCGGGTCGTGAGAGTCACGATAAATGTGATCGATACGACCCGTGTTGAAGCTCGAAGAGCGCCGGACCAACCCAAAAACCTCATAGCCCTTCTTCAGCAAGAACTCCGCGAGATATGAACCGTCCTGTCCCGTAATCCCCGTAATTAATGCCTTGGTCATGCTACGCGGTGCAAGCTAGCGTGCTCGCAGTCGATTGTCCGCCCTCACACGAAACTCCACCGCGATTTTTCCGTGCCGTCTCTCCCCAGACATTCTGATCATCCTTTCCAGGGAACAACCCGTTGCTAGCCAGGAGCCGATCCTCGGCCATTCGTCCAATTGGCGCCTCGACAAAACTCATCTATCATCTTTCCAAATAATTCGTGCGGGTTATCGACGTGTAATCCAGAGATGCAGGCTGAAACGGTTGGAGGTCTCCTTTTTTTGGCGACACTGGATCGGTGTGGTGGTTACTAAATGGCAGCGGGCGCACCCGTTCCATGCAGCTTGGTGCACCAGTGCATGTCAGCGTCCACCATCATGCGCACGAACTCAGTGAATGTCACCTTGGGCTTCCAGCCGAGTTTGGTCCTGGCTTTGGTGGCGTCACCCAGCAACAAATCGACTTCCGCGGGCCTAAAGTACCGGGGATCGATCTCCACGTGTTTCTTCCAGTCAAGCCCGGCATAATCGAATGCCAACTCGACGAATTCGCGAACTGAATGCGTTTCACCCGTGGCGAGCACGTAGTCTCGGGCTTGGCTGCTGCATCATCGCCCACATGCCCTCGATGTAGTCACCGGCATAGCCCCAATCGCGCTTGGCCTCGAGATTGCCCAAGTACAGCTTGCTTTCCAGACCTTGCCGGATATTGGCAACGCTTCGGGTAATCTTGCGCGTCACGAAAGTTTCTCCCCGTCGCGGCGATTCATGATTGAACAGGATGCCGTTGACCGCGTAGGTTCCATAGCTCTCGCGGTAATTCACGGTCGAATAGTAGGCAAATGCCTTGGCACAAGCGTAGGGGCTGCGAGGATAGAATGGTGTAGTTTCTTTCTGAGGTGTCTCAACGACTTTACCGTAAAGTTCCGAGGATGACGCCTGATAAAACTTACAATTGAGTCCCGATTCGCGAATGGCTTCGAGAATCCGCAAACAGCCGACTCCCGTCACTTCTGCCGTGTACTCAGGGATGTCAAAGCTGACGCGCACGTGACTTTGCGCTCCCAAATTGTAGATTTCATCGGGCTGAAAGGTTCTCAGAATGTGATTCAGCGAACTGGCATCATTCAAATCCCCGTACACTAACCTGAAACGAGTCCCCTCCGAGCGCTCGTCCTCGCGGATATGCTCAATCCGCCCCCGGTTAAAGCTCGAGCTACGCCGGACCAGCCCGTACACTTCGTAACCCTTCGCCAAGAGAAACTCTGCGAGATATGAGCCATCTTGCCCAGTGATGCCGGTAATCAATGCCTTAGTCATGGTGTCTCTCCAACGCTAACAGAGGTGTGTCCCTTTTGCGTATTTCGGTCATGTTCGCGCTCGGCTTCAACCATGAGTGCCACCACCTGCTCGACGTGAACCTTGGCCTGCCAACCCAGTAGCTCGCGAGCAAGCTGGGGGTTGGCGTGACCGCGACGGATTTCGGAAGGCCTGATTAAATCCGGATTATACTCGACGTGATCGTGCCAGTTGAGCCCCAAATGTTTGAACACCCATTGTACGAAATCGCGGAGCGCGCAGGTAACACCCGTGGCAATAACATAATCTCTAGGCTCAGATGCTGCAAAATGCGCCACATCGCGTGAACATATTCCGGTGCCCAGCCCCAGTCACGTTCTACGTCAATGTTACCGAGGCGCAGATTTTCCTTGGAGCCTGCGGCAATTCGACAGGCAGCCCCAACAATTTTCTTGTAACAAAGCGCGGCGAACGAAGGGTGATTCATGATTGAAAAGGATGCCGGTACAAGCGTGCAGGCCATATGCTTCGCGATAATTCGCCAATGCCCAATGCGCCGTGGACTTGGCGACGGCATAAGGGCTTCTCGGACGAAACGGCGTCTGTTCCGTGCAGGGCTCCGCAGAGTCGCCGAAGCACTCGGCCGAGCCAGCATTGTACAGCCGCATTGGGCGCCCAATAAACCGAATCGCCTCGAGCAATGTGATAGTGCCTTGCCCGATGCTCTCCAGCGTTTCCACCGGTTGCTCAAAGGAAAGTGACACTGAAGATTGCCCGGCGAGATTATACAATTCGTCAGGCTCAAACCGGGTCAAGAGCTGCATCACGCTGCGAAAGTCCGTCAGCGTCGTGGACACGATCGGAACCTGGTCGGCGATACCGAGCCGCCGCAGGTTCGAAGCGCGCGTGGCTTCGGCATCCCGAGAAGTCCCAATCACCCGATAGCCCTTCGAGAGCAAAAGCTCCCACAAGTAAGCCCCATCTTGCCCGGTAACGCCGCAAATAACCGCTGTCGGCACCTGAATTTCCTCTTGCGCGGGGGTATACTCGCTGAGCCGTCGAAATGCACGCCGTGAGCGCTGGAGCAACGGATCTGCCGCGGCAGCAAGCGGCAGCCACCGCCTCATCGCTGTCGCCGTGCGGGTGCCCTCCGCGTGCATGCTTGGGCAGATCAACGATTCAAAAATCTTTGTCTTTCGCGACGGTGCCGTCGTGCCTCGGCATTTGACGCGTAGGCATCTAGTCGGCGCAAGATCCCATTCATCGCCGCATGCGGGTTACGTTCTCCGATGCGCCGCAGTTCCCTGTACATCAGTACTTCTGCGTCACCAACCGAATTGGACTCGGGAACATCGACCCCGCAGTTACGCAAACGACTCTTCATCGCGCAAATAGCCAGCGCCTGCGGTGAGCAACGATTCGCCCTCAAATCGGCGAGGCCAGCTTCAAGGATGTCCGCTCCAGGCAAATCCAGATGGATCATTTTGCACCTTTGATACTGTGCAAGAATGTTTCGAGCTTTTCGCGAAGGCTTGCCTCGTCCAAATGGGGGTAACGCTCCAACTTTGGCAACATCGCTCGGATATATTCTGCCAAGAGCAGGACGTCGATGCAACCATTCTCAATCATGGCCTGAACATCGGCGATGTCGCGGTAGTGACCCCTCTCGATCTTGGCAAACGCCTGTGTGTAAAGGTCATAGTGCCTAAAGTCCACTTGACCGACGCGAACGATGAAAGGACTTCTGTCACGCCATTTGGGAATTGGGGGCACAAACGCATCAGGGGATGCCAGTTCCACGTTGATGTCCAGTTGATCTTTTAGCAATGCAATTGCTTGAAACACGCCTTCTGGTTCAGGGTCCAACTTTAGGTCAACGTCTACGGTAGTGTCGCGCCAACCATTCAAAACGGCTGTGGTTCCGCCGACTAGATATACACATCCGGGACCCGTGCAGGCGCGGCCCAACTCATCAATAAACTTCCGGATTTTCTCAAATTGGCTAACTCGCGCACGCAAAGAGTATGCAGGACCATTACTGCAACGTCAATGCGTACGCAACGGACTCAGTCAATGCCCCTAATTCCGCCTTCTAGCATTTACCGTAGCAGGCCAACTTCTACTTTACAACCGACACCCAGCCCCAGCAGACGTCGTTCACGCGCGAATGTGAATACCTCTGCGTGAGGAATTCTATTTAGCTGTGGGATGAGTTAGCCAACTGCGCAGTTCGCACAAGGATACGGTGCAGGCTTCATGTGCGGCGAGAGCCACGCGGCCAAGTTCGTCAACTCGACCAATGTCAGGCTCGCGATCGTAGCCATGACGCGCGAAGTGGCGAAATCGCATGACTTCCCGTAGTGCCTCTACGGCTTGCGGCGAGACCAGTGCCGGACGATATCCGTCAACCGCTAGCCCCGCGTTGCGCAAAAGGTCCTCGTGCCACCTGTGCCCCTCTGAAGTTGAGCCGTCGAGGCTACGTAAGGCACGTTCAAGCGTTGATTCAATGGCCGTGTACCAACGCTCGATTTCGAAACTTAATGCCCTGACCCGCAGCCATTCGTGCTGGCTATCGTTCGTGCGAGTCAACAGCTGACGGATGGCGGAGGCAAGGCGTTCGAGAGCCCGCAAGTCTTCCTCCAGTTGAGCGGCAAGTCGTGCTCGAACGACCTCTGCCACTTCATGCGGGGACATATAGTTCCTCCCCCTCGCGGCCAATTCTGGCGCGAAGCGAATCACCTGCTTCTTCCAGTCTGATCAAATCGACCTCCACACCTAGAACTTGTTCGACCTCAAGCAATGTGCGGATCAGACCCGCGGCAGGGAGCCCTTCAACAACCAAATCGACATCACTGTCGCCGTGCGGATGCCCTCCGCTGGCCATGCTACCAAATACCCAGATTCGCCGCGCACCTTTCTGCTGCAGCAGGAGCGCCACCGACGCAAGTCGCGAGCGGACCCGTTCGGCCCGGGCTTGGGCGGCGCGATCCATCTCGGCAATCCGCTCAGCAAGGAGATCCATGGCCGCGAAAATAGCACACTTTGTCAGCAACAGCTACTGCGACAGCATCCCCCTACCCTTCGCTTGTTTGCTCCACATCCTCCCAAAGTACTCCCAATTCGAGCTCGATGGCATCGAAGGGCACCGCGTGGATCTTCGCGTCGCCCGCAAAGCTGCCAAGTTCAGTCCATCGCCCAGCAATCAACTCGTAGGTTTCAAGTGTGCGCTCCAACGGATCGATGAGCCAAAGATATTGCACGCTTTCCCGGGCGTAAACAGCTCTTTTTTCAACCCGGTCAATCCATGTGTCTTGGGCGAAAGCACCTCGCAGATCCAATCCGGTGCCAACGTGACGAAGGCCGCGTTGGGGTATTTGGGGAGTCGCTCACGACGCCAACCAGCGAGATCCGGCACCAGGATGTCACCTCCAAGATGCAATTCCGGTTCATCGACGATCAGCCAGCCACCGGGACCCCCACGACCACGCTGGAAAGGCATGACAAGTTCGCTGCCAAGCACGCTGGCTGCGAGGCAATGCGGACCCGCCGGGCGCGGCGACAAATGAAGTACCCCGTCGAGGATCTCGGCCACCACATGGGGTGGCGCGGCTAGGACGTCCTCGTACGTGGCACGGCGAACAGCAGGTGCGGCCATAGGTCGGTCCAAGTGTAACTCCGCGATGACAGGTAGTCACGAAAGTGCATATATTGGCTCGATAACAGCGGCGGCGACCGCTTCAGCCTCCGGTGCAGCCACAGACACCGCATCCGGTTCCTTAGGTGGGCGGCTACTGCAACCAGCCTGCTGCCTCAGCCGCGACTGCAGCGACCGCTATGGTACCGGGACCGACCGCAGCAGCGGCAGCAGCGCAGCAGCGGCGGCTCCAGCAGCAGCCTCCGCGGCAGCTACAGAGCCCCTGCATCGGATTCATTCTTCGCGTATTGGCTTGTGCCTGCCAGGTTGGCGCAAGTTTCCCGCCGCCGGGCTCGGGATACGTCGCACCACGGTCTGCCGGCGTCATGAAACTTGACGCCTTGGGTGGGCATGCACAGGCTGGCATTCGCGTCGCGATTGCTTGGGGTTATCTCAGTGAAGAGCAATCTGCCAGTGCACTCGCAGCCATTGATCACCTAGGCGGCAGAGTATTCGGACTTTCGCGGCGGAGCGGTAGCGGCAAAGCACAGGCCGCTCGGTCAGCTCGGTTCAGCGCGGGACTTTACTGTCGTCCTAGGAGTATACTATTGAAATTGGGAGCCTAGTCTAATGCCACTCAATATCGAAGATCCGGAAGCCGATCGGCTGGCGCGGGCTGTGGCGCAGCGCACAGGTGAAACGATTTCAAACGCCGTCGTCACAGCTCTACGGGAGCGTCTCGCGAGGGAAGAGCGAAAAGCGGAAGACTTGGAAAATCTTGTTCAAGAGGCGATCGCGATCGGTCGCCATTTTGCATCCTTGCCGGTCAGTGACACCCGTGAATCGGATGAATTACTGTACGACGAAAACGGAATGCCAGCGTGATTGTCGATAGCTCGGCGCTACTAGCCATCTTGCAGCTAGAACCGGAAGCCGAACGCCTAGCACGCGCGGTAGCGCGTGACTCAGTCGCCGGATTTCAGCTGCAAATTGGTTGGAAGCAAGCATTGTGGTATTTATTCGCGCTGGTGAGAGATCGATTTCGTTTTCCCCCCCCCGCCACTGCTGCAGCAACCGTCACCGTCTCCGGTTCCTTCTTCAGGCCTTAACGACATTATCCCGCGGATCGCGGTAAACGCCCCTCGCATCTATTATCAGCTGAGCGTTGGACGCGATCATCTTGTAATCGACGTCTGAATGGTCGGTGGCTATCAAGACGGCATCGACGGAACGTACATACTCAACTGTTAGCGAGACTGAGCGCATGGGCGGCATCTTGGGCCATGCCCGCATCGGTGGGGCTACTGCAATTCGTCACGAGCGCGCGGCATGAATCACTCCGAGCAACGATGAACGGCAGCGGGGTTATACGGCACCCGGAGCGCGGGGGCAGCAACGGTTGGCTGACTGTTGTTTGTGCGGATAAGGCCTGCGGCAGGAAGTCCTTCAACAACCAGATCGACATCACTGTCGCCGTGCGGATGCCCCCCACTGGCCATGCTACCGAATACCCAGATTCTCTGCGCGCCTTTCTGCCTCATCAGGCGCGCCACGAACGCAAGCCGCGAGCGAACCCGCTCGGCCCGTACTTGGGCGGCGCGGTCCATCTCGGCAATCCGCTCGGCGAGGAGATCCGTAGTCGCGAAAATAGCACACATTGCCAGCAGCGGCTACTGCGACAGCTTCATCCAGCAGCGACGGCGGCAGCGTCAGCAGCGGCAGCGTCTGGGGCGGCAGCCGTACGTGTGACGGCGCAAATCAGTGCTGGCTGAAACTAACCCTCAAAACATGCTATCGTCAATTTCGTGACTCAGATCGCAACTCAAACCATGTACAGTTATGCGGAGTATCTTGCCATCGAGGCTTCCAGTGAGGTTAAGCACGAATGGTTAGCGGGTCGGGTCTTTGCGATGTCGGGAGGCAGCCCCGAACACAGCGCGCTAGCAGCCAACATTATCCGCATACTTGGCAATCAGCTAAATGGCAAACCCTGCCGTGTATATACTTCTGATCTTCGCGTACGGGTCACGGCCACCGGACTCGCGACACACCCTGACGTAAGCGTGGTATGCGGTGGACTCGAGCGCGATGCTGAAGACCCATTGGCCGCCACCAATCCCATAGTAGTGGTGGAGGTACTTTCACCCAGCACAGAGAGCTACGACCGCGAAGAAAAGTTCGCTCACTTCCGCCGTGTATCTTCCCTTCGCGCTTATGTATTAGTTTCCCAACAGGAGCGTCGCATTGAAGTCTTCGCGCGAAATGACGACCAAAGCTGGACACTTAGAGAAGTTCGCGATGGCCAGGTGAGAGTCGAGGCCGTGAATTGCGAACTGTCAGTCGACGACGTTTACCGTAACCCGTTCGGCGAATAGCAAATCCGCGCTGATAACGGCGACCGCTAAGGTACTCGGACCAGCGCTTAATTGCTGGACTCGTCCCTTCCGCAGACAGGACTCGTGGCTATCAAGACGGCATCAACCGAACGGATAGTCTCGGCCGTTAGCGAGACTGAGCGCATGGGCGGCATTTTTGGCCAAGCTCGTATCGCCCACAAAGATCCCACTGGCTACTGTAATCCCCCTGGCGAAGGGGTCAGAACACCCGCGCTGGTTTGTGCGTCGCCCGAGAGATTACCGCCATGTTTTTGGCTCGAATTGGCGGTAATTGTCGAGTTAACAACTAGCAGCAGCTCTTCCGCGGTTGTAGTGATATATTCGTCATATGTCGGCTGACGAACTCCTTTCTCAGGTAATGGCACTTCCTCCAGAGCAGCGAGTGAAGTTGGCACAGTCGCTCCTTCGCAGCCTGGACGACTACTCCGGCGACCCCAACGAAATGGCGGCCACTTGGGTTCCAGAACTTGTCCGACGATCACGTGAAGTTGCCGACACCAAAGTCGAGCTTGTCGATTGGGAACAAGTGCGGTCAAACGCAATCGCCAGACGTCGTGACAAGCAGTGATACTTCGATTCCACCCACAAGCTCAGGCGGAATTTGACTGATCGGTTGATTACTATACCGAGATCCAGCCCGGCCTGGGCGAGGACTTTATCCTCTTGCACGATGACCTAGTCGTTGTTCTAGCTGTTGCTCGCCTGCACGCTGAACCGTTCTGTTGGATATCGCGTGAGACAGAATGGGCTAAGCCAGTTCTTGCGTATGCATAGCTCATTGTTGCCTTAGACCGCAAAGCGGAGCGCTCTTGTCCAAGCTAATGTGTCGATGATGAGCTAGACGCGGGTGAGACACGCAATCGAGATAAAACTCCCTCGTATCCGACCGAAATAAGGTCTGCCCGTCCATCCGCGTCCAAGTCACCGGCAACAATGTCTGTTGGTTGCTCCAATCCGTGCGGTGCATCTGCGCAGTCAGTAAAGCCGCCCTTGCCATCACCAAAACATACCTGAATGGTTGCTGCCGAGCCACTGATCGTTGCGATGTCTAAATGCCCGTCATGATTAACGTCAATGAGCGCGGCCGCATGTGAATAGGCCGGCAAGTCCATATTAGTTACTAGAGTCCAACCGCCTGTAGAGTCACCAAGTAGTGATTCTAGCGTGGAGTGTTCTGAATCGTTGACTACTACGACATCCAGTAGATTGTCCCCGTTAAGGTCTGCGAGCTCTATGTCATTGGGCGACGAACTAAGCGCGTAGCTACTCGGCGATTGCGACAGCTGCCCTCCAATCAAATCAAATACGACCAACTTCCCTGTACTGTCGGTCGTGCCAACAACAAACAGTCGGGTGACTCCAGACCTTTCAATGCCAAATTCAGCGGCGGTGGGCTGTAAGTTGAGTGAAATGGCACTACCTGCTGTCGGTAGCCCATTTCCGTGTGTTATCAGTGGAACAATGACTTGCTGGGTGTAGCTGGCGGCAACCGCAAATACCTCACCAGCAGCAGCATTACCTCGAGCAGCGACCGCGTAGGTTCCGAGTCCAACGGACTGCGATATTACTTTGGACCAGGAACCGGAACCCGGATACCGCCAAAGGCTAAGGGCGCCACTTTGACTGGCCGAACCTGGTGATGCAATCAAGCAATCCACTATTCCGTCTTGGTTGTAGTCACCGCCGATTGCCATCCACGGCGGGTTGTCGATGGTCAACCGATTCAGTTCTGCGAATCCAGAATTCCCCATCTGAAGTTGGACTACTTCTGAAGAGCCATACGCTGTAACGAAGAGTGGTTGAGTCGTACCCGTGGTAGCAGGCGTGCCCAAAGAAACGGCCGTGATTCCCCAGCTGACAGCGTCCAACTCGGGTGCACTAAAGCAAACCCCATGGCTCATCGAGCATGATTCCTGGCCTGCATCTGCGGTCAGCCCGGCGTCTTCACCATATCCTCTGAGTTTCCAAGTGCCCCAGTTGCACGCTTGAAGGCCAAGGACACAGCATATGGAGAAAATCCATGACTGCACAAATGTCGTGAACGGTTCCGTACTCCAGACCTAAAGAGCTACTCATCGGAAACGAAACCTTCGGCTGTCAGGGTGTACCAGTCACCTCCGTGGCTGCGCGTTGCAAGATAACGAAGCGCGCTGGTAGTCACGCGAGCTGCAACCTCGAAATCGATCACGAGCCGTTTCGAGAGCAGCTCACTCGCCGTCCGGCGGTCTGCGCAAGAAATGACCAACCTCTCGTCGGCGGTGGATACTGTCTACACCCCCGCGCACTTGGAGGCACAGGATGCAGAAAGGCTGGTGGGCCAAGGGAGGTTAGCCATGCTCAGGGGGATCCCCGCAACGCGCGGTGAAAGGATCAGTCGCACGGTGCAGCGGTCCAATAGGCGTTTCATCGCATGGCTGCGGGGTTAAACAGAATCGGTCTGCGTCGGTTAAACTGTCTTCCTGAGGTACTGAGGTGGTACCAGAAACGGACGATTGTGATCGAAAATCACGTACTGTTCAACTTTGCCCGCTGAGGCAACCCGTCTGACCGCGAACGAGCAGCTCTTAATTTCGAGGAATTGTCCGTGGTGATTCAAATCGACACCCAGACGTCCAGGTGGTGTGGACGCCCTCGGGGCTGTAACCTAGAATCCAACGAGCGGACCTGGGTAATCCCGAAGCACCTAATATCTCCATGTGCGGAATTGCTGGAATCTTGAGGGGGCCAACGAGCGACCCGGTATTGCGTGAACAGCTTGAGTCGCTTCGGACTTCCCTGCACCATCGCGGTCCCGATGCCTCAGGGATCTGGACTTCTGATGATGGCCGGATGGGGCTCGCGCATACGCGATTGTCGATTATCGACCTTAGTCCAACCGGCGCACAACCCATGCACAGCAACGATGGTCGATATCATCTAGTGTTCAACGGCGAGATCTACAACTACATCGAGCTGCGCCGACAGCTCGAAGGCAGCGGACACGTGTTTGTTGGAACATCCGACACGGAGGTCCTTCTGCATTTGTTCATCGAACGCGGGCCAGAATGTTTGAATGAACTCGATGGCATGTTCGCTTTTGGCATCTATGACTTGGTTGAAGGTTCCCTCTATTGCGCGCGTGATGCTCTGGGCGAAAAGCCTCTGTATTATACGCAGCAGACGGGACAATTCGCATTCGCCAGTGAAACACGTGCGCTCGTTCAATCTTCACTGGCAAGCCATGAGCCCTGCCTCGAGGGCATCGCGTATTTGATGCGCCAGGGTTCTATTCCACCCCCTTTTACTCATCTACGCGACATCCGTTTCTTGGAACCTGCCCACTGGGTGCGCGTAGATCGCGACGGGCGAATTGATATCCATCGTCGCTATTGGAAGATCCCGTTCGTTCCAGAACGGGAGGCCCTTCGCGACCGCCATGAAGCCCTTTCCCTCGTGCGCCAGACGCTAAGCGAAGCTGTGCGCAGGCGAGCGAGAGCCGACGTTCCCGTAGCCGCATTCCTTTCGGGAGGCGTGGATTCCGCAGCCGTCTGTGCATTTCTCGTAGAGGCTGGCGTGAGTAATCTGCGCACATTTACTGTAACACTTCCGGGACAATCTCTCGATGAGAGTCGTCAAGCGCGATTGACCGCACAGCACCTAGGGACCCACCATACTGAAGTCCCAGTTGCTGTGGATGCGCGTGGCGACTGGCTGGACAATGCGCTGGACGCCATGGATGTGCCCAGCTCTGACGGGCCCAATACATGGCTAGTTAGCCGTGCAGTTGCACAAGCCGGGGTAAAGGTCAGTTGCTCAGGCGTGGGAGGGGATGAGCTATTCTTCGGTTATCCCAGTTTCAGACTACTACCCCGCATACACAAGTTTGCGCGATTTCTAGCTCCCTTGGGTTTGATGTCGGCGTCCACGAGAACCATGCTCGGTGGAGCAACTACCGTTTCAAAGATTTCGCGTGCCATTGAGGGGGCCGCGGCGGGGGGCAGTATAGCCGCCTTGTGGTTTGCCAAGCGCGGACTGTTATCGCAAGCCGACTTGCGCGAACTTCTTATCGAATCTGCATTCGTGGCCACGAAGCGACTGACCCATTCACGCGCATCTTTAATCTGGGCTGTCCCGTTGATATTGCTCCAATTCGCCAGGTGTCTTACTTCGAGTTATCCATCTACATGCACGATCAGCTACTGAGGGACACTGATTGCATGAGCATGGCGCATTCTTTGGAGGTGCGTCTACCGTTGATAGCAAGACCGCTTGTTGAAACCGTTGCGTCAATTTCCGCCGAGGTACTTGGCCGAGGCGGCCCCAAGGGTTTGCTTCGAGATATTGTTCGCCCCATGCTGCCCAACGAGATCGTTGGCGGGGCAAAGCGAGGGTTTGCACTAAATTGGCCTGAGCTGCTTAGCCCTCATCCGCGCATGGCACCGGAAGAACTACCAAAGATTATCAGATAGGAAGGTTACGCGAAGATGCGTAGGCGACCCATGGTCTTGGGGGCCGTGCCGCCGTTCTTCGCCGTCGAAGCATTGACTCGCAATCTGAATGCACTTCGCCACTGACGTTGAGAATCCAATGTGGCAAATTCAGCGATTATGGATGCCGGTGTGGCTACCGGCTGGATTGTTCGGACAACATCGCGGCAACAAAATTATGCACACGTCTGCGAAAATCTCGGCACGTCAAAGTATTCGAGCCCAACCGGACGCGTACCGCGCCCCTTGGCGAGCGCTCGACTGATGGCAGCCAGGGTGCTGCTCTGGTCGCGTGGATCGCAAAGCTCACCTAGCGCGCCATACTGAACGGCTTCGCGACTTCCATCTAGGACGCTAGCCACAACCGGAATGCCACACGCCATGGCTTCGAGGAATACGATCCCAAAGCCTTCCCCGCGACCTGGCATTACGAAAGCATCAGCTAGCTGATAATGCGTCACCTTCTCACTTTCGTCGATTCGCCCGGGGAATACCACGTGGCTAGCCACACGCAGCTCTTCGGCCTTGGTTCGAAGACGAGCTAAATCGCTTCCGTCTCCTACGACCATATAGGCGATGTCCGGATCACTCTTCAGGAGCTCCGGCATTAATTCAAGAACTTCATCCACCCCCTTGTAACGCGCCGGGGACGTAAGCCTGGCAAGGGTCATAAGGACACGTTTATCTCGGAGGCCGTAACGATCAAGTAGTTCGCTTGACTTGTTGGTGGCAGGGACAAATCGCGACAAATCAATCGAATTGGGCAACAACGTCGCTGGACGATGAGCCGCCGTACGTGACCATATTTGCATCTTATCCAATGTCAGGCGGCTTACAGAAACAATGTGATCAACCGACGCAAGTATCGCGCGCGACAATAGCCGTGGCTGCCTCCAAACTTCAATTCCGTGAACTATTAACACCAGTGACGCACGATGTCGTGCCGCAACTGGAGCGGCAAAAGGCAGTAGATTTACGTGTCCGCACAGGACCAATTGAGGGCGTTCGCTTGTAGCGATTTTGGCGCAGGCCAGTGCATATGAATGCAGACCACCCAATGCATCCGTCCGAAAATCGATAGAAGGAAGAATATGTCCTAGGGGGCCGACAGCAAGACGCGGCAACACCACCACGCGCTGAACATCGGGCGAATCCGATAGTGCAACGAGGAAGTCTCGATTAAACTGTGAAATTCCACCGTGCCCTCCAAACGCATCCGTGACAAGGTTCAGCACTGTCAACATGCATGTCGACCTTACCATATAGAGCCAAAGCGCAAGTAGTCATATTAATCACGTCATACGCATTGTCGATGACGCGATGTTCTCGCGATCAACCGTTGATGACCAATGAGCTCCACCGATTCCCGTACCTCGACGGGCTTAGATTATTGTGCAACTGTAGTGCTCAGTGTCCCAACTGGAGGGGCACTCAAGGTACCCATGCAACGACTTCGACGCGCCGTCCTCCATGTTACGCCCGGTATTTTCCTTGGTGGTTACCGGCGTGCGCACCTGTTGCTAACTCGTTTCCTGAACCAACGAATGAGCGCGCGGGACGTATTCAGCCGAATCTACTCCCGTAATGTCTGGGGCGGAACACTCGGCGAGTTCTGCTCCGGCACCGGCTCCGAAGACCGATTTGCAGAACCCTACTGCCGCTTGGTGCAGGAGTTCGTGGTCCAGCTCAGAAGGAACAGAGAGAGCCCAATCGTCTTGGTCAACCTAGGCTGCGGTGACTTTCGTGTCGGCGCTCGACTTGTAGGTCCCGGCATTAGATACCTCGGTGCGGATGTCGTGCCGGAACTTATCGAACATCATAGACGATGTCACGCGGGGCCGGGCGTGGAATTCCAATGTCTCGACATCACTCGGGACGATCTCCCCAAAGGAAGCGTGGCTTTACTGCGCCAGGTGTTACAGCACCTATCGAACCAGGAGATCGCCTGTGTGCTAGCGAAGTTGCACCTATACGACTATGTTTTCGTGACCGAGCATTACCCGAGCAATGAAATGGGCATCATGCCTAATCGGGACAAGCCTCATGGGGGAGACACTCGGCTTCTCGACCGCTCAGCCGTCTATCTCGACCAGCCACCCTTCAATGTCCAAGGGTTAGAACTGTGCCAAACGCTTCTTCACGACAGCAGCGGTCAGCTGCGAACCTTCCGGATCAGTCGCCATCTATAATCCAATTGATTGGCCGCTCGCCGGCCGTGGCCCTTCGGTGCTCGGCTGAACGGGAATTCGTGTTAACCGGCGGCGCGGGATTCCTGCATTCGCGAACATCCGTCGAGGAAACCACGGTTACGCTGCGACACCTGGCGAGCCCAACCGCATATCAAAGTCAATGCCTACGCCATACTGCGTTCTTCGTTGTAGGTCAGGAGAACGATGGCAAGGTTAGTCATGCTTGTGCTCGTCGAAGCGTTCCACAGCGACCACACAGGGCCGCCCCAAGTGACGGCTCGCTCGCGAAAGGTACGTTTGCACGGAGTCGTGTACCGAGGTCAGCGTAATTAACAACACGCGTGATACAATCAGAACAATTGTCTGCGTCAGACGGAGCGAAGCGAAGAATTTGCTTCGTTCGACAATCACTCACCAACAACCTGAGCGCATTTTGTCTTCCGGTACGCATTCTTCTGACTTAGTGAATTGCCAATTCTGGTTGAGAACGACGCAATCCACAACGGATAGCATATCAGGACCACCCATTACCATTCGACGGAGAGACTCATTCGGGAGGCGCGACTTCCATATTGTATGCACAACGCGTTATTAGGTACCCGATACCAAGACAGCCCGCAGTCAATATTGTGACAAGAAGAATCTTTCTTGCAAGTAGGCGCATAATACTTGACGTCAACCGGTGGCGTCGACGCCGGCGTCGGCTCATATGCCCGCCATTGACAGAATTACTCTCGCGATTTCGGCCCTTCACACTTCATATTCTATCATCTCCGTCGGCCTCATGGCGACCATAATCGCTGCATCTTGAGTCCCATACGGAACCCTGGCGTTTCACCTTTTACGGTCATTCTGCGCTATTAGTCGAATGGAACCGTACTTGGTCCCCTAATATCAAGCGCCGACGTACAAACGTTCACGAGCAACAGGCAAACATTGATCGGCAATCTTGGGATTCGTATGATACTCGCGGGGGCAGAAGTTCTTACCAACCTCTTGTCAATGCCCAACACGAAATAAATCACCTGTCACATGCCTCGTGGCTCTTTTTCAATGGAAGTCTTCACTCGGGCCGAGAAATCGTATCTCCATTTTCGGCCATCCGCGAAAATCCGGGATCGGACAAATCTTCATACGTCCACACCGTAAATGGTCCAGCGGGATTTTCGAGTGTCCCACTCATCTTCTCCGAAACGTCAACTCCTCCAGGCGGAAAATCTGATTGGCAAAAACCAAATTCCTTGTAATAGACAACACCTGTGTTCTTGTACCTGTAAAAATGTATGGTTACGGATGCCTGGTCGCCCTCGAATTTTGGCACAATAATTTCCGACGATTCGACAGTACGCGGCACATTCGTGAAACTATTGATTAGAACAGTATTGTCCTTCTGCTCAAGGCGGCCAGCCTCCATACCTTTAAATTGAACCACAACCATAGTATTGCCGCCATCCATTGCCCATCCATTCAATGAAATTCGATACTTGTCCCCAGAATGCACGATGGGCGCAGTGACAGCAAATACGTGGTATCCCTTTCTGAATTCCACGGCACCACTGTAATTAGTTCTGTTCGGGTAGAAGTGTCTTTCATATTCACTAAACAGCTCTTTTACGTATAATTTGGCTTGCCTTCCCGGTCGAATTACCAATCGCGTGCCAACACGCAGATTATCCCGATATGTAACCCTAGTTTGCTGACTATCACCTTTGAGCGACGGCCAATATATGTCGGGGCCCAGCGAAGACAGCTCGACTGCGCTAAATTTAGCGCCAGGTCGGAACGCTGTTTCCAACCACCTTTCGCCTGAGCGTCGAACAACGTGTGATTCAAATGTCGGTACCGATTGCTCAAATGGTGAGGATGATACTTCCCCCTGAATTCCGTCTTCAGCCTCCGCAATAAACTTAAATGGCTCTATTGGCGGAATATTGGTCCCCGTCCTATCGAGCTTGACGTCCCAATCCACAACTTCGCCAGACTGTGGGCCAAGATTACCAAGAAGAACTGTGGTACCCGCTTGGTGGTCAGCTGCCATATGAAGTCCATCAGGAATCTTGAACTTGATGTGGACGTCCTTTAGTATCGATGACTCATAATTACCGCCGAACCAAGAGGGTTCTCGGCGATTCCAGACGTTTGCGCTAACGTGAATTAGACCCATGCTTGGCAAATTGGACAAATCGTAAAGTGTTGTGATTACCGGAGGAAGACCGCTTCTTACAATATCGATATTAACGTTATTCTCCCACGCGAACCGGCGAATACTGTTGACGGTGGTCCAAAACATACCCACCTCGTGAGGCGGCTCCTTCCAAACGTCATTCAATCGCCCAGAATCGGGGAATAGGAAACTTCCTAAATTTCCCGAGTATTCCCATCGCGCCAATGCTGTCATTTCTGGAAGTGGACACAACCGCATTCTTGGACTGACTGATATTTGACTGAAAACCAGGCAGTTGAGCGTGAGCACGGGTCGCTGAGTTTGTTGTTCCCACACAAGTGCACTATTGGGGTAGCCAAAGATGCCATCTGCCTTGCCGGGGCTCACAATTTCCCGTAGGTGGTAAGGGAGTAAGTTTGGGTCGCTGTCTAGTTTCGACTGCTTGTTATCAGCTAATTGGTCCAATGACGAATACTGGGTCGCCTGGTAATATAATACAGGACGAGTGCCAAGGGCTTCCTTCATAACTTGATGAATCTCGCCCAATACTTTGACATATTTGCGCCCCCACCAGATGCGGTGTCTTTCACTCCGAAGATCAAATGGTTCACCAAGTTCTGCCTCAATTTGCTCTTGGAATCGTAAGATATCCCACGGTAGCGCATCTCCCTTCTTCCAGGTTGCCCATTGGCTCCCAAATGGCGCAGACGTGAAGTGCCCAGGAAGCTCTTCCAAAAATGTCGCTCCAACGACATTCTCTGGCTTATTGATTCCTTTAAGCATGACATGAATTTGACGGCGCACCTCGTTCAACACCTTCTGTCGAATTCCTGGCATGTATAAATAGTGAAACAGAGTCGCTTGAAAATTGTTTTCTTTACAGTCGCCTAAATTGCTGATTGGCCAAACCCTCAGGACGAACCGGTGCTTCGGATTCAGTTTGAGAACTTCGTTACAACGGCGAACAGTCGAATCATCGGCAGCATCGTTACCGAAGCAAACGTATGTCCAGTCGAATCGGGCGTTATCAAGCGGTTCCGACTGCGCCAGCAGACCGTAGAGTCCCCAACCCCATGACCAATAACGGCTTCCCTGAGTTGAGCCTGAACACAAACCTACATGAAAGCTAACTATTGCTGCAGCGGCCACTGCGATAATCCGGAGTCTGAACATCATCGTATACACATCCCTGTAGGACTCATTCTGGAAGGTAACAGTGCAACAGGTCCACATAGCCCGCGCAAGAAGGCCGTGCAATGCTCAGCGCCGCTGCGACCAGAACTCGCGCAACAAAATCGGTCTCACTTGGCGGCTTTTCTCGAAGTTAGCCGCAGGGGATGGTTGCTGTCGCTTGGCATGAGATTCTCTCGTTCCCTCACTCGCATCCCAATTTTCATGTCATTCAACCGCATCCGATCCGAGGTCGCGATTTCTCGATCAATGCAGAGTGCATGTTCTGGCATGCCTCCACATGATGGGGGTATGCGTTGAATGATTTTCGCCTCATTGGCGCCTTCACACACGGTCTTCGTTCTATGCCAGTCTATTGTTGAATCGCCAACACTTGAATTTGGCAGTTTTCAATCCGATCTCATGCATCCTTGCGTCGAGTCGAAATGGCAGATTCTCCTCCCGAAATCGAGGACGACTCGCGTCAAAGCAAGTCAAGAATCAGCCCTCGCAGTACCTTCGGGGATCGATCTCCATGAACCCATTTCCCTGAATTCCAAGTCTGAGTAAACTTCTCTCCGAATTCCGTTATTGACGCCATCGACTGCTGCCATGCGCCCGCGTTTCAGAGCTTCCGGGCCGGGGCTGTCGAAGCGGATCTGCATCGCTAAGCCTGCACAAGATAATGCCCAAAAAGTCCAGTCTGGCTGATTGGCCTATTTCCCTGAAAATGCATTTAGAATAATTGAATATTCGAATATCGAAACCCGGTTTGACACTAATCAAATGTGCAAACTTAATTGGGGCCGTTGCTTTTGCCTAACCGCTGACTCATATTTTCGCTTCATCGTAAGGGGCACCCGTTGCAACTAGCCACGCGAACGTTTCAAGTATTTTGGACCTAGCAGTCTTATCGTTGGCGTACTGGGTTGCGTTCTTTTTGCGGTTCGACATGCATTTGCCTCTGCAGATGTGGAAACTACTGCTGTTCACGTGGCCATACGTCGGAGCGTTCGAATTTGGAGTGTTAACTCTCTTTGCGATCCCTAGGTTTTCCTGGAGGCACATGGGACTACGGGAGGCCATCCGCGTACTGTGGGCTGCAGGCACGATTTCCGCTAGCCTGTTGGCTCTAAGGTTTCTATCCGAATGGGCCATTCCGTTATGGGGCTATGCCCAATACACCCTGATCCCAATTGGAATTATTGCGGCTAACTTCGCGTGCTTGTTCTTGGGCGTTGTGGGAATCCGCGTTACGAGGCGCATTACCGCGGAACGTGAATCCGCTCAGCGACTGAATCGCGGATCACAGGAAAAAATACCAACGTTGCTAGTGGGCGCAGGGCAGGCCGGTGCGCTTGTGGCCCGTGAAATCGAGAAGCGGCCCGACCTAGGCATTCGCGCGGTCGGATTTGTGGATGACGAGCGTGGAAAAGTGGGTACAACCATACACGGGATCCGCGTTTGGGGCCAGATTGACGAACTAACGACTGTTGCGTCCCGCCTCGGCGCACGACAGGTGCTCGTGACGATCGCGGACCTCCAACCGCAGCTCATGCGGCGCATCCTGCAGAAGTGCGAGTCTGCACATCTAAGTGCAAAAATCCTACCAGGCATGTACCAGGTCATTGAGGAACAAGCGGGGCTCGGACGTATCCGTGACGTGTCAATCGAGGACGTCCTGGGTCGCGAGTCTGTCAGGCTCGACATGGAACTGATGGCCACATTTCTGCGCGGCAAGCGAGTTTTGGTGACTGGTGCGGGCGGCTCGATTGGGTCGGAATTGTGTCGCCAGGTTGCAAGGTTCAAACCTGAAACCCTCGTGCTTGTCGAGCGCTCCGAGTTCGCCCTCTTTACGATCCATCAGGAGCTTCTGAAAGCTCACAGGGAACTCTCGGTTTTGCCGCGCATTTGTGACGTTTGCGACACAAGCAGACTCGAAGTGGTCTTCGCTACGGACCAGCCGCACGTTGTATTCCACGCTGCAGCACACAAGCACGTGCCCATGATGGAGTCCAACCCGGGCGAAGCAATCAAGAATAATGTTTTTGGTACTAAGGCGGTTGCGGATGTGAGCAACGCTTGTGGATGCGAAGCCTTTGTGCTCATCAGCACGGACAAGGCCGTCAATCCAACCAGCATCATGGGTGCCACGAAAAGAGTCGCGGAGATATACGTCCAATCTTTGTCGGCTCGTTCGCAAACGAAATACGTTGCCGTGCGCTTCGGTAATGTTCTGGGTTCCACGGGTTCGGTCATTCCGACATTTACGGCTCAAATTGCCGCTGGTGGACCAGTGACCGTGACGCATCCTGACATGACTCGGTATTTTATGACGATTCCTGAAGCGAGCCAATTAGTGATGCAGGCTGCCGCGATGGGAAAGGGGGGGGAAATTTACGTGCTGGATATGGGAGAGCCCGTAAAGATTGTCGAACTTAGCGCACGATCTTATTAGGCTCAGTGGTCTCGTACCCGACGTCAACATCAAGATCGAGTTTACCGGCATGCGACCCGGCGAAAAGCTTTTCGAAGAACTGGGGTTCAACGCGGAGCGGATGGACAGGACAGCGCATCCTAAGATATACATCGGCAAACTTGCGCCTTCAACGCTGGAGGAAGCCGAGAAGACGCTAGAATTCCTCACACCTTATACGGAATCCAGCTCAACCGAAGACGTGCACCTTGCACTACAGACAGTGCTGCCGGAAATGCTGGTGCCAGAAATTAAAGCGGGGTTTTCTGCTGCGGTAGCGTCAGGTAACGTCAATCGTCAACATTCATTTATACGAAATAGCGACCTGGCTGGCGCGCCTAAAGAACACGAAGCGCTGCATGCGCCAGCTCGATGAGTCATCAAGCTGATCGGTTCGCGATATGTCAGTCCCTGGCATGCCACCCAACGGGCGATTCCCGTCCGTGCTCGTATGTTCGAATAATCACCACCGCGGAAGACAGACAGCCCAGAGATGCACTTCCGCTACGGTAGAATACGCGCTTCTGGCATCGGCAATATAAATCGACCGCCTTGTGTGCGGTAGCGTGCGTGATTCTTAACAAATGGATTCCGCGAAATTCCAGGCGAGAACTACCAAGTAGTCCGGCTTACGTTTATAAATTTCGTCGGGGTGCAAGATAGGTATGTGAAATAATGGTGAAAAGAGCCCTTGCTTTATCGGGTTATCGTCCACGATGAAGTCGAGAATACCTTTACCAAGTTGAAAGTGCGTCAGCAGGGTAGTGGATTTGGTGGGGGCACCAAAGGCAGCAATGGTTTTGCCTTCACCTTTTAGAGTCTTCACCAATTTTGACAGGTCATCGCGAACCTTGTTGATTCGAGCGCCAAAAGCTTTGAAGCTCTCGACTTGATGCAGGCCTGCATCTGCTTCTATGTCAATTAACTTCTTTACCGTACCGTCCGGCTTATCTCGTCCGCCAGTTTTCTGGATGATTAATCGGATTGAACCACCCTGAGGTGCCACTCGCTGTGCTGAAATGAGCTGCATGCCGTGACGCGCAAAGAACTTTTCAAATGGTGCTACCGAGTGATAGTCGAGATGCTCGTGATATATCGTATCGAACCAAACATTTTGGTATACGTCGAGCAAGTATCCGACTTCAACGCCAAACAGCCCGTCATCGACCAACCAATGCTTAACGCCTTCGACAACACCTGCCAAGTCGTCAATATGTGCGCATGCGTTGTGTGAAGTGATGAATGCGGCTGGCCCGTAATGATTTCGGAGTCGAGTGGCACAGTTCATGTCAAAGAATTCAGCCAAGGTCTCGATCCCGGCCTGATTAGCTCTCCGGACTAGGTCAGTCGCCGGATCGATCCCAAGAACTCGAAGAGACGCTTCTTGGAAGAATCTTAAGCACGTACCGTCGTTTGAGCCGATATCACCAACGAGATCTCCAGGTTTGAGTTCGAAACGCCGAATCATTTCCGCCGCATAATCAGCCAAATGTTTCACAAACACAGGTGAAGTTCCAGACGCATAGCTGTAGTTGCTGCGAAAAAGAATAGTCGGCTGAACGATGTGTCCCAATTGTACATGAAAGCAATCGTTACAGAAATTGACTTCAATTGGATAGACGGGTTCGGGCTTGTCTAATTCGTCAGCGCGCAGGAAGTTATTGCCGGGTGGCGTCGGGGTCAACTCAATGACCTTTTCGAGCTCCGACCCGTCGCACAGGCGACAAGTGGTACGAGCATGGTAGTCCGTAGCCATGGCTAGATTCCTTTGGCGACTACGTACTTTGCCGGATCGATTAGGATGATTCGCTTGACATCTGACTCATAACTCTCCTGGTCACGAGGCTTGCGGCTAAGCGCCAAGAGCTGGGTATCATCCAGAAACACTGTGGCATGGTCCTCCATAGGCGGCGTAAAAACCATGTCTCCAGTGATTACCCTTACAACCTTTGGCTCTTCGTTACTACCTGTCTTTCGGTAGTAATAGTCAAAGCTTCCAGACAATACGTACATATAGTGCCAGTCTGTCATGTGGTAATGATTGGACCGGAGAGTTCCTTTTTTTGACGTGATGAGAGACACATTCTTCATCGGAAAATTGACCAAACACTGAATGGCGCCACGCTCGTCCGCGTGGGGCATTTCTAGGGAAACGCGAGGCCCCTCAGGCCATTCCGACGGATCATCCAAATCGATCTCTTTCCAATTCTGCATGACAAACCTCCGTGCAGAGGGTACACGACTTGCCCCCCCATTCGTCAAGTGTGGGGATTCTGAAGCACGGCCTCGCCGACGTGCCAGCCGAAAATTCGTCCCAAACGATCTGTTGCCGATTTCACGCCCCTACAAAATTGGCCATTGGGCGACATTGACGAAACGTTTGAAAACAAGTACCAATTTGCGCAGGAACTGGCATGTGTACCGCGACAGCCATCATAGGAGCATTAGTCGTATTTGCTGTTTCTGCGGCCGCAACCTCCCTAGCATTGCGTTTTTTGAAGTCCCGACAAATACTCGACCAGCCCAATGAACGCAGTAGCCACACACGCGCTACACCGCGGGGGCTTGGCATCGGATTTTTCCCAGTTCTGCTCGTCGCTTGGCTTGCAATTATTCGAGTTCTGCCTGCGGCTCCGGCCGAATTGTGGTGGATCTGTGTCGGCTCAGCCATTCTTGCGATGATGTCGTGGGTTGACGACGTCAAGGGGTTACCCGCCGGTCGCCGGCTTTTCGGACAGGTCCTGGTTGTATTCATCGGTGTCCTCATTTTTCAGGAACCACAGGTCTTCCATCACTTCGGCATACCGCCCATTCTCGGACGTTTTGTTACCATTGTCTTCTGGGTGGGGCTGATCAACCAGGTGAACTTCACTGACGGAATTGATGGCAATGTTGGCACGATGGTTATTTGCACCACGGTGGGCCTATTTTTGGCAGCCATACTAGGACACGGCTCATATGTCGTTGGTGTGCTGTCGCTGCTTGTAGCTGCTGCCGTAACCGGGTTTCTTCCCTTCAATTTGCACCCCGCCAAGGGCTTCATGGGTGATGTCGGCAGTGTACCACTCGGATTCCTCGTCGGCTGGTTACTATTGCGAAGCGTGGCGTATGGTCAGTGGGCCCCGGCCGTAATTTTGCCGCTATTTTATTTCACGGACACGGCCATAACCTATACTCGTCGCGTCATCCGAGGAGCCCGGTTCTGGGAGCCTCACCACGAGTATCTCTACCAGCGAGCCGCTTCGAAAATGGGCCATGCAAAGGTTGTAAGCGCAATTGTTGTTTGCAACGTTTGCCTTTTAGGGCTGGCGATTGTGGCGGCGCGTGGCTTTATTTGGCTGGCGCTTATTGCAGCGGTGGTTCCGGTGGCGGCAGCGTATGCCTACCTCGCGCAAATCGCCGGGGAGAACCTAGTGCAATGAAGGCGAGAACCGGGAGATGACATTGGACCGAAAACTGCTCGTAGTTGCACCACACCCTGACGACGAAATTCTCGGTGCGGGCGGGACGATGGCACGTTTTGCACGGTCGGGTGGTTCCGTAACCGTGCTGACGGTGGCCGCCCATATGCCCCCAATATATCCGCCCGAGGTTCATACGAGAACCGTAAATGAGGCTCGACGCGCACACTCCGTAGTAGGGGTTTCCGAGTCGATATTTCTAGACTATCCGGCTGTCTGTTTGAGTCAGACTCCGTTGTGGGAATTCAATGCAGCGATTCAAGAAGTCATCAACCGGGTTCGGCCGCAAATTCTGCTGCTCCCTTATTGGGACCGGCACGTCGATCATCGTGCGGTATTTGACGGCGTAATGGTGGCTGCTCGTCCAATAGGGCAAGCGCGCGGCATCAAGATCGTTGCAGCCTATGAGACTCTTTCAGAAACCCATTGGAACGCACCGCACCTGGAACCAAACTTTACTCCAAATTGGTGTGTGGACATCACGGATGTCATCGAAACCAAACTGGAGGCAATGGCCTGTTTTGAGAGTCAGCTGCATAGTTTCCCGCAGCCCCGTTCGCTCGAGGCGCTGAAAGCTTTGGCACTATTTCGCGGTAGTCAGGCTGGTTTTGGCTTCGGTGAGGGTTTTCATATGCTGCGTCTAAGTGCAGGTGCAGACGAGCTACTAAGATAATGGGGCGGTCATATCAAAAGATACGCGAGTATCGGCACCGTCACAAAACGCTAAGCGCACTGAGGTGATACGCCTGGCGCTGCGCTTCATGTCTCAAGCGTGTCTGCAATTCGTCATCTGTAGCAGCGTGCGCGAATAGTTTGAGCATTTGGACATAGCTATTCGTGAATTCCACCGTCTCGGTGCGGCCCATGCCGTGTGCATCAAAGAAATCGATATTCACCCCCAACCCGGAAGATTTGGAAAATACCCGATCCGCGTAAAGCGAACCCGCGGTACCGCAGACTCGTACCTCATTCGTGTAGGCACGTTGATAACCCCATTCGAGGTAAGCGACCAATCCGGAAGGAAACTCCAAAACCGAAAATCCGGACGTATCCACTTCAAATCCGGGAGCGCACTGCAATCGCCTGGCAAGGACCCTCGGCTCTTCATTGGTCAAGTGCAGGGCCAAAGACAACGGATAACAGGCCACGTCCAGCAGGGCCCCTCCACCGAGCTCGCGACTGTGTCGAAAACCGGGATTGTCCAACGGCGGCAAGCCAAATCGACAAGTAATCGAGCTCACATCACCGAGCGCGCGCTGTCGCATAACAACATCCTTAATACGTAAGAACTGCGGGTGGTAGAGATACATGAATGCCTCACAAATAGACCTTCTTCTGTTTCTTGCCAGCGCACAAAGGTCGTCCGTATCGAGACTCCGTGCCGTTAGCGACTTGTCACACCACAGGTGCTTGTTGGCCGCGAGGATCTCTTTGCCTTGCTCATAATGCAATCCGATGGGCGTGGACAAGTAGACGGCGTCAACATCCGAGCTCGACAGCATGTTCTCTGGCGTGGCCCAAACGCGACAACTGTATTTGGCGGCCTCACTCCGCGCAGCATCAATATTCCGCGTCGTCAGCCCAATCAATTGCGTAGAATCACAGGCGGCAATTGCCGGAAGTATGTTCTTGCGCGCATGCGGCCCAAGGCCCCAGACTCCGACACCTATGGGCTGACGACCTGGAATGCCTTTCGAGGGCTCGTTCTCCATGGTTTGATATCTCAGTACAAATGAACTTGGTATGAATGATCTAAATGATTTGCATAACCTAAGGCTTGCTGCATGAGCGTGTCCAAAGGTTCACTGCCGATGCTGTGCGGGACTGTCATGAACAATATGAGTCGATCCCTCACCAATTCTTTTTCAACGGAAAACCGCGACAAAGATACAACCGGAGCATAAAATATCGCGATTCTAGATTCAGGTCAAGACTCCTTAATGGCCAGGTTCGACATACAGTGGTCAAAGGGGCCCGGACTAATTGAGAACCTTGCCCCCTCGATTCAGGCACGCCGCGCCGCCAAAATACGCGGGGATGATGATACAATTCGCCGATATGACGAACATGCCGACAACTCATAACATTGCCGCGATTGTTCTCGCAGCGAGTCGCGGGACGCAAATGAAAGGTGACCGCAGCAAGGTGCTCTACGAATTATGCGGGCGACCGATGATTCATTACGTCGTTGAGGCCGCGATCCAGGCGGGGGTCACCGACGTGTTTGTTGTAACAGACTCTGGTCAACACGAGCTAACTGGCTACCTCTCTCAAGCATTCGGTGAACGTGTACATGTCATTCTACAGGAAGGACAATTAGGGACCAGGCACGACGTGTTGAGTGCGCTTCCGATGTTGAGCCAGGCCGAATTAGTCTATGTTCTTCGCGGCGATGCTCCGTTGCTTGACTTGGCAGAGCTCTCAAGTCTGCGGGAGGCGATGCACAGTCAGGTGCAGACAACTGTCCTCATGCGTGACGTAGGTGTCGCAGGCGCTCACCGACACATTTTCCAAGACGCATTGAACAATGCAACTGAGATCGGTGAACGTTGTGATCATGCCGCGGCCGCGCAAATGAATCTTCAAGTAGACTCGAGCGCATATTTATGTCGTCCGATGTTTCTACACGACGCGATTGCCGAGGCCGAACGGGCAAATGCGGAAGAACCGATGGAGTTTAATGATGTTATTGCGATTGCGGCGAAAAACCACACCATTGTTGGTGTGCCGGCTCAATTGAATTCACACTTGCTGCGGGTGAATGACCGCATTGAACTGGCCGCTGCTGAGGACAATCTCTTCGTGAGAATCGCTGACAATTATCGGCGTGCCGGGGCCGCCATACACGGGAATCCCCGCATTGACGCGACAGTGATCATCGAGCCTGACGCTATTATCGAGCATGGCGTGGTGCTTCGTGGGACAACACACATTGGCTCCGGAGCACGCATTGACGTGGGAGCAATTCTCACGGATGTTATCGTTGCGCCGGGGGCAATTGTCAGGCCGTACTCGGTTTGCACGAGCGCAAGCATTGGCGAGTCAGCTGAGGTCGGACCGCTTTCCCACGTTCGTCCTGCAAGTGAAATTGGGGCCAACGCGCGTATCGGCAACTTCGTCGAGACAAAGAATGTGATTTTAAGGCGCGGCGTGATGGCAAACCACCTTGCCTTCCTCGGCGATGGCGACGTCGGCGAAGGGGCAATTATCGGCGCAGGGACAATATTCTGCAATTCAGATGGCATCAACAAATTCAAGACTGAAGTCGGAGCGGGCGCATTTGTTGGCAGCGATTCGCAGCTTGTAGCGCCAGTAAAGATCGGCGCTGGGGCCTTCGTTGCTACCGGTACCACCGTAACGCGGGACGTACCGGCGGATGCACTTGCCATTGCGCGCTTGCCGCAAGTAAATAAGGAAGGATATGCAACTGGGCTTCGCGATCGCGCTAAGGCGGAGAAGGCCCGCAGGGGGACCTAGGCGTATCAATGAGACGTTCGCGAGATTGCGCCGCAGCTCAATTACAACAGGCGGTTGAATGGGGTGATGATTAGCCAGTTGCGGTCGACGATTAGGCCTGGTCGGAGCTAGTCTGAGATCTTGTCATCATTGGTGTTGTCGGAAGACGTTGCTAGTTGCTGGATTGACATTTGCGCAGAATCACTTGTCTAACCTCGTACCGCTAAAGACCTTGCCGACCGCTTCAGTATACGCCTGGACCACTTGCTTATATCCATAACGGGTTTCGGCAGCCAGGCGAGCCCGTTCCCCCATCTGTCGGAGACGAATTCTTGATTGCTTCGCATCACGAATCGCCTCCGCCAACGCTGGTCCGTCCTCAGGTTCGATGGTCCACCCTATGTTTTCCTCCTGGACTACCAAGCTCGGCTCACTGTGTTGGCCAGTCGCAACGATGATAGGTACACCGGCTGCCATGCAGTTATATAAGCGGCTGGGCACTCCCACGCCGACCATGCCTTTCGCGAGAGTGATGAGCGCCACATCACCAGCAGTCAGGAAAATATTCTGCTGCGATGGGGGCTTCCTGCCGGTCACGGTGACATTGGTTAGACCCAACCTTTGTACTTGCTCTTTTAGCCAGAGCTCTTTGGCGCCAGCGCCCACAATGAGGAAATGAATAGTAGTGTCTTGCAACAGTAATTTTGCCGCTTCAACAACTATCTCCAGGCCCTGTACGCGGCCCAGATTTCCAGCCAAAACTATTACGAATTTCTCCTGCAGCCGAAGCTCAGCACGTAGTGAGTTTTCAGAACTCAGTCCGGGAGCAATATTGTCAACGTCGGCCCAACTTGGGATCAATATCGTTGGCGCCATTCTAGGCCCCACCTTGCGACGAATTAAGTCCCACATGCATCGTCCCATCAAAATTATTCCATCCACTCTTGTGTAGACGATATTTCCAGCCAGCTCCATGGCGCGAGCGGAAATGCCGCCAGCTCGCAGGAGTCCGGCGGCTACGGCTGCGTCAGGGTATACGTCATCAACCCTAACCAGACACCGGGCACGTTTCGCACGACATGCAGCCAACACCACCCAGGGCAAAAATGGTGGATTGGTCCAGGTGAGCACCACGTCGCCTCGCCCAAAGCCACTCAGCGATCGTCCCATTATTGAGATCGAAAGAGTCAGAGCATTTGCAATGCGTGTTGGCAGAAAGTTCTTATCCCACGTTGTTCCCGCACATCGTTCGATACGAACTCCATTACGAAATTCCAGTTTCGGATGGCGCTCACCTCGGCGAGCATATGTGGGTTGGCTTGTTATTACGCACACTTCGAATTGTCGAGCAAGTTCCTCGGCTACTCCGGTAACGAAGTAACTTGTCGAAACTTCTTCTGGGTAATATGTTTCTGTCAGAATCCAAACGCGCTTAGTCATGATCGAGCAATCTCTTTGGAATCCCGAAGTTACCGTTTGTGTCACCAATTCAACTGCACAAAATTAGGGTGATGGACGCAGAAGTTGACATTCGAATTGAGAGGCTGCTGAGAGTATCAATGCCATCTTTAAGAGCAAGCCGATTGAATTCGTTCCAAAGTTTAGTCATCCAGCCTTTACGGTTCAAATCCTTTCAGGTACGCCTCCAGACAACTTGATTAACATAGCGCGTGTAGCTCAAAATAATCCTAACTACCTTCTCGCTGACGTTGGGCGTAGAATAGTCATTGACCAGTCGTAAGTCGCGGTGCTCACCGTAGGACTGCGTGTTGAGCAGAGACAGGGCTGATTCGACCGTTGGCAGATCGAATCCTGTCATCATGACAGCTGCCTCTTCGAAGCCTTCGGGGCGCTCGTGAACCTCTCTTAGATTCAGTGCGCGAAAATTCAAAATGGAACTTTCTTCCGTGATTGTCCCACTATCTGACAACACCGCATATGCAGCCATCTGCAAACGCACGTAGTCCAAGAATCCAAGAGGCTTCATTAGTTCGATCCGCGGATCGATTCTGGACATTTGCCACATCGATCCGCGCACGCGTCCGTGGATGCGTCGAAACGATGACGCGTTTCCCTCTTGACGCAAGCGCATTCAGTAATGCCACAAGCTTTGCAAACTGCTCTGGAGCATCCACGTTTTCCTCGCGATGGGAGCTGACGAGAAAGAAATCCCCTTCAAGTAGTCCCAAGCGATTGAGTACATGCGAGGCATCGATTTTCGGTCTGTAGTATCGCAGCACCTCGAACATTGGACTGCCGGTCTTGATGATTCGATCTGGCGGCAGCCCCTCCCTAAGCAGGTACTCGCGCGAGATGGAACTATAGGGTAGATTAATGTCGCTGATGTGATCCACAATTTGCCGATTGATTTCTTCAGGCACCCGCTGATCGAAACATCGGTTTCCCGCTTCCATATGAAAGACTGGGATTTTGCGGCGTTTTGCCGGATATGCTGACAGACAACTGTTGGTGTCGCCTAGGATAAGTAGCGCGTCGGGTCGCTCTTCTGCTAGCACCGCATCGAGTCGGGATATTATCGCACCGGTGGTCTCACAGGCTGTCTTCCCAGCGGCGCCCAGGAAGTGGTCCGGCGGTCTTAGTTCAAGTTCCTCAAAGAACACTTGATTGAGCTCGTAGTCGTAGTTTTGACCAGTATGGACAACGACATGATTTACAACCTGGTCTAACTTGGCCATTACTCGGGAAAGGCGGATGATTTCCGGGCGTGTTCCTACGACTGTCATGACTTTCATGGGCATTTCCTATTCAAGGACTGGTAAAACGAATGTGTCCGGAGCCTCATGATTGAACACCTCACTCGCCCAGAAGAGAGTGACGAGATCGCTCATGCCAATGTTTTCAATCGAGTGGGTATAACCAGGTGGAATATCGACAACGCGATACTCATCACCACATACAACAAATGACGTGACATCTCCGCTGCTGATATGCCGAAACCGAATTACCGCCTGCCCCTCAATAACGAGAAATTTCTCCGTCTTAGTGTCGTGGTAATGATTGCCGCGAGTGACTCCGGGTTTGGTCCTGGATACAAATAGCTGGCCGAAACTGGCCTGTTTGACAAATTCCGCAAGACTACCCCTAGGGTCCTCCCTCTTTGTCAGTGAATATGCAAAATCACGAGGTTCGAGGTATGACAAGTACGTAGCGTATAGGGCTTTCACAAATGAAACGCTGAAATCGGGGACTAGCAGAGATGTCCTGTGCGCTCGAAACGACTGAATCAATTCCGCGAGTTCGCCCAAAGTAATTTCTGTTGATGCGAGCGATGCGGCTCGTTGAAAGCCACGGTCGCCTTGAATCGCGAGCTCAGCTATAAATGCCGCTACCACATCGTCAATGTATGTCAGACTCAGAACCTGGGACGGATCGGAGATCTTGATCGGTAAGCCATGTGCGATATTATGACAAAATGTCGCAGTTACAGAGTTGTAGTTCGGGCGGCACAATTTCCCGAAAAGATTTTTCAGACGATGAACCACTGCAACCGCGCCGCTCTTACCAGCGTACCGCTCCAGCGATCTTTCTGCCTGCAATTTGCTACGACCATACGGGTTATCGGATTCTGCCTGTATTGATGATGCAAAGATGATTTTCGGGCGCACGATCCAGGGTGAGAAGCCGCTCGCACATGCTTTCCGTGAACTGAGCGTTGACCACGTAATACTCCGCTTCGACTTTGGGACGATTCACCCCTGCTAGATGAAAAATGATTTCAGCCTGCTGCAGTCCTCGCTGGATGTCTTCGGGCGTAGTCTGGACATCAACGAGATTCAGCTCAGTATCGGCGCGCCGGCGCAATGCGAAGCAGAGATTACTGCCGATAAACCCATTTGCTCCAGTGACAAGAATCTTCATGATATTCAAGAGGTGTGGTCAAGTCTCTACCGCAATGCCCCGCTGTGCCTTCTGCACGCAGTCCAAAGTCCGTAGTAATTCACTCATCTCCGGCACTGTCAGTCTTCTTGTGTTGTGTGAGTTGTAGTCTTCCACAGCGCTAATTGTCGAGCTCCCTTCACTGAAGTACGAGGCGTAGTTTAGATCGCGGTTGTCACTGGGCACGCGATAGTAACCCCTTTGGTCTTCCGCGACGGCCATCTCTTCGCGTGTAAGGAGTGCTTCATACAGTTTCTCGCCGTGACGTGTGCCAATCACTGATATGTCGCGATTTACGCCTAGAACTTGCATGACTGAAGTGGACAAGGTCTCCAATGTCGCAGCTGGTGCTTTCTGGACAAATATGTCGCCGGGACTGCCATTGGCGAAAGCATAAAGAACAAGTTCGACAGCATCGTCAATTGTCATCATGAACCGAGTCATGGCCGGATCTGTCACGGTTAGACTTTTTCCCTCCTGAAGTTGCTTTAAGAACAATGGAATAACGGATCCCCGACTCGCCATGACGTTGCCGTAACGCGTCACGCAAATTGTTGTGCGACCGGCAGCAACGCGCGATTTCGAGACAGCAATTTTTTCCATCATGGCCTTGGAAATTCCCATGGCATTGATTGGGTAGACCGCTTTGTCCGTGCTAAGAACTACCACCTTCTCAACGCCCGCCGAAATCGCCTGGTTCAGCATGTTTTCCGCGCCCAGGGCGTTGGTTCTAAGCGCCTCCATGGGAAAGAACTCACACGAGGGCACCTGCTTGAGAGCGGCCGCATGGAAGACATAATCTACCCCCACCATAGCATCCCGCAAGCTATCGGTATTTCGGACATCGCCAATGAAAAAGCGTAACTTCGGATGGGCGTAGCGCTTGCGCATATCGTCCTGCTTCTTTTCGTCTCGCGAAAAGACACGGATCTCCCCGATATCGCTGGAAAGAAATCGGTCGAGCACGGCGTTGCCGAAGGTTCCCGTTCCACCGGTAACTAGCAGGATTTTTCGTCCAGCATATTAGTCCTCTCTAATTCATATGTACGCGCAAGATACCGAGTCTGATCTCGTAATTCCGTCTTGACCTGTGCTTCGAAACTTCTTGTTCCGAGTTGCCTCTACTACACCATTTAGGGTGAGCGGGCGTTCCATTCTTGTCTTCGCGCGGCGGTCGATGGCGTTGGTATGGCTCTTGCCGGAGGGGCATTGTACTGACATTTCCAAATATCCTTAGGTCCTGTCGAGTTTCGACGGCGGTCCAGATTCTCATACTCACATGCGCGTCCCTGTAATTTGGTCGGGCGTAGGCCTAGTCTTGACACTCCGTGTGCTCATCGTAGGGTCAAACAGTCTTCGGTACCGCGGCAGAATATCCCGGTCCGCAATCTTACACGCGTAGGCACGTGCGCCCTCCATTAGTGATCCATACTCGCTTGAGTCTATATCGACACATATCTGTACGGCTTGGGTAAGCGCCGCCACGTCGAACGGAGGAACATCCCAACCAGCGTGTTGCGCCTCCAATGCCTTCCACGGTGTTGCGTTTCCGATTATGACTGGTCGCGCAGCTGCGAGCGCTTCGAATATTGTATGACCAAAGTTTTCGCTTTTTGTAGGTTGCAACAGTACGTGATTTGCACCAATCGCGGTGCGTACGTCGTTGTGTTCGAGAACTCCGCGATATGTTGCTTCTATACCCTTCGGCAAAGACGCAATTTCCAAACAGCATTCACGCCAATACGCCATATCCTCTATTGGACCGTAAATTGAAAAAATGACCTTCCCGTGCACTTTGCTCAATGCTGACAATGCAGACCGCAGGTTCTTATGAGGATGAATACGCGCAATGTATACCACCAAGAGTTCGCCGACCCGCTTCTTGGGCGGATCGATAAATGCAGAGGGCAACGTCACAACGGGTGGAATGTACTCAATAATGGCATTAGACCCGAAAACTCTTTGAATTCCGTTCTGCTCAGATTCGCTCGTCGCGTGCCAAATGGTATCATGGATAAGTCCCGCTGATTTTATGAGACCTAAGTACGCTTTTTTTCGGATTGCTCTACGTTCCAACGCTGCGGCCTCAAGTTCACCACGTGGAGCACAAACGACGCGTCTCCTGGGGATAATTCCAAAGCTTCTGAGCCAAAGGGGCAATATTGAAAAAGAGCGTGCAAAAATACTGTTTAGGTACAAGGTGTCGAACTGTACATCTAACGTTACCGCACGTAACCTCGCGAGAAAATTTAGGCCCGGCCGGAGGTACATAACTTGGGCACGCTTGTGGGGGATCCACCTGTCAGTACATATTCCGGCGTACGCCGAGGACTCTCCAAGATCCCTATCGGAAGTGATTATACGAAACTCAAATTCGTTGCCTAATGCTTCGACCAAATTCACAAGGCTTCTTATTGGTCCGCCCGCACGAAAACCAGGTTCGTAATAGGAGGTGGCAACTAGGACACAAGGGCGGGATTTGCGCATTCTGCTTTGTGCGCCGGCTGTTCGTTCCGCAGCGCTTTACGCATATTCGCAGCTGATTGCCCAGCACGCAAGTGTCATTCACGCAGGTGACCGCCACGTCCCGGGCGAATCCCCGAGCGTGCCAACAAGTTAGTGCCAATTGAGGATTGGTGTGCGAATGATAAACGGTACGCCCAGACTCGGGCCTTTGCGACTCCGGCAATTGCAGCTAACAATTGCTGACCATGCAAGAACGCCCCTTCGGGCGCCCGCATGGTAGAGTTTTGATTGCGTGCCGAAAACTTGCTATGAAATTCGCTTATAAGAGCTGAGCTTTGTGCCGCTCGGACATTAATTAGGAAGGTCGAATGGAAGCAGTGGTTGCTCGCAGCACAATAGGACGTCAACAGAACCCAGTCGAATTCCGACGCGCACGACTAGTTGCCGTTCTTGCCGCCAGCTTCATAGCAGCTTCTATATTTGCACCACCCAAAATGCTATCGGCCAGTGTTCGATTAGAAGATCTCATATTACTTGCCCTTGCATTAACGGTGTGGAACATACGACCGGGACCGGCAGCTCGGAAATATGAACGTGTAGTTCTGGCCGCGGTACTGGTCCTTGGAGGATGCGGGCTAATCGCTCGAGTCTTTGTGACTCCAGCAAGTGGATTCACTATAGCGCTCGACGGTGGGGGCAAAGAAGGCGCTCGCCTTGTGAAATTGCTTGTTCTATCCTTTGTGGCTATGCGTGTGCCCGTCATGCTCCAGAATGCCCGCAGGCGAAAAGGAGTAATTTGGGCAACATTGCTCGTCCTTTCCGCACACACATTAGTTGGCTTGGCGCAGTTCTCTCAAATTCCGTTCGTTGCACAGGCGACCGCTGATTATTACATGATGCTGGAAGAAAATGACGCGCAACTTACAGTTAATGACGAGCGGCTCGCTAGAAAGTGGGAACTTTCGAGCAAGCGGCACGGTATTCAATCCCAACGTTTACGGTCAGGTTGCCGTCCTCATTTGTTTCTTATTAGGAGTACTTGTTGGCCGAACATCCGCGGTCGTGCTCTCTCTTACCGTAATTGCCGTTCTGCTTTCCGGCTCACGTACGGCTCTAACAGGCTTGGCCATTGTGGCAATGCTGACAATGGGTAAAACGAAACAGCGCATGTCAGGTTGGGTTGTGTCAGTTGTTGGTATTGCGGCATTCGCTGCCTTGGCTGGCGCACAAATGCTCCTTCAGGGTATGCGTACCCGCCTGGAGTTCGGTGGTTTTCTGGAGAATCGTCCACAGTATGGTTGGTACCCGGGCGCAGTGCTCGACTCAAGTCCCTTCTTCGGGTTTGGGCTTGGGGTTTTTCCTTCGGATGCAGTTGATTCAGACTATTTGATTGCCCTGATTCAATTTGGCGTAATCGGCTTGATCGCGGCGCTTTCGGTTTATTGGTATGCTGCACGTTTGTCCTGGGGAGCATCTCGGTGGGCATTCGGTGCAGTTATGACAGCGGCGGTATTTGGTTTGACCAATGGTGTGCTTTTTGGAAACGAATTGGCCCCATTCGTCTTATTATGCATTGGATTTGGTATCAGCGGAGGAGATCGAGATAAACAAAGCGTCTCGGAGTCGGACCCGGTCTCCTGTGAAATTCAATCTCAAATGACACACATATAGAGGCAGAGCATCAAAAACAAAATTTGGCTGAAAATCTAACGTCGCGCACATGAGAACCTCGAAGATTTAGCAATGCCCTTCGTAGCAAATTGTCGTGTACTTCGCTTCGATCCGCTCGAGTTACCGCTTGCAGCAAGAGTAATCAACCACGCCCATAGGGCGTGGCTTTAGGAAGGCCCGCCCGAGCGGGCCGGGCACATGAGGAAGCCCCCGTTGGGGGCGGTCACGTCGGGAAGGCCCCGCCGGGGCCGCTTACGCGTTACTTGAGGTCCAGGTCACCTTGACCCGTTTCGAGCTTCTCCTGCTCGCGGATGTATTGCCGGACCCGCTCCTCGTCCAGACCGACCGTGCTGACGCAGTACCCCGTCGCCCAGAAGTGCAGGCCGGTCATCCGCCGCTCCCGCAACAGTTCCCGGTGGATCCGCACTGCGCTCTTGCCCTTCAGAAATCCCAGCGTGTGGGCGACGCTGTACTTCGGCGGGATGCTCAGGCACATGTGGATGTGATCCGGCATGCTGTGCCCTTCCAACAGTTCCACGCCCTTCTGCCGGCACAGCTCCCGCAGGATCGCTCCAATCTTCGCCCGCAACCGCCCATAGAACACTTTTCGCCGGTACTTGGGTATGATCACCACGTGATACTTGCACTCCCACCGGACGTGGGACAGGCTTTCCCAATCATGCATCGGGCTCTCCTTCCTGCCCTACGGGGCCTTCCCGGAGGGAGAGCCTACGCCCCCGAGCGGTTTCGTAAACGCCGCACCGCTCCGAAGCTCTTCGGGTCACACGGCCAGAGGCCGTGGGTTTATTGACGGACTAAACCCCAATCTTACCTTCGACTGTCGGCTAAAAAAGAAGCCGCTCGCTCAAGAAGATACTGTTCAATATGCGCGCAAACAGTATTGCGACCACAATTCACGTCATTGATGCTGCATCAGAACCGACAATTCTAATGTGCCTAGTTGTCGCATTCAAAATGAATTAGTTTTCGGGTGGGGCAGACCGATGGATAGGCATCATTGACGGCAACTTCTCGGGCATTTAGCGTTTTCGTGCAACAACCAGCATATTCCGCGTTAGCGCTGAGTGACGGAAAACGCCCGTTTCAATTCCGTGTACCGCAGAAATCCCAAAGCGCACCCCTTGCCACGCCAACCAGCGAGCAGCACTAGTCAAGCTACGCGCTGTCGGTCCGTCGTCGAAGCAGCGGACCTCAAAGCCCATCGGGGCTAGCAACTGGTCCATTGATGAGGGGGTGAACGCACATTGGTGCGTTAAATCCCCATGGCGAATCGCACCAAAAAACGGAGACAAGGCGTTTGGAACGTGAATTAGCCAAATCCCACCCGGTCGAAGCACTCTATGCACCTCACTTCGCACGCGAACAAGTTCGGCTCGCGTTAGATGCTCCAAGACATCAAAACTTATGACTGCTCCCAGAACTTCAACCCCGCGCCGCTGCAGTGCCGTGAACAAGTCCTCTTGCTCGACCGAAAAGCCTCTAGCACGAGCGTGTGTAACGGGATCGGACGCAATATCGCATCCGCTCAGTTCAGCGAAGCCCATCTCTCGCATAACATCAAGCGCAAGCCCGGTGCCACATCCCAAGTCGATTACCGGCATGCCTCGGGGTACCTGCGAAACATGTGGCCCTAACAGCCGTCGTAAATGCTCGTGCCGTCCTTCCTCGCCCGTACTGCCATGACTCCGATACTCCGAATAGAGTGCCTCCCGACCTGCCGTAAATTGCTCAAATTCGTAGAGCAAATCTCGGTTGTCAAATCTAGAAGTCATCCAGGAGTCGTCCTTTTACAGCCTTGGCGCCCCAATGGCAATCGGAAACCCGAAATCATACTGAATCGTGTCTGACAAGCTCGTCCCCGCTCAGCAAAATTGACTGCTAGGGCAATGGCTAATTTTCCATTTTTCCCGAATCAGACTTGCAATAAGCTCGCCAATCCAACAAACGGTGGAACACGGGGCCCGACACCGATACCATCGCCATTTCAGCAACGAACCCTTCGACAAGGTCCGATCCTGCCGTATGTTCATCAGCATAATTGCTAAGCACCATGGCGTATGACTTTACAGTCGTCTCACAATGACCTAGCTATGAACGTGTTGAGAAATAGATGCGATCGAAATGATAACGCAAGGCCACAGAGCAATTTCAGCGCATGCGCAGCAATTGGCGTATTCGCTTTATATGCACAGAAACCCATTCCGGAGGATCCCTTCGATCCTTTGTGCGCGCCATCAAATGAAGCTGAACGGCGCCATTGAACGTTAACTTAGGAACGAAAGGTCCGTTTCGCGCTTGTCAACAATGCGATAGACAATGTGCTGCAATGGCTTCTTGCTTGAGCTTGAAGTCCGCCGTCGCGAATCGCCTGGTAGGTGATAGTGACATTCCAGATAACTTCGGCGTAAATCAATGCCGAAGTTCAGAATGTCGTCTAGGCCCTCGTATTCAAAGCCTTCGATATCGAGCTTCAAAAGATTCTCGCGTCGTGATCGGCCGCACTTGAAACCGTAGCGCCACTTCCCGGGAGCGAACTGATGAGTCGGCCTGTCTGGGGTTTAGGGACTCCGCCGTGTGCAGGTGTGCACAAAAGCGATTGTCATCTTGCCGCGGTGTCGATACCCTGATTTCGCGCTGTAGGCGTGTTTCGCAGTACGCAACCTGACCACCGTCCAACCGAGCTGGTGACTATGGCTTCTGATTTTAAGGATCTCTACCTCGTCAATACTCCAACGCCCGTGCACAGCGCTCAAATCCGCTGGGGACTCCTTACGTTGGCGGCCTACGTGCGGAAGCAAGGCTTCCAGGTGGAAATCCTCGACGGCACACTGAACGATATACGGAACCAACTGCAGGCTAAAAATCTAAGCGGCTCCGTAGTCGGCTTTACTGCCACGACCGACGTTGTCGAGGTCGCCTATTCTTTATGCCGTGCAGTCAAATCATTCGGCTCCTCGACGCTCTGCATTTTGGGTGGCCCGCATGCGACGGCGCTGCCGGAGCGAACGCTCGCGGAAAGCGAATTTGACCTAGTCGTCCTCGGTGAGGGCGAGTTGACGTGCACCGATATACTCAAGTCCTTCAAGGCCAAAGTTGATCTCACGAGAATTGCGGGAACTGCTAGCCGCCTGGATGGCAAGCCCATCCGCAACGAATTGCGTCCGCTCCTACCTCAACTCGATGACTTGCCCCCCCCCGCATTCGATTTGGTCGACCTGGAACGTCACGTGGAATTCAGCGGAAGGATGTCTTCAGTTTGGGGAAAGCCAGAGCGCTCGCTCTGTCTCATGCTGAGCCGAGGATGCCCCTACTCCTGCAGGTTCTGCGGGTCAGAGCTGCTATGGCACCGAAAGCTCCGCTACCACTCTGCCGATTACTCCATCGATCTTATTCGTCACGTACATCGGAAGTACGGGATCGAATATATTATGTTTCTTGATGACGATTTCTCTGTAACAAGAGAAGGCTGACAGCTTTCTGTGAACGATTCGCCTCCGCCGATTTTGCCGGAAAAATACACTGGGAATGCCAGGCTAGAGTAAACAGCATTAATGAGGATCTGTTGCGCATGGCCAAGAACGTTGGCTGCTGCAAGGTGAGATTCGGGTTCGAGTCTGGGTCGGAGAGCAGCCTCAGATACCTCAAGAATCAAAGCGTAACGATAGAGCAGAATTACCGCGCAGTCGAATTGTGTAGGAAAGTTGCAGTGCCTTGCTTTGGTACATTCATGATCGGCGTGCCGGATGAGACATTGGATGACATACTCCAGACGATTGAGTTCATTGAGCGGAGCAGGCTGTCGCGCTTCAACGTTTTCGTATTGGTTCCTTACCCGGGGACGGAGATGTATGCAGTCTCCAATGAGCGCGGATACTTGCGAGAAGGCATTCAGTGGCGCGACTTCCTCGTGGAAGGCGACATCCTGATGGAGGGAAAGCGGATTGCGCCGGTGCTGCGCAACGCCAATTTTACATCGGAACAGCTGCTGAACATTCACCGATATATCTATTCAAACTTAGTATTCCCGTTGATGGTGGGGACAACAGCACCAAAGCGAAACCACGCGAAGGAACTGAAGAATATCTTGGCCGGAAATCTTCGGCGGACGCGCCCGCCTCGGGCGGATGTGGCTAGGTACTATGTTGGTAAGGTTACGCGGACACCATCTCGGATAGGACCATTTCTGAAGAGACGCTTTGAATGGCTTAAGTACGAATTTCAGGAAAGGGGAGCTCGCTCCTGACGCGGTTACAGGGGCCGGGCAACGGTCTTCAGCGGCACCACGAATCACGTACATGCTCTGCTCTACATTCGGCGGAGTCGCAACGGTCGAAGAACGGCGCTTCTCTCCTCCGAATCGAGCCAGAGGTAGGCGGCAATGACGGTTGTCAACGAAATGACTATCGGCAAAACAATGAATGCCCAATGGGAACTTCCCAGGAATTGATGTGCGGCCCAGCCCGCGATCCAGGTTAGCAGCGCGAATGCAAACATAGGGGCATAAATTCCAGAAAAATACCAATGTGCAGGTTCGCCCAAGACGCGCTGCGCCCACAGTGGGACCATGATTCCCAAAAGGGGAAGTTCGGTTACAATAAGAACAATTGCGATACCCCGAAGGCCGAATAGACTTACAGCAATAGGGCTAAGGCTGATGGCCACAACGCTTTGGGCTACTTGGAGTATTGACAGGTTCTTGTGGCGGTTAGTGGCCATTAGCAGCATCGATGATGATAACCACGGCGTCTGTAGTAATACCAGCGCCACCAGAAGGTAGAATAGGCCCTTGTCAAGATGGGCCCTCCGTCGCGTCCACGTGTCATAAATTGCAGGCCCGAGAAATGCCAGTATTCCTGCGGCCCATAGCGCCGCAATTGACGTCAATTTTACCAAGACGCGGTGAGCCAAGGCCAAAGATCGCGTCGATCCCGAAGCGTCAAGGCGAGTGAATTCGGGCCAGAAAACTAAGTTGGGAAGGTTCGTGAGCTGCCGTACGGCGTTCGCCATTGTCCGCGAAGTTGCGAACGTAGTCACTGCGGCCGATCCGAGAATGGCTGACACCGTAATAACAGAGCCCTGAAGGACAAGGCCCTGCGCCAACAAAATAAGCGCTAGCGAAATGCTCGGAGCAATCAATCTTAGTACGCTACCTCTCGTTGCGCCTCCAAACGAAAAACGCACGGTTGGACGCCGTGTTCGCAAATCGCGAGCAACATATAGGCCAACCGCAACAGGAACTACAAATAGTATCGCCGCAAGACCAGTAGGACCAACTCCCGAGTAGAGAGCCGTAAACGTTGCCATCAATTGGAGTATTCGATACAAGACTGCAAAGCCAGTGGTCCTTTCAGGTTCACCAAAGGCGCGATGAATGGCGCCAATAAAACCGCACCATAGGCTAACAACAATTCCCGCCGTAAGGCAAAGAGCCACAAGCGCCGAGTTGAAATGCGAAAATCGAAGCGCTGCTGCAGGTGACCATCCGAGAACTGCCGCTAAGACGACCGCACAAGTTAGCCCCACGACTGTGGTATATGAATAAAACATCAAAGTGGAACCGAGCGTTTCTCGGAACTTGTCATGCTCGCCCCGCGTCCAGTGCCCGGTGAGCACGTTGACCGCGTACATTTGCATTCCAAAGTCAGCCAAACTGAAGTAAGTCGCGACTGCGCTTATGGTCATCCAGTCGCCGTACAGAACCTCGCCCCATGCGCGCAGGAAGATTGGGACCAGCGCAATCTGATTGAGAAGAGTCAGCATTTGGCCGGCGCCTGTGAGAATTAGATTCCACGTGACACGTCTAGATGTTGAAGCAACAACTCTCATTTGTTATAGCAGTTTCGCTTTAGTGCCTGGATTGCCCGCCGCGGTAACTACGTAATATCGCAGTGTCATGCATTTGAATGTATGCAAGCCACATGTGCTGATAGTCAAGAAATTTGCGTTCTTCTGGACATGCCACCACGCTTTTGGATTCGTCAACCTGAAGCCGGAGTTTTCTGAAGAGCCCCCGCAATGTTTGGTCGGCGTCCCCTGCCGCTCGCCTTGACCTGGCGTAAACGTTCAGATTGTCGGCGCAATGACAAAGACCCAGGCCTCTTTTCACTAGCTCCTTGTGCACTTCATCGAGACTTCAGCGACAGCGCTAGCCCAACTTCCGCAGTTAGAGGCATTGGTTGCTGTAATTTCAATGGGTTAGCCGCGAAAGTTGTCACTACATCCCGATGGCCGCTGTCGCTGGGCGCAGGCGTTCTGGCAGGCGCAATCCCAGTCGTTGCAATAAGTGGGATGCAGCTTTGTCAGGTCTGACGACGCAACGGATTCGCAGCTCGCGAATGGGATCGGAAGCGATGGGCAAGATGACGTCGGTGCTTTGAATGGTACTGAGCTCATCGAGTATCGTGCGGGGACTATTGCCGAGCCCAGCACGCTTCTGCCATTGCTCCAACGTCTTCCACATGACGTACGCCAAAAAGCAAACGAAGATGTGCGCAAGTACTCGGTGAGTCATCTGGTGCCAGACGGGTCGGATCGACAGATCAGTCTTATGGATTCGAAATGCTGCTTCGGCGTCAGTCAACTGAATGTAGGTCCGCCAAAGATTATCCGGTGTCCAGTCGTGCACGTTGGTGCGAAGCAAGTAACAGCCCTCGCTGTGCTGCGCCCACTCATCCCATTCAGTACGTTCCGACCACTGCAGACGAAGCTTTGCGGGAGCATGCTTGTCCTCGACGACGTGTGCGGCAAACTTGCCTGCGGCTCGGGAGTTCTTGCCTAGCAATCTTCCAATCTGTCGCTCAAGTGGGCCGCGCTCAACGGGCTTCTTTGACTTCTCAAGCCGCCGTTGCAGGCTCTGCAGGCCCTCAATGATGCGCGCGGAAAATCGCTCATGCATGGCACGTTCCTTTTCGCGTCGCTCTGCTGAGCGCACGATGACAAACGTCTCGGTGCCATCAGGTCCGCTGCAGAGTTTGGCTTGCACGTCGTCGCGTACCGTCACCCAGTCACGAGCGTCAATCAGCTCTCGTTCGAACTTCTTCAATTCTTGCTTGCTCGCGCCGATGAGATAGCGGCGCTCAGTTCTTTGCAGCCAGTGGATGTTGGATGCGCTGCTCATGCCACGATCCATAACCCATACCCGTTCGGCTTTGCCGTAGCGACCTTCCATCGTGTCCACGATCTCTTCGACGGTCGTCACATCGACTCGGTTCCCATCAAACACTTCGTAGCCGACAGGCATCCCTTCGCGTGTGACCACCAAGGCGATGCAGACTTGCTTGCAGTCAGGTCGATGATCTCGACTGTAACCTCGTTTGGCCATTGCATTGCTCTGGGCTTGCCCTTCGAAATAGGTGCTCGTCACGTCGTACAACATCAAGTCGTAGTCGAGCGCAAAGAGCTGTCCAAGCCTGTTCTTGAAATGCACTTGCAACGCGTCCCGATGTGGCAATAGTTGATCCAGCGCTCGATACAGGCGGTCATCATTGACCTGGTCACCTCGCACCCCAAGCAGATCTTCCAAGGCTGACTTTCTGTACCAGTCCTCTGCGATGTGCAATTCGCTTGAAGGCTCGCACAACCGCGCAATCACCAATATCGCGGCCATCGTTGCCCACGGCACTCCCTCGCGCCCGCGAGGCAACTGCTCGTGGCAAAACGCATCCAACCCCAGCGCCTGCCAGAGCTTCAAACTCAGCCACACGTCGCCGAAGCGTCTACCGCGTTCCGTGCGCACCTGGTCCACTCGCACCGGTATCACCTCGGCTTGGGACAAGGGCGTTTCGAATAGTTCGGTCTGCTCAGCGTCTCCCATCATGTGACGTGCCAATGCCACTGCCTGAGCCCGCCCCTTGGCATCGAGCTCCCCCAGATGTGCCACGACCTGCTGTTTGACTTTTCGACCCTGACGCACCGAGCGCACCAGTCGCCAATAGGTGTGAACCTTGCCACCCTTTTTGACTGTGGTGTGTCGCAGATACATGCCGTGAACTCCGACATGGAAATCTCACATCGAACGATTTAGAACAACCCGGTTGGTTGGCACTACACGGCCTCTGTCATTGCTAGCGCCGTGCGCATCGATCTGATTTCAAACACTTGGCGTTCTGCAAGCGTCCCAGACCCCCCCGAAAAAAATCATTTGACCCCCAAACTGCGGAAGTTGGGCTAGCTGCTGCATTAGATTGCCGCTCCCCAATGATAAGACTAAATGGGCTCGGCCTCTGAGCTGCGAGCTGCATCTACCTTTCCGGTTACAGTCTGTATTACGGATTATGCAAACACCGCTTGCTACGCGTGGCGGCTATGGGCTCAGAGGCAAACCTTGTGCCGCCCATCAACATTCATGCTCGCTACACCACGATCGTACCTCGGAACTTTGGCCTGGCCCTCGTTTCAACATGGTGCCTCAATCTAGAGACGTGTCTTGAAAAGGGCAACTGCGGAGCGAGTATTACATGTCCTTTCAAGGGCCGACGATTCGGCCAGTTGCATGTCGTTGTCTGCCCCACAGTCACAATGTATCATGGTCTTGAGAATTTCACTGCTGAGGTCAACATGAGTCGTGTCCTGCTGAATCTTGGCTGTGGTCTTGTTGCACCGCTGGCGTGGCAAAACTACGACGCTTCATGGCACTTGTACTTGTCAAGGTATCCAGTCCTTGATCGGTCTGCTACAATCGAGCCGGGCTGACGAGCCAAATCACGGTGGCCTTCGAATGTGCGATACCTGAATCTGAACCGTCCGATGGAATTTTGCAGATGATTCGGCCGATGTGGTCTATGCTCACCATGCATTCGAACACCTTTCACAGCGAACTGCAGAACTATTCCTACGTGAAGTGCGGCGCGTTCTCCGTCCAAACGGAGTATTGCGGCTTGTAGTTCCGGATCTGACGCAGCATGCCCAAGAGTATCTGGAGCGATTACCTGCTGCGGGGGCGGAGGCGACCGATCACTTCCTCAGCTCCATCAACTTACGGGTCCCACAGCACTCAAATCCACTTCGCTCATTCTACGAAAAGATTTCTGGGTTACCCGTCAATGCACAAGACGATGTATGACGAACCTTCATTGCGTCGAATGCTTACATCACATCGGATTTGGGTCGATACGACATTCGACGCGTGGCCACAGCGCGCTGATTCCTGAGATTGGCGACGTAGACAGGTGAATACGATTGTTCCCTCTATCTTGAGGCACAGCCAACTCGATAGTTCACTGAACGCCCGTCTGTGCGACCATTGCCGAGAGAGTCAGCGCCCCAATAGAGCCGCACGCTACTCTGAGCGAGTGTCGCGAGTTGGTGCTCAAGTCAGGCCAAATAGCTGAGGCCCCGGGTGAACCCGCCGAGGCACGCACCTTTTTTCACCCTCGCGGGACCCTGCCCGCTTCAAGACACGCGTCGTTCAGCGCAAATTCGGCAATCTGAACCAAGTTCGCGCGAAGTGCTGATATTGACCCAAGCACTTTTGGGGGATAGGTCACACGAAGGTGCGTTCGAATCGCGCCATTGATGCCGTAATATCAGCCGCCAGTGCTTGCACGTTTGCCGAAGTTGCCAAAACCGGCCTTGCCAATTCAAGCCTTCCGCTGCCGTTACACCGTTGCTGCATGAATCGTAGGGCCAAAGGCACATAGACCCCTGCTTCTTATACGCGCTGGCAAGGTTGCCCTGAAATTACTGGCTCAATAAAACTCGGATGCGGGTGTGCCTGGTAGCCGACCACACACCGGTCACATCGATACAGCTGTTCGACGAGTCGCAGCGTTCCGTGGCACGACGGACAGGCGAGGATTTTGAGCCATTCCACGTTTCTCGGCCAGCGCCAACGATAATACCGCCGTAGCGCACGCAGGCCGCGGGCACGCCAACTAGAACCTTGATACGTGTCCACAAGCATCGTTTCTTCGTCCGCAATTTGCGGCATCC
>CAWIGY010000118.1:0-56546 GCA_963835565.1 uncultured delta proteobacterium
TGAATCCGCAGCCGCAGCATCCACAATGCGATCGCGTTGCCATGATGCCAGTCGCACCCACACGTCGCGCGCCATCTCAGTAGCGGCTGGAGGCCGCAATTGAAGTGCTTCTTCCAGAGCGGCCGCCGGTCTAATATAGTTCTTCGCAATGTCGGCAAGGCGTTCGACACCCTCCAGCAGACCGATGTCCCCAGTATTCTCTGCCATCGCATCCACCAACACCTCAAGGGCACGCGTCGGGTCGTGGCATTCGTCCTCAAGGACTTGGGCCAAAGTGCGACGATACTCAAGCCGGGACACGGTATCGGTCGCCAAACCTACTCGCTTGCCAAGTAAGGACACAAGACGTTCAGGTTGTTGCGATGCTCGATATACCGATTCGAGAATTTCCGCAGTCTCTTCGAACAGGTCACGCTGCTCAGTTAATCCTTCGAGCAACGCAATGGCCGACGCATCATCAGCTACACGATCCAGAACCTGACGAATCGAGGCAAGCGCACGAACCGGTTCGTTGAATTTTTCTAATTGAATGCGCGCCAATCGATTATAGAAATCCGCTTGCAGTGAAGCTTCCGGGACGGCAACCACTCGTCGTTCAAGAATATCCGCGAGTGAGCGCCAATTGCCAAGGCGCACGTAAAGTCGATCCAATGCTTCCAACAATTCCGGGCGATCACCGGCTTGCGATACCGCAGAGCTAAACGCCTGTTCGGCGAGTAAAGGATCGTCAAGCTTCCCCTCCGCGATTCGACCCAATCGATTGTACAGTTCGCACGCCAAATCAGGGTCGAAGGTGGCCTGGGCGCGTTCGCCAAGTACGTCTCGGACTTTGCGCCAGTCGTGCACTTCCTCGGCTAAACGTTCCACGTCCGCATGAATTGTTGGCTCTTCTGGACGCTCCGTAACGGCACGCAGCAATGTATCCAAGGCACCACGCGGATTAGCCAATTTTGTTTCCTGAACGTCCGCAATCGTTCTGAGCGTTTGACAGCGTTGAATTGAGTCATGCTCACCGGTAAGCCGAAGTTCAAGGACTTCGACAACTTTGTCATATCCCGAAGCGGCCTCCAATACCGGTAATAAGATTCCCGCCACCGTGGCACGCAATTCTTCGTGGCCCGAAGCTATCGTCAAGAGTGCCTGTACCGTGGATTCGTCGCTGCGAATGTCGTCAAAGACCAGGCGGTACATGTCAAGTGCTTCATCGTAGCTGCTCAGGTCATTGGCAAGCAACGTGCCCATCCGATTACGCAAACGCCCCCTAATCGCGGGATCCCTACACAATTCAGACTGAGATTTCAAGTTCTCCAATAATTCCGTCCATTGACCTTGTTTCGAATACAGATTTTCTAACTTGGTTAACAACGAAAGGTCCGTGGGTCGGAGCGTTAATGCTCGCACGAGCAACTCGGTAGCCCGCGCGGGGTCTTTTATTGATTGGGTCGTAACATCGCCAGCCCTTACCAAAAATTCGAACTTCTCGTTAACTGCACCATCCTCGCAAAGCTCCATGCGGCGCACCAGCAACTCAACCATTCGCTCGTAGCCTCCCGCGGCGTCAAGCAATTCAATTAGTGCATCCACCGTAAAAGCGCTGGTTGAATCCAATTCTAGCGCGCGCTCATACGCCACGATCGCACCCTGCCGGTCGTCCAACATGTCGCGTCTAGCTTCACCAATCTGCCGCCAGCAACTAGCTCGCTCGTCATTTGATGTTAAGAGTTCGGCCTTTTCAATCAGCGTTTTGACCAGCGTCGCCCAGTCGCTAAGCAGTGTGGCGAGCCGCTCGAGCTGCTCAATTGTCTGGAGATCGCCGGGCTCCAATTCATACAGCATCCAGTAGAGGGCCAGTGCCCGCCGAGGATCATCCAGCCGCTGATCGCATGTTTGCGCCAGGAGCGCTACAATAGCGCGCTTGCAAAGCAGATCAGGCCGCGACAGCAAAAGCTTCTCGTAAGTAACCCGGAGTTCTTCCCATTGATTGGTGCGGAGCGTAAGCCTCTCGAACTCTGCCCGAACACTAGAATCTTCGGGATCGGCCTCAAGTGCAAATGAGTACGCTTGTCTTGCCCGCTCTGGATCGTGACCCCTCAGCTCGTATAGCGTCGCCGTTTCACGCAGTACCGAGACCTTGTCCCCAACGCTATCAGCTAACTCGAACCGATCCTCATTGAGCCTGATTAGTTTTTGCCATTCGTCAGCCGACTCGTACAATGGCCGAAGTACATCCACTACCCGACTGCGCAATTTTGAATTGAGGCGCAATGCCTCGATCATTTCAATCGCGTTCGAATGCCGTGGCTCGTAACGCACTATCTCTTCAAGTTGATCAAGAGCCCTTTCTGGTTCATTTAGTTCCGAGGTATATAGCTGCGCGAGGGCTAGCCGGTGCCCGGCACTTTCGCTGGGATAAACGGCACTTTCTGCACGACGCAATAACAATAGTGCTAGGTCATCGAACCGCGATTGTTGCCGATAAAGTGTGGCTACCGCGTCAAGAGTCTGAGGATGACTATCGTTAACGTCGAGGGCCTCTCGCAGTGTCTCAATGGCGGCACCCACATCGGAAAGTGGTCCCTTTTGAAGTTCGGCAATGACATGAAGGGCTTCTACTCGCGCCCCTGCATCGTAGTGATATTCTAGCGATTTCCGGTACAAGGCCACCCGCTCTGCATGTTTTGACAGGCGCTGCAGCAGAGCATCAACTTCCATAAATAGCGAACTATTCTCCGGGTCAAATGCCAATGCGCGACTGTAGAACGTGAGGGCTTGCGTTGGAGCATCTTCGGCCAAATAAATATCTGCTGCGCGTCGAGCTAACTTTGCCGACACAACATCGTCCGTCGTGATGCGACCAAGCACGCCCGCATAGATCTCAGCGAGACGTGCTTGAGAAGCCGAGACTTTTGCTAATCGCTCAAGTTCACTTTGAGTAATCTCGTCGGCCGGGTCCTCTTGAAAGAGAAGCGCGGTGGTTTCCAGCGCTTCAGGGTATTCCTCGGTTTGCTCTTCATATATCTTTGCTAGTCGTGCCAAAAGTTCTTTGCGTTCAATGGGGTCAGAAGTCGCCTCCAAACGAGCCTTTAATGTGCCAATCACGCGACGGAAGTCGCTATGCATAAGATAGACCGGCTCCAACAGAGTCGCTGCGCGAGCTCGACTTTCAATATCCTTTGCACCGGTAAGTATCTTTTCCAGTGCAGCCACCGCACTCTCATCGGGTCGCTTACCTCGGAGGGCAAGTTCAAGCTCATCCAAGGCTCTGGCCATGTCACCAACATTGTCGGCCCACACGACAGCCGTAGCCACATGAATTGCGGCTACATCCGCGCCAGGTAATTCAGCACGTCTCTGCAACAAAGCGACAAGAGCGTCCCAACGCTGAGTGCTTCGGTACAGCGACTCCAAAGCCTGGACCGCAGCGGAGTCCGAATCCATCTCTACAATGCGCTCATACACCTCGATGGCTTGCCCTTGCTCGCCCAAATTCTCCGAAAGCAGCTTTGCTTGCCGGAAAAGAAGTTGTTTGCGCTCCTTTTGGTCCAGCGCCGACTCGACCCGACGGGCTGTGACATCGAGAAGGCTGCGAATATCGCCTGACTGCTCGTGTATGCCTTCCAAGGCAATCAATGCTATACGATTATCGGGATGCTGTTCCAGGGATTTTTCGTAATATTCTCGCGCCAAGTCACGATCATTGAGTGCATTCTGAGCCATGCTGGCGATTTCCAGCGTCACAGCCAACTGAGTTTCACCGTCGAAAATATCTCCCGCAATTTCGCGCAGTAACTTCACTTGAGCTGCTTCTTGACCTGCAGCCGATGCCAGGTTGCGTAAGTGCTTCAGCCAATCTGCAAGATCGGAATGGCCGACGGCTTCCCGCGTTCCGCGCACGACGTAACTAAATGCACGAGCGGCATCTTTGAGATCAAGTTCAGCCACTTTGGCGGCCTTTTCAAGCCACGCTAGACGATCCACGGGATCGTCCGTGGTTTCTATTAGAATGTCGAGAACGCGCGCAAGACGCTGTGAGTCCTTCTCGGCCTCGAAAATCGGATGCAGGACATCAGCAGCTTCCTTTCTTGCCCGCAAATCCGTGTCGCTTAGCATTGTCTCAAGGGCAGTGCGAGTCGGTTGGTGCCTCGGGTCGATGGCTAGGGCACGACGATACGCATCCAAAGCAGCCGTCGAATTCGACAAGTACACACGGCGCACGTCGCCCAATTTCGCCAGGAGCCCAAGCTTTTCCGGTCCGTCGCCGACCACTTCCAGGTGGGACTCCAACGTATCGGCAAGTTCGGGCCAAGCCTTCTGGCGTTCGTGTAACACTTCCAAAGCAGACAAACTTTGTTGGTCGGGGCCCAGCTCTTCCATGAGCCCTCGCCACACGTTCACAGCCATATCCAGATCGTTCAAATGGTCCGATACCAGTTGCGCTCGCCGCACGCCTAACGACCGTCGGGTACCTTCGCTTGAGGCTAGTGCCTGACGTTGCTCAAGGACCGACGCTAATTCATACCAAGCCTCAGTGCGTTCGTACAAACCATCCAGTGCTTCCAAGGCAGCGTCATCGTCAGCCTTGTCCGATACGCATGCCCGATACGATTCGATGGCGCCCGGAATATCGCCAAGAACATCTCGACACAACTCGCCCAGTCGCAACCGCAAACGCCGCCGCCGCTCCTCCGAATCCTCCAGTTTTTCCTGAATTTTTAGTACTTCTGCTAATTGCTTCGGTTGACTTCCACCAACGTATATTCGCTCAAGTTGCTGCGCTGCAGGCAACGCAATACTCGCGTCATTTGAATCTAAAGCTACAATTTCTCGATAGCAAGCTTCCGCTGCCGCTAGGTTATTTAGGCCGTTTTCTTGAACGGTGGCAACCTGCATTAGTATTTCAGCGCGCACCGACACGGATTCGGCGCCGCGCGCCGCATTACTCATTGCCTCTGCTGCCTTCGCGAGATTATTCACGCGCCGACCGATTTCGAGCAAGCGCTGACGCACGTCACTGTCTGAAGGCTCAAGTGGCACTAGTCTTGCGTACGCTTCAAACGCCCCTTGGTCATCGTGAAGTCGAGTATCTCTCAAATGCGCAATTCGACGAAGGACGCTCTTACGCTGTTCCAGCGGCTCGCCGCTGACGGATTCTCCCAGGCATTCGAGCTGAATTGACAACGCCCTCACTAAGTCTCGAATTTCGTCGCGCGCTTCATATACGTGTTCCAGCGACTTTGCCGCTTCAGCCCGTAGACTGCCTATTTCCAGCAGGCGTTCAGCCAGTGCCCGCGCCTCGCGATCATTGTAATTCTCAACAAGGAGATTCTGGACAAGCCCAATTGCTTGGTCAGGACGATGGAGGCGCTCAAGCAAAAGCTGCGCAAGCCTTCGCTTAATCATTGCAGATTCATCACCCGCGGCCAATTCAAGGCGCCGTGCGAGGAGCTTTGCTAGTTGCTCAAACCGGTCGTACCGTGAGTATAGACGATCTAAGGATTCTAACGAAGCTAGATGCTTGGGGTCGATCTCCAGAATCTTCTCGTAATGTTCAATAGACTTGTTGCCATCTTCGAGGATCTCTTCGCTAATCAGCGCTACCTCAATCAGCATATCGATTCGTCGAGGCTGATTCGAAGACAGGGATATGGCACGATCATACATATCCTCCAGTTCGCCCCAACGTTCTGCAGCGGTGAGTATATCTTTGAGGCGATTGAATGCCCGATCATTCTCCGCATCCAGTTTTAGTATGCGCTCCAAATAAGGCGTCGCACCAATCGGGTCACCCAAACGCTCTTCATTGATGCGAGCTGCGCGTTCGCAAAGGCTCAATTCGAGTGACTTCGGAAGTTCCGCATTCAAAACGGTGCGAAGTGTTTCAACCAAATCAGTGGGGCGACCTGAACGCAATGCTAATTCTTCGGCACTATCCCAAAGCGCCAGCTCATCGGGATATTCGGCAAGCGCCTTTAGGGCCACAGTAAGTGCGGTGCCAATGCTTGCTAGTTTCTGGTCGTAGACGGACATGAGTCTTCGCACCAGGGTAAGTTTCTGATCCTTGGATTCCGCCGATTCCAGCAAGACAGAAAGTGCCTGCGCCTCTCTTCGTGCTTCACCGCCGGATGCAAATCGAGTTGCTAAGACAGTGGCTGCGTCGCGACGAACACCCTCCACATCCAGAAGATGCTCAACCACGTTCAGCGCTCGACTATCTTCGGGTGCTCTCTCCAGCGCCGCCACCGCCGCAACCAGTGCATCTTCGGGTTTGGATAAGCGACCCGAATATAGTTCCGCCAGGCGTACTTCGAGCTCGACACGCTCAGCACCGTCAATGTTCTTCCGACGTCGCTCAATAATAGCCGCAGCCTCCTCGAACTTGTCGGCCTCCAAGAGCAAATCGGCCAAGGCAGCCAAGGCGACATCATTGTTTTCATCGAGAGCCAGGATTCGTCTGTACAACTCCATCGATCGAGATTTATCGCTAAAAGGCGTGCGCTCCAACTCGGCCCAGGTCGCTAGTATTCCAATTCGATCCTCATCCGAAGCGGCATTTGTGACTCGGTGCTGGTACAGCCAGCGCAAGTCATCACGTCGATCATTACTGGTAAGAAGATTCGACAAGATAGCGTCAACTTGCTCATCGCCGGATTGCGTTGTAGCGCTTCCTTGTATTTGTCCACCGCTTCGGCAATTCGACCCAGCTCTTCCGAAAGCACGCGAGCCTGAATTAACACAATTGCACGATACTCGCCTACCCATTCCGCTTCTTTCTCAGAGTCACGCGTCGCCGCCGTCTCAGCCTCAGTTCGTTTTCCCTTTCGCTTGCTACGCTTCTTGTTTCCGCGGTTGTCATCGGTATCCTGAGCCGAGATCGCCTCTGATGCCGCTGCCGCACGGGCCATTTGACCCAGTTGCGCTGCGCGCTGTTCAAGCGCATCCAAAAAGCCATCCCACAATTGCGCTGCTCGAGCCGCTTGCTCAAACATCGTGGCAGACATTTTCATTCTGGGGGAAATGCTCGTAGGATCGGCGGGCATGGGCAAATGCAGCCTTTCTGTCCAAAAGGCGCCTGCCGGTGACGTCAACCAACTTGCCCAACAATTCCAATTGCTCTTCGTCGGTGTCCGTGCGAGAAAGCAATAGTTCATAGAGCGCGGGCAACCGGGACCATTTTTCGTCGGCCTCGTAGAGCGGAATTAGTGCTCTGGCGGCACGCACGTCAGTGGGATCGGTTGAAAGGGCTCGTTCGTACGAACGGAATGCCCGTTGCGGTTGTTCTAATTGACGCTCAAATATTGCCGCGGCCCGATAGGACAGGTCGATTCGAAGAGCGTTGTCGGTGGTACGATCGGCGGTATTGCCAAGCACTTCGACCAGCCCATCCCAATCATTCTGGGAACCGTAGAGTTCCGTAAGCCCGTCGAAATCATTGTTCTGTAAATAGGTGTCACGCAAGCACGCGAAGCGCTCGGGGGTGCCCGGGCTGCAATGCCAGAACTCTGCGCCAGGTTCGAACCGTTGCGGCAACGTCTTGCAAGTGCTCAAGGTAAACAGCTCCCAATTTTTGAAGAATCGCCGACTGCTGTGTGGCATCGGTAATTAACTCGGTGCGTCGCTCCAGCACGAACGCAAGTGTCTCCCAGTCCTTATTGCGTTCGGCGTGCTTCTCGAGAGCGTCAATTGCATCCACGCGCGTTTCGTCCAATTCCAGCAGTTGCCGATAAAGCCTGGTTGCGTCCTCGGGTCGATGCAGCCGATCCGCCGCCAATTGGGCTAGTTCCCACAAAACACTGACGCGTTGCGTACCGCTCAAGTCGCCGACTTGCAATGATAGCAGGTCAAAAAGCTGTGCCCATGCACGGCGTTTACGGTACAATTCGTTAAGCCGTTCCATGGCTTCCGGATCGCGCGGCGCCACCTTTAAGAGTGCTTCGTACGCCTCTGTTGCATTTTGAAAGTTGGAGAATTGTTCAAGCCAGCGGCGCGCGGCGGCCCGATATAATTTGGTCTTTTCGTCAAGATCCGGCGATACTTCCGCCAGCTTGAGCTGATAGGTTAGAAGTTCGCGATGACGGCCGAGTTTGTCGTAGAGCGCCACAAGCTCGCGCAGTTCCTCAACGTCGTGTTCGTCGAGTTTCTCGTCCAACATTACAATTTGATGCAGCACGGTAACGAGAGCGGTGTCATTCCTAAGATACTGTCTATAGACAGCAGCAACTTCGCGAAGAATGGACAGGCGCTTTTCGTATTCTTCGGCAGGGGTGTGCTCCAATTGTTGTCGTAAGAGCTCAACCAACGTCGAAAAGCCCTGGGTTGCCTTCAACAGTCTTTTCAGCGCTTCCCGGGCCGATTCATTCTCCGGATCTTGCCGCAGCACTGCACGATACTGTTCGATGGCCCGTTGCGCATTAGTCTGTTTTTCCGCCAATTCCGCGAGCTCGACGGCAGCTTTGGCTTTCGTTCTTCCGTCGGGCATGGCTCGTTGTGCCCCTTGCAATACGTCGATCCAACGGGACTCATCCCCTAATTCGCGGCAGTAATCGCGAAAGAATTCGAGCATGGCCTCATTGGCTGGATCGAGCTTCCGAATTCTCTCGAACCAGGGCTCGGCATCAGACTTGCTTTCACGCACACGGTAATGAAGCCTAGCAATTTGCAGCAAACTTCCCAGGGCCTCAGGGCTATTGATATTTCTGCCAGCCAGGTCGTGTTCGTATAGCGCAACCAACTCTTCCCACCGTTTCTCGGTTGTGTAAAGCCCCGCAAGATACTCCATGGCTTCGGGGTAACTTCTTGTCTCGCGCAACAAACGCTCATAGGCCGTCGCTGCCCGCTCGCCGTCTTGGAGTCGGTAACGATACAGTCGCGCTAGACGAATTGCTGCGCCTTTGCGTTCCGAGGCTTCAGTGCCGCGAACCGCCATGCGATCAAGGACACGCGCAACGTCTTCCCAACGTTCACCGCGTCGATATAACCGTTCCAGCATTCGGCCCGCTTGCGTATTAGTCGCATCCAGTCGAACGGCTTGTTCGAGGTGCTCGATTATATGCTCTTCATTGGGTTCGGGTGAGAATCGCAATTCCATCTCTGCTGCGCGCATCAACATGGAACTGCGGTAGACATCATCGGTCGCTGCCTGCGCCTCCTGAGCATAGTTCCGCTCCAATTGTTGCCACCGGGAACGACGTTCCGATTGCTCAGAAAGTGCTGTGGTCGCGGCGGCATGATTGGGCACGCGTTGCCGCAATAATTGCCAGGTTTGCTCGGCGGTCGACGAGCTGAACAGATACGCGTCGCAAATACGGGCAAGTTCCTCGATGTACTCGATTCGTCGCGATTCATCGTCGGTGATAGAAATTGCTATCTCCAACAAGCGGGCTACGGCTGTCCACTCGCCGCGCTCTTTATGTTGAGGCATCCCACTAACCAACAAAGTCTCAAGCTCTTGCGGCGTCCAGGTTGCGATCCTTGCCGGTCGCAGCCTCTACGAGAGACTCCCACACTTCTGCGGCGTCGGGATCGGACTGCAATTGTGCCAGGAGATTACGAATCGCTTCGGATTTCATCGTCCACCATCTAGCTCGTAAATATCGACGCAGTTTTGCGTCGGACTGCTGCGAGCCTAGACCGCCCGCGGCAACTGTTACAAGCGTCGGTGACGCCTTAAAGTTTCAAGCTGACGAGCGCGAATCGGCCAGTCTTCCAGACTCACTTGGCCCTTGCGCCGGGATCGAGTATTTCAACCCGGTTGCATCCCGTCAGTCAAACGAGTACGGCCCTGCCGTCATGAGTAGATTCGGCCCGAGCCGCCGCCTCGGGTTCGCATTCGCAATCAGTGTCACAAGCATGGCTTGCGATAGCTGCCGTCGCGATCGTCCATTCACGCCCTTCATTGTCACGAGCGCAGCTACTGGCGCACCGTTGCAGGTTGCTCGGCCGTCAACGGCGAGCACCGGTGATATTTACCCCGTAGAAGGAGAAAAACTCCCGCCAAATTCGCGGCAATTTGTGCTGGGTGCTCGCCAGGCAGATGCTCCCGAGTCGATGACTTTTGACTCGGTATTGCGCGCCGACTGGAACGACGACAGCAAAATTGATGGTCTTACTTTGTTGCGTGGGACTCAGGGCGAAGCGCGGCCTGTCGGCGCCGTTTACTTGTACGACGGGGGCGGTGACGCGAGAAAACTCATTGATCTTCCTGGCTGGATTCCATCAAGTCAGGATTGCGCTTGGGATTCCCGACTGCTGCGAGTGGGAAAGCATACGGCGACAGTGGACGTTCACGTGCATTGCACTACACCGATGCCACAACGCACAGGGACCCGTTTCCTTGCCGTAGTTTCACCGACCCGAACCGAACCCACGGTAATTGCTTGGCGACTGGCGGAAGCAGCGCCCGACGAAACTTACGACGTAACCGTCAGTGGAGCCGACCGCGACGGGGACAATACCGACGACGTAACGTTAACGTTCGCGCTCGGTCTCGCCTCGAGCAAAGACATTGTCCGAGCAGAATTCGCGTGGCTTGATCGTACCGCAGGTGTGTCGCGCGAGCCGGGGCATTTCGCTGCCTCGCTGGAACCGACTCTGAGTGGGTTAGAAAAGAAAGCAGCTAATCGCGGGAGCGCAGCCGAAGCAAATGCCGGAGCAGCCTTGGTTTGGCGATTGCTCGGGAGCGCCTGCGCGGAATCCGCGACTGCGCGAATATTCGGAAATGACGGCTCACCTCTCGCTTGCGAGAATATCGGGATGATTGCTGCGCGCCTGACTGCCATTGAAGCGCGCGCAGCATTAAGCCAAAACGACGTGCTAAAGGCCGCATTTGCGTGGACGAAATCACGGGGGGCCCTGGGCACAACTGCTCCGGCCACGGAACGTTCACGGATCGTCAAATCAATACGCAAAGCGAGCACAAGTCTCGACACGATCGCGGCAATAGCGAGCGACATCAGGCCAATACTTCCCCGCGTGAACCCTCATTACAGCCCATTGCAATTCCAAGCGGACGGCATCCTCCTAGCAATGACCAATCGAGGAGTCGTGCGTGTTCAACCCGACGGTCGAGATTCCCCCGCAGTTGACGACGCGGCTACTGCACCCAGTTGGCCCTTGACGGTAGCCTCCAATGACGGACGAACTTGGGAGAACCTGATTCCCGCTTGTGACCGATCTGAAATTCTGGTGATGAGCAGAGGCCCCAGTGGGAATTTGCTCGCACCCGAAGTCACTAATTTGCTTGCGCCGCGGCCTGGACTCTGCGCTGGCGAGACGTCACTTCACTGGCGCGTGAGTCCAATCCAATTCGAGGATGGAAAAATGCCGCTCGCTCTGGTCGAGGGAGCTTGCTTGGCCTCGGATACTGCAAATCCATGTTTGAAGCCATCGCAATTGGGAAAAGCCCAACCAGGTTCCCCCCTATCACCCGATGGGCATTGGCTGGTTGCGATGACCGGGATTGGCATATTTATATTGGGTGGGCCCAAACCCGAGTTATGGGAAGGCCCAACACTGGGAAATCCGAGCGCGCTGAGCGATTGTGTCGTAGCCAATGGTGGCGAACGGATTGCCTGTCTAAAGGCGTCGCGGCTATGGCTATTTGCGAAATCCGCTGCACCAACCGACGCAAGTGCTCTTTAGCGGCCTGGCTTCAACGGGAGGGGTCCCGTGCCGGCAATTCAAATAGGAACGGCAAACAGGACTTCACCGGTTGAGAGGATTCCCGTTAGCCTCAAGGCGCGCGGGTGCGTTCGATATATGAACGAGTTCGCGTGTCCACGCGAATCCAATCCCCCTCATTAATGAACAAGGGTACAGCCACATTGCCGCCCGTCGACACTTTGGCGGGCTTGGTGACGTTGGTGGCCGTATCACCGCGCACGCCCGGCTCAGTTTCCGTGATTTGAACCACAACATGCGGGGGTAACGTAACGCTCACCGGATTGCCGCGATATGTTGTGATCGTCACTTCCAGCCCATCACTGAGAAAGTCCGCATCATCGCCAACGATCTCTTGGTGAACAGACACCTGCTCGCCCGAAGTCGGATTCATGAAGCAGTACGAATCTCCCTCCAAATAGATGAATTGCAGGGGTCGGTCCTCGACGTCGGCGGGCTCGAATTTTTCCCCCGACCGAATATTGCGTTCAATGGTACCCCCGGTAAGTAAGTGCTTGAGCTTGGTACGGGTAAAGGCCTGCCCTTTGCCAGGTTTCACGAACTGAAACTCGGTCACAATGAAGGGCTGCCCTTCGAACATAATTTTCAGACCTTTGCGAATGTCACTAGTATCCATGACTCTCCACAGACAATGGACCGCACTGTGTTCGCAGTTCGGGCCGCTAGGCCCCCGGCTCTAGCTGCCATCGGGCGTCACCGCAAGGAAATCTAGGCGATCCGGCCGGATGTTCGCTTGTCTCCAAGTCTGATCCGCCTTCAAACCGACTCCGTAGTTTCGCCGTCGTGTCTATTTCGTGCGACCCTGACGGCTGCGGGTCCATCCATGGACGAATACGATCTTGAAGAAATCAAACGCGAAATCGTGGAAAGTCGCTCGCTCACAATCAAGACTAACAACTTGGTTAATGCTCTCTCTGCGGACGTAAAGAGTATTGCGAAACGACAATTGGGTTACGAGCGAAGGTTTTTCGTCAACAGCGCGACAGCTTACGTCGTCACGGTAGCGGTTCTCTTCGTATCGTTGAAATTCGCTTGGGACGCAAAACTTGAGAGTGTCCGCGCCGAAGGCAAGGAAAATCGAGATCGCGTCGAGCAGCTCGAAAAGGAGCAAAAGGTTCTGCTCGGGCGAGAAGAAGCGGCGGGCCGCGCCGCTCGTACTGCAGCCGAGTTCTACGACTTGATAAGTCAAAACAAGCGCCGCCAAATCCTGGAGAAATACGCGGAAGTATCCCGATTGCCCCTGACTAAAACCGAACATGCGGTTTTCGACGCGGCCGTCGATCGGGCTCGTGACGAATTATCCCTGATGGCCTATCAGACGGGGCTCGACCATGCGCATATGCAGCGTTGGCAGGAAGCGCAAAACAGCTTCGAGGAGTCACTGCGCTACAAGCCGAACGCAACTCATACCCCTCAGGTAGTCTACAATCTGGCAATAGCGCTACGCGCGCTCGGTCAACAACGGATGGCCATTCCGCAATTGATGCAATTGTCGGAAGCCTCGGTTGACCGCGATGTAATGGATGACGCCACCTTGCTTTTGGCTGAAATGCAAATTGATATTCAAGCGTGGAATGACGCAAAGTCCACCCTGCGCTCATTTCCGCGAAGATTTCCGAAAAGCTCTCTCATCAATGACGCGAAAGCTAAGTTGGCGCAACTTGAGCTACTACATTAATTTGGCTTTTCGCGGCGGGGTCGAGGCATGCCTCGGCCCCGGCATCTGGAGCTCTGGACGGGCTAGTACCCAAAGGAAGCATCAAGCATTCCCGGTTGGCACGGTCGGCGACGCGCTCAACGTATCGCCGTGCGCATTGCTCTCATTCTTGATGCGCAGGCGATAACCGTGATCTAGTGGGCCATGCCCTTTACCAAATCCCGGAGCATAGCGAATTGCTTCATGCACGTAGCGCTCGGCTAAAACGACTGAATCCCTCAGTCGCAATCCCTCCGCTATGCCCGCCGCAATGGCGGAAGCCAAGGTACAGCCGGTACCGTGTGTCGAGTTTGTGACTATGCGCTTTTGGGAAAAGCGCATCTCGTCGCCATCGACCGTCCGAAGCACGTCTACAATTTCATCACCCGGGAGATGACCTCCCTTGAGGAGCACAGCGGCCGGGCCCATCGACATTAAGGCGTCCATGGCCGCGTCTAAATCGTCAGCCGCGTCGATGGACAAGCCGGTGAGCGCTTCCGCTTCCGGAATGTTCGGCGTCACTAGGGCGGCCAAGGGAAAGAGATTCCTTTTCAGCGTGTGAACAGCTGCAGCATCTAGCAGCGGTGCACCACCTTTGGCCACCATTACCGGATCGACTACGAGAGGAATTCCAACACCTCTGCGCCGGATGGCCCTCACCACAACCTCAACGGTGTCCGCTGACAGAAGCATTCCGGTCTTGATCGCGTCAGCACCGATGTCTTCCAATACGCAGTCGATTTGGAAACCCACGAATTCGGGCTCCACCGGATACACGCCGTGCACGCCGCAGGTATTTTGGGCGGTAACTGCCGTGAGCGCGGACATTGCGAAGCCGCCGAGCGCCGTGATAGTCTTGATATCAGCTTGAACGCCCGCTCCGCCTCCTGAGTCCGAACCTGCGATGACCAAAACTCGTCCAAGCATGGTTCACTATAGATAGCGCCTGCCGATTCGTCTGTCATAATCGGCCCCGATTTGTGGCAAGATGTTTCCCCTCGCATCGAGTTTTCGGCCCCTTGGCGGAACAGGCAGACGCAGAGGATTTAAAATCCTCCACCCTGACGGGTATCCCGGTTCGAGTCCGGGAGGGGCCACAGTAGAAATCATACTGGATTCGCGATCGGACGGCTCCGGTTTTTCTGGCTTGATTTTAGAGGGTGGGCCAGGCGGTCCGGTGAAATCCGCCGACAATTGCTAATCCGCGAAACCCGGAGCAAGAACGGATAGAATCCGCTGCGGTTGTAGGATACCGCGTTCGCGCATCCAGCTGTCCACATCCAAAATCGTTTGCCGAGCATCTTCACTTCCCACAACCTGTGCAAGTCGCATTCGTGCTGCCATTTTGGTAAAGTTCCATGTTCGTTAGACCGAATCCGGCGTCAGCAACATGTAATAGCTCAGTGGTGAGGTCGCGATCGCCCCGTCGATGGGCGACGGCCGCACGTAGCAACGCCGCGAAGGGATTGCTCCAGGACATGTTCTCTCGTTCGATTCGTTTCGCCATTTTCAAGGCAAGCTTGAACGCTGAATTGTCACCTGGTCGCCCCCCGACGCACGCAAGCGCAACGCGCGCGCGTAAGTGAAGACTTTCGAGTCGAATAATTTGGATTCGGGTCAGCATTGAACCGCAGAAACTGCGCCAATTTGACTCGACCAGATGGCGCGCCTGCTCGGGCTCTCCCCGGTAAAGATAAACCTGGGCGCGTGACCACATTTCGTTATAGTGAGGAAATAGAAACTCTAGTTGAGGCCAGTGTCGCATTGCTTCTTCGACGATCTGCTGAGCTCGTTCCGGAGCGTCCGCGCAGAGCGCTTCGAAGTGACCGAACCGTGCAAGCATGCTTGTCGCCGCGTAGATGTTTCCCCTTTCGCGAGCGGCAGCCACGGCGTCTGCTTGACGCTGGCACAGCTGCTTGAGTTGCCCCATGAACAGCAGCGAGCCTGTAAGGTATCGGCGCGCCGTGCTTAATTCCCATAGCGTGCCAACACATTGCTGTGTAAGCAGGCTCTCTGCCTTTTCGAAGTACTCAAAGGACTCGCGCCATCTTCCGACCAAATGTTCGGCGAGACCCGCCGAAAGCGTGGCAAGTGCCATCACGCGAGCATTCCCGAGTCGATGAGCAAGCGCCTTGGCGAAACCGAGCAATCTCTCCACTCGCTGGCGACTAGGACCGCCGGGCAATGCCACGAATGCTACTTCGAGTGCGACGGCTCGAGCAATGCGGTTTGGTTCCCCTGCCTTCAACGCCAACAGCAGGTGGCGCGTTTGAAAGTCAGCTGCGCGAATTGTATCGACGTTGCCCAACCCCACCGCGACCGCCCAGCAGGTATCTACCCGAGCGAGTTCATCCGGCGGCACTTCGTCGGCGGTTCGCTCTGTGTACTTCAGGCCACGAATGCGCAACCTGATTCGGTTTATAAGGAACGACAAGAGCGCAGTGCGGGGGGTGCGGGCCAAACTGAGCCCCGAGGCACGCAGGACCGAGTCCATGACTTCAAGTCCTTCTGGTATATAGCCGGTAACCAGGAAGTGCTCAGCCGCTCGGCGCCGCAATTGCATGCCGGGCAGCCCTGCCGTATTGTCAGCGACGACCAGAAATTGTCGAGCAGCTTCTGCGGCATGGCCCGCACAGGATAGTGCTTCGGCCAGGCCGAGTCGCAGCTCAAGGTCATCTTCCGCGCCGGGCAAAAGTTCCATTGTTAGTCGGTAAAGTCGGACGGCGCGATCAAAGGCCAATGTGAGCATCGCTTCGTTGGCGGCCTTACGCGCGTAGTGGTAGGCGCGCTCGGGCTCTTGGGCTCGCCGGAAATTCTCAACCAGACTTTCGGCATCCCAGCCCTCCACTTGCTCCATGGATGTCGCGATGTTCCGGTGAAGGGCGATGATACGGTCTTGCGGCAGCCTCTTATAGATGGTTTCGCGCAATCCGTCATGATAGGCGACGAGCTTAAGCTCACCACTACCTACCGTGGATATGAAGTGATTTGCTCGCAGTAGCGCCATCGCTGTCGTGAAGTCGTCCTCAACTAGCTGAGCCGCTGCGCGTGCGACGGTTTCCCGAACCGGAGTACCAGCGGTAACTACCACCTCCATGAGACGCTGCGCGGGACCGGCTAGGGAAGAAAAACGCTCCCACACCATTTGATCGACGGTGGCGGTTGCCTCACGATCTGCTGAATCCGTCAATCGCTGAACCGCGTATCGAGTTAACTCATGGACGAAGAATGGGATACCTTTCGACTCTCGAGCGATAGCAGATAACGCGATGCTGTCGCATTTATTGCCCGCCTCTCTGCGCACGAGGTCAAGAGTCTCGTCGGGCGAAAGAGCTCCAAGCTCGACACGCGTAAAGGCAAACCGCTGCCCGCCGATTCCCTCTAGGGCTTGAACGAGCTTGTTGACTGCCGATTCTGAGGATGCCGAATCGCTTCGATAGCATCCGAGAAAGAATAGCGCGGGTGCATCCGGCGGCCGAAGGAGTTCTGCAAGCAGCAGTATGCTGTCTAAGTCCGTCCATTGTAAATCGTCCACGAACAAGCAAAGAGGTCGAGTGGCCACCATGCGCGTCAGTAGGGCACGCAATGAAGAGAATGCAAGCCTGCGAACCTCCTGAGGCTCGGTGGCGTCGAATGCTTCACCGACTTGGTCGGCAATGAACGGAACCCTCTGCAAAACGGGGAAAATGCGGCCAAGCGCCCAAGCATCGGCCGGAATCGTTCGGCGCGCATCGTCAGGCTGGAGCGTTAGCAGATGCCGACTTAGTGAATCGATCATTGCGTCTAGCGCTTTGAAGGCGACCGATTCGCGCTCATAGCAACACCCTTCTAATACGAGCACACCGTCGGAATCAGCGATCGTTTTCAGAAGATTCCGAGCCAACGCGGTCTTGCCAACACCCGAACCACCATGCACGAGCGCTACAATGGTCCGCCCCGAGCGGGTCAACACGAACGCGTCGTGCAAAAGACGCGAATATCCCTCCCTCCCGACCAGTGGTTGCTCGTTGGGGATAGGGTGACTGCGTGGCGATCGTATTTCTGAACGCTCGGGAAGCTTGCCCAGTCGTTCTAAAATCTCCAAGCCATCCGGCCTCTGCTGTGGCGAGACACGGAGCAACTCCATGCAAAGCAATGAAATGTCCTCGGGAATTCCTGGGACGATCATGTGTGGCGGCGTAAGATGGCCGGTGCGGCGGTTTTCCAATAAACCCACCCAGCCTGATTCCGAAGCGTCGTGTGGAATATGCCCCGTCAAAGCATGGTAAAGCATGACGCCTAAGCTGTACCAATCGGAATAAGGCGTCGGACTTTGGCCCTCGAGCTGTTCGGGCGACATGTAGACCGGTGTGCCTGCGAACCGTTCACTCGACAGTGGTCGCCCTGGCCCCGAAAATAGATCTGACGCAAGACCGAAGTCCAACAGGACCACTCGTCCCGATGCCGTGACGAGAACGTTCGAGGGTTTGATGTCCCGGTGAATCTTGTTTGCCGCGTGAAGCGCCAACAAGCCCTGTGTAAGCTGCGTCAGTGAATTCCTAAGCCTAGCGAGGTCCAAGTGATGTCCGCGACCGCTGTCCAGGGTGGCATCACAATTGCTGTCGGTGCGGGGCCAAGGGATTCCGCTCAAGCGGTCGGATTGTGGCGCGCAACCCCAGACGAAATCCGTGAACGGCAGCCCGCGCACCAGCTCCATCGTGAAGAAGCAACTGTCTTTGAATGAGAATAGCTCATGGAGCGTGACCAAGTTCGGATGACTCACCTCGGCTAGGGAGCGAAACTCTTGTTTGAGCCGGTAAAATGATTCCGCACTTGTACCATCGAGGGCCTTCAGCGCGACCGTCTCGCCACGCTCGCGGTCAATGGCCTCGTATACGATCCCCATCCCGCCGCGCCCAAGTTCGGCGCGCAATTCGAATCGATCCATGTCCGGAGGTATTACCGGATTTGCGCTCCGCAGTGTCGAGAAGTCGGGCATCAGTGCTTCCAGGGCGATGGCAGACACGCTCGTACGACACGCCCAATATCTTTTATCACGTGGCCCAGTCGGAACGGTCAAGAAACGCAAAGGGGCTGCCGCCGACAGACAACTTATGAACGCAAGAGCACACTACGAAATAGAGGGAATATCCGAATAAGTTCATCCACTTAGACTGGACGTTTCGTCGCAATGCTAGGCTATGAGTGAAGACAATCTGGAAAATGAGGGCTGTGTGGAGTTCGTCGCTTCAGGACTAACTGCTCCAAACAACACAATCGTTTTGACCGGACTGCCGCAAATCTTCAACTGCGGCGGACGGTTTGACTCGACTGGAGCCCTGAAGTGGGAGCTAGCGCAGCAGTAATGCCAAGTCAGCCCGAATTCCACTTTCACTGAACGAAATGGTGCGCACAGCGTGTTATATGTCCACTCTCAGAGGGGGAAATGTCAAGGGCAGATCCCTCTGTTGCCGTGTCAACCCAACATTGGGAGGTCGGCTTACAGACTCGGTCGTTCGCTACAGGATGCGTTGCGCTCCGCTTCGCAGGTTGCGTTGCGTCTTCATCGTTGCGACGCGTTCGTGCAAGGTACGTGTCTCTTGTCTTAGTCGCACAATGAGCACAAATAAAACTTTTTTTCACACCGTTTGATTTGTAACAACAAAGTTGTGGACTAAAATTTAGAGGCAGGCGTAGAAAAGCGTCGGTAGGGAGATTAGGGCTTCAAAGTGCCAGGATCAGTGGGCTGCTTCTTTTGGGTTCGTGGGGTGCTGTGAGTCACGACCTTCAGCACTTTTCGGAGCGATGCTTCGACAAGCTTGAAATCAAAGTGGAAATTGGCCAAGCTGGTCGTTTGGTCGATGGGTGGTCGCGACTTGCTACGCATTAGGCGTGACCACGATCAAGCCCGACCCTGTTTTTCGCCGGAGAATGTACGACCCACGAGTTCGCGAACTCGTTTGCGCCACCGGCAACCCAAATTTGTTCCCCGAGTTGAACATTCCCAAGTCAACGCTCAGGGGATGGATCAATGGCGAATTTGGCGCAGTAGTCATCTGGGTGGCACCACATTTAGACTGAACTTGATATTGGGAGGTCACCGCACGGCCCCGAATTCTTCAGAGATCCTCTATGGACTGGTTTTTCGGTAACCACAGCAGCGGAATACGCAGTTATCCACAGGCACCGATGTGGTACCTTTATCCGCTGGGGCGAGCGCGTGCACAAACGGTCGTTCTCTAGCGACCATGAACTTGGCAGCTTGATTGAAGTCGGCGGCCAAAACGGTCGCTTCAGCGACCACAGCGGCATTCATGAAGAAATCGCGCCATGATTGGAATCCGCCATCCGGCTGTGCTTGCGACGCAGCCAAAGCATTGAAGTCTATAACCCCAATTCCGAGCTGAACGAAGGTAACGTTGCTGCTAGCGTTCGCTGCACTTGTGTCCGACCACCGAAGCGCATTCCGAACAAACACGTCGATTCCGGGCGGGTTGCACCAACGGCAGGAGGCTGGCGCAAAAGTCGATTCTGCCGACGAGGTTGCAACCCATCCCACGAACCCAACCCCGGTGACGAGCCCGTCGAGCCAGGGACTGTCAAAGCGCAATTCAGGATGTGCCACCTGGTCTTGGGCTCGTGCTTGGTGAGTCCATGTATTCGTGATGAGACACAATACAACCGCGAACCAACCAACCCAAAGACCGTGACCGCTCGGAGCAATGTTTCTATACGCCATCCCAGGACTACCTTTTGTCAGGTGTCGGACCGTAGCTCGTTTAGCCCCGAGTTCTTATCAGGCAACCCGGCGCCAGAGACTCTTCGCATATTTACAGTGGAAAGAGTTTGATACCAGAAGCGCCAAAGCCCCTTCGCGCCCCATTTCCGCGCTACTCGGTGGAAACGACAATCCGAATTGGCGGCGTTTCGATCGCGTTCAAATGGAATCATAATCATTCAATATTGTTCAGCTTTTGTTACAAGTTAGCGATGATCTGAACGCCGCACTTTCGGGAGACCGTCTGCACTTCAGGTTAGAAGAGCGACATCTGTCCTCTGAGATCCAGGTTCATGCCGCATTCGTCTTGAAAGTCAGTCTCGATTTCCGCTATTTCATCAAGCGTAAGACCGGCAATGTTGGCGACAATCGTCTGGCCCGAAGGGTCCGCGTCGAGCGCAGCAATTCGACATCGTTCTGGCAGCATGGACCTCAGCAATGTGCGAGGGCTCGAAATCTTTCGTTTGCCTTTGGGGCTCATATAAATGACAGTACGGCCCGTTACCCGAGTGAGATGCCATTTCAAATAAGCGTACCGCTCGTTGTCTGTTTCCGGGACACGGAAGGTGATTCGAATGAGTTCGTCCTGTATCGCAAGCTTGGCGCCTCGAACTTGAGCTTGCCGCAGCAGGCGCTTGGCCTCCTTCTCGGCTGTTTCCGCTGGATTGACCTCCTCTGCCGGTGAGTATCGAAGCACGGGCTCGCCATCTAGTCCCGCCACCACGACGTTTGGGGGCAGGCTCATAAGAATAGACTGAACCTCTTCCAACGATGACGCATTTCTGATGCGCAGAAACGCCTCGGGACTGGTCACTTTGATGGCTCGAAGGGATTGTGCCTGACGAAACGGATCACCGCCTCCGCAGCGCCATTTCGATGGCAGCTCAGCCATCTGGATGGCGCCGTACTGCAACTCGTGCGTGCTCCTGTCAACGATGTCGATGACCGTGCAGGCGGTCTTGCCGGGCGCGCATCTCAGGCCCCTGCCTACACACTGAGTGTACACCAGGGCAGACGTTGTCGGCCGCGCCATGAGAATGCAAGCCACTCCGGGATCGTCGAAACCCTCGGTCAATACGCCGTAATTGGTCAGCACCTGAATGTCCCCGTTGCGGAAACGTTGGAGCAGCACGTCTCTATCCTTGGTCTTCCCATCAATCATATCGGCCTGGATGGCCAAAGATTGAAAGTCTTCGGCCATGTGCTGCGCGTGCTCCACGCTAGCGCAGAACGCTATCGTGCGGTTCCCTGCTCCCTGCTCCAGCCACGCCTTCACAGCCATGGCTCGGTGCTCCGGTGTATCCATGACCGCGGACAGCGCCCCCACCTGAAAATCTCCACCCGACAGCTTAACGCGATTGAGCTTCAAATCGCTGCGAACGGTGAAGTACTGCATCGGAACCAAGAATCCCAGGTCCTCCAAATCGGTTCGCGAAACCTCGAACGCCGTCTGCCCAAATACTTCCAGCGCAGACTTACCGTCAGAGCGGCGGGGGGTGGCAGTCATCCCGAGCAGCAGCGTTTTAGTGCCTGCGTGGGTGTAGAAGTAATTGATAACTTCCTCCCAGCTCGGGGCCAGAGCCCGGTGACACTCATCGCAAACGACCAGATCAAACGCCTTCGGATCGTACCGGTCCTTTCGTCGCACCAAGGATTGCACCGAAGCCACCGTAATATCGGCGTCACCGCAAGAGCTTCGCTCACCCTGTTCAATCTCGACTCGCAGTTTAGGGAGGTGCAGCTTTAGGGTTCGAGCTGTCTGATCCAGGATTTCTCGACGGTGTGCGACGAAAAGTATTTTCCGAACCCGGAGTATGCGCAAAGCGCTTTGATGATGAATGTTGCAATCACTGTCTTGCCGGCACCCGTCGGCAAGTACAGCAGCATGCGCCGCTCGTTCTCATCTTTGTAACGCGACACTACCGAATGTACCGCAGCCTTTTGGTAAGGCCTGAGCTTAAAGGGCCTGCCCATGGGTTTGGCAAATGTCAAAGAAGCCTCGGTACGCTTCGCCGCCTCGCTCGGCTCGCTCAATGGATTCCCCTCGGTCGGCTTAAAGGCGGTCATTGGCGACCTCGGTACCTGAAAACTCAATGAGAGTCCTGTGATGGCTATTCGGCATATTCGGGGCAATTCCGGTTGATTTCTTGGCAAACAGCATCGGTCGTTTGTTCAAATTGACGCACTCTTTGACGCAGTTGACCCCGCGTCATTGACTGCGTCAATTTCTTTATGGCGTAACGGCCCAGTCAGGGATGGGCCTTTGGCCCACCACGATAGGAATTCGCGTAGTTAGATTAGGTCCCTATTCCCATGGCAGTTCTAATCGAAACATATCGGGAATTTGGGCCCATGGTGCGAATCCTCCAGGCACTCGCCACCGTCTCGGATTGTGCTTGAGCGTTCGCAACTGTCATTGGCCACGCGCACGGCTGATCGCAAATATTTTGTCGTGCCGGCACTAGAAACCGCGCTGAGTGACGAGCCACATCAACAACACGATGCCAGCGCCAATAGCCAACACGAGCCACGCGTTTCCAACGAAATATGGATACACGAGCATGACCACGCCAGCGATGAGCTGCGGCGGGCGCCCCATCTTCTTTCCATACGACAGCAGCCCGACTGATGATACGAGTAGTGAGGCGAGAACGGTATTGCCGTCGAAACTCATCCAGATTCTCACTATAGCGCTTCTCGCAGAACTCGTTGCACATTGCGCTTCTCGCGTGACCCCGGGCCAGCTCCCGTGAGGCGGTCATTGCGAATTCCTCGCGTTAAACGAATTTGTCTTGATCTAAGTCGGGGGGTCAGGTAACTCGGGGCCGCGACCCAATCGATAATACTGATGACGAAGCGGCCCACAATCAAAGATGTAGCTGCCAAAGCCGGCGTATCCGTGGCGACCGTGTCATTCGTCATGAATAACGCGACGGGGCAACCGATTAGACAAGCAGTTCGGGACCGCGTGCAGAGTACGGCACGGGGGCTGAACTATCATCCCAATGCTTCGGCGGCACATTTGGCGCGGCGGCGCACCCGGCACGTGGCAATTGCGATTTTCGAGGAAGAGAATCTGTTCTCCAATTCCTTCTATTCGAGTGTGGTCGAGGGAGCACTCAAGCAGGCATTTGAAAGGAATTACCACCTGATGTTTTCGTATCTTTGCTCTGAATATCGCGGCAAGAGCGATCTTCCTTTGGTGATTTCGCAATGCAATGCCGAAGGCGTTCTCTTCATCAAGCGGCTCATCCCGGACATGGTACGAGATATCACTGAAATTGGCGTTCCGGTCGTTGCAATTGACCATTACCCGGCGTCACCGCACCTGAGCGCGTTTTCAATGGAGAATCGTGAGGGCGGGGCGCTGGCTGCGGAACACTTGCTGCAACTGGGTCACGAGCGGCTGGCGGTGGTTGCAGGGGCACTCGATCGCGCGAGCATTGCCGAACGCGTAGAAGGATTTTCCTGTGTTCTACGAGATCGAAAGCGCGGCGTGGCGGGTCGAGCACGCCTATGGAAGGCTTCGTCACTCACTTTCGAAGGCGGTCACCTTGCAGCCCTCAAAGGGCTCAAGAGAAATTTCGACGTTACCGGCGTCTTTTGTGTGAACGACGAGATGGCGGCTGGTGTGATTCGTGGCGCGCACGAGCTGGGCTATCGACTTCCCAATCAGTTATCGGTGGTCGGATTCGACGACATCGACATGGCCCGTTACTTGGACCCATCGCTGACAACGATTGGTGTGGACAAACACGAACTCGGCCGCAGGGCGATGCGCCACTTGCTCGACCGTGTCGAGGGTACCGTCACCGAAATTATCGAAGACCGCGTGAGCGTGAGCCTGATTGTGCGCGGCTCCACGGGTACTGTCAGTAAGCAGTCCGCGAAGCCGCGCTACCTTACCAACCCATGATGGACTTGAATGGGTCCAGCAGCTCAGTAGAATCGCCGCCAGCCCTGCTGTGCGTCACGACCTTGTAGACTTCCTGGCGCGATAATCCGACACGCTTGAAATCAAGCAGAAATTGGTCATGCTGAGCATTCGGTCGATATTTGGTTGTGCGAGGGTTATCCCAACGGTGTGACCACGATCGACACTGACCACGTGTCACGCCGCAGAGTGTACAACCCGTGAGTTCGTTTGCGCAACTGGCAACCCCTAGTAGATTTCTGCTCGGTGCGTTGGTGCGTGACTCCTGTGCTCGAAGTGCAGTCTGAGTGTATTCTTGGACTTTGGAGTTGTCGATGACCGCCTTCAAGCGCAGCCAAGCCAAATACGTCAAGGGCTCGTACAAGACCACGAACTGGCCCGAGTACGAAGCAGGTCCGCAACAACGTGGCAGCCTGACGGTTTGGATCTCGCAGGCCACGCTTGCCGGATGGGGACCACCAAAGCACGGGCGGCGCAAGCCCGGCGGACAGGTTCAGTACTCCAATCATGCTATCGAGATTGCTATGACGGTGGGCATGGTCTTGCATCTTCGTTTGCGTCAGACAGAGGGTTTCCTTCGCTCGCTCTTGTCGCTGCTCGCTCTCAACGCCCAAGTCCCGGACCTCACCACGATCTCAAGACGAGCTAGGAAACTCGGCAAGCTCCCTATCTGTGCGCCTGCTGGCACCAGGCCTGTTCACATTCTGGTCAACAGCACGGGCCTCTCGATCCATGTCGGCAACCTCCGAAAGCCGCCAAAAGATAGGGATTGGCGTAAGCTGCACATTGCGGTCGACGCCCTCAGCGGCAAGGTGATAGCGACTGATCTCACCAGCAAGAGCGCGCCTGACGCCTCTCGCATACCTGCGCTGGTCAAGCAGATCAAGAGGCCGCTGGCCTCGGTCTGCGCCGACGGCGCGTATGACAGTGAAGCCGTCTACAAGGCGGTCGAGAACCACACCAAAGATCGTTCGCCGAAGGTGCTCATCCCGCCGAAGAAGAACGCCCGGGTGAGACCAGCAACACCAACAACCCGGGAGCGGAATCGAAACATTCGATCACGAGCCAGGCTGGGGAAGAGACAGTGGCACACTCGGTCAGGATACAGCCGACGTAGCATGGCCGAGAACACGATGTCCCGCTACAAGTGCATCATCGGTCCGACGATGCGAAGTCGAACACTACAAGGACAGCGGGTAGAAGCCAGACTTGGCTGCAGATCTGAACAGGATGGCCGACTGGGAATGCCTGAAAGCTACCGAGTCGACTGAACCTAAAACTGGAAAGGGGATCCGAATAGCCGGAATCCGAGTCATGCACCAACTATAGCATCAACACGAAAAGCATCGGCGCTCTCACACTCATCGTGGATGCCTTGCTTGGACTGTGTGAAGCATTACTATTTCACGGGACGGTCAAGGCGTTCAAACCACTCAAAGACACTTCACCATTACCTCAAGCTGTCGCGGTAGGGACTGGTCTTAGCTCTTGGGTTTGACCCGCTCCCTCGCACAGATCACTGCAACGAAAACCAGCTCATCGATGATGCGTATGGATCGGCTAGGGGAACTTGGGCACTTAGCTTCTTGGGGAAGAATGCGATTCACAACACATGTGGCTGCTGGAAGCATACGCCGGAGAATGCCTTTTTGGTCCGAAACTACGTGCCGAACATAACAACTTGGCGATTTCGTCCTTACTTATTGGGCACGGCAAACGCTCCAACGACAGTTCGTCATGTCTGTCGCGCTAATACCTAACGTCCACGCAAAAAATGACGCCGGCAGGGTGCTGCTGATAGGTACAGTTGCTACAGTCGGAGAACGCTCCGGAGCCATTGGCCGCGCGAATGGTGAAGGTATTCAGACCGGTGACCAGCGCACTCGTGATGTACAGGACAGACGGCTTGCTTTGGCTCGCCATAGCCGCGCCATAGTCGCTAGTACTTCCGATGATTCCTATCGTATTCCCGTTGACGATCACTTCGGCTTCGTCGTCTACGGCCAAATAAATCCGAGCCGACACGGGACGACCAGGCAACGATACGTGGTTCGCAAAGTAGTACTCAGCCAACTCAGCTGGTGCTGATGCACCGGTGATGCCGGGTGCCCAAATCCATCGCGCGTTTCCCCCGCACGCATCGATGCGGGCGGCCCAGTCTCCACCAGTGTTGTAGACGACAGCTCCTGCTGGGCACCCCGCTGCGATCCCCACGTCGGAGCATACAAGCTGTGCTTTGCCCAGATACGCTTCTTTCTCAAGGCTGCCGTTACTGTACACGTCCCAATTGATATCGGACTCAAGTGTGATGCTCTGGCCCATAAGGGCAACCGGCGCCGCCACTGCGGGCTCGGTATTCACAGCGTCGTTCGGCTCGGATACAGCCAAGTCTTGACTGCTGATGCAGCCGGTGCATGCGCCGAGCGCGCACATCCAGATCGCTGCACGAGTGGACTCGATAGGTTGGATCATGCTGCCACCTCCGAAATAGTTACAACGCTTGGACGCGCCAATGACAACGCCGGCTGAGCATACCCCGCGCCGCCGGCCGCGTCGATGCGGCCTGAGGTTTGACCTTGATAGTCCTTTATTTGTCGTGACGGCACGGGTAAGTCGAGGTTCAGTTTAGCTCGATGCTCTCGCACATCGACTTGGTCAAGATGAAGTGAAGTCCCCAAGGCGATCAAATCCGGGTCAACCCGAGCTAGACGACGCGGGCGAGCGCCGGATTGCGCCTAGCAGCATGTAAACGGCTATTGCAACTTGGGCTCCGCGAGGCACACGCGACATCCGCCAGCACTCTTCGCCGCGTACATCGCGCGATCGGCCGCCGCAAATAAGTCATGTTTGTCCGCGGCGTGAAACGGAAATCCGGCGACCCCGATGCTCGCCGTCGCCGCCACCCGCTCGCCGTTCGAGACTGAGACGGACGCCGCGCGGAGTCGGACAAGAACACGTTCCGCGAGTGTCATTCCCCCGTCCAGATCCGTCTCCGCAGCGATGATTCCCAGCTCATCGCCCCCGTACCGAGCAACGACATCGGAGTCGCGTAGAAGGCCGGACACTCGCTCGACCGACGGACCCCGTAGCGCATTGGCAGCCGCACGTAATAGATCGTCACCGGTTTGATGTCCGAAGCGATCGTTGATCGTCTTGAAGCGGTCGAGATCGATCATCAACAGGCAGAAGCGGTGGCAATGGCGCCGACACCTGCTTATCTCCGCCGCAAGGCGCTCCTCGAAGTGCCGGCGGTTGTGGAGACCCGTGAGACCATCGGTAGCCGCGAGCCTCTCGAGCTGCAAGGTTGCCGCTCGTGCTTCCGAGGCTTGCCGCTCTAGATCCTTGACACGCGCCGAAAGCCGCTCCTCGCGCTCCTTCTGATCGGTCAGGTCTAAGACCATCGCGAGCGCCCCCGCATAGCGACCTGTGCGATCGTAGACGGGGTTGTTTGCTAACAGGGTCCAGACCGGAGCTCCGTCTTTCCGAATGAACTTGAATTCGTGTTGTTCCTTGATTCCGTTGCGTCGGCGCTCGAGGTTTTTCTGACAGATACAGCGACCTTCCTCGTCCATGAAGGCGAACACGTCAGCGCCCAGCATTTCCTCAACCGAGTAACCGAGCAGAGTCGCCATGCGTTCGTTGGCGAAGCTGGTTCGGGAGTCAGTGTCGACCAGCCAAACACCTTCACTCGTAGTCTCGAGCACCAGATCAGCGACCGCCTTGCGCAAGGCGGCGCCGATTGGAGACGCGGGAACCTTTGCGTCCGGACTTGGTCGCAAAGAAAGTCCTTCATATGATGAGATTTCATTCACCATACCGGTTAGATTACTCCTCTCGAATCGCCGCGTCACGCGTCGTGCTGTACGTCACAACATTCGGCACTTTTCGGAGCGATATTTCGACGAGCCGGAAATCAAAGCAGAAATCGGTCAAAGTGGTTGTTCGGTCGATTGTTGACCATGACTTGCCACGCTGAGGAGTAACCACGACCAACCCTGACCACGTGTCTCGTCGCAGGGTGTGCGACCCACGAGGTCGTGAGTTCGTTTGCGCTACAATTCGAATTTCCCTAGCCAGCGAATTTGAAAGTACTTTCCGAGGTCCCGGCTCCCGTCGAGCCATATGGTCGTGTGATCTGAAATCGGCCCTGCAGCGTCTGTGGGGGACGCGGCAGGCCGTAATCAATCGAATTTAACCGCAGATTGGGCGAAAGCGAATCTACCGTCGCTCAGTCAGCCGCTACTTCGCGGCTAAATTGGAGCTGCTTTGTGGAACGCGCATTCAACGAAAACGTAGCCATCAGATAGCCATTGAATCGACGAGTTGTGATCGAGCTGCTAACGAAGTTCAGTGAACGATTGTGGCCAAGGACGCACCTCACAAATCGACCTGCATCCCGATCTCCACGACCTGCTCGACTGGAATTGAGAAATCGTCGATAACGCTGCGTGCGTTGCGCGACAAGAACGCAAAGATGGGCTCGGTAACTCGGCCCATCCTGCCTCGTGCGGTAACGACTATTGTTTCACGACCGATTATGTACACGAGCTGTTCTGATTCTGCCCGAATCCCCAATTCTTCGAGTGCGAGAGTCAGCGCTTGCGGCACGCGGGGCACTTCCATGAAGCCGTACTTGAGCACCACGCGAAACAGGCCGTCCCCCAGTGTCTCTACAGTCAGTTGTTGATCGGCGGGAGCAAAAGGTGGAGACGATCATTCCGAAGAGCGGCGTTTCGACCGCGTCCAGAAGGGCCACATAGTTCCGATATTGCTGAGATTTTGGAACAAATCAGCGACGATCGAAACGCGGCACTTTACCTCGGCTGTCTCCAATGTAGTGACCAGAAAATACGCAACCCCCCAAAAATACAGCACTACGCACCCTAGACTGTGGAAGTCGGGCTAGCGCAAGTTCAACAGGGTCGGCCCTCCCCTCGCCCGGCGCCAAATCTTGGCCCAATCCGGGCCACGCCCTGGGCCAAGTCGTGCTTTTCTCTGCGTCGCGTCCTTCGAAATCGGCTATATTTCCGCACGAATTCGTGCACGAAGAACCGTCTGTCGCATTTAAGAATCGCCACCCTGACGGGTATCCCGGTTCGAGTCCGGGAGGGGCTACTACCCTGCACACTTCGGCACGACTTAGGCGACTGGGCCGAGCTTAGTTTGTTGCCAGTAAGAGCCTCCCAAGTCTCCGAACAAACTCAACAAACGAACAACTCACAGGGTCGGGCCCCACGCGCTCGTCCTTAAGCGGCCCGGAAGCATTGCCGTACCTTAATGGGATACGCTATTGAATTTGACTTTCTTTATCTATTGTTCCAGAACTATCAGGTTTCATGACATTAGCGGATGCACGGTTGGGTGAATTGCTGACGATTAGCCAGGTCGGGGGACAGGGTGGTTTCCGGCGGCGGCTGCTTGAGTTGGGGTTATTGCCCGGCACTCAGGTCACCGTTAAGAGTGTGGCTCCACTGGGCGACCCCATTGAGCTTTTGGTGAGGGGAGCCAGCCTTTCAATTAGAAAGGAAGAAGCCGCTACGGTCAGCGTAACGGTCGAGCTAAAGCCGCATTCAGGGAGCAGCCGCCAATGACATTGTCATGGCCGAACGCGGTTTCGGTCAATGATCTTCAAAAAAACAGACCGCCCGTCATATTGCTCGCCGGTAACCCGAACACTGGTAAGACTACATTGTTCAACACACTCAGCGGCGAAGCGGCGCATGTTGGCAACTATCCGGGTATTACTGTAGAGCGTCGCTCCGCTTCCATCAGTGTGCAGATTCGCGATGGTTCAACGGTGCAGGCTGACCTTGTGGATCTTCCGGGCGCTTATTCGCTAAGCGCTCGATCACCAGAAGAAAGAATAACTCTGGACGCAATTCTTGGGCTCGGTGCGAACCCAACACCCAACTTGGTTGTTCTAGTCGTCGATGCTGGTCAACTGGTAAGAAATCTCTATCTCTTGGTTCAGATACTCGAGCTATCGGTACCGATTGTGGTTGCCGTCAATATGATCGACGAGGTGAGCCCTGCGCCAAACATGGTTGAGCTTTCCACTCGTTTGGGCGTCCCTTGCGTGGCCACCAACGCGCGAAAAAAACGCGGAATTGCGGAATTACGTGCGGCCATCGATCAGGCATTGCAGTTAGCTGTGCCACCGGCGATCGCGCTTAACTACCCTCAGGCGCTGGTCTCCACGCTCGACGATGTCGCCCGAGCGCTTCCGGAAAGTTGGAAATTGACTGAGGCCCGCCGGCGTCCCATGGCACTCTGGGCACTAACTAGTGTCGGCGATGATGAATTGCGTGACATTCCTGGTGAGCTTCGAACCGCCTGCGAGCACTTGCGCCTTGCGCGAAAGGATCATGATCCCGACATGGAGATTGTGCGCACCCGGTACGCCTGGATCGAGGATTGCTTACGGCAAGTGAGCCATCGCGGAGCTTCAGATCCGCCGAAACGGCCGATGTCGGAACGTATCGATCGGGTTCTTTTGCATCCAATTCTGGGATTTCTTGTCTTTGCGTTGGTGACGATTCTTCTATTTCAGGCGCTGTTCATCGGCGCTGACCCGTTGATTCATCTGGTCGAATTGGGAGTGTCATTCCTGCAATCGATGATCGTAAAGTACTTCCCCGCGGGTTGGCTTAGGGATTTGTTGGTAAAGGGAATTGTTGGCGGGGTCGGCAATGTGGTGGTGTTTTTACCTCAAATAGCCTTGCTTTTCGCCATAATTGGGTTTCTTGAAGACTCGGGTTACATGTCTCGAGTCGCGTTTCTGATCGATCGTGTCATGCGGTTGCTCGGATTGCACGGACGCGCTTTTGTGCCCATGATATCCGGGTTCGCGTGCGCAGTGCCAGCCATCATGGCAACGCGCACTCTGGAGCGTCAGCGCGATCGCCTGCTGACCATGCTGGTGGTGCCGCTGATGACTTGCTCGGCACGCCTTCCGGTGTATACGCTGATCATCGGGGCGCTATTTCCACCCACTCGACTAGGTGGGTGGCTTCCGGTTCAAGGCACGCTCATGGTTGGCCTGTACGGCTTTGCCATCGGTGCTACCTTGGGCGCGGCTTGGGTGTTGGGGCGCACAGTCGTGAAAGCCCGACGAGTGCCGCTTATTTTGGAGCTGCCCCCGTATAGGTTGCCTCACTTTCGATCGATTGCAAAAATGGTCGCTGGGCGCTCCGGTGATTTTCTCCGCGAAGCTGGCACGATAATCCTGCTATGTACCGTGGTGCTTTGGGCTCTCTTGTCATTTCCGCGTGCCGATGTGCATAAGGTGCCGGCGTCGTCAACGGTCGCTATGGCGACTAACTCGTCAACACCAACCGACCCGCGTGCCGCCGATACAAAATCAGCCATTGAAAGGAGCCCGGGCGCATGGATTGGCCGCACGCTGGAACCGGTTCTAAAACCCCTGGGATTTGACTGGCGCATTGGAGTCGGACTGGTGGGTTCGTTTGCGGCAAGGGAGGTGTTCGTCTCGACCATGGGCCTAGTTTACGGCATCTCGGACACAGATGCGGACGTTGCGATTCCGCTGCGCGAACGAATGCGCCAAGAGCGACGCCAGGACGGTTCTCGGCCGTACTCACCATTAGTGGGAGCCTCGCTTTTGGCGTTCTTTGCCATCGCGTGCCAATGTAGTTCGACGCTAGCGGTAATCCGACGGGAAACTCGGACTTGGCGCTGGCCGCTGTTCCTATTTGCTTACACTGGCATTTTGGCCTGGCTCACGAGTTTTGCCATTTACCAAGGCGGACGGTTGATAGGATTATCCTGACTCGCCAAGGAATGTTGCCCGCGAACCTCGATACTCTAAAATCGCCCAGGCCGCTGCCGAGGGATTTCTTTGAACGCTCGGTGCTAAAGGTTGCGAGAGATTGTTTGGGCAAGTTATTGGTGCACCAGCTAAGCGGGGTAACACTCATTGCCAAAATCGTGGAAGTGGAAGCGTATCGGGGTCCGCTGGATCGTGCCGCGCACAGCTACGCAGGGCGCCGCACCGAACGCACGGAAGTCATGTACGGTAAGGCTGGTATCGCCTATGTATTTTTCGTTTATGGGATGCACTATCAGTTCAATGTCGTGACGGGAAAGATCGGCGAACCTCACGCGGTACTGATTCGTGCCGTAGAGCCACTGCAAGGTCAGGCGGAAATGGCGGCGCGCCGCGGACACCCGAGGGACCCTCGAGCGCTGACCAACGGCCCTGGAAAGCTCTGCCGCGCGCTCGGCATCGATCGAAGTCAAAATGGTGCCGATCTCTGCCGCGCACCGTTGTACTTTGCCGAAGGGCCGGCACCTCGAGTCATTCAGCAAAGCCCGCGTATCGGGGTTGATTACGCCGGAAAATGGGCACAGCGCCCTTGGCGCTGGATCGACGTAGAGAGTCCGTTCACATCTTTGCGCCCTGGAACGACTAGGTCCAGCCAGAAGTGATGCACATTTTTGCAAACAGACGCTACGCTGCAACCTAATGACTTCTTTGACCCCAAAAGAGTCCGCTGCCAACCCCAGCAACGGGCTAGCCGGAAAACGGATCGCGCTGTGTATTTCGGGCAGTATTGCGGCCTACAAAGCCTGTGAGCTGGCACGCTTGCTCGTAAAACAAGGCGCACAAGTTCAAGTGGTGATGACACGCTGCGCAATAAATTTCGTGGGTGCTTCGACATTTGCCGGCATCACAGGTAGGCCCGTGCAAGTCGAAATGTTTGGGGAAGCGGCAGATGGAGAATCCCACGTTTCATTGGTTGCCCATACCGACCTCATTGTCATCGCTCCCGCAACCGCAGACCTATTGGCGCGCCTGGCTGCGGGCCGAGCCGGTGACCTGGTAACCGCTACCGCGCTGTGTGCGCAACATCCAATTATCGTGGCTCCGGCGATGCATCCCTCAATGTGGCAACACCCGGCGACGCAGCGCAATATTGAACAATTGCGAATCGACGGACGTGTCCGTTTCGTGGGACCTACTTCTGGCGAAGTGGCGTCAGGCGATGTCGGGCTAGGGCGATTTGCAGAGCCCAATCTTATTTTTTATCATATCGTAGCCGCTTTGTCGCCTCAGGATCTGGCCAATCGGCACGTGCTAGTCAGTGCCGGTCCAACATTAGAGGACTTGGATCCGGTTCGATTTCTGGGGAATCGCTCCTCGGGGAAAATGGGATTCGCACTCGCCGAGTCTGCGGCGCAGCGTGGCGCCCGGGTCACTTTAGTGGCTGGCCCAACGCCTTTGCCAACGCCCCCCGATGTAACGCGAGTTGATGCACGCAGCGCTCTTGACATGCGCACCGCTCTTCGGGAAGTGCTGGGCCGCGACCTGGATGGCGCGGATATTCTGATAATGGCGGCAGCCGTGAGCGACTTCCGATTTTCCGAATTCCAAAGAGAAAAACTGAAACGCAATCCGAACACTAAGATCCCCCAACTGGCAATTAATCCCGACATCTTGGCGGAAATCGGTGCCGAGCGCCGCCGAGTTTTGCCGCTATTGATTGGTTTCGCTGTGGAAACCAGTGCGGATATGTTATTGCAATCGGCTCGCCATAAGCTGTCCCAGAAGCATGTTGATCTAATCGTCGCAAACCTTGCCGAAGAGTCCTTCGGACTTGACAACAATCACGTGACGCTGGTCACCAAGGAAGGCGAGTTGCAACTACCTGCCAATACCAAGTCGGTACTGGCCAATCAAATTCTCAATTGGGCAGTGACCGCATTTGGAGCCCGTCAATAATGGGTTCGGCACTCTTGGTTACGCTCCTTTCGGTGTTGTTCACCGCCAAGATAGGCCATGGTGATTGGAGATCTCCGCCGGTTCGACTAGCAGTATCGTCTGCGCTCTCGGTCATTCTAGCCATTGTGGCGCTGATTGTTCTCCACCAGCGCGGCCGCATTCGCGACCGTCTAACTCCGCGCTGGGGCGATCTTTCAATCGGAGTCGTGAGCGCCGCGGCATTGATTATCACGACTTGGGCGGGTCGAACGCTCCTGTCGCCGCGGGGAGTCCCGCGTCAGGCCTGGCTCGCCCAAGTCTATTGGTTCTTGGGCGATCCGACTGAGCTCGAATCAATAGCTTGGGTGCCCTGGCTGATCGCGTTAGCGCCCATGCTTGATGAAATCGTCTGGCGCGGTTGGATTCAGGAAGGGCTTTCTGTCGTAGTTCCACGTGGACTTGGCTGGGTCCTTGCGGCGGGGCTCTACGGGCTGCAGGCGATCCCCACGTTATTTACGCTCAGCGATTCGGTAGCCGGTCTGAACCCATTATTGCTCGCAATGGCCCTGGTTGCGGGCTTGTTATTTAGTTTTCTCACGCACGTCACCGGACGCGCAACACCGTCAATGATTGCGCACGCCGCGTTCTCATATTTTATACTGTTGCAATTTCGTCCCGCGCTTTAGCTACCCACCCGAAATGCGGTTCAATTCTTCCTCGCTAATGTCAAAGTCGCTGAACACGTTTTGTGAGTCGTCGTGATCATCCAGAGCCTCGGCGAGATTGAGACAGACTTCAGCGTCGCGGCCCGACAACGTCTTCTTCGTCTTCGGAATATAGGCAAGCCTGCTTTGTTGGATTGGCACCTGTGCCGCCTCAAACGCTGCGGTAACGCTATCCAGATCTCCCAAGGGCGTGTAGACGGCCCAAGTGTCGCCTTCATCGCGATAGTCATCTGCCCCAGCACCGAGCGCTACTTCCATGAGCTTATCTTCGGACACCGCCGACTTATCCAGGACAATTACACCCAAATGGTCGAATGCCCATTGCGCCGAGCCGGGGCTGCTCAATGATCCGTTGTGTTTTTCGAATACTTTGCGAATTTCAGCCGCGGTTCGATTGCGATTGTCAGTCATTCCTTCAACGACAAATAAAGTGCCTCCCGGACCCGTTCCTTCATACAGAACGTCTTCAAAAGCCGCACCTTCAATTTCTCCAGTCCCCCGTTGGACGGCCCGTTTAATGCTGTCATTAGGCATCTGCTGGGCTTTTGCATCCGCAATTGCCTTGCGAAGTCGGGAATTTCCAGCGGGATCGCCGCCGCCAATCTTTGCCGCTGTCAATATTTCGCGCGTCAACTTGGTAAAGATTTTGCCGCGGGCAGCGTCGGTCGCGCCCTTCTTCCGCTTAATCGTCGCCCATTTTGAATGTCCGCTCATGGAATCGACTCTAGGGTTAAACTTGACCGACGGGATGCCGGTCAGGTGTGGGAGGTTACTTCGTGGGCCATGGGCGGCGGATGATTGCCCAAGGCCCACTGTCCGTCAAGAGGCCAAAGGATTGCGATTCCGATTGGGATGGCCGAAGAGCCGAGTCTGCAACCTATGCCTTTCATCCATCCATTATCTTCGAGGATCGCAAAAGGAGTGCGGCAACGGATTGGGTGCCGACCAAACGCATTGCGTCCCGCGCTAATCGTCGCTCACTAAACGACTCTCTTTGAAAGCCATTGCCTCGCGCCGTATTCTCGATCGCTTACTGCCAATTGTTGCCCAGTGTCGCAACAGCAAGATTGAGAATGTGAGTCATGGATAATTGCAAGACAGAGTCGTGGGCTGCGCGCGAACCTATACGTTCACCCAGCCACGCATTGCACAGGGTCAACATCCGGGCGATTTATATCTTGAGCGCTTTGGCGACTGCGTCTGCATTTGCGTAGGTGCCTTCGGAAAGTTTGTCCGCGATCCATTGCTTCTCGGATTCGGAAAACTCCTTGGTCTGGGCGCATGCCGCGAGAATTTGCTGGCGCGTTGCCGGATACGTCACGTGTTCTTTGAGGTGAGCCAGGGTCTTGTCACGATTGGGTGCGGTCGATGTACAAGTGAGGGCCGGGCCACACGTCTCTCTCGGCGGGTTGGCCGAACAGGCCGAGGTGATGCACAGTGTTGCTACGGCGACGAACCATGGGTATTTTGGATTCAATTGCATCGGAGGTTCCTTTTGTTGAGCTTTCACAGGGGTGCGCCCTGTGCGCAACAGGAACGATGACCCTGCGTCGTTTGAACCAGCGTGTGCATCAGCGTGGGAATTCGTTGCTTCTATTTCCGTTTGTCGTTACGGCACGGGAAAGACGGTTGTGCTCGGGGCATCAGTCCAAGTTAGACCGCTGATTCAGCTGGTTGTCTCAGTTCCGCAAACAGTGGGGTTGGCGGAACTGGCAGCGTCAGCCCACCAGTTTTTCTTTGTGCTCAACTATGGGGACCCGAGTATGAAGGTTCTGCATGACCATATCTTTTTACAGTGCGAAGGAGAGGACTTGAACCTCCACGGGAGTTACCCCACTAGCACCTCAAGCTAGCGCGTCTGCCAGTTCCGCCACCCTCGCATGTAATGATTTCAAATACTTATTAGATAAACGGCCGCCCGACTCTCCAAAAAACACCCCTAATAAACCCGCATAACCCTCTCTAACTAGGGGGGAAATTGGGGGGCTTTGTCGCGGTACCCAATCGAGCTAGGGCGACAAGTCGGGGTAGGCATAGGGGGCGAATGACTAGCGTAACTCCCGTGGAGGTTCAAGCCAGAGCGTGCGGCCAAACTAGCAAATCACCGCCGCGTCCTCACGGGGCTTGATGATTCGGCCGGAAGAAAGGGAGGCCGAGCCTCGATTTGCGCCAATTCCGATGGCGGACGCAACAATCATCGGACTCGCTTAGGCTCCCATCAAATCCGCCTTTTCCTGAGCAGTTTCGATTCGCTTGGTTTGGGAATCCACCGAAACGTTCGAGCCAATTGTGCACTTGAGCCACGATAAGACTTGGAACAAACGCTCCTGCGTGTCTTTCTTGCCCTTGTTCGGGATAGATTTCGTTTGAACAACCGTTGTTCACCAGTCGAATCACTCGGACGGTGCAAGTGTTGAGGGTCGCGCCGACTCACGCAACAACGACTACAATATTTTGCGCAAAGGCTCAACAACACGACATTGGGATGCAAGATCTCGGCATGCAACTCTGCGATCTGTTCTTGCGCGATAAAGTCGAATTGAGCGTTAAGATTCCTGTACCCAAAGATATTGCGGCGGAATTGGCGGCGGCACTTGCCGATCCGAAGCGAGCAGAAGCCGTTATGAGGGCTGCCCGAACTACCGCGAAATAGCTACCATCTTACCCTTATCTGCCAACAGTGCTCGGCCATTCGTGGCTCGGGCATTGTTGTGTTTTGGTTTGATACGCTGTATTCAGATTAACCTACCAGAAGAAAGGGTTTGCTTGTATGGCCGCCAAGAAGTCGAAGAAGAAGACCGCAAAGAAGGCATCGAAGAAACCCGCCAAGGTCAAAAAGGCCCCGTGGATAAGGGAATATCTCGCCAAGCATCCTGACGCGAAACTTCCCGAAGTCCAGACCGCCGGAAAGAAGGCAGGACTTGAGATCACTCAGTACAACTACACCGGCGTCAAGTATGGCAAGGGAAAGAAAGCACCCGCAGCCGCCCAAGCCAAGCCGAAAGCCAGCATTCCGAACGAGCAAACGATCATCGACTTCTCACACGGCGTTTCGAGCGGGGTATCTGGCGGGGTTCGCGGCTCGGCGGAAGTAAAGATGGATCGAGCCTCGATCAACTCGGCCGATACATGGTATGCTGTGCGCAACATGATCCCGCTTCACAGTCTCATCGGTACTCTCGTTGCGTCCAGCCTCGCATTCGTGGCCTTCGGCTGCGAGCGGCCATCACCCCCTGTTAGTCCAGCACCTGCCCCTCAAGCCCCGTTAGGCGTCTCGTCTGGCACAGCGCACGCTGCACCATTGGCCACTGGTGTAGCGCAGGATGAACCAGTTGCCGCTGTCCCATCGGCGACTGCCATCACATCCTCATCTCCGACGCAGGCATCGATCCCCAGCGCCGCTGAATCGGCGTCCGTGCCGTCGCCAACAGAGACGACGGACACCGCAACTTTGACATTCGTTAACCTGCCGCAGAATATTCACTGTTTGACGCATGACGCGGATATCTCCTTCAGCATCGCTTCGAGTGAGGCACAGATCCAGTCGCTCCGAGCGTTCACCTGCCGTATTAATGGTCCGGAAAAGGATGTCCCTCTTGTTGGTCCTCAATCAGACGGGACGGTGCTTACCAAAGACTTTGGCAGGTTCAAGATACCAGTGAAGTTTCAAGTGAATCTGGCCAGGCAAAAGGGCAAGCTTACTTATGGGCGTTTTCAGATTCAAAGTGACAAGCTAAAGTCGTTCAGAGAATTCCTGCAAGCAAGGTAGTAGAATCTGTCCTTAGATCTAACGGGCAATCCTTGGGACTGTCTTCTTACGTTTAGGTAACTACTTGATCCATACTTCAACTGATCAAGACTCTGTTTGTTACCAAAGAAGGTTAGATATATTGATCTGCAACTCCTTGATCGTTTCTGGTAAGACCCCAACATGCAGCGCCTCACGAAAACGCGCAACGGTCGCGCGCAATTCTTGCACCTGAGATGACTTCTCATACTCTGCGCCACAACTTAATGATCGGCGGCGCTACGAAGTCATATTCAACATTCTTTGGTAACCCAACTCTCATTAAACTACAGGTAACCATTACCAGAATCGACTTCTCTCAAAAACTACTCCAGATCTTCGATCTATAGTCAATAAACATACATATAAAACCTTCTTGGTAACTTCTGTAACTAGTACCAGCTACAGGATTAGATTCTCATCTCTTTAACTCATCCCAGAAGTGCCACTTTTTGCACCACCCCTATGTCGATTTCTCATTTTGATTACAGTTCTGCTACAGTATTAATTGCTCGCAGTGCTTCCTGCTGCGGTCCGCTTCTCAGCTTTGAGTTCTTCAATTCGCTTTGGTTCAGCAAAGACCATCATTTCATCGGTAACACCAAGCGAATCCCAACAAGCCTTGGCACCACGTTCGGAATATTCCCGACCTGCCTTGTTCCAATTGTCCAGATCGCACTGGCAGACAAGTTTGGCCGAGTCTTCCGAGAGAAGCACCGTCGAGCGACACCAACAATAAGCAATGAGATCACCCCTGGCAATACCAGCTGCGCGCATCACTTCTCGATGCTCTGCTGCTTCGTGCCCGCGTATCGATTCCGGTTGGGTCTCACGGTGGCATTTCGGGCAAGTTGCATTCGTAGCCGTTAGTTCATGCTTGTGGCGTTTCTTGTGCTTGGCCATGTCCGAAAAGTATACTACTGGACCAGGGAGGCTTCACAAGTGCCCAGTTTTAGGGGCTCATTTGCATATTTTGGCGAGACGCTGCTCCGCCGTCTTGCGCACGTCGGGGTCATTGTCGTCCTTGGCGATATCGGCCACCACACCTTGGTCGGTAATGCGCGCCAACGCCGCCTGGCGCACGTCGTGGGCCTCGTCATTCTTGGCGATATCGGCGAGCACGCTCTGGTCGGTTACGCGCTCCACAGCTGCGCAGCGCACGTCGGAGTAGAAGGTGTCGCTCTTGGCGATGTCAACGAGCACGCTCTGGTCAGTCACGCGCCCCACTGCTGCGCGTCGCACATCCGGGTTGTTGCCGTTTTCTATGATGTCGGCGAGTACGCCCGGGTCACTCAGACGCTCCACCGCCGCGCAGCGCGCACCGGAGTAGAAGGTGTCGCTCTTGGCGATGTCAACGAGCACGCTCTGGTCAGTCGCGCGACTCCTGCTTAATGCTTCAGCAAACAAGTCAAAGTTGGCATCATCCACAAAGAATGTAATATCTTTCGCATCGTCAACTGACGATCTTATCGTTACCATTGTCAGGTTAGATGACGAGACTTTCCCGATGCTGAAAATCATGATTATTGCCGCGATCGCGACGACAAGTCCCACGCAAATCCCAAGCTGCTGAATGGGGTCTATTGCAACGCTGTCTCTTACTTTAAATAATACGATTGCACAGGCGATTAGCCCAACCACCACTCCCCTAATGGCCAGATGCTTCATTTGCTTGCCCTTCGTGATGGCCTTTCTTCTCGCGCCGAGCTGATCAATGGCTACGAGAGGGAGTCCTGCTACAACTGTGGACTTCCCGTAGGTGTCTACGCATGCAATCTCAAGACGCTCTTCGGTGAGCAACGCCGTTGCCTTGCGAAGCATTGCATTTCGTTCTGTGAGGGACCCCATCCTTGCAACCCTCTCACGAACATTCACGGCTTTATTGGGTATCATTACTTCCATTTCTATTTCATTCTCAGCCATAGCATTCCTTCTTTCAATGGGATGTCAGATTGGATGGATTGGCTAGCCGCCATCGACCTGGTACCTTAACGGGCCACAAGCCACAATCTCGGCATCCAATCCCCGTGACTCCCTTTCCGGCATTGCGCACGTTCAGGTTCTCGTCGTTCTTGGCGATATCGGCCAGGACGGTCTATTTCGTCAACACCTCCACGTTCCTCAGACGGACGTCAGAGTTAGAATGCTTCCACTTCGGCCTAAACCAGTCTGCAATGCTCATGCGAGAGTCCTTTGCTTCTCTGTCATTGTCCGGAAAGCATACTACTAGGCCAGGGGGGCTTCACAAGTGCCCAGGTTTATGCGGGTGTTTTGCATGAGACATAACGTAACGTTTGTTGGGGATCAAAATGAACAAGTAGCGCCCGCGTCGTCTGTGCAGGTGCCATGGGAGCTATCATTACCACTACAAGATTCTCTGGTGCACGTGACAGTATCCAGCGTATTGCCTCTTGTCTTCGCAACACCATTTGCGCAATCCACACCTGTCACGTACCCTCCGCCAGGGTGCTCGCAGGAATAAGTGTACGTGAACGCAGGCCCAGAGCCCGTTGCCGCAATGCCGCAATTGGTGAGTGTGCAACCGGTGGTTGCGGTGGATGTAGCTCCATCGGCTTGTGTGGTACCACCGGCTGCAGAACCTCCGGCGTTGGTCGTTCCACCAACACTGGTTACGCTACCAGCAATGGAGCTACCGCCAGTTGATGTACCTCCACCAGCACTTGTGTTGGATGTTTCGCTTGTGCCGCTGCAGGCTGAGGAAACAAGAGCAAGAAGAATCGATGTAATGATTGAATGGTTCATAGTGAAAACACCTTCCCGAGCACAAATGTAGACAGCCTGCACTTCACTCCGCTTCCAGGCGCAGTCCGTGTCTGGGACAGTATACTACTGGACCAGGGGTGGCTTCACAAATGCCGGGTTTTATGCGGTATTCTGCATGAGTGGACAGGGATCTTGCGTGAACTAGAAGCCGGTCACCGTGACAGGCACGGAGCTGTTCGTCGTGGTGCCGTTGCCGAGTTGGCCGTACATGTTTTGCCCCTGGCACTGAACCGAGCCGCCATTCAGCAACGTGCAGATATGCCCGTCGCCGGCGGAAAGAGCAATAGCGTTAGTGATGTCCGAGACCATGATGAGTACGGGATTGCTCGTCCTGCTGCCTTTGCCGAGTTTGGCCCTCCAGCACTGAATTGTTCCACCACTCAGCAACGCACAGTTACCAGTAACGGCAATGGCGCTGTTGATGCCTGAAACCGTGACGGGTACCAACCTCTCGTTTCCCCAGCACTGAACCGTACCGTTGCTCAACACCGCGCAGGCGTACGTGCCGCTGGCGGAAACAGCGACGGCGTTCGTGATACCAGTGACTGTGACGGGCACGGAGCTATCAATTATGGTGCCGTTACCGAGTTCGCCGTACTTGTTTTGTCCCCAGCACTGGACCGAGCCGCCTTTCAGCACCGCGCAGGTGTAGTTACCATTGCCGGCGCTAACAGCAACAGCGTTCGTGATACCAGTTACCTTCACAGGCACGGGGTTCCAATTTGCGTTACCGTCGCCGAGCTGCCCGAGCTTGCCTTCACCCCAGCATTGAATTGTGCCGCCGCTCAGCAACGCGCATGCGTAATTGAAGCCAGTTGTTGACGCGATCGCAGTACTGATGCCGGACACCGTAACGGGGACGGGACTGCACCTTTCCGGGCCGTTGTTGCCGGCGAGTACCTGAGCTTCAACCGAATGGCCTTCCCTCATTAGCTCGTTAATGTTGCCGAGCTGGCCGGAGTGATTGTACCCCCAGCACTGAATCGTGCCATCACTCAACACCGCGCAGGTGTGAGAGCTTCCACCGGCAAGAGCAACCGCCTTGGTGATGCCCGAGACTTTGACAGGCACGGAGCTGACCGTCGTGGTGCCGTTGCCAAGCTGGCCAGCATCGTTATGACCCCAGCACCGAATTGTGCCATCGTTTAACAATGCGCACGCGTAACTGAAGCCAGTGGTGATTGATTTCGAGACCAGCTTTGCATTCGTGGAATTGCTGGGTTTGCCAGCCGTAAGACCGAATGTGAAAATCAGAAGAATCGATGCAATGATTGAATGGTTCAAGTTGATTTTCATAGCGATTTCTCAGTTCTGTCCGGAAAGTATACTACTGGGCCAGGGGTGGCTTCACAAGTGCCGAGTTTTATGCGGTATTTTGCATGAGGACTTAACGTAACGTTGCGCGCACTAGAACCCGCTCACCGTGACGGGCACAGAACTGCTCGTTGTGGTGCCGTTGCCAAGCTCACCGTCTCCGTTGGCACCCCAGCATTGAACCGTGCCGCCATTCAGCAAAGCGCAGGTGCTAAACTCAGCGGTTGTTACAGCGAGCGCGTTGGTGATGCCGGAGATTGTTACTGGAACAGTGCTATCCGTCGTGGAGCCGTTGCCGAGCTGGCCGAACTCGTTCCAGCCCCAGCACTGAATTGAGCCACTATTCATCACCGCGCAGGAGTGAACGTCGCCAGCGGACACAGCAATCGCGTTGGTAATGCCCGAGACCTTGACAGGAATAGAACTGTCGGTGGTGGAGCCGTCGCCCAGCTGGCCGTATGTGTTCCACCCCCAGCACTGGACCGTGCCATCATTTATCAGCGCACAGGTATCGGTTGGGCCTGAGCTAACTGCGGTCGCATTGGTGATACCGGAGACCATGACAGGAACAGAACTGCCGGCGGCAGCAGTGGAGCCGTTACCGAGGTCGCCGTCGATGTTGCTACCCCAGCACTGGACCGTGCCATCGTTCAGCAGGGCGCAGGCGCTAAACTCGCCAGCAGCCACAGTGACAGCGTTGGTGACGCCGGGAATCGTAACAGGCACAAGACTGTAAGGAGTGGTGATGTTGCCGAGCTGGCCGTAATTCTCTCCCCAACACTGAACCGTGCCATCGCTCAGCAGCGCGCAAGTGTCGTTTGTGCCCGTGCTAACCGCACTGGCGTTGGTGATGCCGGATACCGTTACAGCTACAGAACTGTCAAGAATGAAACCGTTGCCAAGCTGGCCGTCGATGTTGCTACCCCAGCACTCGACTGTGCCGCCGCTCAGCAAAGCGCAACTGTGGCTTCCACTATTAGCAATGGCGGTAACATTGCTGATGCTCGAAACCGTGACGGGCGCAAAACTGTCCTTCATGGCGGTGTTGCCACCCCAGCACCGAACCGTGTCGTCGTTCAGCAACGCGCATACGTAGACCCCCTGGTTGTCGGCGGCTATTGACTTCGCTACGAGTTTGACCCCCGAGCTTGAGTTGCCGCTGCAAGCAGTGAGACCGAGGAAACAAATCAGCGAAATCGATGAAATGGTTGAATAGTTCATGATGAATCCCTAAAGAAGCGCATTTCAGAACCCTCTCACCGTGACAGGCACAGAGCTGTCCGTCGTAGTGCCGTTGCCAAGCTCGCCGTCGGCGTTGTACCCCCAGCATTGAGCCGTACCGCCGCTCAGCAGCGCGCAAGTGTGGAAGTGGCCGGCGGTAACAGCGATGGCATTGGTGATGCCAGGGACAGTGACGGGCACCAAGCTGTCCGTCCCGGTGCCGTTGCCGAGCTGTCCGTACCTGTTGTAACCCCAACACTGAACCGTGCCGCCGCCTAGCACCGCACAGCTGTGGTAGCTCCCAGCGGAAACAGCGGTGGCATTGGTGATGCCAGAGACCGTGACGGGCACGTCGCTGTCAGTTGTGGTCCCGTTACCGAGTTCGCCGTATACGTTGTCGCCCCAGCACTGAACCGTACCGCCGTCTACGAGAGCGCAAGTGTGAAATCGGACAGAGGCAACAGCTACGGCGTTGGTGATGCTAGAGACCGTGACGGGCACGTCGCTGTCCGTCATGGTACCGTTCCCGAGTTCGCCGTAGCCGTTCAGGCCCCAGCACTGAACCGTGCCCTCAATCAGCAGCGCGCAGGCATGCCAATCACCTGCGGCAACAGCGACGGCGTTGGAGGTTCCCGTGACAGTCACTGGCACCAGAGCTATCCAACATGGTGCCATTGCCAAGCTCGCCCCTAGAGTTGTCGCCCCAGCACTGAACCGTGCCGCCACTTAGTACGGCGCAGGTGTTTTCGGAGCCAGCAGCAACAGCGATGGCGTTGGTGATACCCACCACCGTGACTGGCGTCGGGGTATCATAGGGCGAATCCGCCGTGCCGTTGCCGAGCTGGCCGAAGGCGTTCAGGCCCCAGCACTGAACTGTGCCGCCACTCAACATTGTGCAGGTGTGCCAATCGCCTGCGGCAACAGCCGTGGCGTTGGTGGTGCCAGAGACCGGGACGGGCACGGAACTGTTGACCGCCGTGGTGCCATTGCCGAGCTGGTCGGACTCGTTGTCACCCCAACACTGCACCGAGCCACCGCTGAGCAACGCGCAGGTGTGTTTGCCGCCGACCGTGATTGATTTAGCGACGAGTTTTGTGTTCGTGGAGCCGCCCGTGGATGGGGTACCTCCAGTTGCGGTCATACCTCCTGTTGCCTTAGTTCCACCCGTGCTCGCGGTACCACCGGTACTCGGGGTGCCGCCCGTGGAGGTTCTGGCAAAACTTGTCGAACCGCCGGCAGATTTCATTCCACCCGTCGAACGCGAACCGCCGGTAGATTTCGCGCCGCCGAAGGACTTTGCGCCACCAACGTTCGCAGCTAGCGTGTCAATACTCGATCGCCCCATGCATGCACCCGAGAAAAGGATTGAACCAACCAGATAGAAATTCAGGTGACGCATGAAGGAATGATCTCTTGGGTTCGTTCACGTCCGAGAAGTATACAACTTGGCCAGACCAGCTGTTAGCTGTTTCCGTTCGAGCTTTTCAGCATCAAACGGTGGATATTGGACCTCAGAACGCCGCGTTAGCCAGCAGATGTCATCTCAGTGGCGCATCCCCGATAGATGTAGCCACTTGAACGCGAGCAGAAGAAGCCCAGTTGCAAGGGCAAGGGAACCGTAGAACAACAACATCTTTACAGTACGAGCATTGCGGGCAAGGCCCGTCCATTTCTTGAGAGCCTTCTCATCGAAGGTCTTGTTTCCGTAGTAGTCGGGAACCGGAAAAGTGGGTGAGTCTGATGCCTCTGAGCCTGGTCCCACGAGGAATTTCCCGAGGAGCACTTCGCCCCCTGGGGTGGTGAACTTCCCATCTCGTATGAATGCACGAATCGCCCAGAAACGGCGTTGAAACGCCTCCTGGTACGCATGATATTGCGCATCAAAGAACCAGAATGGAGCAGGAATAACCAGTGCAAGCCAAATCAAAGGCTTCGAGGGAAGTGTCAGTGCTGCACCAATCGCGGCAAGCCACAACGTTGCCGCCATTTGCTTCGTCCGATGACGGAGGTTGTCGAAGTGATCAAGTCTCCTGACGAGAAGCTCGATCTCCTGTTTGAGAATCTCCGCTTTGAAGTCACCTTGATTCATTGTTCGCCATCCCTTGAAAAGAGCCACTCCTGCTGGCGGCTACGGGCTAACTTGCGGCCCGACAGTACCACCAGAATACACCAGCACGGAAGACAGACGCACGCGCGCCGTAAAATTGATGCGAGTTCGACGAGCCACGGTGCGCGGCAGCGCGAACTATTACGGAGAAGGCGCACCCGTGAGGAGGCGCTGGGCGAGGCGGAGGGTGTGATATCGGTTGAGCTACCCAGTGTCAGTTGCAACTCGCTCTTGTGCCAAATCACGGGTTTGAGCGGCGCGCTCGGTCTGTGTTGCTAGTACCACTCATTCAATCCGGATATTCCGAGGAATTTTCTCTTAAGCGTCCTTGTTGCTGGAAGTTGTGGAGGGCCATTCGATTGGAAGGGCTCAGTTTGGTCGGCGCATTTCTCCAAAATACTAGGATTACAAACAGAAATGACCACACTGCAAAAACGAACGGTGGCAAGAAGCGCCAGGGAAGCAAAAAGTCGGCCCACATGCCCCCACAGCGCGGTTGATCGCCAAGAATGTTGTGCAGCACATTTCAGTACTCCACGCCCCACCGCAAGCATGTAGCCAATTGACAGGCAGGACACCCATCCAAATACGCAAACCGTTGGGGTTACAAATCTACGGAAGGATTCTTGTGCTTCCTTTCCAACGGTGACCCCGAATGCCGCAAACAGGAAGGCCTGGATCGTCAGCATCCAGCCGAGCCGTTGGCTAATCAGGTCGTCCTCATGAGTCACCCTCGTCCATAGTCTGTCCCTGTCTTGGCCAATGTCCTTTATCAGTCTCTCCCTGTCCCCCTGTGATTGCGTGCGACTCAAACGCTGAAGCATTGCCTGGACTTCGCCTGCCATTCGCTCAAGTCCAAGAGAATTGGATTGCCAGCAGGACCTGTTGTCTTCGATTTTCGTGGCCGTCCGCCACAAGCCAAAACCGAGGAGAAGGCCAGAAGTGATTGATACCACTAGTGCGGCAACGACGATCCCAGTGTTCCTCATTTTTGTGCCCATGATTGCCCCTCCATTTGTCCCGCCGAAAACGTCACGATGGACATACCTATCTATGCCCGTCGCTGGAAGAAGGTTACATTGGATCGGCCCGACATCGGCGACCAAAATTCAATGATTCTCCTCTCTCGCTGGAAAATGGCACAGCTCCGCGATTTCCACTGCGTCTTGCTCGTCGGAATCAGGTCAACTGCTCCTCGCGTCGCGGAAGCTCGCGTCAAGCTCGGGCTGAATCCGACCGCGCGCCAACCGTGGCTCCGTCAACGAAAAGAAAAGTTCTCGTTTTGCCAAATGATCTCCCGGGTATCTTAAGTGCGATCTCCGCAGCCAAAACCCCACATCCACCTGATCGATCCCCTGATATTTCTCGAAAATTCGTGAGGTCGTGGGAATTTCTGGCGCAGGCTAGCGGTTGGGCCGGGCATGGTGCAATCCCCGGCTATTGAAGTTGAGAAACGTGAAGCGGCTAAGGCTCGACGACGCCTGGCAAAAGTTGGGCTCAATGCGACGAGTATTGAGAGATTTTTGCAGGAGGTTCTAGAAGTAGATTGGCACGTAGCGACTTTGCGGTCGGTTGCCTTTGCGTCCATGGGCGTGATGCACGCGGTGTCGTTGTGTATTCATGTGATTGGCCGCGCGGCAGCCTGGGCTGCGCTCAAAGACCCCAAGCACGCGGTCAAGCAGGTTGACCGGCTTTTGAGTAACAGCAATATGACCGTTTGGGCGTTCACACGTGCCTGGGTTCGCTTCGTGGTCGGCGTGCGTCCTGAGGCCGTTGTAGCGCTAGACTGGACTGAATTTGACGATGATGGGCACTCAACGATCGCAGCCTATCTGGTCACGCGTCACGGGCGAGCGACGCCGCTAGTGTGGCAAACGGTAGATAAAGAGGATTTGGCCGGAAAGCGCAACGCTTATGAGGACCGGCTCCTGGAAAAACTTGCCGAATCCATGCCTGAGGGTGTTCGGGTCACGATATTGGCAGACCGAGGCTTTGGAGACCAAAAGCGCTACGAGCATCTGCGAGGGCTGCAGTTCGACTTCATCATCCGGTTTCGTGAGGCTATCACGGTCAGCGACCAATGGGGCAATAGCAAACCTGCGGTCGAATGGCTTCCGAAGTCAGGCCGCGCGCTGATGATCAAGGACCCCGCGGTCACCCAAGACTTCTACGTATTGCCAGCTGTGGTCGTCGCGCATGACCGCAAGATGAAGGAATCGTGGTGTCTGGCTACGAGTCGGTCCGACTTGAACGCGGCCGAAGTGGTCAAACAATATTCCCGTCGATTTTCGATCGAGGAAACTTTCAGAGATCAAAAGGACATTCACTTTGGGATGGGGTTGAAGGCCACCCACATCAAGAGTGCCGAGCGCAGGGACCGACTCTTGCTGCTTGCCGCGCTCGCGCATGCGTTGCTAACAATACTAGGAGCAGCCGGCGAACGCTGCGGTTTGGACCGAAAGCTTCGAACGAATACCAGCAAGAAGCGCCAGCTGTCACTGTATAACCAGGGAGCCTATTGGTATATGGCCATTCCCAACATGCGAGAGGAACGCCTCATCATGCTCATGCAAGCCTACGCTGAGGTCCTTCAGGAACACGAATTTCTCCACGATATTTTCGGGGTAATATAAGGGGATGACTCAGCACATTCACTACTACTACCCGATGAGACCACCATTCTGGGCGGTAGCTGTCATTTGTGTCAGCGTTGTCAGATCGTTTAGCCGTGCCCGCGTCAGTTGCTAAGCGCCGCATAATCGCATTCACAACTGCCAGCATCAACGTTGCAGATTGGCCCTGGACAATTCACACAACCGTGCCATCCGGGCGTTGGGCCACATCCTCGCGCCAGAAAGGGGGCGCAGAGTTGTTCTGCGTACGCGCCGGCGTCAGCAGCGATCCCGCGATTCATAGGAGAGGGGCACCATTCGACACACGATAGCGTTGCGCCAAGCACGCAGTCCGAATCAGCGGTGCAGCTGCTGTTTCTGAACTCGGAAAATGCATTCTCTATGGCCTGCCGCATCTCGTCGCACGACGCCGATCCCGTACTGTCGCTCCCCGCGTCAAGCGACGTCCCCGCGTCAAGCGACGGGTTCTTGCTATTGCTCACGCAACCTGTGGCTAAGATGGTCAGCAGAACGAACCGGTGCACGGGAATCTCCGAATTGGTCAACGGCTGCCACCGCGACATGCCGTTCGCCATGCTTCACGCAATATCGGTACCAAGCGAGATGACGTGCTTTTGGCTGATTTCTTGGTAGTTGTGCCAATCATCGGTGTGCCATAAGCGACACGTGAGTCAACCAGGTTGGTAATGAGCCAGTCCAGCGTTAGGAAAATTTGACGGCCGAGGGGACCTCAGCAGCCTTGATAGAAGTATGTCCGAGCAATTTCCTGCGTGTTTGTGGACTATTGATACCGACTGTGACCCAGTCCCCGATTAGAGGTCTACCATGCCCCCCTGGTACGTTCCGCTGCTCCTCCTATTGGCTGTCTGGGTATTCGCCGATGCTCCCATGTGGCTTCATCGGGAGCGGATGAAACCCTCGGTGCACGACCGCTCCACGATCTGGGTCAACACCGTGCTCGGATACGCTGGTTTCATCTCGTCCCTGGCGCTGGCACCCTGGGCGAAGTCAAAGCCTGCGTTGGCGCTGACGCCCCGGATCGCGTGGGGCGGAATACTGGTCACCGTGCTCGGAACTCTGCTGCGCGTGTGGTCGATGCGCACGCTGGGACGCTTTCACACCGGCACCCTCCAGACTCAGCCGGACCAATCGGTGGTGGAGCGCGGTCCGTATCGCCTGGTTCGACATACGAGTTATCTGGGGGCGACGTCGCCTTGCTCGGCGTGGGCATCACGACTGGCGCATGGCCGTCCTTGCTCTTGATGCTACTGCCTTTTCTCGCCGCCCACGTCTGGCGCATCCCGATCGAGGAGCGCATGATGGAGCAAGCGTTCCGTGATCAATGGAAGGTTTACGTTCGGCGAACTTGGCGAATGCTTCCGTACGTTTGGTGAACTCGGCGTGTCAGGTTTTGAGTGGGGCTGACCCAGGGTCTCGTCTTCCTGTCGTACCCAACGATTCCGGCTGCGCAGGGTTGAGTCTTTCCATGAATACCAGCGTCGTGCGCTCGTTCAGCTTTTCAGTGCGGATTACCCGATAGCCAAGCTTCTGATAGAAATGCAGGTTGCGAGCGCTTTTCTCCCCGGTGAACAGCTCAAAGCGTGCGGCCACAGAAAATGCGGCTTCTATCTCGTGCATCAAACGTTTGCCGAGGCCACGATTCTGAAGCGCGGGATGCACAATCAGTCTTCCAACGTGGCAGGTACCATTCCCAACGTAGGCGCGCACCGATCCGACGATGTGGCCGTCCTTGACCGCCTTAAGGATTCGCTGAGTCGTGAAGTCCTGTTCGATACTCCTTTGATCCTGAAGTAACGGCGGAATCTGAAAGTCATTCGTAAGCTCCGCCTCCGACTGATAGCATAGCTTCTGCAATGCCAGGATTTCGGCCGCATCGGAAATGCCGGCATTCACAATGTCGATCATGGCGATTCCAGGACTCCGTCTCCGGAGTATCGGCTTGAAGCGGTTGGCGGCTGCGCAAGGTCACCGCCGCAATCCCTGGCTAATTGTTCAAGTTTCGTGGCAACCTCAAAATTGTCTTTGAACTTGGCTTTACTGGCCCGCAATGAAATCGTGGCCAGAGTTTTCTCTCCCGTTCCATAGGCTGTCATTTTGGCTAAGTAATTAGGTGTAATCTAAAATTCACGCCCACCTGAACGACCGTTGATTACACCGGGTAGCGGCTCAGTGAGCGACGGTGAACTTGGGCGGGTAATCGAGGCGTGATTTGGCAGAATGATGGCGTTTGAAGTACCTTCGATGCCCCAAGAATTAGGACCAGCGCTTTACGTGGTGTAGTTGGGCGCAGTTTCTTTGCACGGTCGTAATTGGCCCGCTGGTCGCCGGAGACTATCTGAGGGCTTTTTGCGCATCAGCCAATCCCGGCCCGGGTAGCGTGCTTTTCGTGATACCTTCATGCCAATTTTGGATGAGGTCCACTCGTGGAAGGTAAAGTCCTTGCCGGACGCTATCGACTGTTCAACAAGCTCGGGCAGGGTGGGATGGGTTCAGTTTGGCGTGCTGAACATCTGACGCTCGGATCGCCCCTGGCGATCAAGCTGATTGATTCTGGCATTGCACAATCATCTGAGGCACTGGGACGATTCAAGCGTGAAGCGCAGGCCGCCGCTGAGTTGCGTAGTGCCCACGTGGTGCAGATCTTCGACTTCGGTGTCGATGGCGACGTGCCCTTCATTGCCATGGAACTCCTTGAGGGAGAAAGCCTCGCGAGACGATTGGAGCACGTTCATCGACTGACGCCCGGTCAAGTCGCCCACATATTGACGCAGGTGGGAAAGGCCTTGCAACGTGCACACCAAGCCGGGATCGTGCATCGCGATCTTAAGCCAGACAATATTTTCATTGTGCGGGAATCCGATGACGAACTCGTTAAGGTTCTGGATTTCGGAATAGCGAAGAAACTCGACTCGCTATCGACTAGCAGTGGTGTCAAGACTAACACGGGTGCCATGTTGGGCACGCCGTATTACATGAGCCCAGAACAAGCATTGGGGCAAAGCAACATTGACCGTCGCGCCGACATTTGGTCCCTCGGAATCATTGCTTACGAGTGTTTGACGGGTTCGCGTCCATTTGAGAAAGACACGCTCGGTGCATTGCTTATGGCCATTTGCAACGATCCTTTGCCCACCCCTTCACGGATTGCAAACGTCCCGACAGGATTCGATGCTTGGTTTGCTCGGGCAGCAGCTCGGTTACAGGGACAGCGATTTGAGTCTGCTACGGATGCGACTGCCGAACTTCGAAGAATATGTTCGCCTGATTCAGAGCGACCGACAATCGAATCCAAACAAGCTGCGAAAGTCGATACACTCGTATCGCAGGGGCCTAGTGCCAGTGCAACAGAATTGCTGAAACCCGCATCGGAAATGGCAGAAACGGCCGCCCCGGCTTCCGTAACTATACCGGATTTCAAATCACGTCGGAGTATTCGATTTGTTTTGTTATTGTTGGGCATTGCTATCGGCGGCATCGGGGTAATCTGGATTGCTCGCATTGCAATGACCCAGCAACCTAGGGCCGAAACAAAGTCTGCTGCCACCGAAACCGCGCCTGGCGACCCTACAGCCTATGAACCCAGAAGCATTCCAGCTAATAATGCGACTGATGTGACGCCTCTTGGGGCAATTGGAAAAGGACACGAAGTGTCGAATGGTCCCATTACAAATATCAATGACCTGCCCGAAGTTTCGGAGGTAAACGCTCCGGAAAAGCGCCCGTCGAATTTGAAGCCGAATGCTTCGGCCGTGCCAACGCGAATCCCGACACCAGCACTCAGCAGTGCTACGCTCAAACCAGCAACACTGAAAACTCCAGACGCACCAGCATCACCCAATAGACGTGATTATACCAAGGACCCTGGATTTTCAGATGACTACATTCAATTTGGCTCGGGTGTCGCTATTGCTTTTCTTCCTAGCGATTTCTTTGCCTGCCCACGCACAAGAAGGAACAGTTCTATCTACGGCTAGGGACTTGGCTCAGCAGGGCCTCAATGCTTACGGCAAGCGAGAGTACGAACAAGCACTCGACAAGCTAACGCAGGCGTATGCAATCGTTCGCGTTCCGACTCTCGCGGTTGTTAAAGCACGAACACTCGTTAGGCTCGGTAAATTAGTCGCCGCGTCAGAACTCTATCTTGAAGCCATCCGCCTGGAGAAGGCGGACTTTTGGCAATCAACTCAATTCGAAGCCCAACGCGATGCCGAGCGCGAACGAAACGAGTTGCTTCCCCGCATTCCAAGGCTAAAGATTAGTATCGACGGTGCCAAAGCCGGCGAAGTGTCAGTTAGCTTGAACGGCGTAGTCCTGCCTTCGTCAATGCTGGGCATTGAGGCTATGGTTGATCCAGGCGAGACCAAAGTCGTGGGCAATCGCGGCAGAGAGGTAGTTCAGCAAACAGTATCCCTCAAAGAAGGCACCCAAAACGAGGTTATTCTGCGTTTCACATCAGTCGTTTTCTCCGCTGTTTCGCGAAAATCGCCCACCGAATCTGGTCCTGGTGCGGTTGCCCGAGCGGAACAAACATTTCAGGTTACACCACCAAATTGGCCCGATTCAAATTTGGCGCTAAGCAGCCAAGCTTTATTCGGTTGGATTATACTCGGAGTCGGAGGTGCCGGCATGGCCGTCGGCACAGTCACCGGGTTGGTCGCCTTATCGAATCGACCACCAGGATGTCAGGGGACGCACTGTCCGCAAATTGAGAGTGATAAGGTCAGTAGCTTCAATCGATTACTGGACGTATCCACAGTCGGATTTGTCGCGGGCGGCCTTGCCGCTGCTGCCGGAGTCACCTTGCTCCTGACGGCACCCAAGCAATCGTCGCAACCTCGTGTTGGTCTTTGGCTGAACCACAATTCTGTTAGACTAGGCGGTAGCTTCTGATGTCCCACTCATCATTATATTTTGGGGTTATTTGCGGCACGCTGGTCATGGGTTGCGCCGTGTCACACTTGACGGCTGACTTGGAATCCGATGCCGGTGCTTCCGCCGGCAGTTCATCGATTGGCGGCAACCAAGCATCGGGAGGGACACATTCCGTTGGTGGCACGATAAGTGCGGCGGGCTCGTCGTCGAATGGCGGCGCGACGAGCAAAGGGGGCACCTTAGCAACCGGCGGCAATTTCGCATCGGGCGGACTGTCGTCTACCGGTGGCACCGCAAGCTTTGGCGGCACATCGAGCACGGGTGGTTCAAGAGCCATTGGCGGCACGACGAGCACGGGTGGAATCATGGCAACCGGCGGCGCACCTGCGACGGGCGGGAGACCCGTGATCACGACAGGTGGCGCAGCCGCAACCGGTGGCGCACCTCCTGCAACCGGAGGGTTACTTGCCACGGGAGGTGTACTCGCGACGGGCGGCACCCTGAGCACGGGCGGATACCCCGTTGCCGGCGGCACGACAGCGACCGGCGGCGCGCCGGAAACGGGCGGTGCCGTACCCACCGGCGGGACTTCTTCGATTGGTGACGCATCGACGGCAGGGGGACCTTGCGATGGTCTTTGCAGCAATCCTACAACCTATACGGTAAAACAGGCCATAGCTCTGACTCCGTCTGGAGCCTGCGCTGCAGTAATGTTCGCCATTACCGGCTTCGTTTGCGGTGGTAGTCCGAGCTCGTTCTCTATCAATGGCACGGACTATCTTTCGATGTGCAATTACGCTTGGACGACCACATTACCAAGCGGAGTCACAGCCATCAACGGGGGCTTTTGCTTCCAGGGAACTAGCAGCAACGGTATCGGCTTCGTCAATTTTTGAATCTTATGACTGTCTTGGTGCATGGCTCCTGTACCCGAAGTGCAGTCTGATCCGCGTTTGCTGGATGAAGTAAATCCGTCGCCTCGAAGCCGCCGAATGCCTGAATACGCCACTCGTCGTTTATGGCATGAGAGTACGCGATGCCAAAACCTGAACGTCGAGCCGTCTGAAATCCACCAGCCGACAAGATTCCCTCAACTTCTGCGGCTGGTATGGTCAAGATTTTACCTCCCGTGAATTCCAATAATCTCCGCCTCATCGCTGCAGAAATCAAGTGCCTCTTGACGTGGTTTGGCTATGGAGTTGGCATGGTCGAAGTGAAAGAACGCGGATTGAACCTGGAGCTAATTGACGTCGATGCTTTACCCAGCAAAGGTGACACTCTTGTCATTCAGTACACAGGCAAGGATCAGCCGCTTGAACGCACGGTCAACAATATCAAATTTGAAACCGACAATTGCGGCGGAAGCAACACCATCGAAACGCCAAAAAAGACCAGGATTATCGTGAATGTAACAGCCAAAATTCCGCTGGGCAGTTGACTTTTTCCAGCTCAGTTCAGCTTGCGCATCGATCCATCTAGCCTCGCCCGGGGTGTCTATGTCCAGGTAGATGACGGGATTTGGCAATGCTAGCTCGTCCGGTCCATCCGCTCTTGCGAGTGCATGCCTTAGTTGCTCGGCGGTAACCGTTACCCTTGTCGCTGTTAGTTAGTTCCCGACGAAAAATGCGAATCGGGCAGGAAAGATACTGAATTCTCTTTTGCGCGGCATGGAAATAAATAGGTCGGGGTAACTGTTTTCTCAGTCAATTCGCGAAAACCGCTGAAAAAACAGGACCCCGATGCGCGAGAAGATAACCCAACAGCAGCCCTTGATGCCAGCCCCAATCAACCACAAGCATGCCAAAGAGTTAATCCGGATAGGCCTGGTGCTCGACCAGCTCTCGGACGTGACGGAGCTGATTCACCGAGACTTGGTGCGGCCCGGAACCAGACCGCACAAGGGACGTCGGGGCATGAGCGCCGAGCAGGTTTTGCGAGCCTTGATTATCAAGCTGATGAATGGCTGGGGCTACGAACAGCTGGCTTTTCACCTGGCTGATTCCAGTTGTTATCGTTGGTTCTGTCGCTTGGGAATGGGTGATACCACGCCGGACCGGTCAACGCTTCAAAAAGCCATCAAGCACATTCGCGCAAAAACTCTGGAGACCGTCAATCGTAAGATCGTGATGTTCGCCGTGGAGCAACGCATCGAGTCGGGAGACAAGGTACGCACCGATTGCACCGTCGTTGAGTCGAACATTCATCATCCCACCGACTCGTCACTGCTGTTCGATTGCGTTCGGGTCATGGCGCGACTGATGGGCCACGCACAAGAAGCTTTTGCAATCAACTATGCTGACCGCAGTCGTCGTGCCAAGCGACGGGCGTTGGAAATTCTCAACGCCAAGTCCGCGTCCCAAAGGCAGGGCCTGTATCGTGACCTGCTCAAGGTCACCCAAGAGACCGTCGTACAGGCACAACGGGTTGCCGAACAACTCGATAAGGTTGAGGTCGGTGACATCATGACGCTTGCAAAAGTCCAGTCGCTGGCGTCCGAACTGCGCCGCAATGTGGAGCTGACGCGGCGTGTGGTTTCACAGACTGAGCGACGAGTGCTTCGAGGTGAATCGGTACCGGCAACCGAGAAGATAGTCTCCATCTTTGAGCCGCATACGGACATCATCGTCAAAGACCGACGCGATGTGTTGTATGGACACAAGATATGTTTGACGGCAGGGGCATCTGGAATTGTTACAGATGTAGTGGTGGAGCACGGCAACCCTGCCGACTCGACGTTGGCCGTCAAGATGATCGAGCGACAGTGCGCGATATTCGGCAAACCGCCTCGACAAGCAACTTTCGATGGTGGTTTCGTGTCTCACACCAACCTTGAAGACATCAAGAAGCTTGGCACCAAGGACGTGGCATTTGCCAAGAAGTGCCACCTTGCAATCTGCGATATGGTCAAGTCCACGTGGGTCTACCGATGCTTGCGCAACTTCCGAGCGGGCATCGAAGGTATCATTTCCTTTCTCAAACGAAGCTTTGACCTGACACGATGCCGATTGAGCGGGCTCGGCTCATTCAAAGCACATGTCGTGGCATCCGTACTCGCCTGCAATCTACTCGTCGTTGCTCGGCATCTGATTGCCCGCGACGCCTGAGCGGTACATCGCCGTGTGGTTGCAACCCCACCGATGACAAGCATCGGCGGCATGGCGCAGCTGCGCTCAGTACTGCCGAAATCCACCTACGTGAGCTTCGTTAAGGCAACGATCACCCGTCGAGCCAACAATTGCTCAGCCTCAAACTTGAGGGCGCGCCCCGCCTCTTGAGCATTTATGCGTTTTTTCGCCGG
>CAWIGY010000119.1:0-8567 GCA_963835565.1 uncultured delta proteobacterium
CTAGCACGATGACGCAATCTGAACTGTTGTTGCACCCGAGTGAGCCATACTTGTCGAGTAATGTGCCCCGCATCGCGGCATAATTCTGCTGGCCTTGAGTGCACGGAGCGCCACCTGCCGCTGCAATGCCACCCGTGTTCGCCGACCCGCCGTTGCCAAGCCCGCCGGTTGCGGCATTGGTAGTGCCACCCGTGGCGTCCGGATTTCTCCAATAATGTGGGTCTGTCTCGCAACCCGCGTTGAGAGCGATGCTGAGGGCTGCGCCAGCGAACAACTTTAAGTTACCTAATTCAAGTTTCATTACGACCTCCGCTAAGGTTATGTGGCTTCACGTGACAGTCTATCCATCTTTGTTGGGGCAATGCCGTCAGCGGGTTCGGGCCCCGCTGACCCACAGAATAAAGACCTCCGAACGATTCGTCCGGTTGCAATTTGGGCACGGAAACAGTCCCAATTCATCACAGCCGTCAACATTGCCAGATGCTATGGATTCTTGGTAAATCACTAATTTGTCCCTTCGAAATGAACGGATGATTCAGATGGCTGACTTCGCACCAGTTCTTCGAGCCTGGCGCGCTGGTTTGCTGGCGCACCCATTAGCAACAATTGCCTTGCGGTCGCAGCGGCCGCTGACCTTTGGCCAAGTGAGAGCAAGACATCAATATTCACCAGCATGGCCTCTTTGCGCAGTGCAAAGTAGCCAAAACCTTTCTCGAAAGCATTGAGCTCGCGCAAAGCCCCTGCAGCGTCACCTCGAGCGGCGGTGGCGCGCACGTGATCAAGGCTGGCCACTTCGCGCGCTAGCCGCGGATCTACGGGAAATGCACCCGCGCGCGGTGCAGCCGTGGCGATTGTTACCGGGCCTTGACTTGCGAGCGATGCTGTTGAATTCGGGCCATTACTCGCGATTGCTGCGGGAGACTCGAGATCCTCAAAACGGGCCACGGGTGCCGCTGCCAGGGATGGCGAATCGCCGGGCGCAGCGGGTGCCGCTATAACAGTTGGTCCACCGGGAATTGCCGACGAAGCGGCAAAGGCCCGGGTGCTAGCCGTCCCTGGCACTTGATCTTGGAATACCGAAGTCGACGGTGCTACGCCGAGGCTGTCCCTGGTTCGTGTAGGCAGCTGACGCTCAACTTTTGTTTTTGCCGTCACGCTGGGTTCATTTGCCGGAGCCCTCGAACGGATCAGCTTTACGCCGGTAAATGATGCGATCCCCAGGCTCAATCCAATTACGGTCGCCTTGAAAATGGTCGTCGCGAGAAACGATCCTGTCACTTTGCCGACCGCAGTACCAACCGTTCCGATTGCGCCGGCGCTAGCGGAGGCTGTTGCGGCCGTCGCGCTGGGCGCCATCGCCGCTGCGACAGCCGTCGAAGCGATTACGGTTGCCGAGAGTCCAAGACCTCGCGCTACGCGATGTATCGCCTCAGATTCGGGTATCTCCTCGCTGCCGATTGCCATCAAGCGGCCTTCGAGACCGAGCGCTGGCGCAGCCTTGAAGCGTCGGGGCTGATTCATGGTTCCTCCTTGAAGCGGGCCATACGTTTGGCAAATCGCTCAATTTTTCGAATGAATTGTGCACGCGCCCGGCGCAGGCGCGACGCGGCGGTTCCCTCCGGGATCTCGAGCGCCTCGGCGATCTCGGGCAGATTCAGCTCTTCAATTTCGTAAAGTGTGAGCACTTCTCGGAACACATCCGACATGGACAGAAGGATTGTATCGAGCAGTGAGCGCTGCTGTTTCTGCGCTAGCAGCTCTTCCGCAAGCGGCATTGCGTCCGTGGCTTCGTGCTCTTGAGGATCGATGGCCAATTGCTCGAAGCGCAATGCCATTTTGCGCCGCGCATTGGCGGCGAAACGCACGGCAACGCCGAGCAGAAATGCACGCTCGTGTCCCTGCTCAATGCAATTGAGCTTTCGCGCCGCAACGGCGAAGACCTCCTGAGCATTCTCCTCGGCCTGCGCGTTGTGCAGGCCCATGCGCCGCCCGGCGCGCCAAACTGAAGCGAAATGTGTGTTCATCATCCCAGCTAAACGGTGCTCCTGTTCGACTGTGAGTGACGGAAAGCCCGTGAGGTCGCTGGAGCCTTGCGGATCGGCCCGAGGAGTCCTCAAGGTCTCAAGACGCGCGGCATCGGTCATACGTTACGGAACTCCAGGTCACTCACGGGGTATGTCGAATAGTTGCCGGCACGATCAATAAAAAGCCCAGGCCAACTCGAACTCGGCAATCAATCCAAGGCTAGGTGCGCGAAAAACCACCGGTTCTGGAGAAAACTGGAAAGTATCTCGAACCGTTGGTCGAATGGCACCCGCAGCAAGCCGAAGCCAAACCGGCTCTGCCTGCATGGACCAATTCAGCAGCGCACCGGGCGCAGCCCAAAAACCTGTCTTGGATTGGGTTCCGCTGGAAGTTGTGTTCCCCTCGCCTTGCAACGCGCCGAGCTCAATTAGCACACAAGGCCCGACCGTGACACTGGCCGCCTGCGCCTGCAGCGGACAAGCCGTCACTCGCGAAGCCATCCAAAGGAAGCGCGCTTTAGGGACCGCGCTACCCCCGCCTGATACAGATTGCCATGGGCTCCAGGCGTACAGCCCCTCAAGGCGCAATTCGGGCGAACCGAACTGAGCCCGATCATGATAAGTGACGGACAAGCCAATCGTCGGAATGACGCCTGGGGCTACGGCTTTATGAATACCTCCTACGGCACCCAAGGCGAACCGCTTTCGTGACTTTTTTGGGCGTGCCGTCACGGACAAGTCGGGCTGCATCCTAGCAGGGGATGCATCCAGCGTGACCGCGGTAATCAGTGCCAGCGCGGCGCTCACATCCACGCAATTCGGCCCAGTCACTTCGCGTTCGACCACGGCATTGCCTGAATCCGCAAGCCTGAGGTGGCCGAAGTACCGTGAGCCAGCGCCAGTGATCCGAGCCTCAATGGCGATTCCGAACTCGCCTGGTTTCATCGGGTTCAGGCGCGCTGAACGGGCCTGAAGTTGCCACCAGAACTGAGCTCGGGCTGGACATTCCCAAGGTGCCTCGTAAAAAAGCGTGATGGGCGGTTCGTTGGCGGCCGCATTACCAGCCAATGCCACCAGGCCGACCAACGCCAATTGATAGAACGAACGCACCAAAGGCTTGGTACCATAAGCAATGGGCGTGTCGGAACAAGTGCGAGCTCGTCCGGTCCAAATCGACTCATCCGTCGAACCGCGCGATCATAATGTGACGCACGCGGGCCTCAAGGCCGACGACAAGTTAATCCGTGGCGATGATTATCGTGAAGCAGGACGGCTAGATCCGCCTGCCAGGCTTGCGAGTTCTGCGACGCAGGCCGAGCGCGAGCAGCGCAATCAGCACCGCGGAGGTTGTCCGAGACTGCCGACCCACCACTGAGCAACTGCAACTGCCGTTGTTTTCGGAGCTCCCCACGGGATTGCCGCTGGCACCAGCCACAGGCGCACCGCCAATCGCACCGCTGCTACTGCCACCGACGGCAGCCGTTTGGCCACCAGCCCCTGACAAAGTGCCTCCCTGTGCCGCCAGCGCGCCACCCGTGGCTAAGCTGCCGCCAGCAGCGAGCCCCCCGGTGCCCAGCACGCCGGTGCCGCCTCCGGTTGCAGCTGCCGTTGTAGCTCCGCCAGTAGTTACGTTGTTAGCGCCACCGGTTGCCATTACTCCACCGGTCCCGGAAGCCACACCACCGGCGCCAACTGCTCCGCCAGTCGCCGTGACCGCGGAACCACCAGCACCCGGCGCGCCGCCGGTCGCTGACGGCGTGCCACCCGTCAACGGCGTACCCCCGGTGGCCGCCGGAGCGCCGCCTGTAGAAGAGGAGCCGGCTGCAGCCGTTGAGTTGTACTCGAACGCGCCAATGTCCGTTAACCCACTGGTGGGGTCGGGCACGGTGCGATTGAGGTAATCGAGCGTGAGCCCCGCGATGGTCATACCCGCATTAATGGCAGCGCTTCCTGCGACCAGATCGAAGTCCGTCGCGGTTGTCCCTGCCCAGTTCACCACACCTGGGTCAGTGGTGGTGACAAGGTTGTTGCTTTGATTAATGCTCGAATCAATAACGCTGCCATAGCTACTGACACCATCGAGAATCACGAGATTATTGTTGAAATAGACCCCGGTCGGCGACATCGTTCCACTACCACCCGTGGTTGAACCCGAACCATTAGTACCCGAGCCGTTGTAGATTACGGTAATGTTGCCCGCAAGGCCCGCGTTGATCGCTCCCTTGTGTTGAACAATTGTGTTGTTCTCCCACCGAATGTTCGAAAACGTCGTGTTATTGATTTGTAGCAGCATCATCCAGCCACTATCAATCGACACGTTGTAATAGAACTCCGAATCTGCAAAGGTGCCTTGGGTGCTGCTGGAGGCCTCGAAAAATCCGCAGCTGTTATACGAGAAATTGTGGTGAACTTTCAAACCGGAGACAGTACCTGATTGGATGGCTACCTCCGTTGCCCCACCGTCATAGCTATTGTCCCAACTAGCCTGTGCCTGGCAATTGACGAACTGGTTGTAGGCAACCTCGTTGTTCGACCCGTTAATGAAGATGCCCTCTGCGCCACCCACGCTGTTAATATTGACGCCCGCGTCTACCGCGGCGTCAACGGCCATGGTCAGGTCGTGGACGTAATTGTTCAAAATCTCGTTACCGGTGCCGCTTAGCATGATGCCAATGTCGCAATTGCTAATCTCGCAATTCTCGAGATTATTGTTGCTCGCGAGCATTACGCAGATGCCTTTGGCCATATTGGCACTCGTCCCATCACCATGGGAACCCGCTAAATACAGGCCGTTCACCGTGATGCCGCCACTAAAGCTCGAGACTAAGCTGCCACTGTTGGCCGTATGGGGTACGACGAATTGCGGCAATGGGTCGCTCGCATTGCCGTAGTTGGTGAAAGTCTTAGCGTTACCACTGATTCTCACCGCTTCATTAAAAACGCTGCCTCGTTTGTAGTAAACGACGGTGCAGCTCGAGGGGATCTTGGGTTGGGTTTTTACGGGTAGTGCATCCGTCAGACCGCTATTAGTGTCAATGCCGTTCTGGCTGTCCACGTAGCAGTCCACCGCGAGCGCCACCGCGCTTTGCCCAAGAATTACTAACATTGCAGTCCCGCAATGCGTCAAACGCAGGTGTGCCATATTGTTCTCCCAACTTCTGACGCAATAAGCGTCCTGCAGAAGTCGCAGTTAGTCAAGAGCGCTTGCAAAAATGAGAACTCGGCGCGCGGGATCGCCAAATTTGAGCATTGGTTTGAGTCCGCCCAACCATCGCGCCAGGTTGCATTGATGCAGTGAAACTATTGTTTTACGACACGCCCAGGTTCCCGCGTTCCGCCGTTGCAGGAAGGTTGCGGGGCAAGTTCAACCGGTCATGATTGAGTAATCCCGAGGCTCGAAACGATTCTCCGCGCCCGGGCACCAGCGACACCAATACTCACTGTCGTAGAGCCATGGTTTTACCAATCGTCGATCAGATTGATGTTACGGCGGCACGTGGACGGGTCGAGATCCCACTGCTCACGAACAAACCGGCGCACTGCCGGGGCATTGCCAGGTGCCGTTCACATAGCAGTCGGTCAAGGTGTGGATGTACCGGATCGCGGGCTGGTTGACTCCGGCGTCGTTGACCCCGTTCGCATTGACCCGGAACCAATGCGAATCCGGCCCCGGAAGGTTGATGAAATCCACGACCATTCCATAATCTACGTCAACAAGCTGATCATTGACAGGGATCGCGTATTGCTGAGTCGTGATGCCTACACTGCAAGTTATTGAAGGATTGCCTGTCGGATTCGTCTCTGCACCGCCTTCGAGGCGAGAGCAAGGGTAGCCCCAGGGCACGTTAACGGTAGGATCTGACCAGTATGCGAAGTAGGCGGCACCGGCATCCAGCAACTGTTGGCGCGTGAGTTGGTTGGCGGGGGCAACTTGAGCCCAACCTCCTGCTTGTTGTTCAGCCTTCGAATATTGCAGGTAAGTGTCTGCATTGAAACCCCAGTCGTCACAGTCGGTGACAATCACGCTAATGGCTGAGATTTGTCCGCTAGACGCGGTCACCGTCAAGCGAGCCCCGAAAACGTACTTGTGGTTATTGTTGACGATCACCTCGCTGTAGGTCTGACACTTGTCAACGTCCAACAGAGTGAGTGGCGGTAATAGGTTAACCTGCAACGGAGTTGCCCAAAGACCACTTCCAAGCGCTACCGTCGCACCGTTCTCCGAATACTTGACCGAAGAGGGCAGGGTCGAATAGCTGCCAGCCTGGATGGCTGTCATATAACTATCTACGGCAGATTGCAGCATGTCGCGGGTGCACCCCGATGTACTCGTCCCGCTCGAGCCGCCGGTGCTATTGGCTCCACCAGTACTCGATTTACCACCAGTGGCAACGACGCCACCCGTGTTCGACTTGCCGCCAGTTGCAGTCGCCCCACCGGCACTGGTCGTGCCACCCGTGCTCGCATTGCCGCCCGTGCCCGACTGACCACCTGTGAGGGGGGCACCGCCGGTATTCGCAATGCCACCCGTACTGGTAATGCCGCCAGTACTGGGCACGCCACCCGCGTTCGACTTGCCGCCAGTGCTGGCGTTACCGCCCGTAGTTGCGTTGCCGCCGTTACTGGGCGCGCCACCCGTGCTCGCAATGCCGCCAGAATTAGCGGCACCACCGACAGGTCCGTTTCCGCCCGTGTCCGGGCCCGGCGAGCCATTGGAACTTCCACTGCAAGAGCATAACAACGCTAACGCAATGCCTGTGAGCATGAATCGGATATGCATGGACTCCTCCGCTCCCAACTGTCTTCGGAAAATTCCACCCGCGCACCGCTGTCCGCAAGGTTCGTGGTGCGAGGAAGCTGAGCGAAGCTTGGCTCAGAAAGCCTCGCGCGTCTATCACCACCGTTACTTTCTTCGCTTAACGATTGTTTGATTGTGTCGACGCTGGAGAATTCCGGTCCCGCCTTGGCGCGAGGTAACTCCGTGCCGAGTTTCCAGAGCGGGTTTCCGTTTCCCGGTCCATTATTATGAAGACCGCTCTAACCTACGCTTACCTCGAATGCACGCGGGCTTGGCGGGCACCGGCAAGGCGAAGGTTGAACCCGTGATCCTCGGGTACAAGGGGTTCACGTTCCGCGGAAGGTCGCACCTTGGGCGTACCTGTCGCACGGTGATTTCGCCCGGTTAATTGTGGCAGTCTGCGCGCTAATTGCCGGGCGCAGGCCTAAAGACCCCGGGCTAAGCTGAATCATCGCTTCAAAAGTGCGTACGGTATGTTAGGCTGCTAATTTATGAAGTTTTGTGCAAAACTCAACCTGACCCCAAGGCTTCTGCAAACACCGGGGGCGACTCCGTGAGGCGAATCGTAGCCGCCGTTGCGTTGGGTGAAGCACTCTTATTCTTCCCAGTCAGAGCCTTAGCTTATTGCCGTACCACCACTTGTGACGTTCCAAACCCGCCCCCCGGATGCAGCTCAAGTATACCGGGTATTTGCAACACGTCGGGAACACCGATATTCTGGCCGAATACTTGTGTATCGACGTCGGTCACTGCGCAAGGTTCCCAAATCAGACACGTCACCGCAAATCAGATGCGCGCCGTCGTACAGGCCGCATTTCAGCAATGGACCTCAGCCGATTGCGGAAATGGCCAAAAGCCCAATTTCGTGGTCAACACATTCCCTGACGTCACGTGCACCGCTGTAACGGGTAGCTCAGGCTATAAGTCTGCCGGTCCTAATTGCAATGTGTGGGTTTTCGAAGATTCCAATTGGGTTTACGGCACCGAAGGCGAAAGTGCAATTGCCGTTACGACGGTCAAATTCAGTCCCACGACGGGTGAAATCTACGATGCGGACGTGGAATTGAACTCGGAAATTGATGAGTTCACGACGGGCCTGATTAATGTTGACTGGGATCTTCCGAGTGTGGTCCTGCATGAAGCAGGACATTTTCTTGGAATGGCTCATTCTACAGTAGATACCGCCGTGATGGCGCCCACCCTGAACGAATTCCAGATGAAGCGCACGCTTACCAGCGACGACATGCAAGGCATCTGTGCCATATATCCGCCAGGTCAATTGAATCCACAATGTGATCCAGAACCACGCCACGGCTTTTCCACCGAATGCGAATTCGCCAAAAGCGGCTGCAATGTCGCTCCAGGACTTAGCACCCAGCGCTACAATTCTTGGGGCGCAATGTGCCTAGGTGTGTTGCTAACCGCCGCCTTGCGTCGTAGAAGCCGATTGGCTCAGGGTACCTCGCGCCGACTTCCCACCGTCGGCTTTGGCCCCCTTTGCGATGGCCATGAGTCGCGCTGGTGAACGCAGGTAAGTGAACCAACCGTTATGGCGCCGGCTCGCCTACAAGTGACGACAAGACATAAAAAGGAAACGAGGCATGAAGTCCGCGTCGTGGCCGATAAGTCGCTGGCAGTTCTGCAACTAGCCGCGACAGTGCTGTCCGTGGGTTGGCACAAGCGGGCAAGCTGCTTGACAGTTTTACTGGATATCTCGGCCCAGTAAATGGGGTTTTTACCTAGTG
>CAWIGY010000120.1:0-4806 GCA_963835565.1 uncultured delta proteobacterium
CCGCAAACAAACTTCCAGTCCATCGGGTCAAACTTCAGTTTGCCTATACTGCGTTTGAGCAACCCCTGTACAGAGTCGCATCCAATGACAACGTCAGTCACCACCCCAATCGGCTCGAAGGTCCGCACAACTCACGGACGTGCCGTGGAATTCCATGGGCCTAGCCCGCCATTCAAATGCGAGCCAATGTTTTGTCCGTCGGCGGGCCAATGGCTGCAGGCGTCGCCAATTGTTCCGTTTCCCCAGTCATAAACCTGATTCGCCACGAAAGCGGTTGGGCGGCTGGTGGTTCCGACACCAATCTGCTAGGTCGCCGCAGTACCATGAGCTACGTCGTATTGGCACGCAAATGGCGTCCCACGCAATTTGACGATTTGATTGGGCAAGATCACGTTGCGCGTACATTAACCAACGCGATTGCGTCGAATCGTGTCGCTCATGCCTTTTTATTCACTGGAGTAAGAGGCGTCGGGAAAACGACTAGCGCGCGGCTACTGGCACGAGCCTTGAACTGCCTCGGTGACTCTACGGCGAGTTCCGAAGGGCAAATATCCGGGCCAACACCAACCCCTTGCCTACAATGCGCAGCCTGTCGTGAAATTACGGCGGGCACCGATGTCGATGTGCGCGAAATCGATGGCGCAAGTTACACTGGCGTCGATGATGTCAGAAGACTTCAGGAAGCCCTGCCCTATCGACCCGCACGCGATCGATTCAAGATCTTCATCATTGATGAAGTCCACATGCTGTCTCAAAACGCTTGGAATGCTTTTCTAAAGACCCTCGAAGAGCCGCCCCCGCACGTCAAATTCATATTTGCCACGACCGAAGTGCACAAGGTTCCTGTAACTATTCTGAGCCGCGTGCAGCGCTTCGATTTCAAACTAATTCCAGCCAGGCTCATCGCGGAAAGGCTAAGTACCGTGCTTAAGGTTGAGGGCATATCTTTCGACGAAGCAGCCTTATCCATCATCTCCCGCGAAGCAGCCGGCAGCATGCGCGACGCGATGAGCCTGCTCGATCAGGTGATTGCCTGGCGGTCAGACAAACTTGACGGTGACTCGGTCGCACTTGTGCTTGGGGTTGCCAGCAGACGTATTTTGCATGATCTCGCATGCGCCACGGTTGAGGCAAGAGCGCATGACTGTTTGCATATCGTCGATCAACTATCCAATCAGGGTTTCGATCTTTCACACGTGGCCCGAGACTTTCTTGGTCTGTTGCGCGATTTGGTCGTCGCAAAAGCGTGTCAGCAACCGGAGAACTTGCTCGATCTTCCCGACACGGAGAAGGCTGATGTAATCAATCTTGCCGCAGCAGCCAGTCTTGACGACCTAATGCGACTTCATCAGGGGTTCTCGGCAGGCTTCGATGACATTGTTCGCAGCGGGCAACCAAGGGCTGCCTTAGAAATGCTGCTGGTTCGCCTCGCTCGGCGGCCGCCCTTGTTGCCGATGGATGAATTACTGTACCGATTGGGGGCGTTGGAGCATCGGTTGCTCGCCGCATTGCCTAAATTGGTGCCCACACGAGCACCAACAGTGGCTCGCCCCGTTACTGCTGAAAAAGTTGCCGGCTCCGCACCGAGTCGAGGTCGGAGTCGCGAACCAACTACACCATCCTCGCGCCGACCTGCAAATCGAGATTCCGATCGAGATGAGGAGCCGCCGGACGCGGTTACGGTGACAGGTAAAGCCCAATCCGATGCGAAACGTGGATCGGAACCGATTGAATCAGAACAAGTCCTTTTGGCGATCTGGCAAGAATTGGTAGACACCATTTCAATCGAGCGACCAGAGATTGCTGCCGTTCTGGAGCACGCGGTGCCAATTTGCGTGAGCCATGATGAAGTGCATATTGGTTGGCCGCAATCCAGCGCGCTGAACCTGCAATTCGACGATGATGATGTGATTGCGCTGGTCGCAAAGGCGCGACAGACGCTCGGCGAACCATCACCGAAAGTCACCATTGAGCATAACTGCCGCGAGGCAACCGGGCGACCAACGTTAGCCGCACAAGAAATTGCGAACAGAACCCGAAACCTCCGAGCTCTGTTGCAACAGTCACGAAAGGACCCGCGCATCCAAGAAGCCGTCCAGATACTAGGAGCGCATATACGCGACGTTCGCGTACCAGGTCACTTGAAGTAATAGTCACAACTTCGCGGGTTAATCTCACCCATCCAGATGGTAACGTCGACAGCCCGTACGTTAGCAACCTTAACGCGTAAAACTCGTTGCTCTTGAGTCACGCTCTCAGAACGCAGTTTTCGGGGTCGAGGGCCCCGAAAACACACACAAAAGGAAACGTCGGAACGGGCGAGCGGGTCACCAATGAAAACCAGATGCACGGCGTGCCGACATTTCAAATAGAAATAGCGAACATGGCTTCACCGGGTGGGAGGAGTCCCGTTAGAGTCAAGCGCGACAAGATCTGCGCCCTGAGACAACTAGTTGGCCAGATTCCTTGACTTCAAAATAATTCACCATTGCGTCTAGGCGCATTTCGAATCAGGCTGTTGCTGTGCTACCACGGCGTCTTGTTCGACTCGTCAGTTTGTTTTCCCGACTGCCCGGCGTCGGAGAAAAGACTGCGCTTCGCTTCGTGATGCACCTATTGACAGAACAAAACGGGCTGGCCCAGGGTTTGTCGGCAGAATTGGCGGATATTGGGCGGTGTATTCGCCCCTGTGAAGATTGTCGTAACTTAGCCGAAGTTGACCATGATGGCCGTGCAATTTGCGATATCTGTCTTGACACTCAGCGCGACATCACGCTGCTTTGTGTCGTTGCAAAGGTGCAGGATCTATTGGCCCTTGAGCGAAGCCACGTGCTAAGGTGCCGGTATTTTGTGTTAGGCCGGCTACTTTCGCCACTGGATGGGGCAAATCCCGAGGATTTGCCGATTGATGAGTTGAGAGCGCGAATCATACGGGATAGCGTAAAGGAATTGATCATCGCGACACCTCCTTCGGTAGATGGTGAGGCAACCGCTTTGCTTCTGGTTCGGGAGCTCGGCAAACTCGCGATTACGTTCTCCCGAATCGCAAGCGGAGTGCCGCATGGTGGTGATCTTGAATTTTCCGACCAAATCACGCTCGGTCGGGCCTTACTTGGTCGCCGGCCGCTGGCGATTGACGGTTAACTTTCGCAAACTTTGATGACTAGCGAAGACTGACCCAATGGGTTGATTACGCACCGTTCTCGGGCGAACATTCGAACCCCTGAAGGACCTTCCATGACTCGACGAACTATCACCTGCTCGGAAGCCCCTGCCGCAATTGGACCCTATTCGCAGGCCACAGTGGCCGGCAATTGGGTCTTTCTGAGCGGCCAGATCCCCCTTTGCCCTCAAACCGGGGAGCCTTTCGCCGGAGACATTGAAGCGGCAACGGCCCGAGTTATGGAAAACCTGGGCGCAGTATTGGGATCAGCAGGCCTAACGTTCGACCATGTCGTAAAGACAACCATATACCTGATCGACCTGGCCGATTTCGCCAAAGTAAACGCCGTATACGGCAAGTACTTTCCCAATAATCCCCCGGCTCGCGCGACGGTTCAGGTGGCCGCACTTCCGCGGGGCGTAGCTATTGAAATCGATGCTATCGCGTACGCAAGCGGATCCAAAAACTCCGGGCTCTGACCCACTACAGTGTTAGTTTTCGAGAAACGGATGCCAATTAACTCGAATGATTCTCAGTTTGACTCGTCTTTGATTACCGCATCGCCCGATGATGCTCTCAAAGCCCTGGCACAAGTGGGTGACCATGCCGCCCTCCTAATTGAAGCTTGGGTCGCCCAAAGCAATGCGGGCGCCGTGGCGATCGCGGCTGAACAAGCGACAGGCACCGTGAGAAAAGTCGCACGGCGAGGTCTGAATATATTGAAGTCGCGCGGCGTCACTATTCCTGCCCGGGGCAGAGTTGCAACTGTCGCTCAAATCCGTTCGGTACCAACGATTCGGGCCTGGGTCATGCCACCGGACGCTACCGGCGGGGTTGTCATGATATTAGCAGCGCACACGCCCACCAGACGCTACCGTACAGCGTTCGTGTACATGGACGATGAGCTCGGAATTCACCGCGTGGAATCCGGTGAACAGAGTCTTACACAGCTAAAAGAAGCGATGGCGCGACTCGCTCCGGGCACTGCCCTAAAGCCCATCGAGGTTCCCCTCGATTGGGCCCGGGCGCGCATCGTAAAAGCACGTAAACGCCACGCCGCCACCGGAACTCCACAGCCGCTCGGTCTTACCACTATCGCTCGATTGTTGGAACCTGCGCCCGACGAGCTGCCCGAACATCCCTTCGACGCCGAGGGGTTTGAGTTGTCCGATGAAGATGCCCGCGAGCTTGCAGCCGCGTCCGCGCGTTTGCACGAACTTCCTGAATTTCGCAACTGGCTGCCGCCGCGCGCCGCTCTCGACGAGATGCTGGCAAAAATCGGGGAGCATTTGACACCCGATGTCCAACCTGAGCAATCTGAGCTTGGCCGCAATCATTGAAAGCGAAGTCAAATCCGCCACTGACCGCCACTTTTCGCCACAGCTGCGTGAGCAACTCGTAACCACAATGAAAGATAGCGCCCTTAGCGTACTGTCGCGCGAAGGTGAAACTAAGACATTAGAAGTCGTGGCGGCCATGAAGCGCATTCTGGCAGCTGGACTAATTACGGATCCGCCGCATGAAGTCGGATTCCTCCGTGCGTTTTTCGACAAGGCCTTGGCGGTGCTTCTGGCGCAAGGTCAAGGCAGGCTGAGTATTCCCGTGCGTCGAGCCGCCAATCCTTCGCCTGAATCAACATCGAC
>CAWIGY010000121.1:0-13218 GCA_963835565.1 uncultured delta proteobacterium
GCAATACCGATGCTGTGGGTGTCTTCTTTTTGGCGACTTCCTTGGGCGTGCCTTGCGCGACTATTCTTCCGCCCTTATCTCCTCCCACTGGGCCCAGTTCCACCAGGTAGTCCGCGCCGGCAATCACCACCGGGTTATGCTCGATAACCACCAGGGTATCGCCACGTTCCACCAGGCGACTGAGAACTTTCATCAGTCGCTCGACATCTGCCAAGTGCAGACCGGTTGTGGGCTCATCCAAGACGTAGAGTGTCTTATCGTGGCGCTTGGTAGCGGTTAGCTCGGTAGCAAGCTTTAGCCGTTGGGCTTCCCCACCGGACAGCGTGTGCGACCCCTGACCTAGGTGAATGTATCCCGCCCCTAGGTCCACCAGTGTCTTGAGCGGCGCCACAACGGTCGGATGGTGGGCAAAGGTTTCGACAGCTTGTTCCACGGTTAGATCAAGGACATCACCAATACTTAGGCCAAGATATCTAATAGCCAAGGTCTGAGGCTCGAATCGCTGACCACTACAGGCGACACATGGAGTCACCACGTCGGGTAAAAAGCTCATCTCTTGGGTCGTCACACCCTGCCCTTCACAATTCGTACAGCGGCCACCCTTGGCTGCGTTGAACGAGAATCTGGTTGCTGAAAAACCGGCGACTTTCGCGTCGGGACTCGCCGCGAATAGGGCTCGAATCGAGTCCCAAATGCCTAAAAAGGTCGCCGGAACCGAGCGAGGCGTTCGACCAATCGGCGACTGATCAACAGCGAGTGCCCGGCGAATTCCCGTCGTTCCCGTAAGTCCCGAAAAGACACCGGCAGGCTCAGTTTCGAGCCCCAGACTCTCTCGCAATGCGGGCAACATGACCTTACGCACTAACGTGCTTTTGCCTGACCCGCTCACGCCGGCGACCACTGTCATACGACCATGCGGGACATTGAAATCGACTTGTTTGAGATTGTGTTCGCTGGCACCCTTCACGCTCAACCAGGGGTCCCCCTTTATGACAGGAACAATACTCCGCAAGGTAGGGTGACTCCGTAGCGCCTTGGCTGTCGGAGATTGCGAATGACTAAGGACCGCCTTAGCACTACCCTGCGCAATCACCTGGCCTCCGTGTGTTCCCCCGGCGGGCCCCAGGTCAATCAGGTAATCAGCCGCGCGAATGGTGTCAACGTCATGCTCGACCACGAGCACGGTCGAGCCTAGGTTTACCAAACAGCACAGTTTCTTCAATAAGCGAGCCGTGTCCGCAGGATGCAGCCCAATGGTTGGCTCGTCGAGCACATACAGGGCGCCGGTCAAACCCGCGCCCAGTTGTGCGGCCAAGCGAAGCCGCTGCATCTCCCCGCCGGAAAGGCTGGCCGCACTGCGGTCGAGCGCCAGGTATTCGAGGCCCACTTCATTCATGAAGGCCAGTCGACGCTGTAGCTCAGTGACGATAGGTTCGGCAATCTTTCGATCTCGTCCCGAGAATCGATAGGCTTTGACGCGTTCATGGGCGTGACTGACACTGCGCTTGACTAAATCTGGATAAGTCTCGCCGAGCACGCGTACCGCACGAGCAATCGGTGAGAGGCGGGAGCCTTTGCAACTGGAACACACTTGCTCAACCACGACGGCCGATTTGCCTCGACCACGACTGACTTCTACGACGCCACGACCTTCGCAATTCGCGCAGCGACCTTGGCGCGTGGCGAAATGAAAACCAACGCGGATCGAGTTCTGGAATGCTAAACCCACACTCGGGGCACGCGCGCCGAGTAGACAACAGGGTTAGATTGCCGTTTTTGTGAAGTATCTTCAGCTCACCATTGCCCCAGCGAATCGCTTGCTTGACTACTTCCTCATCCACCTCGGATGCCCGCCGGCCGCGGGCTATCACTAAATCAATGTCGTGTTCCCGATTGCGCACGAGTTTCGGCGGACAATCTGTGCTGACCCAGTCTCCGTCGCAAACCGCCTCGGCAATGTGAGCGCGAGCCGCGCCGGTAAATACATCGAGATAAGTGCCTTTTCTTCCGCGAACGACGGGGGCTGGAATGCTACTTTTCCAGCCTTGGCGTGGATCACCGGCAGCAATTCCTCGACGCGCAAAGCGACAATCGGTTGATCATGTTCCGGGCAATGCGGCACGCCAACGCGCGCGTACAGCAGCCACGCGAAATGCGCAACATCTGTCACGGTGGCCACCGTCAACGAACCACCCGCGCGCGCCCTTCTCTGTTCAAGCGCAATCGCGGGAGGCACTCCCGTAATCGAATCTACATCGGGACGCGGCAGCGTCGGCAGAAATTGTCGCGCATACGGCGTGAGCGTCTGCAAAAATCGCCGCTGCCCTTCGGCGAACACGACGTCAAATGCGAGGCTGCTTTCCCCGAGCCGCTGGGACCGGTCAGAACCGTCAACTGTCCATGTGGGATCTGGCAGCATACATCTTTCAGGTTGTGCTCGCGGGCATGTTCGACCACCAGCGCGGTCGAGCATTCCTTCCGCCGGGATGCGGCTTTTATTTGTCTTGTCGTTGCCGGCACGCAAAGCCCACTTCCCCCCAGATTTGGCTTGGCTTCGATGCTGAGCCAGCGCGCGGGCCATGCGCGATCCCGACTTCATTACGTCCGAGAGCGTCCCTTGCGCAACCACCAAGCCCCCGTCTTTGCCTGCACCAGGTCCCAGATCGATGATCCAATCGGAGGCTGCAATCAAATCCAAGTCGTGATCGACGAGCAACACGCTGGCACCGGCATTGACCAATTGATCGAGAGCGTCAATCACATGACCGACTTCGTCCACGTGCAGTCCCGCGCTGGGTTCATCCAGAATCAGCAGCGTACCCGGGCGAACTTGGCCCAATGCTCGTGCAAGCTTCAGCCGCTGCGCTTCTCCGCCAGAAAGTGTGGACAAGGGTTGCCCCAGTCGCAAATATCCGAGCCCCAGGTTCTTGACCGGAGTCAGCGCGCGGACAAGTGCCGGCACGTCCAACAAAAGTTCGAGCACTTCAGTGATGCTGGTTTCCAACCACTCGGCCACCGATCGACCTTTGTGTTCGATGCGGCACACCTGCTCTTGAAAACGGCGTCCGCCACATTCCGGACAGACCAAACGAACGTCCGCTAGAAACTGCATCTCGATGGTTTCCGAGCCCTCACCCGAACAGGCTTCACAGCGCCCACCCGCGACATTGAATGAAAATGAGGAAGCCGTTAGTTGGGCTGCGGCTGCGGCGGGTTCACCAGCGAGGCGCTGGCGGACGATATCCCACGCTTTGGTGTAAGTCGCAGGATTGCCTCGCGATGTCCGACCGAGGGGCGCTTGATCGACAACGACCACCTGCTCAATACCCTGCACTCCCACAAGTTCACGATGAGCTCCAGGCGATTCCGCATCGGACTGGCCCAATCGCCGCTTGACAGCGTTAGCGACAATATCAATGGCAATGGTACTTTTGCCAGAACCGCTCGGACCGCTAATGGCGCAAATTACATTCAACGGGAGCGCCACCTCGATATTGCGAAGGTTATTAGCTGAAGCACCACAGATTTTTAGCCAACGCTTGGGAGCTCGCTTATTTCGACCACCCACAGCGCGCGGAGCCAGGGCGCGCCCAGTCGCATTGTCCGACCCCATAAAATCCTGCGGGGAGCCATCCGCAACAATATTTCCCCCCTCATGACCCGCACCCGGACCCAGCTCTACAATGCGGTCCGCCGCCAGAATTACCTGAGGATCATGCTCAATGACGATCACCTGATTGCCTCGCGAAGCGAGCTGGGATATCATCTCCACTAACGGCGCAACGTCCGTCGGATGTAGTCCCACCGTTGGCTCATCCAAAACGAACAAGGCATGATGCAATGAAGTCCCGAGGGCAGCTGTAAGCGTGACACGTTGCGCCTCGCCGCTTGATAAGGTGCGAGCCTGTCTATCCAACTGCAAATAGCCCAGGCCTGCGCGATCCAAATCGGAAAGCCGGCTCATCAATTCTTCTCGCACCAGTGCACCCTGCGCTGAGGTATTCTCCAGGTCCCGCAGCGCATGCAGAGCCGCATGGATCTCCAGGCCATGCCAATCGGCAATTGAACGACCAGAAACCCGATAGCTCAATGCCACTTCATTCAGGCGCCGCCCATTGCAGGCGGGGCAAGGATCATACGCGCGGTAGCGGGAAAGCAGCACGCGTACGTGCATTTTATAGGTGCGGGTTTCAAGCCAGCGAAACCAGCCGAGCACTCCCGGAAAAAGACCCGATTCCCAGGAGCCGTCCCCTTCGATCACCGACTTTTGTTGGCGCTTCGTCAAATCGCGAAAAGCTCGGTCCATGGGGATTGAATGTCGCCGACACAGTTTCACGAGTTCAGCGCGTTCCCAACGGGTCGATTTTCCGCGCCATGGGCGGATGGCTCCATCGGCCAGGCTTAGGGAATGATCCGGAATGATCTTGTCCCAATCGAACCCAAGAGTGCGCCCGAAACCGCGACAAGTCGTGCAAGCTCCGGCGGCGGATTCGTAGGAGAATAGACCCGGGGTCGCGGGGGCAAAATGACGCCCGCAGCTCGGACAGGTTAGGCCCCGCTCAACGCGATCGTTCGACTGCGGCGTATGCACCCAACAAGAGCCCTGGCTGCGACTCCAGGCCTGTTCAATCGCGGCCGCAAGCCTGGCCCGCATTCTTGAAGACACCTCGAATCGATCGATCACCACCTGTAGCCCCGTTGAGGAGCTCAACACTTGTGAAGGCTGGAGATTATCAATATCGCTCAGCTCGCCATCCATCCACAAGCGGCGATAACCTTCACTAGCCAACCGATCGCGCACATCGAGATAGCCCTCAAGGCTGTTGACGGGCAGCGGGTAGGCAACTATGGCACGCTGGCCGTCGGCCGCATTCATTACTTTGGTTGCGGCATCCGCCACGTCCAACCAATGTGCCAGTTGCTGATGTTCGGGACACAGTGGGCGCGCTTCGCGTAGGAACAATGCGGCAAGATACGGTTCGACGTCAGCGAGCGTCGCTACGGTCGAGCGCGAGCTCTTGATCGGAGCACGTCGATCTACGGCGATGCCAGCCGCCACGGGGTCGAGGCTCTTCATCGGCGGCCGTTCAAGTCGCTCGAGAAATTGACGAACGTAGGGGCTGAAACTCTCAATAAAACGCCGTTGGCCTTCGGCATAGAGGGTCTCGAGCGCTAAGCTGCTCTTGCCTGAACCGGACACCCCGGTCAATGCGACTACTTCGCCGGGCCTAATTTCCAGGTTTACGCCGCGAAGATTATGCGTTCGGGCGCCTACCAGCCGCGAGGCATGCATGGTCGTCATTCTAAGTCCTGTTCCCGACTTGCTGAACTACGTGGGCAAATCATGGCTGCGACGTAGCTCTCCAACGGCTGATTGCAAGCGGTCAGTAACCCTCAGGTAGCCGGATGCGCCGGGCCACCGTATGATCGGGTGTCATCAAGTGGCCCATGGCAACCTCAACTTCCGGCGATAGACTTGTTTCGAAGAATCGACGCGCGCAATTTGACTACGAATTGGGCGAACGTTTCGAGGCTGGCTTAGTTCTAATTGGCAGCGAGGCACGCAGTTTACGCGAGCACTCCGCCGACCTGCGCGATGCCTGGGTCGATATCGACACGCGAAGCGAAGCATGGGTCAAAGGCCTGAAAATTCCAGAAATGACACATGCGGCGTTTGGTCACGATGAAAAACGTCCTCGCAAATTGCTGCTACACGCTGATCAAATTCGAAAGCTGCGAACCAAACTTGAGGCTGAAGGCATGACGCTTGTCGTTACCCAGTGCTATTTCAAGCAGGGTCGCGCCAAGCTTGAAATTGCGGTTGCGCGCGGCAAGAAGAAATACGATAAGCGCCGCACATTAAAGGAGCGCGAGGCCGCTCGCGAAGCCGAGGCAGCCATTCGCAGGGTGCATCGCTCATGAGCCTTTTCATTCGATTCGAAAACAAGGGTCTCGCGAGGTTGATTGACACGGACGGACAACAAGCAACCTTAGCGTGCGATTTTTCTTCACCGCCGGGTTCGCCGATGTCCGGCATTATTGTGGGCAGTGATCAGCATATTCGAATCAAGGTGCGCGATTGCCGGCGCAGTCTTACCGCGCCCGCGCAATATCAACTGCGCGGCCGTTGGGTGAACCTGTCACGGGCAGCAAAAGCAGAACTTATTGGCTCGCTGGCTGACAATACAGACCCCTGATATCGCACCAAAAGTGTCAGGCTTCGCCAATTTAGAGTCCCCAGAGGGCATCGAGGGTCCCAGTCGCCAATCCGCTAACCTGTCGATATTACACAACAAATTTTCGGCGATCGAAAAAAATGCTCATTTTGGTTGAGTTATCCACTTAGTTTCGGGCATCCATCGCTCTGTCCCGAGCGCATTAGTGATGCCCGGGTTCTGTTATCTGTCAGGAGGACCCTCTAAATGACCATTCGTAACCTGCTAGCTCTGGCTACCGTGTCTGTTGCCTTCGCCGCATGCGGCGGCTCTACGCCTCCCGCTGAGGCGCCTGCTGCTTCTGCAGCGCCGGCAGCTGACACCGCGGCGGCTGCGCCTGCCAAGGACACGGCGGCTCCCGCCGACGAAAAAAAGGACGAAGCGCCCGCCGCCGACTCCAAGTAATTGGAACAACCCCGCAGGCGGCTGGTTGGGGCAAGTACCCATCCAGCCGTTGCGCTTTTTGTAATTCAGCAAGTGCGTCAAGCGTGCCAAAGCTTGCATTGCGTGAAATGCGTGGGCGAGATGCTGTGTCGTTTTTTCTTGGCGTGACGGCACTCGGCTACGCGTGACGTAAAAAAACAAAGATCGAATCGCAGATCGGTTGCTGCCCTGCCGAAAGCAACACGCCTCCCTGTCCAAGCCGACACGTTGACGTCAAGAGTCCCGGGCTGGGCCGTCAGAATACGAGGGTCGTTCCGACTTTTGTTTATGTGGCATTCGGGGCCCCTACCCCGAATGCGGCGTGCCGTTCGTGTTATCGTTTCGACAAGTCCACTACCAGGCGAGTGCGACCGATTAGCAACTCGTCTCCGTGCATCAATTCCTGCTGACCGCGGATTCGAACGAATACCCCAGTGCGCGACGATAAGTCGGTAAGCACGACCGTGCCCGCTTGCTCTTCAATCAGGCAATGCTGTTCGGCCACTAAGGGATCATCGGGGAAAATGAGGTCGCCGATCGCGGAGCCCACCTGCAATGTGTTGCCCCGGGCAACCACCGATGCGCCGTTGGCTCCGCCTTCGAAGACTTGAACGATTCGAAAAGCCGTGGGCCATTTGGGAGATGAATAGAAGTAAGTGGGATCGGGGTCGGGACCATCATCGGGCACTGGATTCGCTTCGACGCGCAACAGCTGGTCGCCAACGACAAACTCGTCACCCAGGTCAAGTTCCACGGGAGTTCGAATTCTGAGGAACACTCCGTTTCCACCCTCAAGATCCTCCAACCAAAGTCAACCGTTTTCGAAACTCAGCTGCGCTTCTTTCGAATGAGCAAATCGCTCCCCGGGCAGACCAATTGCCCCGGCTGACCCGATAATTGCTTGGGTCCCGCTGGGCTCGTAACGGTCCGGGCCTCCCGTCAGACAACGCAGCACATGCAAGGTGAAGTATCTTTCCTGTGCCTTTGGTTCCGGCACGGGTGGCGCTTCGACAACGGGTTTCTCCGCGACCACCGAAGTCGCCTCCGCGCGAGCTTTCTTTTGGCTCGCAAGCTTTCGCACATCCACGCTGGGCAATTCGGTTAAACCTGCAGTCCCCCTATTTCACGTCCGTCCAGAATTGCGTCAAAGCGTCCGTCTCGCAACAGTGCGACCATTTCCAGATGCTGTGCCTTCATTAGGCTTCGGACATACTCGGAAACGTCCGTTCGATTCACTTCACCCGTGTATGAACGCTTGTGACTCTTGATGACACGTCCGCCATCGGCGAATAGATGCGTGACAATGTGGGGTTGATCTAAGCCCGAGTCTTCAGTTTGAACGTGAAATACTTGTTCTCGAAACTTGATATTGTTGTTGAAACCCATCTGCGCCCGGCGAAAGCTCGGACGTCGCATTTCCGCTTCAAGTCGCGTAAGCTCGGTTTCTGGGTACTGAGCAATGGCGGAACTCAGCGCTTGATGATCGCCCTTAATGCCCTCCATCTGTTCGAAGGCGAGCTGCGCGACTTTGGCGGAAGGATCAATCCGAAGAGCCTCAGCCAGCAGTGTCTGTCCCTCAATATCGTTCGGTCCTTGCGCAGCCCAGGCGCAAAGAATGGCAACGGCCTCATCGGGGCGCCCTTTGTCAACGAGCCACTTCGCAACGCGGCCCGCAGCGGCCCGAACGCCCGACAAGTTGTCGCTCATCGCTGCAATGATTGCACAGGTTGAAAATTGCGGGGAAAATGAAGCCTTTTCGGGTCGAATACGAGAAGATAAAGCCGTGCAAAGATGGTGATCCGTGGTCGGAACCGTGGCGGCCAATCTCATGAGCAGGACTATACTCTATCAGCCAATTATTTAATGATGTGCTGACTCGTGCCAGTCCTATTGGTCGGCCAACTCAGGCGCGTCCCCATCCCCAAACTTCACCGGAGGCATCTTTTTGCGAGGTAACCTTCTCGTGATTTTTAAAGAAGCCGCGCAGTGGATACGCTCATCTTGTCCGCGAATCGAGTTCTCTTTGGTACACGCTTATTGGGGAACCATTCAATCTGTATTGAATCAAGGGGATTTTAAGAGAGCATGAAGCATGACAGTGAATAGTCGATTGGTACTTTACGGCGAAAACTTGTGGATAAGCCCCTACGTGTTTTCCTCTTACATAGCGCTCAAGGAAAATCCTTGAACTTCGACATCGGTGAACTTACGATAGGGTCATGCGGTGCGCGTTGGTGGGATAATTGTATTTGGTTCTCTTGAGCTTTGGGACACTTTGTTTTCGCGGGGCGAATTGCCCCGTTTATGAGCTCCGTATGTTCCCCAATTGGGCCTAATTCATGAGCAGGACAACGGGCACACGCTTTGCTCCGTGTCTAAGTCATGGTCCAGTCGAAAATGCTCACGCTCTCGTTGGCGCTCGCAAGCTTTTTGGTGTCAGGTGCTGCGTTGGCCAGGGGCGGACACGGCGGCGGCGGTCATTCCGGTGGCCACTCCAGCGGCGGCAGTCACTTCAGCAGTGTTCACTCCAGCGGTGGTAGTAACTTCAGCAGTGGTCACTCCAGCAGCGGTGTTCACTATGGCGGCAGTGTTCACTATGGCGGCAGTCACCCCAGCGGCGGTACTTACTTTCACGGCGGTCACTTCAGCGGTCGCGCATACATTGGGCCGAGCCACGTATGGGCGTCCCCACACTGGGGACAAGGCTTTTGGGGTTGGCGCGGCGGCACGTGGGCATCGATTGGCGGTCGCTGGTGGGTCACGCCGCAGTATCCCGGCTGGGTTTGGATTGCCGCACTATGGGTCTGGGACGGAACACAGTGGGACTGGCAAGATGGCTATTGGGCACCGACCAGTTGACTGCGACGACAACTGTGGAATACAGGGGGAGCCACGCGACCGTTAGCGCGTGTGTTGGCAAACCGGTCGTTGGAGCGTTTGCCGGTCCCTACCCGCGACAGTGTAAAGGAAATGTTGGACCTGTGTCCTGCTTCATGGACAAGCGGTCGGTTGCTGGTTTCAAGAGCTCCTTTCCTCTGGCTGCGGATTTCCGAATCTCCGAATCATTTCCGGCAGGGTGGCCGAAGTGGAAAATTCTACGCGAGCACAGCATTGTTTGGACTGGGTCGAGGCACTTAACCCCCGGACGGCCGTGGACTGGCCGAGCCGATTGGGCCATGGCTGAATCTACCCTTGAACAAGTAATGCAAGCTTACGTGGATGGTGATGCCACCGCGTTTGATCAGATCTACCGCCGGGTATCGCCTTCGCTTTACTCGTGTTTGCTCAGATTGACCTGCGCGACAAATTCGAAACTTTGCATGCAATGAGAACGTGACCGTTTTGCCCGATCCCTCGAATTGGCTCTCAATGGAGCGTTCATTCGGGGTAAAGGTGGCCAATTTAGCAACGGAGCAGTAACTGGATGATGCCTCCGCAACCCGAACGCCGGCCCCCGAGCGTTTGCCGCCTTGTCCAGTCGAAAGGAAGCGCAGAAGTATCATGAAATGGATCGAGGATCTCGAACTAGGTTTGGTTGACTTGACGCGCAGCACCGGAACATCTACGTGCTCATCCAGCACATTAATACGGCAGACGAGCGTGGCAACCGCTCAGGAATTAGCGACGCCATTGTCGAATTGGAACAGGTCACGCGCGTTCACTTCGATGTCGAAGATCGCCTCATGGTCACGTACGATTATCCAGACTTAGTGATACACACTGCCGAACATGCCAAGCTCTTGCTCGAGGTTCAAGGCTATAAAGACAACGCTGTCTTTACTACCCAGCAGCTCGCTCGAATCTTGTTCAACTGGCTCACGTCCCACATCATGATGGTCAAGAGCGTCAGTTGGCACTCCACGTTCTGCGTCTTCGTACTAATGCCGGAGACACGAAAGTCACGGAGCTCACGGGAGCCTGTTGAACCTCTGGCGATCTTTGGGAAAGCCAGAAGTCTGATGGGGTGAACGTCAATTGATCTCGATCCGATGTCGACGAACTGCGACTTTGGGGGAGCCGCACGGCGGCATTGAGTCGGCCCGCCTTGGGAACTACGGGCTTCGATCTTCACACACTCAGTCACGATGCGCTACAGTAACCATTCGTGCAAACGAGCGGGGCAGCGCACGGCAGATCTGCGTCGCACGGCATTGGCGGCAAGGGTGCGGAGAAGATGTATTGCGGGCCGTTGACGTACCCACTCGGCGGCAGTTGAACCCAGTAAACCGTCGATGCACCAATTGCGAAGACCATGCTTGTGGTAAAAAATCCACTATTGCCAGAGGCGTATATCGTGTGTCGCGTCACTATGGCCTCGGGCAGGATATCCTGCGGCGGTCGAACGACCGTGATCGGCACGCGTGCCAGTCGCGACGAGGGATTGGCAACGTCATCGAACATGTCATACAAGTCTACGTAAAGCCAACCATCGACATAGACGATCTTGCCGGGTTGGAACCCCTGATTGTTGGCGCTAGCCGCGAAAAGCGAGAGCTGGAACGTGGCTGGCGGCGCATAAGCGCTGATTCCGGCCATCTCTTCTGATAGGTAATATTGACTGCCTGAGGTCGCAAGTTGACTTTGGATCGACCAACCGGCGCTTACACAATTAGGGCTTTGCGTCGGGTTGGAGAGTAGAATCGCGCAGATCTCGTTAAAAACCTGATCCAGGAACAGGACCACGTCTTGCATGACGAACGGCGACATGATCCCGGACCAAGCCCAATCGACGTCTCGTTCATAAAGGACGCTAGGTAGCAGCCCACCATCGAGGTCAACGCCCATGACTTTGAAGCCATCCGTACTCAAGTAGGCCAACCAGTGTCCCCACATGGACACCACGTTACCGGCCGTCGTGACGTTTTTGGCATCGATGACCGTGACATCGCCACTGTCAGTCACTCGAAGGATATTCCCACTTCCCACGCCCTGGGTCTCAATGAATGTGCCCCTTGATAGCGCCCGAGAATCTTCGACGGGTTGCCCAATTGGCCTGCGATCAAAGTGGGCGCGCTGTCGGTTGGGCCCACGCGATAAAGGGCACCATCGGTTCCTGGATTGTTCTCGGGGTCACCCGTTGCCTGCTCGGCAAAGTAGAGCGTGGTGCCATCGACCAACATATCGACGACAGGTTGCTTCGCTAGCCACCGGGCGCAAAGGCCGCTCGCATCGCAACGCGGAACGCATTGATTGGAACCGTTGCAGATGTTGTCGGAGGCGCCGCAGGTGCAACTGGATCAATTGGCAGCGTGGGATCGTCCGGATAGGGTGTTGCGCCACTCTGTCCGCCCGTGGACGGCGCGCCTGCAGCTGGTGCCCCGCCTGTAGAAGGTTCGACACCGCCGGTCGCCGCTGCTCCGCCGGTAGCGAAACCGGCGGTGTCAGCTCCGCCGGTTTCGTTGTGGCCCAAGCCGTTGATGTGAGGCGCAACCCACGGCAAGGCCAAGCAACGTCCATTGTCCCCAAGTTCCGATTGTATGTCGCATTATTCTAAGCTCCCTTCAGGATTCAGTAATTCCCTCGAGAGTCTAAGTATGTACTCGCTATCTTCATGGTGTCAATGCAACGCCCAGGAAGGCTGGGATTGCTTCGGGCTTCTGGCTATCCCAATCCCATCAGGCTGCCCAAGAACCGTCCCAATCCCATCCCCAAAACCAAATCGCGCAATCGATCGGACTCGGGTGTTCAATCTGAATTCGATCTTGGTCTTGGTCATGGGTTGGTGCGTAAGGTCTGTGTGGCGAGTGTGGATATCTTGCCGAATTGGCAGTAGACCAGCACACGAGTCGTTGGATCAGGTAGCTCGCGATCGACACGCAACTCGAGTTCGCCGCGCGGGATATTGCGAGCCCCCCGGCAAATGACCCGCTCGGAATGCCTCACGTTCTCGCGTCAAGCAGGATGATCGTTGGATCATTTGGTTGAATCCTGCGCGCCACTTCTTCCATAGACATGAATGCGATCGATGGGTAGCTTCGGCAATCAACTGTTGACCGTCTTGCCCCCCGTACGATTGGTCGGCAGCACTTCCGTGAGGTGTTGCGGCATTGCAAGATCCAACCCTGGCATGAGTTCGACGAAGGCACCTCGATCGCGCTTCTGTAAACGGGGATTATCGGCCTTCTCGGCGCCGATCGTCGAGCTGCTTCGCTCTTTGTAGTCGTGGGCAGGATAGACCATCATGTCTTCGTCGAGTTGCAAGAGCTTGCCAGATCGACTGGGTGTGCGTATCGATCAGGTAGCGAATGCGCAGGCCCTTCTCGGCGACTAGTGCCATGTAGCGATCAACGAGATCCAACTCTGGATCAACGAGGGCAGCGGCGCGCGATTCTTCGCAACCGATGACGCACGAAAGGCAACCACCACACCGAATTTGTTCGAATATCACAGCCTACGCTTAGTAATCTATGGGCAAAGCGCAAGATTGCCTAACGCATTCTCGAGTTACGCCTTACAAATCGCGGCGCCGAGGTCGTCTGCCCGCGGGGGCACGCGCCTGTACGGGAGACAGTGACTGCTCCAATTCACCCAATGGGGCAGCGGCTGAGTGAGCGACGGTGAACTTGGGCTGAGGATTACG
>CAWIGY010000122.1:0-10364 GCA_963835565.1 uncultured delta proteobacterium
ACGCCACAGAACGTCGTGCCGGTTTCGCTTCGCTTGTGCGTGACGAGCCAACACAAACAGCAGATCTCCTAACCGATTCAAATAAACCAGTAAGCAAGGAGCCACCGCTTGAACGCTAGCCAGCGACAGTATCCGGCGCTCAGCCCGTTGACAAATAGCCCTAGCCTGGTGAAGCCCAGCTGCTACCGGGTGCCCACCGGGCAGGATGAAGTTTTTCAAAGGCTGAAGATGGGCATCCAATGAGTCAATGTGGTTCTCGAGGCGCTCAACGTCAGCCGGTTCGATGAGCTGAAGTTTCAAGCGCTGCCGCTGCTCAGGAATACAGGCTAACTCGGCGCCCAGAACGAATAGATCGTTTTGTAGCTCGGCAATCAGCGAACTTTCCTGCGTATCCGCACCGAGCGCCTGGGCCAACCCGAGGGCTGCGTTGAGCTCATCAATGGTTCCGTAAGTTTCGACGCGAATGTCATCTTTCGCGACTCGCGCGCCGCCAAATAGGCCCGTTGTTCCGTCGTCGCCGGTCTTAGTATAGATTTTCATTGGCTGCGCTCGACGCTCTCCATCTGACGCATCCCATAGCATGATCGAGCTAAAGGAAGGATCCCGGAAGGGGTCGAGGCATGCCTCGACCCTGAAAATTCTGACGGGAAGCGACGGGCTGCGGACGGGAATAGATGCGAGGCAAGCCTGAACCCGGCGGATCCCGTCAATGAACAATCTTTGCCGGCGGGTTGATCGAGATTCCGAGCATTTCTGCGAAGGCTTGATAGCGATCGAGCCAGACTTCTAGGTCCATCTTGGCGCCGTCCACGATTTGCACGCCAAAGCCCGGGGGCACCGTGGCAAACTCACCCTTGCCTAGGCCGCGACGCCAAGCCACTTTGCCGACCAATCGCACCCGGCGCTCTGCGCGCGGCGGGCAGAGTTCCAGCCACACGAATTCATCGTCGGGGGGCGCCAGGGTTCTCACATAAAGGCCGTTCTCACTAATGTTATAGGAATAGCCCCAATCATCCGATTCGCGACCCGCTCCTCGAAAGTTCACGGTGGTTCCAAAAAGTAGACGAGCACTCGTACGCTTGTCGACGCCGAAGCCGCGTCCCAGCTCATTGGACACGAAAAGTACGTTTTCCGCCGGGGCGAACCCATCGGTGGGCGTGGCCCTCTCCACGCCGGCGAAGGCTTTTCTAGCTCGTTTCAAATCGCGGGGTGGGCAGTTGACAATGAAAAGGGCTTGACTGCCGAGTTGCCGCGCCTTTTGAACGGCGTCCAGCGGAGATTGATGCAGGCCCGCGTTGGTAACGACTAGCTCGACCGGACTGTCCTTGACGAATCGCTCAATGTCATCACAACTGACGGCGAACGTGACGGAATAACCAGCATTGCGAAGCACGCGTCCTACGACGATGCGTCGATTGCGGTCATTGTCGGCGACCAGTGCCACACCACGATTGCTCGCAGCCATCGGGCAGGGTTCCTTCGGCAAATGGCGCAACCTTGAGATCAGGGCATGCGGATCATCGCGATTGACGACATCGTCGGCTCCCCATGAAAAAGCCTCCGCAAAGCTTAGGTCATTGACGCCGTGATTCCACGTCAACACAGGCAAGGTTGCGTGCTGCGACTCGGCGCGCCGCTCGACGGCAAAAGCCTCGCCGCCGGCCATGTCACCGTCGATCAGCATGGCGATCGCCGAGCTCGAGTCGAGCCAGGCCGCTGCCGCGTTCGGATCGGCCTCGACATGCACATCCATGGCGCTCTCGTGCGCCATCTCGGAAAGCGCGGACCGTTCAGAGGAATCAAAGGCGCCTACGGCGAGCACTTGTCGAGTTTCGGGCATGGTCGTCTTTGGCAATTACGGCCAGTCTCGCCCATCACTGAAGCACCCGTGACCATTCGTGCCTGCCGGGCCTCATTTCAATATTAGCCGGACATTCAATAACCGATGGGTCACCAATTCCCGGAGCAGCTTTGGCGCGCTTTTCTATGCCTTTACGGCACGCAGGGCGTCAATCGGCGTATACTGCGCGACTCGGCCGGTTCACTTCGGGTTACCTACAGAGTGGGATACTTAGGCGGTCGAGCCGCCCAAGTGGCCAAGCTTCGAGTTATGATTGACTTGGGATTGATGTTCAGGATAGCGGCGCGGAGACTCTTGCGAATCGCGCAATTGGCAAAGGGAGGTTGTGTGATCCAGGTGTATTGCTCGGTCACAATCGGCTTAGCGTTGGCGATAGGAGCCAGTGCCTGCGGCGCACGCGTGGATGACGCCGAACCCACGTCTGGCAACGCTGCAAGCGGAGGCGCCGCAGCGGGTGGCACCGCAAGTGCCGGCGGTGGGTGTTCACAGGTACCCGGCACTGACGCGACGACAGCGGCGCTTGCTGCAGCTGGCATATCTCCGATCACACCCGATGAAGTAGTCGGGCTTCAGACCGGATCCTGCGCGGGGGAAGATCCGACCAACATATTGACCGACGGTGGCATCATAAGTTGTGGTTATGAAGTTCCACTACTACCCGCCGGCTCGGGATCCCTTTGGGAGCCGTGCGCTTCTGTGTACATCGTGGTTACGATCGACAGTGGGCAAACATATGTTGTGGGAAAATCAGCCGCCGACTGTCAGGTTGTGGTCTACACCAAGGAGCGACAGAACTTGAAGCCGAATTGTGCCCAGCGGCGTGCTCTATGCTTGAACAGATTGCAGCCCAAAGCATACAATTATATGTGCGATGCCCCGCATGTCCGATCATTGACTAACCATGCTCTGACCATCCAATCGATCCGTCATTGCGCAAGCGATACTCCACACATTACCAGCCATTGAGGTTCGTGGGAGTGCCAGCGTTAGTGTCCCCATAGGAAAGTGGCGGAACCAGAGCGCAGTGGACAACGTCAATTGCGCCCACCGCGCGACGTGGAGCGTCTTGTTGGCTTCTTGTGCAGGTGCTCCTCGACGCGGCCGAGCGGGAGCGGCAACCTCGGCGCTCGCCGGTACCGTGCCGCGGATTCAGTAGAGGACGAAATCACAGGGTTTCGCCTGCCGCGCGGGTGGCTTGAAAGCTACGATCATGAAATCGCGGCAAAAAATAGTGCTCTGGCTTGACTCCGGCCCGCACCTTAGGTTCACTTGGAGTATGGCGATATCTCGGCTTGGCAACGGTTTCACTATTTTGGCTTTCCTTGGATTCAGTGCTTGCAGCGCCGCCCCGGTGTCCACGGGCGTTGCCAATCACGGGGCGGGTGGCTCGGGGAATAATGGCGGCGCGGGAAGTGGTGCGAATGGCGCTAGCTACAATCCGGGCACTGGCGGTGCGCCGATCACTCCGGTGGTTGATGGCGGACGACCTCCTCGCTGCGACGCGGATTCCGGCAAGTGTACGTGCATCAATATTGCAGAATTTGGGAAAACGGGAACATTCGGGGCCTCCCAAAACAATGACGGTTCAACGGCCTTTCAGGACTGGTTGAACGGTAACAGCAGTGCCCACGTTGACGTGTATGCCGGCGGCACGACCGCAAGCGATCGAACCACAATTACATCCGATTTGCTTTCAAACTACGATGTGATCGTTCTTCAATCACTGAGCGCCAATCCGTCGTCTACGCAGCAAAGCGACTATTGGGTATTTACTCAGCCAGAGATTGACGCAGTGACTGATTGGGTTACCAACAAGGGCGGCGCGATTATTGCGCTTACCGGCTATTTCAGCGACAACTCCTACGAAATTAACCCCACCAACCAGCTGATTAACTTCTCCGGGCTCACGTTTGACCCTGACGATATCGTCGAGCAAGCGGATTGTCCGGTCAATGCGGCTGCCAACCAACAGACTTGTTATTGTTGGGGTAATTCGATTCCCATTACGGACTGGAACACAGCCAGCCCGATTGCACAACACGTTACGGCGGTCGGCGCATTTCGCGGGCGGTCAATCACGATAGACCCATCGTTTCCTTCTGCGAATTTTACGGTCGTTGCGACATTCAACGAGACGAGTGGAAGTTACGCCGGTAAGACTTACAACTTCGGCGTGTCCGCTCTGGCCGGCAATGGTCGTATTTTTGCCTGGGGCGATGAGTGGATCACTTATAACAGCCAGTGGGATGATAGCGTACTTAATGAATCACCATCTGCTTACACAAATCCGTATGATCCTTGCTACAATCAGTTGCCAACCCAGGTCTTTCAAATACCACAGTTCTGGTACAACGTGCTTAAGTGGTGTTATCCGCTCGTCAGCTGCTTTACAATCACGACTCCTCCCGGTCAGCCGCAAATCATTGTCGATTAATGTCTCCCAATTGCCAGCGCCCGGCTTTGGACCAACTCGCATAGCAGCGAGAATTTAGATCAGTGATGGCAAAGGAGCAATTCTTCGACTTTGACGAGGCTTCGCCCGGTCACGAACGTTTCGATGTTCTCATCGAACACAAAAACGTCACCATCGAGCGCATCGTTAGCTCGGGAAGTCAACCACCCGCAAAGTATCTTCAAGATCACGATGAGTGGGTCCTGTTAGTCTCGGGTGAAGCGGAGATGACGCTCGACGGGCAACCGGTGTCGCTCAAGGCGGGTGATACGCTGCATCTGCCGGGGGGCGTTGAGCACGAAGTACTGCGCACATCGGCCGGGGCCATTTGGTTGGCGGTGCATATACGGTGATTTGAGACGCAGGTACGCGACCACTGCAGTCACGGGAGAATGCGGTTACACTTCAAATGTCTCGCGCGACAGCCCCGATTGGCGAATAATGGATTGCAGCGTCCCGATTTTCAATTCGGCATGGTCTGGCACTGGAACTGTCACGGTCGTTTGAGCCAAGCGCTTCTGCATCACCACGTGACTTCCCCTTTGCCGGACTTGAGCAAACCCGTGTTCAGTGAGAAGCGTACAGATTTGGCGCCCCGAAAATACGCGCAATTTACCCAACAGCAACCTCGACGCGCGTGACGAACACTTCGTTGCGAAGTCTGCGTGCTATCTCTGATTCATCCGCCGTTTCGAAGAATAACTCGACCGCCTCAGCGAGATTTGTTCGTGCTTCTTCGATGAAGTCGCCTTGGCTTGCCACGTCGAGATCCGGACAGAGAGCAACGTAGCCGTCACCCTCTCGCTCGATGATTGCCGTAACTTGGATGGTCTTCATTTGAGTTTAACCCTAGCAGTCACGGCTCACTGCGACAACTCACCGGAATTGCGAGACCGTATCTGCGGCATACGGCTGCTTTTGACGGAGCGCGAGACCGGCGTCTGCCGCTCACAACGTAATATCCTGCCCGATCCAGGTTTCGTCGCTGTTCGGGCTCGGCACGAAACCCGGTGGGCGTGGCGATAATTGACGGAGCATGGGCTCGGGGAATGACTCGCGTTCTTCTACCAGGCGCAATGTGATGCTCTGCTGCCTGGGGACTAAAAGCTGAATAACCAGCGGCTCTGTGCCTGAGTCGCAGTGGTGGTGATTCCAGCGGTGGCCAAAGCGCATTCCGCTAAATAGCTGCAGGCCCAACTCGTCGAATTCCGGCGAGAAGCGCACGAATTGCTCGACGGGTTTGTCGTTGACCCGGTGCGTCTTGAGGGCTGGGCCCGTTGTTTGCCAGAGCTTAATGCACCCGGGCTTAACGGAGCTGATTCGAAGTTCGACGTGCCGCTCTGGACCGAACGAAGGCAATTCTCGAACAGCCACTTGAGGAGCCTCCAACGGATAAAGCGGTGCAGTGATTTGTCGCCAAGGTTCGGGCGTTGACGAAAATCCGAGCAGCGGACGTGCGACAGCGTTTTGCGGGATGAACTTACTGACCCAAGCATCGTTGGTCAGGCCCTCGCTGGCGTAACGCGCCGTTTTTCCGGCGGTGTCGACCGTGTAGATCAGCGAGTCTTCATGATTGCGCGCTTGGCTGGCATATGAGTACACCGTGATGGCTAACATCGCCGCGAATCCTAAGAGTCCGAAACTGCCTGAAACTAGATATAATTGACGAAATTCCTGCTGCAACAGCGTAGGGAGCAACAATCCTGTGGTCGTGGCGGCCATGATAAGTGCAATGGGCATCAGGTTGGGTCCAGCGGCGGCGACGGCCGAACTCACAATTGGACCGAAAAGGAGGATCGCGACGAATAGCGGCAAGTGCAGCCAGGCAATTCGTGCTAGGTAACGGTGGGGTAAAATTGACGGCTCGAGCCTCCAAACGATCAGCGAGATTGCCGTGATCCATTGCCAGGGCAGGCTCGCATCCGGGAAAACCCAGCCGAGCAGGACGGACAGTAATGCGGATAACGACAGCCCCCCGAGTACCAATTCGCGCACGGTGATTTGACGCAGTGCGCTTCCGTAAAACAGAAGATTCAGTGCCGTAACGACCAAACAATCAGCGCAGCCAAAGCCGGCTGCGTTTCTGATCAGGCAAGTCCTGTCAATCATGAGCATTCGAAGCAAGTGCAGCATTACCGGCACGACTAGGGCAATTGCAACAGACAAAACTTGAAGTTTCGCCCCGCGCAGGATGCCGCTGTCCGTGATGCGTCGCGCAGACAATTCCCGGCGCACGAGTTCAATCCACCCAAGGGCAACCAGGGAACCCAGGAGTTTTGCCAGTAACGTAGGATAGTCGATCAAGAAACGGCCGAAGAGGGTGAAGTAGACCGCGTCTGAAGTAGGCTTGAGAAGGTGTTCAGCTTGTCCCATTTCGCGCGCGAGGCTAAGCGCAATTGCGCCACAATGAGCCAGGCTTCGTGAATCGAGGTTCTCGAGTGAATCGGTATATCGATGGTAGTGTTCGACACCTTCCACGAAGGCAAAAGCCAATACGGAGTAACCGGCGCGTACAAAAATGCTGGCATCGGTATCATTGGGTAAAATGCGCGCTAGGCGGGAAATTAGCGAATTGGCATGGGGGTAAGGCGCGAAGCGACCATAACTCGTGATCAAGTCACGGTTATTCGGGGAGGTTTGATACATCAAGACTGGCCCACTAGTCCCGCGCGCCTCAAAATTCATGACTAGGCCGACGCGACGAGCCAGGGGATGCTCTTGAACGAATGCCAAGGCACCGAGCAGGCCAACTTCCTCGGCGTCCGTGAACAGGAATAAAACGCTGCGGCGCAGCCTGGGTCCTGCCTTTAGAGCCCGTGCGGTTTCGAGTAGCGCCGCTACCGCTGCACCGTCGTCACTGGCGCCACGACTATTGCTCGCACTATCGTAATGCGCCGCCAATAGGAGCGCCTTTTCACCGGGATCGATGCCCGGAATTATTCCCAACAGGTTGCGAACGGCCGCGCTATTCTCAGAACCTGCGTAACGTTGGGCTGCACTCGAGCGCTGCTCGCTGACTGTGAGTCCTAGGCGAATCAACTCGGAACGGAGATATTCCCGGATCGCCTCGTGGCCACGCGATCCGACCGGATGAGGATTGCGTGCGATTGCATTAACGATTGCCCGGGCGCGCAATTCTGAAAACTCTGTGAGTGAATGATTGGTAGCTGTGAGTCAACGCGGCATTCGCTCGGTAACGAGCCCAAAGGCAGCCAGGGTGATCAGGCCCAACAACAACAGGCAGCGCAAGCGACACCCCACGGCCGGGCAAAGTACCACGGTCGAACGCTGGATTCCTTTCGGCAGAGGAATCTGAGCATTGGAATTTTACCGTGCTGTTGACCGGCTCCGACGCTGCCGAAAGGTGGCATATTGGGGCTCTTGAATCGTTTGCGTATTCGGCCGCTTTCGCGAATAGGCCAAATAGATGCTGGACAGAGGCGGCGAATCGCTTGATACTAAGCCGTTATGGGCTTCCGATGGGTGTGCCCGACCATTCCCAAATGTGCTAGACCGCCGGGTGGGGACTGTGAGCAGCTGGTGAGCTTTTGTTCACGGGGCGGCACACAGCATTCCGAGCACAGCGCCTCGGTGTCGTCGCATCAGGGAGAGGCAGCCACCCAGCTGTTATTAGGTAAAGAAAGGGTAGATTAAAATGTCTCGAGCACTGTCCGCTAGACTTCGCAACCGTAACAATTACTGGGCCATCGGTGTAAGTACCGCGATAGTGCTCATCGCCGGTTGCGGAAGCAACGGTGACAACAATAGCGATTTCGCGAACGCGGGCGGAGTAGTAGTCGCCACAGGTAACACCAGCGGTACCGTGGGCGGAGCCGGCGGTAGAGCTACCACCGGTGGGCGACCTGGCACCACCACCGGCACAGGCGGCAAGTTGGCAGGCACAGGCGGCAAACTCAGCACTACCCCTGCCGCAACCGGTGGACAGGTCAATAGTACCTGCCCCACAGGTTCTCGTGGTTGTGCCTGCTATGCTTCCACCCTTTGCTCAACGCTCAACGGCACCCTCTTGACATGCACTAATGGCGTCTGTTGCGATGCAACGGTCACTCCAGCTGATTGCACGCCACTGCTCGGCACCGGTGGCGCGGCGGCCACCGGCGGCAAGGCCGGCACGGGTGGTCTCGCAGCCACTGGTGGGAAATCTGCTGGAACCGGTGGGAAAGCTGCCGCTGGTGCGACGGCCACGGGCGGCACTACACCGGGCGGCGGCGCCACGAACAATGGCGGAACTAGTACCGCTGGCGGGGCAACTTCCGAGGGCGGAACCTCGGCAGCCGCTGGCGACACAGGAGTAGCCACCGGCGGATCGCCTCCAGCAACCGGTGGGGCACCGCCGGCAACAGGGGGATCGCCACCGGCAACCGGTGGAGCACCGCCGGCAACGGGTGGAGCGCCGGCGACGGGTGGGATGCCTCCGGCAACCGGTGGTCTCACGGGCACTGCTGGTACTTCCGGCACGACCCCAGCTGCGTGTGCTGACAGCCCGTCCGCATTAGCCCCAGCTGCGTCTCTTTGCACAGCGGGCTCGGATCCTTGCACGTACGTTTGGAACGTTGGTCAGGGCATAACCATCACGTACACTTGCACATGCCCAGCCACTGGCGCGTTGGTGACTCGAAACTGCACTCAAGGCGGGTAAGGCCCCGCCCAATTACAGCTCATTAACCATCACCGGCACGGTGCTGTTCGTAGTGGTGCCGTCGCCCAATTCGCCATAGTAATTGTCGCCCCAGCACTTGACTTGGGCATTGTTTAGCAGCGCGCAGGTATGCACGTAGCCGGCGGAAAATGAACTAACATTATCAAGATCGACCACGGAAACAGGCGTGGGGCTGTCCGTCATCGTTCCGTTGCCTAATTGGCCTGAGCTATTGAATCCCCAACACTGCACGTCTCCACCGTAGAGCAGGGCGCAGCTGTGGTCGGAGGCCGATATGGCGATCGCGGATGAAATGCCAAACACATTGGCTGCCAACTCTTTGTCAGCGGGTGATCCGGTTCCAAGTTGACCATAATGATCCCGATCTCAACAACGAACGACTCCCCCGGTAGGGCCGAGACTAATCAAAGCGCAATTGTGTTGATCTCCGACGGCAAGCGCGCTTGCGGATGTTACGCCAATCACGGTTATCGGCACATAGGAATCTCCGAGCAAGGAAGAGTCACCCAATTTCCAATACGAGTATGAGCCCCAACAAGTCACCGCACCGCCACTCAATTGTGGAATTGCACAGGTATGTGCGTGGCCTGCGTCCGGGGCGGCGACACCGTTGTATTGAGTGGTGATCTCGATGGGCGTACTGGAGCTGTAAAGCGATAAGTAATCGACCCCCAATTGATCGTCACTATTGTCCCCCCAACACCAAGCGGAATGGTCTTGCAATAACGCACAAGTGTGACGATATCCGGCGGAAATCGAGGCTGCGCTGGTAATACCATAAACAGGAACTGGCACGGCGCTGCTTGCCGTTGTGCCGTTGCCCAATTCTCCATAGTAATTGTCGCCCCAGCAATAGACCGTGCCCTCGCTCAACAACGCACAAGTATGCTGATCGCCCGACGCAATTGCAGCGGCTGACTTCAGCCCCAACACAAGAGAGGGGTGGGTACTGTCCGTAGTTGTGTTATTTCCGAGCTGACCTGAGTCGTTCGAACCCCAACATTTTACCGTGCCATCACTCAACAGTGCACAGGTGTAATGAACGCCTGCCGAGACAGCCAACGCTTGCGGTACGGTGACGGCGCCGCCGGTCCCGATGCCGCCAATTGCCTGACTGACTCCGCCGGTACTGTTGGCACCACCGCTGGTCGTTAGCAAACCGCCGACACCAGCATGACCACCGCTGGCTTCGTGTCCACCGACATACGGTTGAGTTCCATTGGTACCGCCCGCCGTTGGATTTGCGCCGCCTGCCATTGGATTGCTGCCGCCCGATTGTACATCATTCGTTAGACTTCCCGTTGGTAGCCCGGTGCGAGCCCCGCACCCCAGCAGCAGCAGCAACTCGGCGGCGGTGCACCTTAATGTCG
>CAWIGY010000123.1:0-9902 GCA_963835565.1 uncultured delta proteobacterium
ATTGCGTTGCGGATTTCGCGAGTAATTTCACCGCCGTCGGAGGGCAATCCGGGGATAGGGGAATGCGGTAATTTGACCCTTACTTCAACGCTGCCAGGCGGGTTTTCAGGTCGTGTATCGATAGTACCTCAATCTGCCGATCGAGCGCATATGATTGCCGGCCGGGGAAGACGACGAAAAGCTTTGCCAGCTTGAGATGTCGAGCGCAATCCTCATCGACTTACTCACCGTGGGAGCGTCGGACATCTTCACCTCGAACCCGTAGCGTTTACCTCCGCGCGTGATCATGAGATCGAGCTCAGCGCCCTGGTGCGTACCCCAAAAGTACGCCTCGCGGACTCGAAGAAGCGTAAGAACCTGTTCGACTACAAACCCCTCCCACGATGCTCCGGCCTTCGGATGCCCCATGAGCTGCTCATGAGTTTCGAGGCCGAGCAGCGCGTGCAATAGCCCAGCGTCCCGGACATAGATTTTGGGGGAGCGCACCTGCCGCTTGCCTAGATTCTCGAACCACGGGTGCAGGGTACGGACAGCCCAGGCTCCGGAGAGAATGTCGAGATAGTGGCGAGCCGTGTTTTCAGAGGTGCCTAAAGATCGAGCAAACTCCGCCGCGTTCCAAATACCGCTATGAAAGTGCGCAATCATGTTCCAGAAGCGCCCCAAGGTGGCGGCGGGAATGGTAACGCCCAATTCGCTTAGGTCGCGCTGAATGAAATCTCGTACGTAGTCGCGACGCCAGCTCAGACTGGCGCTGTCCGACTTGCTTAGAAATGAGCGAGGATACCCGCCACGGAGCCACAACCGCGCTACGCGGTTTGCGCCAACCTCCGTCACGTCAAAACCGCCCAGGTCAATATGACTGACTCGACCAGCGAGGCTTTCTGAAACGCCGCGCACCAGCCCTGGATCCGCGCTACCAAGAATGAGGAATTTTGCCGGCTTTCGGGGACGGTCCGCCAGGACGCGAAGAATCTCAAACAATTTCGGGAGCCGCTGGATCTCATCAATGACGACGACACCCCGAAGTGGTTCTAATGCCTGCATCGGCGCCGATAGCCGGGCAAGATCGGCGGGCCTTTCCAGATCGAAGAATGTCGCTTTGCGGCTGCTGGAGACTGCACGGGCCAAGGTTGACTTACCCACCTGACGAGGCCCGAGCAGCGATACGACCGGGGTTCGCGCGAGAGCCTGCCGTAGCAGAGTGACATACGCTGCCCTGTCGATCACAGTAAACTTATAGCATGAAATTCCTCAGGTCAACTGAGGTTTTTCATGGAATATCCGGCGCGGGCCACCCGTCTCGGCCAGCGTGCCGACCCGAAAAGATTTGACTTACGTCCGACGACGATGCGAATTTCTCGACTCATTTCGAGGCTGCCTGAAGGCAAGAAGCACGCAGAGACCAAGTGGGGCTAGCACGATTGTCGGCAGGCAAAGGACCGCGTAACTGCGAGTTGCCCAACGACACCAGCCCCGACTTGTCAGCAGTCCCCAACATCCCACGCCGGCCCAAACTAAGCCTACAAGACCCCAAAGCTTTACGTATAGCGTCACGATCGGCGCGAATTGCCCGAATACATTTGCAATCACGTCTTGGGAACCCGCTGCCCCTGAAGCTCGCCAAACGATCGGCGCGATAGACAAACTGAAATAAGCATGCGCAAGGGTTATCGAAACTAACGCGACCAGACTTTCCCAGAATTGCTCTCGCGACTCCGATGCCACGCCAACAGCCGCGCTCGGATGTTTAGGACGCGGTAGCGTGGATTGTGCGACATTTTCCTTTCTGACATCTGTACCTTCTGGCGCTGACCCAGCGTCGTAAAGGCACCCGAGGACACCCGCCAATTCAAGACAAGCTGGACAAATGTCCAAGTGACGGTGAATGGTTACGAGCTCACTGGGGCTCAGCAGGCCTGCCTGCATTCGAGTAAAAGTGTCTTCGTCGGGGCAGCTCATGAATTCACTTGTCGCATATTGCGATGTACCATCCGAAAACAGGCTCTCCGTGACGGTGAGTCCAAATTAAAAACTTCCCTGGTAGGACAATGTTAGGTGCTGTCGATCGAATGAGACTTGCGGAATACTCGGCACACCGGCTGGCTTGCGTTTGGAGGTAATAAGGATGGAGGCTCCGGTGGTCGCAGCCGTGACTCCAGTAGCCAAACCTATCCAGGCGGTCGTTCGTACCATTTTCCAGGTGGCGATCGAATTCGATGCGAATTGTGCGTCTTGCTGTCGCCCGGGCATTGCGTGCGCGCATGAATCGGGGTCGTTTAGCTGTACGTCGCAGGCCGCTAGCAGAGCCTGGCGACCGCTTCTTATCCTGTTCAAACTAGTTGGAATGAAGACTGCACCTAGCGAGCCAACAGCTGTCCCGGCGCCTAATAATATCCAGCCAGTTCGGCGCCAGGGATACGAAGTCGTCGCGAGCGCGAGGTTGGGATCTGAGGCGGCCGAAGCACCCTTTTCGCTGAGCTGCTTCGAGTCGGTCGTCGCAGGAGCCACCAGGGCCCTTGGACGTTGTGGTGCGCCTGGCAAGCGGTGAATGCGATTGTTCCGTTGTCAGCGTGACTTGCCAAGGTCTTTGGATTGATGGGTCGGGTGCTGACGGGGAAACAGTTGTCGTCGCTGGCGTCTGTTCTGCCCCTGATGAACTTGAGCTGACGACGGACACCGAATGCGAAGATTGAGTCAGATCGTGTTTCCGTTGGAGATTGGTTCGCAGCCAACCAGTACTAACGCCGGCAAGCGCGCTTCGCGCGTGCGGAATCCGGCCAGGTACGGAGACTAATGAGCCTTCTTACCCGAGACCATGGGTACAAAGCGCACGCCTCCCAGGTCCTCTTTTTCAATCAAACCAGCCCGCTTGCGGTATCGGTACAGAGTTTGAGCGCTGTGTTCCCTGCCCACGGGAGCCACTAGGATTCCGTTGTCGGAAAGCTCACCCAGGAGAACTTGAGGCACGCTGGGGGGTGCTGCCGTTAGTAGAATCCGATCGAAGGGTGCCTTTTCCGGCCAACCTTCGTAACCATCGCCAATGCGTAAAAGTACATTGCGATAGCCGAATCTTGCCAATCTTTGCGCCGCCGCTTGCCCGAGTTCAGAAAGTAGCTCAATCGAGAAGACTTCGCGTGCCAGCAACGATAGTATGGCGGCTTGATAGCCCGAGCCAGTTCCAATTTCCAGCACGCGTTCATGGCCTGTGAGTTCCAAAGCGTCAGTCATCATGGCGACGATGGTCGGCTGCGATATCGTTTGCCCGTAGCCAATCGGCACAGGGTGATCCGCATACGCGAGCTCTAGGGGAACATTAGTTGTAAAAAGGTGACGAGGGACGTCGCGCAATGCCTGAAGCACTCCCTCATTGTGAACTTGATTACTCGACACAATATCCGCCACTAATTGCAGTCGAAGCTGGCGAGCTTCTGGCGTGTCGAATGGTGACGTAAGGTTCTGTCCGACGGTCGGCGGCGCAGGCGTCAGCGGGGAGACCGCACTAAGCCCCGGTTGAGTCGCAGGGACCGTGTTCGACTGTGAACGGTCCGTGAAAGTGTGGGATTGACAAGCGGTGCCAAGCACGGCCACCCAAGATCCCAGACAGCGAGGTACTTTCGATGGCACCGCCATTTAAATGATTATCCCAGGCCTGCCGATAATTGCCAGAACCGACCGCACTTATCTGCGCTTGTCAACGAATTGGACCCGCTTTGGACCTACTGGTCTCGATGGCGGATTATCCTTGACGCCGTCACCGGCAAAGAGTTCTCTTGGGTGGGCTGGGAGAGATTGATGAAGCGATTCGTACTCACCTTCGTGTTCTTGGCTATGCCATGGGTTGCGTCTTGTGGAGGCGGTGGTGCAGCTGGCAACGGATCCGCAGCGTTGACTCCGCGCGGGAGTGAATGCGGTGTCGCCCCACCTGGCCCGTGTCAAATCGACGAGGCACGTTCCGACGAACAGCGATTCACGGGGCTGAACGCCTTATCCAAGCAGCTGCTCGAGTCCGCGCACCCGCTGCACAATGCCACGCTGGTTGGTGGAGAGGAGCAACATCCCATCGGAGCCCACATTCAAACAGTGGCAGTCATTATGTCAACTTGGGACATCGGGGAAAAAGCCAATGAACCCAAAGCAATTCGCAGAAGGCCCGACGGGGATCTGCATAATGTCGCTCAACGGTTGCGCTGCGCTGCGGACCGGATGATTGCGATTGGCTCTTCGGCGAGCCAAGCTGAGCTCGTGTGTTGGTCGATGGAGCTCTGGCGCGTCGGGCGCGCCTATACTAATCTCGCGTCCAAGTGACGGACCATTCGCTTTTCCGGATTGTGTCAGGGGTGCTAAGCGCGCTCTCTGCTGCGGTCGTGCTGGGTTGTTCGCTGACGCTTGGACCCACGGCAACGTCGGTGTTGACCGGGCCACGCAGTCAACATGTGGGGGCGTCGTTCTCGGCGCAAACTCGCCTGCCGCGTGAGTACAGCGCCATAGCAGGCGTCGAAGAGTCATTGCTGGGCCAGGTCAGCCCTGAGACTCGCGCGGATCAATGGCGCGTCGCGGCGTATGGCGGGTACTCCCGGGCTCCCATTGCCGGGGGCAGCGGCATTGGCTGGGAAGGCGCACTGCGCCTCGGATTCTTTCGCGGGTCAAACGGCAATGAAATTCCCGCGGGCGCGCTACTGGGGGCCAAACTGGCGGCGCCCATCATACGGCTCACGGCTCAGCACGACCCCTGGGAGCGCAACGACCTTGCTGACAAGGAAGTCGTGATGCTGGTTCCTGAGTTTGGGCTCAATACACTTTGGTCGCGTTCTCAAGAATTTCAACTCGAAGCGACAGCGATGCTCGCGATCCGAGTTTACGTCTCCACGACATTGGTGCCATGAAAATGACTTTGAGGCGCGAGTGTAATGGCAATTGATTCACGCTGGCAGAATGCTGATTTCAGGGTAGGGACCCTGAAATCCAACACAATTAAATGCGGAACGACCCTCAGCTTCGGATAACACAGTCCAAGTGCCCCGTTGTCGAAGCGCCAGTTTAGCATGGCGGGCAGGTTGGTTCCGGGCAGTACGAGGCCCAGTAGTATTATCTGTTCTTTTTTCATGTGCATCTGCGCATCCTTGGGTTATGACGGCACCGGTAAGTCATGAGCAGCGCGGTCCCGAAGAGCTCACGGCAGGCATAGCTCGAGTCGACCTGACTCCGCCTCCCGGTGTATCGACATTCGGACACGCACCTGATGCAATGGTGACGGACGGTTACTGGTCGAGGATTTATTGTCGTGTATTCGTGTTCAAGCAGACGACGGGGTTGCCGCTCGCACTAGTGCCCTGTGATCTCGCTGCCATTAGTGCAGCGCTGCATCATCGTGTTTCTGAGAAGGTCAAGGAGATCCTCCCGCGTTCGCGTCTCATGATTACCGCCACGCATACGCACGCGGGCCCCGCCCATTATTTTGAAAGTGAAGCCTACGGGGGAGCCGGCAGTTCCCGATTGCCGGGCTTCGATGAGGCCATGCTGGAGATGCTCGCCGGTCGCATCGCAGAAGGCATTGAACACGCGTATAATCGAAGGCGCCCGGTTCGGGTCAGGTGGGCGCATCAGAGCGCTTGGAAGCTGACGCGCAATCGAAGTCTGACCGCCTTTTTGTCCAATTCGCCCAGATTCGAGCCGAAATTTCGCCCTGACCCGAGGGACAAGTTATCTGACGAAGAGCGCGCCGTCGATCCGGCGCTGGATGTTCTGCAGATTGAAGAAACGACCCCAGGGACCGGCGTCGACGTGGGACCCTTGGGCTGGCTGGTCTTTTTCGCGATGCATCCAACCGTGTTGCCCGCTTCAAATCGACTGATTGGCGCGGATGTATTCGGGGTCACCTCGCGTATGCTGGAAGCAAAACTGCGCCCGGTGCGTGCCCGACTTGATCCGCGCTGCTCGGCTTCAGCCAAGGGTCAATTGCGCTGTCCCAATCTCCCAGACTTTGACCCACTGGTAGGGATCGTCAACACCAATGAAGGCGACGTCTCGCCGATCTGGTCTGTTGGCAACACTGAGGAAGCCATTTTAGTGGGCAACAAATTGGCGGATCGTGCCACCGCAGCGGTACAGGTCAAAGTCCCTTATCGCGACAAAGTCGTGATTGAATCCAGGTATATTGAGGCTGATTTGCCCGGCGCTTGCCTGCTGCACGGGGCGAGCCTCTGCGCCAAGGGCGAGCTCGGCGTTGCTACTGGACATGGCGCGAGTGACCATTTAGCCAGCACGGACGCCATTTTTCCCAAGGTGCCCGATCGGGATCCAGCTCGAGAAGATTGCCAAGCACCCAAGGCCAAAATGCTGGGCGGCTTTCAGGATATTATCTTGGGTAGGGGCCCGAAACGTTATCCGGAGCATGTGTCCTTCGGCCTGGTTCATTTTGATGACACCTGGCTGTCGTTCGTCCCCGCCGAGCTTACTGTGCATGCGGGCTTTGCGGTAAACCGCAGAGTCGAGCAGGTGGTAGAGGCCAAGGCCAAATTGCCGGCCCATTTCGTCGTAGCGGGTCTCGCCAATGCGTACATGCAATACGTCACGACTCGTTCTGAATACAATTTGCAATTCTACGAAGGCGCGTCCACCCTTTATGGGCCGCTAAGCGCCGAATATATCGCGGAGCGCCTCGAGATTCTTACAAGATCGATGATGGGTCAAGATGCCGACAAGTGGATTGCAAAAGGGCAGCCGCCGATTGACGCAGTCGTCAATGTGCAGTTTGAATTTGGGCCTGCCCGTGTACGCCTGGCTACGCCTGATGGTCCAGAACTTTCTCGAATTGCCGGCCGCGGTGCGGTCGATTTGTGCGAAATACAATTGTCCCTTGAGCGACCCTCGATTTGCTTCAATTGGTGCGACGCCGGCCCCGGTCGTGTCACATTGAGCAATCCCGATGGTGAGCCCTGGGTCGAGCTGGTCAGTGCCGAGTCTGAGCAGCCGCTACCGGCCTGCACGGTCAACGGTCATGCGCTTCAATGTGATCCCAGTGTTAGCATCGACGATCAAGGCCTCGACTTTCAGACGCGAGTGCGCCGACGCGATAACAGCGGGTTCATCTGGTCCACATTATTTACTCCCTCGGAGCCAGAGTGGAATTACCTACGGCAAGCTGGCAAAGTCAGAATCAGAGTGCGCGGCGATTCCAAGGCGGCGCCCGTATACTCCCCGCAGTTTTCGGTGGATGAGTTGCTAGCATGCCCGGACACAACTGCGGCGGATTGCACGGGGAGGTGACGCTTAAACCACGCCGTCGGTGCCGACTCCTGCGTCTTCACGTAGCCAACTAAGCACCATCGGACGTCAGACCTGACAAGGCTTCGTCTCACTTATTGGAACGACTGGGATTGCGCCTGCCAGAACGCCTGCGCCCAGCGACATCGGCCATCGGGATGTAGTGACAACTTTCGCGGCTAACCCATTGAAATTACAGCAACCAATGCCTCTAACTGCGGAAGTTGGGCTAAGTCTTGGTTCACTGTTGCAATGCTTCGTAGTTTCTGCCCTCCGGCTGTCCTTTTTCAACCGGCAACCCGCAATCACGCCAGCCCAGTGATTTTCTACCAAAGGGATCCCTGCAACCGTTAAATCCAGCCTTTTGGTCTACGATATTCGTGTAGCCGGCATCAGCCAACAATCGAGTGGCTTTGCTGGAACGGACACCAGTTGCGCATCCAATCACGAGTTTAGCGTCCGTCGTGAAGTGCTTCTTGACTACGTCTAGAAATGACTCATTCGGCTCGGGACCAAAATCAGTCTGGATGATGAGTGGCACATTGAAGGCTCCCGCTGGGTGGCCCTGCTCAAACTCAAAATCGTTCCGGACGTCAATGTATGAGAAGCCTTCCTTTAGCAGCGTGTGAGCTTCCTCGGGCAATACCGTTCTAGTTTGGCTCATCGTCTTGCCTTCTAAGTCAGAATGGTTTTCCCTAGCATGAGAAAGATGGGGGTCGAGGCATACCTCGACCCCTGCAGAGGCTGACGACATCCGGCGGATCTATTGGCCAGCAATGGGGGGATTTATCCTCACGAACCCTTATCGGGCTAGCTTCCATTCGACGACTCGGGCAAAGTAACCGTCCCATGTTCGATTCACTGGATACTCAATCCGTTCGCATAGTGCCGCTTGGCGGCCTGGGCGAAATTGGAATGAACTGCCTGGCAATCGAACAGTCGGACGGCATCTTATTGGTTGATTGCGGCACGTCCTTTCCGAACGACGACTGGGGCATCGATGTACTAAGGCCCGATTTTTCATATTTGACTGAGCAAGCTCACCGCGTTGTCGGTGTTGTACTGACGCACGGTCACGAAGATCATATCGGAGCGATTCCGTATCTGCTGTCAGAGCTGGACGTGCCCGTTTGGGGGCCGAGCCATGCACTCGGTCTGGTCAAGCGTCGGTTGGTTGAGCACGACTTCGAGCTCGACGCCGTCAACTTGCGCCTGTCTGAGCCAAAGCTCAGCTATGCCGTGGGACCCTTCCGTGTTGAACCAGTCCGCGTCGCTCATTCGATTATCGATGCAACGGCTCTGGCTATCCACACGCGAGCCGGCGTTATTGTGCACACGGGTGATTTTGACTTAGATCCGGATCCCCCCGACAGTGAACCGACCGATGAGTGCAGGCTCGCCGAACTCGGGGATGCGGGGGTCTCTTTGCTACTAAGCGACAGCACTAATGTCGATTGCTTGCAGCGCGTCAGTTCGGAGCGCGAAGTGGGAGAGACTTTGGAGCGTCTCATTGTTGAGGCGCCCTACCGCGTGATAGTAGCCTTGTTCGCTAGCAATCTGCAGCGGCTCGCAGCCCTCGGGCGAATCGCTCAACAAGCTGGCCGCAAAATTGTGCTCTTGGGCCGTAGCCTGACTGCGCATGTACAAGTGGCTCACGAGATCGGGCGCCTTGATTGGCCGAGCCATTTAATGATTGCTCCCGAACAACTTCGCTCTTTTCCTCGCGATCACGTGCTGGTGTTGGCGGGAGGAACACAAGCCGAGCGCGCGTCGGCCATGTATCGAATCGCGCAGGGCACGCACCGATGGCTCGATATTGAAACCGGCGATACGGTGATTATGTCGAGTCGCACTATTCCAGGTTATGAACGAGCCGTACAAGCGCTGCTGTGTGACCTGTTGCGGCGTGGTGCGCGCGTTCACACGCAGTTCAGTGACCCGCATGTGCATTCGAGTGGTCATGCTAGTCACGCCGAACAACAGCGTATGATCGAGCTATTGCGGCCACGCAATTTCGTGCCGATTCACGGGACGCTCCACCACCTGATGCGACATGCCGAACTGGCACGTGACGCTGGTGTGCCAGGTGTTCGCGTGGTTGAAAATGGGCGCGCCGTTTTGGTTAGTGATTCGCGTTTGGAACATGATGTGGCAGTTCCGCACGGAAAAACTGCGGTCGCGGTGGGTGGCAGCATCCTCAACGATGATGAATTTACTGAACGCACGGAATTGGGTCGCAACGGAGTGGCCCTGATAACGCTGCTATTGGATGCGTCGGGCAAGTTGGTGTTGCCGCCAAGGGTGTCCACGCGCGGCGTGCCACTGAATGACGAACGAACGGTTACGCTCCGCTCAGTCGCTGCCAATGTGGTGCGCACGGTGGACGAAGCGCGGCGCTGTGGCCTTGACATGGAAGAAGACGTGCGTCGAGTTGTGCGCCGCGCGTTTGCCGACGCAATTGGCTGCCGTCCAACGGTTGAGGTGCACATATCCTGGCTAGGGGGTTAGCGATTTAATGCGAGAAATTCGTGCCGTCTGAGTCAATTTCTCAGAAAGCTAGTTTTGGGGCAGGGGCCCCAAAGCCAACGCAATCAAAACATCAGAACGAACTTGCGGGTTAGCAGCGAAACACTAACGTG
>CAWIGY010000124.1:0-25700 GCA_963835565.1 uncultured delta proteobacterium
CAACTGAAGCTCCACCGCCGTCGCGAGGTACGGCAAATCACTGCCCCCATCGCCCTGGCAATGCGTTCAACCAACGCCAAACCGAGCCCGAGCCCAGCTTTTTCGCCGCCACGTTCGAAGGGTGTGAACAATCGCGGCACAACGTCACTCGCAAACCCGGAACCGCTATCCCGCGCTGCAAAAACCACCCAGTTCTGGTCACTATAGGTCGCCAATTCCGTAAGACCTTCGCCATGCCGCTCAGCGTTCTCGATTAAATTGGCCAGCGCCCTCGCGATCAGGCTCGGGTCAACCAACACCAACGCGGCATCACTTCGATCAATCAACAATTCAGTCGGAAGCCCTGCTCGCACCAGCGCGGCGCGGGCAAGATCCGCCGATCCAGGTGTCGCTGGTCCAAAGCGCTAAAGTCGAGCCTCGATCGGGCCAATAATTGCCCTACCAGGCTGTCAATCTCGATAAGCTCGGCTTCGATTGCGTCGAGTCGTTTCGGGTCTTCAGGCTTGGACCGTTCGAGCTCGACGAGCACCCGCAGGCGCGCCAGCGGTGTTCGAGTTTCGTGAGATACGGCCGCCATGAGCTCGCGTTGACCCGACAATTGGCGCTCAATGCGCACGGCCATGTCATTGACGGCTTCAGCAATCTCACCGACCTCGTCCCGATGATGACGACGCAACTTCATTCGCGCCGCCAGGTTGCCCTCCCCATTTCGCGGGTCACGCGCAATAGTTCGTCGATCGGGCGCGCCAAGCGTCGTGCGATTCTTCCCGAGAACATCCACAATACGGCCGCACCGACGACGAGACCAATCGCAGCCACTGCGCCGTGTCGGGGCGCGCGGTGCCAACAAAGCGCCAGCGTGCCGAGGCTTCCCTGTGCGCCGTCAATTTTGAGTCGATAGTCTGGCCTAGCACAGCTGCGCGCATCACCGAAATAAGCCGACCAGCGGTGTCGCGCATTATCAATGAAACACCGAAGCTCGACTCAATCTCGCCGGCCAGTCGCTCACGACGCTGAGCGTTGTCCCAGACATCGACGAATCGTGCACTCACAAAGCTTTCCACACTTGAAAGCTCGCCTCGATAGCCGCCACTGGCAAAGAGATGAGTAGCTAGCACAACGCAGCCGGCCGTGACTAAAATTGAGACCACGATAGCCGCGAATATTCTGTGGCGTAAATGAACGTAGCGCCGCCTGGGCCAATAGCGATTCATGCCTCATCCTTCACCACTTGGTAGCCCACACCCCTCACCGTTCGAATCAACTTGGGCGGGTCATCACCCAACTTCCTGCGCAAGTGGGAAACATGCACGTCCACGGTTCTATCATTAACGGTGACGTCATTGCGACCAGCTAGCTCAAGCAGAACCGTTCGCGGAACCACTCGTCCAGCCCTTCGCGCCAGCGCCACCAAAATATCGAATTCAAGTCCGGTAAGCTCAATTGTAACATCATCGATTCGCACTGAGCGAGCTTCAACGTCCACGCGCAATGCTCCGAGATTAATTCTCTTGCCCTCCGCGGCTTGGGTCCGGCGCAAAACCGCGCGCAGGCGGGCCAAGAGTTCCCGTGGACTAAAAGGTTTGGGCAGGTAGTCATCCGCTCCCAGCTCGAGCCCAACCACTCGATCAGTCTCGTCGCCTTTGGCAGTCAACATCAGTACCGGAATCGTCGAAAGGCGCCGAATTTCTCGGAGTGTCGCCAAACCGTCCATGCCCGGCATCATGACGTCCAATAACACGGCGTCGAATGCTCCTTGGGAAAGGATTGAGAGCGCGGTTGTGCCATCTTTGGCCCAGGTAGCTCGAATATCGTTCTGACCCAGGTAGTCGCAAAGCAAGTCGAACAGGCGTCGGTCGTCGTCTACGATGAGGGCTCGGACGGTCATATGCGACGCGAATAACTATAGCAGTGATGACCCGACGTTAGCCAGTCCGCGACCTTCGCGCGCTGGCGCCCGTCGAGAATTTCGTGCATCTGTTCGAGGGTACTGCGGACAACCTCGGCAGCTTGGCGAAACTTCTCGCCGATTTTCGCCTCGGTGCCGGCAAGATGGCTTTTGTCAAATTGGTCCGCTCGCACCACGTCTCCAACCTCCTGCCGCAAGGCCCGACCGTCGAGATGCAGTTGCTGCAACTGATCGCGGGCGGAATGGATTAGTTCCCTGAGCGCCCGCTCTTGAGCTGCAGTGGCGTCAAGAGACCGGAACAGACGGCGCCAGCGGTGGTGCCTAGAGCAGTGATGGCGTTTGACCGCAAATAGCCCGGCCAATAATAGTAATACGGTTCCGAAAATGATGTGTGACATGGTAATGGTCCTTTGCTTCACAAGCGCACTGCAAAACGGGAATGCGGCGCGTCAACGAACTAAACTTGCAGCAGCTCTGTAAAGAACAGCCTTCGAATCACGTTAAGAATTGTGAAGGTCCTCGGATTCGGGATAATCTGACCCCAATCGTGCAAGATTTGCCAGTCACTACTAACCTGACAATTCCTGCCGCTGAGCTGCGGTGGAGGGCGGTGCGTGCTTCAGGCCCTGGGGGACAAAACGTTAACAAGGTTGCAACTAAGGTGGAACTTAGGTTCGACTTGTTCCAATCGCAGTCGCTGGCTGACTCTGTCAAGTCACGCCTACGTCGGCTGGTCTTTGGAAGCCTGGACGCTGAAGGCAAGGTTGTCATTACTTGCCAGACCGCCCGCACTCAACGTCAGAACCTAGAGCAAGCGCGAGCCTTGTTGGTCGAGTATATTCAGAAGGCGCTGGTAGTGCCGCGCAAGCGGCGAAAGACTAAGCCATCAGCTGCGTCACGAGCCGCCCGACTGCGTAACAAGCGGCACAATTCGGAAAAGAAACAGGAACGTCGAGTGAAACCAGATGATTGATAGGCCGCGTAACGCATCTCAAGGTTACTTGGGCATTTTACCGAGGCCCGAGGCACAGCTCTGAGTCTAGGGGGCGCGCAAAGCTCGACGCAACCGCATTTTTATCAGGTACCAAGCGCGAGCATAAAACGATTTCAGGTACACGGCTTGCACCAGCACGACTAGACCTATCATCATGGCACGAATCGGCTCCGTTCGCCGGTATAGACGCTCCACGTTGAAGGCTAGCGTTGGATCCGGAGTCTTGATGTCCTTGAAAAAGATATCAAAAGCCACGTCACGCCTAGCTCATTGATAATAAGCGCGGCGCCAACTCCGAAGGCCAGAGATACGGCGCGGCGCCAAGCGGGTCGAAACGTGAGTAAAGCCACACAAGCGCTCAGTATCACCAAGCCGAAGCCCGAAACATAGGCCGCCCGTAATACGTCGCGGGGTGCATAGTCAAAAGTGAAGGACAAGAACACCGCTATGCGAACCAAGACAAGCGCTGCAACGAAGGCCAACAACGTCAAAAATGCCAGATCTTTTTCATGATTCACCACGAGTTCCCGCCAGAGCAAGGCCAGCGTGCTGCGAGTCGACCTGGGTTTGACAATGGCGGGAATGCTGCCATTTCCCGCCAGCAACGACTGGAGGGTTTGCTCGGCTTCCAATAGACGTTGCGCCAGCACTCGCAAAAGCGACACGACGACTTCGGGTCGCTGGACTCTAAGTCTGTCGAAAACCCGATCGGATATCACAAGAACATCGACAGCCGTAACTGCCCTCACCGTAGCAGAGCGCAGTTCACCCGTGAGTGAGGCCATCTCTCCAAATGTCGCACCGGGCCCAATTGTGCACAGTACTTGCCGCGCACCAGACAATGGATATACGGACACCTCGGCTTCACCCTGGGCAATTACGTAGATTTCTGTCCCAAATTCCAGTTCGGAAACAATGCGCTTATTAGCAAAATAATGTTGCACGCGCGCGCGCCCTGCAATCTCTGCGAGCGATGCCTCGTCCAGGGCCGAGAGGAAACTCACGCTACGCAGGACCGCAAGTTTGTCAGTCGGATTCATTCGCCCCGAATCCTTTGAAGCGTACGCCCAAGCACAGCGACCCAAAACCGACGAAAGAAAGCCAGCTGTACCAGGACCATGAACGCAATGGCTGCCGATATCAGGCTAAGACCTTGCGCATAGTCAGGGTTGAGATTCCAAAAAAGTGCAAATTCATCGAATATTAGACCAGCGCCAAGACCAAACAGCAAAGACAGCAATCGGAGCGACCGCCTGCCGTAGGGTGACAGTGCCAACAGACCAGACGTCCCTACCAGGATAAGCCCGTAGTTGAAGTGGTGAATGTGAATTGGATTGGGATCATGGCCAGCGACCAAGGCAAAGAGTTGCTTTTCCAACCTATATTTGAGGATCAAGTGCACAATCAGCCGCGCCCCGGCCAGGCCGGCAACGAATCCCGAGAGCATCCAAAATGGAGGCTCCGCCCCTTGATCGATGACTAGACGACGAAACAGTCCGCCTGTCGAAGGACGTCTTACGCTCGCGCTGCGCACTGCGAGGACTTGCCGCAGTCGCCGGAGTTCAATCTCAATCTGTGTCGGATTGTGTCCAGATAATCGCAGCTCAGCCACTTGCCGAACCTGGTCATCTCTGGTGCGCAGTTCCGAGGCCAATTCCACCGCCAAGGGCAACGCCACCGCGGGAAACTCCGCGAGGATTTGTTCGAGCCCCTCTCGAGCGAGAACAGCAATTTCACAAGGGGTGAGGGCCGTCAGGCGTACACCTTGCGAATTGCCCGTCAGGAGCATGGCGTCTCCGTACCGATCGCCGGGGCGCAACCGCACGTGCACTTCACCCACCGGATCGTCAATAACTGCGTCAATTATCCCGGAGATGACCACAATCAACCGAGTTTGTTCCGGCGTTGCCCGAAACTCACAGGGTTTGCCGAGCTTTACGCTAAGGCGCTCGAACCGTCGCGCAAGCCGACCAACTTCATCAGGTCGGAGCTGCGCGAAGAGGGAAACCGCGCCTAAGTTAGCCTCAATTACATCCACTTGCCCAACGTTACCAGCCGTTGCGAATGACTCGCAAGATGACTGTCGCCACTGCGACTAGCCTTGGGTGTCGGCCTGCGCTGATCGCTAGCGCTTGGCTTTCTTCTTTGCCTTACCCTTGGTCGGTTTCTTTCCGGATTTTGCCGATTTCGCCGGGGTCTTTTTGGCTGCAGCTTTCTTTGCAACGCTCTTGGTCTTCTTGGGCAGACGAACCGCCTTGACCTTTTTGCCTTTGGACTTCGCCTTGGCCACGGCCTTGCGGGGCACCTTTTTGGCTGGTGACCTAGCTTTCTTGGCGGACTTTTTCTTGCCGGCAGATGAGGCTTGCTTGCCTTTTCGGGAACTCGAACTCTTGGCGGTTTTTGCGGTGGGCTTGGCGCCGGAGGCCTTCTTTGCAGCCTTCTTCTTCGATGCGCCTGACTTGGCTAGCTTGCCCTGCTTGGCTTTTGCTTGCTTGGCTGTGGCCTGGGTCGGGGCCGGGACTTCGCCCTTGGCCACTGCTTCTGAAACGCCTGAAGCGACCGCCTTGCGTCGGGCGCGCGGCTTGTTGGTAATCGGCTCTGCATCTTCGGCCGACTCCGACTCAACCGCTTTGCTTGCCTGGCGGCCCCTTTTCTTGATGGGTTTTTCCGGCACGTCCAAGGGTTCGAATTCTCGATCCGAATACAAACCCGATCCATCGGAATTCGATGCAGCGCTGCGCCGCGAGCGCTTGCGCTTTGCGGGCGGCGCATCACTCACATCTTCGTCTTGTCCCATGGTTTGCACAATCTCGACATCTGCGCCGTCGGGCCTTCCGATATGATCACGGCGGCCCTCCAATGTTTCGGCTAATGTGCGATCGAGCACCGCAAATTCGAAGGGTTTGTCCAAGTAGGCATCCGCCCCATACAGAGGCGAGGTAATCTCGTTGAGCGATTCACCAATGCCCGTCAACATGACCACACCGGTATGCGCAAGTGACACCGTTTCACGAATGCGCCGGCACACCTCCCAGCCACTCATACCCGGCATCATCACGTCGAGAACGACGAGATCGGGTAGATGTTCGAGCGCTAGAGAGAATGCTTCGTCACCATCAACGGCCTCAACCACTTTGTATCCGATGGATCGCAAATGACGTGCAACCATTGCTCGAGTGCTAGGTTCATCGTCAGCAACGAGTACGCTTGTTGTGCCCAAATCGACCATGTTGTTCGGCTCCCGGCAGGTGCGGGCCCTATTTGGGCAGTTCTGACGTGTAGCGGTCAAGCTGGATTGCAGAGTTTCCTTCGGAACTTGGCGGAAATCGTCGCGAGCCGAGCGGGACCCTCGGCGCTAAGGGGTGGGTGACTTGCGAAATGGTCAAGGCCCGGGGGCGCTGGGTGAACCATCCTTGGACTCAGGCCCAATTCGGTCCAGTATCCGAATTCGTTGCATCGGCATCATCACCTTGGCCACGCTCAGCTTGCTGATGCCGATGGATATTCACACGAGGAACGCCAGAAAGACTGTGCTGGCTAGCATTGTGAACGGCGCAGCGGCCGGCCTGTTCATTATCAGGGGCACGGCAAATCTGCCGGCCGCGGGCGTCATGGCAATTGGCTCAATTGGGGGTGGCTACCTCGGCGCGAGATTGGCGCGGCGCGTACCCGCCTCGGTTGTCAGCGGGGCTGTCATCGCAATAGGACTAATTTTGACTGCAATTCTGCTTTATCGTGGAATTGGGATCCACTAGCAAGACTGGACGCAAACGCAGTTATGCGTCAGTGTCCCGGGCCGTATCGAAGTTTAGGACATTCCCAATCGCGATGAGCTACGAACAAATTCGCCACCGCTTGGTTCAAGGTCGCCCGTTGGTGGTCGGCGCGGATGTTGGCGCTAGCTTCAGAGCTCAAGGGGTTTATTTGGATACTCCTGGATCCCTAGGCCTGTTGCTGCGCCGAGCTCCCGAGGATGTTCTCGGGCACTATCGAGCGGAGGCCACCTGCCGCGTCGACGTACTGTGTGCGCTAACGGCCGACACGACACCGCGTGCCTTAGCGGAGGTCGGCATGCAGCACCGGGCTGCGATGCTGACGGGCCTAGCGGTTGAGCTGGCGTTGAACGCGGCTTCTGAGTCGGTAAAGCCGCTCGCAATTGCAGGCCTGCTGGGCAGCGACATGGTTTCTCCGGTTGCCGCCGATCGACTGCACGAAGAGCTCGTCGAACACGCAGAACGCCTCGCCGCGGCCGGGTGCGAACTTTTGATTGCCCGGGGCCAGGGCTCGCACCTAGGCCTTATGGCAGCAGTCGTTGCGGGCGCATCCACGGACTTGCCCACTTGGGCTGTTATCGAATGCCGAGCATCCGGGGACGTGAGCAATTTAGGACCAGTGAGTCCACTAATCGAAGGATTGGAAGAGGCAGGCGCATCTGCGGTGATTTTTGAAGTCCCCTCAATTGACCTGGGAATTGAACTATTGGACCGGGCACAGGCATCGATCACTGCAGCAGGGCTATTTGCCGGTGTCCTGCTGGCAGCCAGCTCAGAGAGCGTCCGAGGTTTTCCAGACGTTGAGTCCTTGCCGCTCAGTTGGGCTGAGCGGGCTCTGGACCTCGATCTTCATGGGGCTCGGATAATTGGTGGGGGGGCAGGCACCACGGAAGCCCATACGGCGGCACTGGCTCGGGCGTTGGGAATCGTACATCCCTCCCTGCCCATGACGCGCTCTGATACGGAGCTGGACCATTCTCCCCCTGGTTTTTAGCCAGACTGGTGGATCAGCAGGCGAGGTTCTACACACAGGTGTCGCATGGAACCTCAGATGCAGATCCCGTCGATGACCGGTTCATCATCGCGCCTCGTTCACAGCGTGGCCGACCTTGTCAGCATCTTTGAGGAATCCCAACAACCTCGAACCAATTGGCTCATCGGAACCGAGACTGAAAAATTCGGTGTTGTCGGGATGCCACCCGAGGCCATTCCCTATTCTGGACCGGTGAGCGTCCTTTCGGTGATGTCCAAACTCGCCACACGATTTGGCTGGGCACCGGAATCCGAGATGCCCGGCGGACCGCCAATTGCATTGAAAAGGGGCCTAGCGTCAATATCGCTTGAGCCAGGTGCCCAACTTGAACTGAGCGGCGCACCGTTGCCTGATATTCACGCAACCTGCGCCGAAATGGAGCACCACGTTCGTGAACTTGAATTGGTAAGCATTCCTTTCGGAATTCACTGGCTGTCGATAGGCCTACACCCATTCGCCCGTCGTGATCAATTGCCCTGGGTGCCGAAATCGCGTTACGGCATCATGCGAGAGTACCTGCCAATGCAAGGAAGCGGCGCGCTAGACATGATGCAACGCACCGCAACCATCCAGGTTAATCTTGATTACGAAGATGAGCCAGACGCCCTTCGCAAGACGAAGATCTTCCTGCGCCTGGCACCCATCGTTCAGGCGATGACCGCTCACTCGCCGCTTTCGGAATCGCGTCTTTCATCCTGGCAAAGCCTGCGCGGTGATGTGTGGCTGCGCATGGACCCAGCCCGGTCCGGTCTAATCGAATCGCTGTGGACATCCCCGAATCCACGTTATGAAACCTACGTAGATTGGGCCCTTGACGCAGGCATGTTCTTGTTCAAGCGTTCTGGCTTGGTGATTGCCAATACTGGACAAACATTTCGCAGTTTCATGCAAGATGGCTTCAATGGCCATCGAGCAACCTTCGATGATTGGGTACTGCACCTCAATACCCTGTTCCCCGAGGTGCGGCTAAAAAAGACAATTGAAGTCCGCTGTTGTGACGCGCAGCCAATGGACACGCTATTGGCAGTGCCAGCTCTATGGACCGCGATTGGTTATGATGACACGGCCCTTGAACGCGCGGATTGGCTCACGCATTCACTGACGTATGAGGAAATGAAGGCTGCCCGGCCTGAGCTGGTGCGCTCGGGTCTTCTCGCTACGGTTGGAGGTCGGTCGCTTCGTGAGTGGGCTGAGGACGTACTGACCATAGCCGACGAAGGCCTCAAACGCAGAGCCCGCTGCAACCCGGCCGGGTCCGACGAGAGTCGCTTCCTTTTGCCGCTAATCCGTTTGGTTCAATCCGGACTTACGCCGGCTTCTCGATTGAGAAGAAAACTGGAAAAGTCACCGGACTTCGATCCGCAAAGTGTCATCGAAGCAACCCGCATGATTCCGGATTTTTATGCATGAACTTAATCTTGCTTGGCGCATGATCCGTGTTGGCTGGATATTGCCGACTTTTCTAAAGTTTTTGCGTACCTGATTTTTGCCGGTCTGTTGAGTTCTTCGCTACCCCAGCATTCCGAAGAATAAATTCAGCGCCATGCCTAGGATTATCGTGTTGTACGCAAAAGACAGGACCGAGTGCATGAGCACGGACCTCCGAATCGGCTTATTTGTGACTACGACGTCGGAAACTTGAAAGCACATCCCGACGGTAAACGCAAAATAGGCGAAATCCAGGGCGTCCGGAACTTCATCGCCGGGAAATTGTAGGCCTCCTTCCCCGGAACCATCGTCGCGAAAATACAAGTGCGCGTAGCGCAACGTAAACGAAGCATTGGTTAGAAGCCAGGCGCTGATGACCGCCGTCAGACTAAGGACACAGGCATAGACCGGACTTTCCGGCGCCAAACTATGTGCTCGTCGCAACACGTAGGCGGCGGCAAACAGGCCAACCGCACTTCCGAGCAGAACTATAATCCAAATTAAAGTGCGGCCAGGGTCCTCCGCAGCGGCTCGCCGACGAATCATGTCGGCGGGCGAACTCAAGATGATAATGAAGTCGAAGATTAGCATGGTCAGCACACCCGCATCAAAGGCGGAAAGACCGCGCAGCACCCAGCCGTAGTCATGCGCAACGGCGAGGGTTCCCAGGAGCGTTGTCAACGCGGTGAGAACCAGGCGTCCCCGGGCCTGGCGGGGGTCGAGAGTATGGTAGGCGAATCCAGATTTGGGTGCGAGAATGGGTCGAGACACGAGCCCAGCATAACCCAAAGCTCAAGCCTTTCGCGACTTCGAAACCCTAAGCCTGCTATCTTTTCCGTGCCGTCATGCCCCAAATTCCCAAACCAGGTTCATCTGAAAAGGCAAAGTCGCCCAGGCTTGTGACAACGCGCCGTTGCCTGGTGCGGGCGTGTCTCACGGCTTTCGTGCTCGCAATCGCGGTAGCCATGTGGGCCTACCCCGGCGGCACCTGGTGGGATAGCGCGCGGGTTGGTCATTCGTTTTGGCAAAACTTCATGTGCGATTTGCTGCATGACCCATCTCTCAATCACCGTCCCAACGAGATTGGGTCACGATTCGCTACGGCGGCAATGCTGGTATTCGTGCTGGGTCTCAGCGCATTTTGGCCCCTGGCCGGCGAGTTACTCTGCTGTTGCCGACGCTTATCAAAGTTAATAACGGCGCTCGGAGTCACCGGTACGCCACTCATTGCAGCTGTGCCTCTATTGCCCAGTAACCGATTCCCTAAACTGCATACAGCTGCCGTTACCCTCGGCGGATTGCCCGCGTTGCTGGCGTTGATGCTGCTCGCGGTAGGTTTCTTCCTGGAGCCTCACCGTTGACGGTTCATGCGATCAATGACCGCGGGCTTGGTTCTGCTGGTACTGATTTGTCTGGTTCTGTACGTACAAAAAGCGGTCTTCGGCGGGCCATCGCTGCGCATCGTACCCATCTTAGAACGGTTCACATCGATCGCAGTGGTGCTTTGGATGGCTGCGGTACTTCGACGTCGGAAGGAACCTGCGGGTCACCAATGAAAACCAAATGCACGGCGTGCCGGCCCCGGGTTCCAGATAATTTGCTTGCTCCAACTTCAGAAAATGAATACTTGTTCAACCAGAGGAATCGTTTATGCCCAGTACTCCAGTTATTCGAACCGGTCTGCCGGTAATACTCATCGGCATCGCAGTCACCTTTGCCGGGTGCAGCAGTTCCAATTCCAATTCTAGTGGTACCAGCGGTTCAGTGACGACGATTAGCGGCAGCAAACCGTTGAACACTTTGACCAGCAGTGAATGGCAGCAACTGGTCTGCACTGACGTCCCCAAATACGTGTCAACGCAGCTTGGTTCGAGCTTGAATTCCTACCTCTGTATGACGGCTGCGGCTGCCACGCTGGCGGCAACCACAGTAGCGCAGTGTCAGAGCACATACACCAATTGCATGTCATCCATCAGCTCCGGAACCAGCAGCGGCAACGATGCCGGCAGCTCGTGTACGTTCAGCAGTTCGACAGTCGCCAGCTGCACCGAGACTGTTGCTCAGTTCTCGACTTGCATTTCTGATGATACCGCCGCTGCGAAAACAGTATTCGATCAAATCGCTCAGATTGGGATCGGGATTTGTACGAATCCGGATGCCGGCAACATCTCCAACACCCAAACACCACTGCCGGCATCGTGCACTGCCCTCATTCAGGCTTGCCCCAGTTTGGAGAGTTATATTACCGGCGCCACATCCGGGTAGCCGAGCGCTGCAAGCCTGTTCCACGTGTGGAGCCACCCGCCGTGCTCGTGCCGGTTATTCCACCAACAGCAATCACGCAAGCTTGGCCCGAATAGTTCGACGTGCCCCCCTTGCCTTCCGATGCGGTTCGCCGACGGCCAATCATTGAAGCTGGATGCACAACCTGGTGCGGCCCACCATGCCGCGACAACAATCCAGTTTCGCGCTGTTGCTAACGCAATCGCGCGCGCACGCCTTGGGCGCAAACCCGGGTTGTGAGCCGGTCAGGAACCGCCGAGTTTATGGCCACCTGCTGCCACTGTGATTGGGATAAGTTCTGAAGTATCTGGACGCTTCACTTCAGTCGTGTAGTCTGGCGTTGTTGAGGCTTGGTAGTTCGTGGGCAAATTTGGTGTTCGCAGACGAACATCGGGCTGGCTCGATCACGCATGGGGTGCGACATGTTTGGAATTCGATTCATCAAGGTTCCTCCGACGACGTACGTGTTGCAGTATCGCCGGGGACAGATCGTCCGCGAGGGCGTGGGGTTGTCGTTCTTCTACTATTCACCCTTGATATCGCTGGTGGCAGTCCCAATCGGAAGCACGGATGTCCCATTTATCTTCGAAGATGTCACATCTGACTACCAGACGGTGACATTGCAGGGTCAGATAACGTACCGAGTCACCGATCCGAAAAAGCTTGCGGGCTTGCTCAATTACACGCTCGCTGCAGACGCGCAGACCTACACGTCCGATGATCCACGCAAGCTTCCGCAACGAATCATTAACTTGGTTCATGTCCTGGCCCGCGGAGAGCTGGAAACTCTACCGCTGCGAGAAGCGCTGCGCGCGTCCGAAAGCATTGCCGCAACCGTGCGCACCAATCTCGAGATCGCCAATGACCTGACGTCACTGGGTTTGGAAGTACTCGGGCTCTCCCTGCTTGCCATCAAGCCGACGCCGGAAACTGCGCGTGCGCTGGAAGCCGAAACCCGTGAACGCTTGCTGAAGGAGGCGGACGAGGCAGTCTATGCTCGGCGCAATTCCGCGGTACAGCAGGAGCGCGCCATCAAGGAAAATGAGTTGAACACTGAAATTGCGGTGGAAAATAAGAAGCGCCAGATCCGCGAAACTCAAATGGACGCTGAACGCGCCGTGCAGGAAAAGCAGCATGCCCTGGAACGAGAGCAGCTGGAAGCCAAAATTGGACTCGAGGATCAACGAAAGAGCCTGGTGGCGCTGGCCGCCGCGAATACCAAGGCAGAAGCCGACGCCCGCGCCTATGGCATCAAAGCAATGATGCAGGCGTTGTCTTCCGTAGACGTACGCCTGCTGCAGGCATTGGCCAGTACTAGCATGAAACCGGAGCAGTTAATCGCGGTCGCCTTCCAAGAGCTCGCCGGCAAGGCGGACAAGATTGGCCAGCTTAATATCTCCCCTGATCTGTTGCGTGAATTGTTAGACAAGCCTGCCACTCGGAAATGAATCCCCTAACCGAGAACAAGATCGTTCTTGTCACGCGGGCGACTCGCCTGCACGAATTGGTGCGCCGCTTCAATACAGCTGAGCAAGCGCGGTTTTATGTCGAACACCTGGGAGCGGACTTTTCCGACTATGTCGCGGAGGACGACAATTATGACCGGGCTCGGCGTCAGGCGGAGGAAACGCTCGCGAGCCAGGGCCGGTTGCAAGTCGTCGATAGAGTGTACTTACCCAATTTCATGTTTGGTCCCAAGGACACCGTCGTCGTGCTCGGTCAAGATGGTCTGGTCGCCAACACTTTGAAGTACCTGGATGGTCAACCGGTGTTGGGCGTCAATCCCGATCCAGCGCGCTGGGATGGGCAGCTTTTGCCTTTCAAAGTGGGCGATTTGCCCCGAGTCCTGCCCGAGGTGTTGCGCGGCGGGCGGACCATGCGCTCAGTAACGATGGCTACCGCGAACCTTAACAACGGGCAATCGCTACTGGCCGTGAATGACCTTTTCATCGGTCCGCGATCACATGGATCGGCGCGTTACCGGATCGCGATTGGTAAAGATGCGGAGCGCCAATCGTCAAGCGGCGTGATCGTCTCAACGGGGCTTGGGTTGACCGGTTGGTTTACGAGTCTCATCGCCGGTGCCACCGCAATTGCCAATATCGCGAGTTCGCTGCTCGGCGAAGATTCCACTGCCAATCTCAGAGCGCCTCGAGGGTTGCAACACGAGTCCGATTCACGGCAAACTGAGCGTGGTGCCGTCGCGACGTTTCCCTGGGAGGCTCCTTACCTCTATTTTACCGTGCGCGAACCATTTCCTAGCAACACTACCAGGGCCACTCTGGTGTTTGGCCGAGTGACACCCGAGGCTCCGTTGGTGTTAGTCTCGGAGATGGCCGAGCAAGGCGTCATCTTCAGCGATGGAATCGAGAAAGATTTTCTCGATTTCAACGCGGGTACGCGAGCAGTCATTTCGATGGCCGAGCGAAAAGGCTGTTTGGTAACGTGAGTGATTGAGTTAGCTTTGCCCTGCTCCCTTCAGGCTAGGTCGCCAACTGACCGACTCCGGCACCCTTCACGGTTTCCAGCCCAAGCCATGAGCCGACCTCCATTAATACCCGTAGCGCGCTTTGACGAATTTGTACCACTGCTGCCGCAGCATCCAGCCGTCAAAATAAGTGACGGTCGAGGCGCGGCCGGCTAGACCCTAAGGCAGAGGCACGCATTTTTTTGCTGAGAACTAGTTTGGGCTCGGATGCTTCCCGGCATCGCGGAGATAGGTAAGATGCCTTGATGAGTCTCGCGCCCCAAGAAAATAGTGGCGCACCGCGCCGATTATCTCGACCCAATATCGAATTGGTCAGGTGTAATTTCGCGATTGCATCACGCAGGGTAGTGATTGAGATTGCATTTGACCAGCCACGTAAATCCTACCAAAATGAGCGATCGAATGGGTGTCTCGGAGGCGTTACGTTTAATGAAATAGTTCGTGGTCGGCTATCACCCCTAGTCAACCGTTCGCCAAAGGCCCGCGATGGGCCGAGAGAGTAATCACAGTGACTCAATTCCTATCAGTTGTTCGCTATATTCCCGTGTTCGCAGTAGCCGCTTGCGTCAATTCCGCGACACCCGCCACCTCTGGCAATGGCGGAACCGTGGCAACCAGCAATGGTGGAACGGCCGCCGCAGGCGGAACGACATCGAGCACATCGGACGCTAGCAACGGCGGCTCAAGCGACTCGGGGCAGGACTTGGATGCCGGACCTTCTAGCATATTGGATGGAAGCACTGGCTGTGACGCATCGGCATTGCCTTCGACGTTCTCATGGGACTCGACGGGAGCGCTCATCGGTCCAATTTCGGACTCGACTCACCAGCTAGTAGCGGTAAAAGACCCGACCATCGTTTTCTACAATGACCGCTGGCATGTTTACGCGACCAGTGTCGATACCACCGGGCATTGGAGCATCCTTTACCTGAATTTTACGGACTTTGCCGAGGCGTCAAACGCCCCTGAGTATTACCTCAGCAACAACGCCAACATCGGCACGGGGTACCACTGCGCGCCACAGCTGTTCTACTTCAGCCCGCAGAAGAAATGGTATCTCATCTATCAATCACAACAGCCCCAATATTCTACAGCCGACGACCCCAGTAAACCCGAAACCTGGACGGCACCTCAGAACTTCTTCGCCACAATCCCCGACATCGTTTATTCCAATCAAGGCTCGGGAACCTGGCTCGATTATTGGGTCATTTGCGACTCAATCAATTGCTATCTGTTCTTTTCGGATGACAATGGCCATTGGTACCGGGCTCAGACAGCTATCACTGACTTCCCGAACGGGTTTGGCAATACGACGATTGTCATGCAAGACGCCAACAAGGATAACCTTTTTGAAGCAAGCAATGTCTACAAACTCAAGGGGCTCAATAAGTACCTGGCCCTGGTCGAAGCGATCGGGTCAACCGGGCATCGCTTTTTCAGATCCTTTACAGCCGATAGTCTCGACGGACAATGGACTCCTCTAGCTGACACTTGGGACAACCCCTTCGCAGGGCTAAACAACGTCACCTTCGACAGCGACGCAAAGAACTTCACCTGGGACATCAGCCATGGCGAAATGCTGCGCGACGGTTACGACGAAACGTTGACTATCGACCCGTGTAATCTTCATTACCTATATCAAGGTGACAATCCATTTTTGTCCATCTCCGACTATTCGCAAATACCTTGGAAACTGGCGTTGCTGTCCCAAACGAACTAGCAGAAATTCAGCTGGAAGTTATTCGGATCGCTCTCTGTGCTGGTACCCGTGAGTCAACGCAAGTCGAGTGGACTCGGACAGAATTTGGGTAGTGGGCCCGCCTGGGTCCTGAGCCGGTCGAACTGAATTCCCGACCCCTGCCATTTCGTCATTATCCGCCCTAGATATTGCGCGCCATGGCCAGTCTGCTCGAAAGTATACCGGTTCGCACGATCGATGGCCTACCGTCGTCGCTGGGCGCATATGCCGGCACGGTACGTCTCGTCGTGAATGTCGCGTCTAAGTGCGGGCTGACGCCACAATATGAAGCGCTCGAAGCGCTGTATCGCAAATATCAGCCAAACGGGTTCGAGATCCTGGGATTTCCGGCAAACGAGTTCGGCGCGCAAGAGCCGGGTACAGACGCAGAAATACAACAGTTTTGCGCGACCGAGTACCAGGTGACCTTCCCGCTCTTCTCCAAGATTGTCGTGAAGGGAATGGACCAGCATCCACTTTACGCGGCATTGACAGCAGCGCGCCCCGAGGCACGCGGATTGCCGAATAGTGACTTTCGAGCCAAGCTCATTAGCTATGGCATCGATCCGGGCTCGCCCCAAGAGGTCCTGTGGAACTTCGAAAAATTCCTGGTGAACCGCCGGGGTGAAGTGGTCGAGCGGTTTGCACCCGACGTGCCACCCAACGCAGAGATTCTAATAGCCGCGCTTGGACGGGAAATTGACAAGCCAGCTTGACACGTAACAGATAGCCGGCGAAAGACTAGAGCCGCGATCCACGCCTATAGGTCGGGGGTGCGACTGGCGGCCATAAGGTTGCGGATAGCGTGACTCACGCCGTAGACATCGGTTGAGCCGGTCGAGCCTGGGCTGCGGTTGCAAACTGCGCCAGCTCGTCGGCAACGCCAATCAGGGCCGTAGCACGCTCGGGCGTGGCGCAAAGTGCATCCAGTGCAGTCGTCGCAGCGGATGCGTGAAGACCGCCGCCATAGAACTTGAGCGTGTAACCTGCCGTGCCGAGCCGGGACCGCAAGCTTTCGAGTGCCGGCCCATTCGGCAAATCGCTGTCATCGGCGACTCCCGAAAACTGTGCCGCTAGTAGCACCTCGACGTTGCCCTGCGAATTGCCGTAGGGTTGCTTCGGATTGAGCAGCAGCAACACCGGAAAGCCTCGATATTGACCCAGTATTGAACTGCCCAGCTGGCTTACGAAAAGAAACTGAACCGGAAACGGGCTGGCCCAAAACACGTCTAACCAACTGATAGCGGCATCCGACCCGTCGAGTGCTACTCCATTCAGGTTTGCCGCAAGTTGATCTTGAGCGAGGTGCCATCGGTGGCGCTGCTTGGCTCGCCTTAGAACATATGCTGCGCCTGCAATGGTCACGGCCAGCGCTAATAACCAGAAACTCACGATCACGCCGATTGGAGCCGGATCCGAGCCCATGATGGTGCTCGAGGTGGACCAGACCGCGCCGCCAACGATGGGCAACCCCAGCGAAATCCCGAGAATCCATGGATACACGGCCGCCGTCGAGTTCGAGATGTTTGTGTAACCCGAGACAACGCGCCGCTCGGCACGATAGCGCTCAAGTCGGGCAAAGCGCGCAGCCTGTTCGGTTGCGTCTAGCCCTGCCCTTATCAGGGCTGTCCCGGGTGCGGCATTGGCGCCGCAGTACTTGCAGCTTTCTAGCAGTTGACCGGGTAAAAAAGCGGTCGGGGCACCGCAATTGGGACAGATGGCAGCCTCCGTTGCACGCGGCAACGTCACAACCTTTTTCGTGCCGCCATAATACCAAGCAAAGAAAATCCCAAGCCCGAGGAAAAACCCGACCATCAAGATTGTGGAGGCAACGGCTTTGGTCGTGTCATTCGAAAGCCCGGCAGCCACACCCGCGAGCGCGAATCCGAGCGCCAGAACTGCCGGAGTGCTGGTGCACGCGATCAGGATTACAAGCACGTTCCGTGACTGCGGCCCACGCACGCCGTGCACGTCCTGCATATGTGATATCGCGCCGAGCTCTTGGCGCGCGCCGGCGTTCAGGCGCATTACGTCTCGTTGGTACTGGCTCAGTTGTGCCAGTTGGGCTGGGTCCAATGTCTGCTGATGGCCACAGGAATCGCAACGCACGCGCGCTGCCAGAGCAGTCAGGTTGCTTCCGCAACTCTCACAGCGGATCGTGATTGCGGCCATTGGCTCAGGTGGGTTCATCGGGCCTCGGCGCACGATTATAGACGCAATTGGGACGGGTTTGATGGTAAAGTTTCTCCGCAGCGGGTTACAACGGCCAATGACATCCCCTACTTACGTTAACTACGATCAACCATTTGACAGCGTGATCGCTGATTTGGGCAAGCTCGAGAAGAGCGCCTGCTCTGGAATGAGCCTGATGCCGGTGCTCGGTGCTTTCCTGGTAGCCCTGCCGGCGGCTGGATTCGTGGTAATATTTCAGGATCCGGATGCTCCGTTGTTTGCCTATGCCATCGTATCAGTAATATTATTGGTTGTTGCGGGCGTCGAATTCTACTTCGTGCAAAACTTGCGACGCCACCGGTTGGCGCGAGCGGCGCTGCGCGCCTGGGCGCTGGCACGCGGCTGGACCGAACAAGGCCGCGCATACGTTGGATTGGCCGAAGGCCGGCGCTGCGCTGTTACAACGCTCTATCGTAGCCGAGGCCGAAACGACTACGTCCTCGATGGCTTGGCATTCGTAGTGCAGCTAACCGACTACTCCGCTGCCAGCGCACACATGGTCGAGCGTCTCGGCTCGCAGCAACAGGTCTTGCAAGGCTTGGACGCAGGTCTAAGTTCGATGCTGGTCAAGTACAGTGAATAGGGACACTGCACGACCTGCCCGAAGTTGCTGCCCGCGATGGGTTACTTGCATTTTGTCGCGTCAGGCACGGTACAAGTGCCTGCGGCGGACCCCATCTGGTGCCTACGCGGAACGATTCGTGTTGTCGGCCACAAGAGAGTCCTAGCCCGGTTGGCGGAGCCATAACAATCCTATTGCATGGCTTCCAAAAGAAAACCCAGAAGACACACCAATCTGACTTGGCGCTGTCTGCGAAAAATACCCCCAAGCCACAGCAAGCCGAACACCCGCCTGCGCTTCGTAGAGTGAACCTAGTGCCGATTCAAACCGCAACCGAGAGTTGCCACCAGCGTTGCCCTGCGCTTCCGCCGCGTTGAGCGCAATGCTACTCACGGCGCGACGCACTTGCGAAGCAAGGTCACGGTCCTTACGCTGAATAGCTTCAACTAGCGGCGATTTAGTTCGCAAACGCCGTTGCGAGGCCACTGAGTACCGTTGGAGCAGACGACTGCCAGAGGTTCGGAGTGAGGGCCGGTTTCGGGTTCTGGATTTGTCGAGGCATTGGACGGCGAAATGGCGCCACTTCGCCATCCCGATACCATCACATTTGCCGACAATACTGACGCAATTGGCATGGCACAAGGCTCGCCACGCGTGCCAGGACCGTGATTCTGCCTCCCAAGAGGAATTCAGATTCGATGGGTGCCATGCGCTCGTCGACTGCCCCATGCGCGCTCAATGGCTCCTCGGCTACATATCAGCGCCATGAGCCCGAAAAGACCGTCCTGTACAAGATCGTCTCAGAGCATCTGGAGTCATTTCTGCGGGACGTCGGCGACCACTACGACAAGCCACTACCCAAGTACGTTGAAAAGGAATTGCGCGACTACTTAGCTTGCGGATTATTGCAATATGGATTCGCCAAGGCCGTCTGCAAAGTATGTGGTCGCACCATTTTGGTAGCGTTCTCCTGCAAAAAACGCGGCGCGTGCTGTTCGTGCTCAGCGAGGCGGATGTGCAATGGTGCAGCGCATCTCGTGGATCACGTTGTCCCCGACGTGCCCGTTCGCCAGTGGGTATTGAGCGTGCCTTTCGAGCTGCGTTTATTATTAGCTTGTCGCGCGGATGCCTTTGGCGCCATCACCAGTCTGTTCGTCAGTGAGGTATTTCGCTGGCAACGCGAGCGGGCACGAGAAGACGGATTGACCAAGATCCGTTACGGAGCGCTGGTGATGCAACATCGCTTCGGATCGTCATTGAATCTAAATACACACCTCCACGCAGTATTCCCGGACGGCGTATTCTCACGACTTGCCTCCGGCATAGTCGAGTTTCACGAGCTGCGCCAACCCGCACCATACGATCTCGAAGAGATCGCCTTCAACGTGCATCAGCGATTCATGCGCTGGCTGAGACGCCACGGGTTGCTCAAGAACGAGGCCGACGACGAATTCTCGAACGAATGTCCAGAGCTCTCCGCCCTTGAAGCCTGTGCTCAAGGTTCCCTGGGACTTGGCAATTTGGTCAAGAAGCGCAGCAAGCCACGAAATGGTCAACAATGGATGCTGACGAAGGTGGATTCGAGCAACGAGCGGTCAACGGTAGCGTCGGCGTGAGCCATGGTTATAGCCTGTACGCCGGCAACGCGATTGACGCAGAAGACAAAGATGCCCGGGAGCGCCTACTGCGGTACTGCCTTCGGGCGCCGCTGAGTCTCGAACGCTTGTCTATCGCACCCGATGGCAATGTGATCTACCAAGTCAAAGCGACTCGGCACGGCAATGAGACGCAACGAGTGATGACGCCACTTCAGTTCATGAGTCGTTTGGTGGCACTAATTCCGCCCCCGTATCACCCGTTATTGCGCTACTTCGGAGTATTTGGGCCGCATTCATCTTGGCGAAAGTCGGTTGTGCCCGACGTTGCGCCAGCTACCAAGCATCAGCACGATCTTGCGATGCCCCCGGCTGCATCGACTTTGAAACCAGATCCCAGTAATTCAGCGTCAACTACTTCGCCAAAGATTCCAGCAGATCCAGGCGTCGCATCCGCGATATTGGCAGCACCAGCAAGAGAATCGAAGCAAGAGCCAATGATCCGCAGCCAAGATGTTGGCTCTCGTCACGGCGCGCCGTGGCGTATAGATTGGGCCACTTTGTTGAAGAGGGTACAAGTCCTGCGAATCAATTGCGCTCCGTACAGGCGATGTGCCAGCGCCGGTCCGTATCACACACGAATTCCACCCCTTGGTGGGGCAAGCGATAGAAGTCGTTTATCAACGTCCCCATTGGGGCGAGGATCGGATCTTTTACCGCGACCGAGCTGGATACCTTGCCTCGGTTCCTACAGCGTGGACCAGCGCCGCGCCTGAAGACCCCTTCTTGGTCGTCTCTGCCGGACGGTCGTGGTTTCGAGCAACGGACCTAACCGAACTGGCGCAATTGATCGGGATGCTCCGATCTTGAACGATCCAGGTGTAACGTAAATTATGTCCAATGTGTTAGGCGCATTATGCCTTTCGTTCAAAATCTGGTCATGGGTCAGCAGCGGTATGGCGTCAGTAAATTTGGCGAATATGTGCGGTATCCGCGGAGTTGTATTGATTACGCTCGGCTTGATGGTTGGGTCTAAATGGGCGTAATTTACTTGACACATAGACCCTTGCCCGGTAGGGCGAAGTATGGCCAGAACGAAAGCTCCGGACCCCAAGCTCCAGGCGCTCCGCAGCCTGGGCGCCCTCAACCCGCATCCCGAAAAGGTCGTCAACCCACTGTTCTGTGCAGGGGACTTCTTCGATGCGCGGGATCTCGTGCAGGTCAAGTACGAGATGCTCCGGCGTGTGGGGGTTGACGGTCAGTCTGTCAGCGGCTCCGCGAAGGCGTTCGGCTTTTCGCGTCCCGCCTTTTACCAGGCTCAGTCTGCGTTGAGTCGAGGGGGCATATCAGCGCTGATGCCGAAGAAGCGCGGCCCGCGTTAACGGCACAAGTTAGGCGCGCCGGTTTTGGAATTCCTCCGACGCGAGCAATCAGACGATCCATCGCTAGGTTTACCAGATCTCGTCCGCCGAGTGCGCCAACAATTCGGCATCGACGTGCACTCACGCAGCATCGAACGAGCCTTGTCGCAGACGAAAAAAAAACGGCTCTAGCAACTTCTGCTTCAAGCACCAGCACGGGCAAAGACCCAACTGCAGCCTACGAGCAGCTGCGTAGTCGCGTTCTGGCTGGCTCATTCACAGGTAACCGTGCAGGGCTGGTCGTGTTGTGGCGACGGGGCGTTGCCGGCTGGATCGTGGACGGTTGGAGTTGCTCGGACACAAGCCCAAAGGCTGCCTGTACCGATCTGATTGCGACGTCGCAATCAGCATCCAATTACGAACAAGCCGAGCTCGTTCGTGTGCTGGCCAACATGGCCATGTCGAATCGAAAGGAGATGAATGCATGACCTATCAGACGGATCAAAAAGTTACCGCTAACCACCTACAGCGTGCGGCATATCTGTACGTGCGCCAATCGACGTTGCGGCAGGTGGTCGAAAACACCGAGAGCACGCAGCGACAGTATGCTCTGCGCCAACGAGCGGCTACACTTGGTTGGCCCCAGGAAAGCATCGTCGTCATCGACACCGACTTGGGGCAGTCAGGTGCTTCCGCGGTTAACCGTGCAGGATTCCAGAAACTTGTTGCCGATGTTGCAATGGGCTGTGCTGGGATCGTGCTCGGACTGGAAGTGTCTCGACTTGCACGCAACTGCACCGACTGGCACCGGTTGCTCGAGATTTGTGCACTGACCAATACACTCATCCTCGACGAGGACGGCATCTACGACCCAGCGCATTTTAACGACAGACTATTGCTCGGATTAAAAGGAACCATGTCCGAGGCAGAGCTGCACTTGATCCGCTCGCGCCTACGAGGCGGAATCCTTAGCAAAGCGCGTCGGGGTGAGTTGAGCCTTCCCCTGCCGGTGGGCTTCGTGCACGACGGCGAAGGACACGTCGTGCTCGATCCGGATAAGCAGGTTCAAGAAAGTGTGAACTTGGTCTTCGACACATTCTCACGAACAGGTGCGGCTCATGCAACGGTCAAGTACTTTCGCAGCCAGCGTCTGCTCTTTCCGACTCGAGTGCTCCGCGGCACACGAAAAGGCGAACTCGTCTGGGCACCGTTGTGCCTGGGACGCGTTTGCAGCATTCTGCACAACCCCTGGTATGCGGGCGCATATGTCTACGGTCGCGGCCGTTGGCGCAAGCATGTAGATGGGAAAACGCGACATGAACGCCTGCCGCGTAATCAGTGGTACGTGAACATCCAGGATGCGCATCCTGGATACATCTCCTGGCAGGAGTATGAGCACATCCAGCAACGACTCGAGACAGCATCCAGGGCCATCGGTTTTCAACGACCTCAGACTCCCCCACGAGAAGGCACTGCTCTGCTGCAAGGACGTGCTGTCTGCGGACTGTGCGGCAGCCGGATGCATACTCAATATCACACCACTCATAACGGTCAGCTCGTCCCCAGCTACGTTTGCCATGGGCGCGGTAGAGGATTTGCCGATCCCAGTTGCCAGAGCATGCTTGGAACCCAAATCGACGCAGCGGTCGAGAAGTTGCTACTCGAAGCAGTGACGCCGATGGCGCTGGAGTTGGCGCTCGCCGTCGAACAAGAGCTCCAATCTCGTTGTGACGATGCCGATCGTCTCCGTCATCGACAGGTTGAACGGGCACAGTACGAAGCGGACTTGGCTCGGTCCCGCTACATGCATGTTGACCCAGCGAATCGACTTGTGGCGGACTCACTCGAAGCTAACTGGAATGCGAAGCTACGTGCCCTCGCGGAAGCACAAGAAAATTACCAACGACAGTGCGTTGTTGACAGACGTGCGATCACTGGAGAAGATCGGCAACGCATTCTTGCTCTCACTCAAGACTTCCCTGCCGCATGGCGCGATCCGAAGACGCCACAACGAGAACGCAAACGGATGCTCGCACTCTTGATCGAGGATGTTGCCTTAATCAAACAACGCCACATCACCGTAGCCATCCGGTTTCGTGGCGGCCCTACCACCACGCTAACCTTGCCCCGCCCTTTGACTGCGCAACAGATCCGCGCCACCAGCGTCGAGGCGCGTCAACAGATCGACGAACTGCTTAGTGAGTACACAGACGCCCAGGTCGCCCACATTCTCAATGAGCGCGGGCTACTAACCGGAGCAGGAGACGCATTCGATGCAACCAGTGTTCACTGGGTACGGTTTTCCGCAAAGCTCAGCACCCTCAAGGAACGCTTGTTGGCGGCGGGCATGGTGACGGGCAAAGAGCTCCGCACAAAGTTTGGCGTAAGTCGAAACACCATTGCCAATTGGCGTCTTAAAGGTCGCCTCAAGGCGCGGATCTGCAATGACAGCGGCGAATGGCTATACTGGCCTCCTGAACCGCTACACCACCCTGCTTCGTCCCAGCCCCCAGAAATCATCGACTGATAGAAGTGACAATTCCACTGCGTGAGGTGCAAAGTGAAAACTGCTCCCACGATGTTGACTCTCTGGCCTGCCCTTGCGGCGGAACACTGAAATTCGTCGAGCTCGTCACCGAGCGAACCACTGCGCGAGAAGTCCTCACGAGTATGGGATTGCCAACCGAACTACCGCCGATTGCCAAGGCGAGATCACCCGACTTCTATCAAGAGTCGTTCGCTGCCGACTGGGACTGAACTCCAGACTGAGACAGCCACCCGATGGTCGCCGAATCCGCCGACCGAGGGCGATGGTGCGCTTTGGATTCGATCAAGGCTGCTCAAAATTCCGCTTTGGGTGCACTCCCTTGTTCGTGGTTTGGGCGTTATGTCACCTGGTGCGTGTCTCTGTGGCGCGGGTTGGCAGGACGATGCGGTTTGGATCACCTAGGCTCAATACTGACCGCGGAAGCTAGCGCTCAGTTGGGGTTAGCACTGACGCTGGCCTACGCGTTTCTATTGGTCCGCCTTGAGTTTGAACATTTGTTGTTTGCTCTGCTAACTGTTGCTGTTGCCTTACAGTCCATTGCAGCTATTTGGTTCACTTGGCCAACTCATGCCGAACCGCACCGTGCATCTGTATTTGTGTATGGCACGCTGGCGGTTGCTTCTGCGTTTCACCTTCACTATGTGCTGGTCGTTGCAGGCACACCCCATCAACGAAAATTCGCTGTTTTTGGATACGCAATCGCAGTTATTTATCTAGCGTTGATGATGTCCGACTCCATATGGCCAAGCGCATCCGTTTCTGCGCTGGTCAATGCAGGCCGCATACCTGCCGCGTATCCTCATCTTGCGACGCCTCCAATGGCAATTGGTGCTAGCTTTTACGGGGTGATGCTGGCGGAGTTCGGGTTTTGTCAGTTTTTGCTAGCCGCGGCGTTTTGGCAGGGGCGAAAAGACATAACACTTATAATGTTGGGGATATTGGTGGTCACCGTCGCTGCTGCTAACGATATCACTGTGATGATGCGTTGGACAAATGACATTTACTTATTACCGCATGCATTCTCAGTCTACGGTTTCTTCGTCGGTCTTTCACTGTTGTTACGGTATCGAAGGCTAGTCGTCGGCTACGCCACTTCGGAGTCATCACTGAACGAGCGGACCGAAGAATTGCGCAGGTCGCACGCGGATTTGGAGCAAGTGCAGCGCGAACTTTCGAGCAAAAAGCAACTTGCGGCAGTTGGCGAACTAGCAGCAGCAATCGCACACGAAGTCAGAAATCCGTTGGCAATAATTGTCAATGCCGTTGCGGGCCTGCGTCGGACGTCCGTGCAGGAACAAGACCGCCATACATTACTCGGAATTGTTGATGAAGAAACGGCACGCCTCAATCGTCTTGTCACGGATCTTCTGAGATTCGCTCGGCCAGTCTCGATACGAAGATCCATGGTATCGCTTGCAGAATTAGTACGGCGCGCTGAGATTAGTCGCGGGTCAGAGCATCGATTCGAGATTACAATACCCAATGAGCCGAATCTGAGAACAGTTCAAGCTGACGCAAACCTGCTTCGATTGGTGTTCGATAATCTGGTAGCAAACGCTTGTCAGGCGATGCCAGAGGGAGGAGTAGTTCACATCGTGGTGGGCAAGAGTCCTGTGAAATGACGAAAGATGCATCAAGATTGAAGTAATCGACGAAGGACACGGCATGGGACGAATCGGTTCTAAGTCGCGCCGTCAACCCTTTCTTTACTACCAGACCCAGCGGAACTGGTTTGGGCCTTCCAATCGTGCATCGC
>CAWIGY010000125.1:0-14810 GCA_963835565.1 uncultured delta proteobacterium
CAAGCGCGCTTTGAAGCATGCCGGTCACCATGCACAGTCCGTGTGACGTTTGCATGCTGGTATAGCGTCCAATCCACGCGCCAATTAGGGCACTGTCTTCCCAAGTTCCGGTTGCGAGGCTTCCTACCGCTTCCACGCGCCAACGCACAAATGCATCTTCAGGCCGTCCACTTGTAATTACCTTAAAGATCGTTGGCATATCCACTCTTGCACCTAACCACTCCTTGAGCAACTTGGGTTGCCCGTCTGAGGAAGAATCGACGAGCAGTAGCTTGGCACGTACAAGATCCTCAATCACCCGCCCTTGTCGTACGTACTTCAGAATGGCCGTTAGTTTTGGATGGCCGAATGATGATTGCTCGGTCCAACTTGACAGCGTTGTAAGATAGTTCCGGTGAGGTTCCTTTGGATCCTTGAGGAATCCAGACGTCACTTCTCCTCCATATTCAGTGAAGTCACCTGCAACATACTGCAACTTGTCGCGCAAAGGATGGTTCACTGGTTTCTTGCCGGACCTTCCCCCCGACTCTTCAGTGCATGGAATTACGGTAGTTTGTTCGTCCTTAGGGAGTAGCGAGGCACGCCTGAAGTTCCCGTCGCCGTCAATAACGACCTCAATGTGAACCTGCTGAATGGTATGCCCTATTGGCAATAGGTCCTTCGAACCCGGTACCTCAGGATTATTTACGCAATCTTCGTAAGTCACGAGAAGTTTCTGCATCCATCCCATGTCACGCCTCCCAGTCATTAGAGACCGCTTCAACGGGTTGCACATTCTTCCCAACGCCGAAGCGCTTTGGAGTCATGTCCCTCACGAACTTGCGAATGGCACATTCCTCTGGGCGTGCAAGTTCAAGCACCCCGTTGACCAGCGCAGGACGGCAGAATCGCGCCACTAACTTTGATATTCCTGTCTCTTCAGGATAATCAAATCCATGAAACATCAGTCCGAACGCGAGTTCACCTGCGCGATCGTAAGCGCCCTCTTCAACGCCGAATTTGCAGGGTTCCACGTAGCCCTGGCAATCTCGAGTGCCCAGGAAGATATCCTGCCGGCCACCGCGTTCGAGCATCCGACATGCAACGGAGAAGTGCTTGCCTTCAATGCGATCAGCTTTAAGATCTGGTTGGTGCAAGTTCCATTCGAAGTGTGCCTGTACCTGGTACTCCACGTCGGACAAGAAAGTATAGATCGCCAATGTATTGATGGGCTCTTGCTTCTTTCCTGTGTCTTGCTCACTTGGATATACACCCCCATAGTTCAGTGGCTTCGTCCCTTTCGTTTGAGTCTGAATGCGTTTCATGACGCGCACTTTATCAATGACCCATATGATCGTTGGCTTCCAGTAGATTGACTTAGTAATGCCTTTTAGAGCCTCGTATGTGGGTATGTGGTACGAGCACTTTTCGCCCCCAATCTTTGTCAACGGGTCGGTAAAGAGGGCGTATCGTCCCCATACTTTGAATTCGATGGTGTTCTTGGGCGTACTATACATAGGCCAGCTCCTCATCGGCGACAGGTTCAGTGGCTAAACCGAAGTCCTTGCTGTAGTAGCGTTCGTTCAAGTAGTAGATGCCCGAGTCCTTTTGGACTTCGTTGAGAGCGCATAGTTCAAGCAGTTTCCTGAGCTCGTGGGGAAAAACATTGACCGTGAACTGTTGCGCGCGGCGTAGCAGGTCGAATTGCTTGTCCAATTCTCGCGCCGAACAAAGCTCATTGATAATATCACGTCCCTCGTCGCCATAGGGGACAATGATGCCTCGAGTAGGCGAATCAATCGTTTGAAATGTCTTGGCGGCGGTCATGAACGACTGACGCAAATAGACATCTGGCATCCTGTGCTTGCTCCTGCCGTAGTCGTCGGCAGCCAACTGATTTGTGGAGAGCATGTGGAGCAACGTGTCGTCCCTCCCGATTCAATCAGATGACACACGATACCCCATTTCGCTGCTGCGTCAGGAAATAGACTTCGTAGTATGAAGTCATTGCCTTGGGTCCAATGAAGTCGTCATCGAATTTACTGGGTTGTTCGAGGTAATCATCAATAATTCCTTCAGCGATGTCCCGCCCGATGCTAATGTCTGTAAGGCTGCGCAAGTTTTCCGATTCTGGCGCCGGATTGACAACCGAAACAATTCCCTTGGCGCGCAGCCCGTTTCGGTTGCAGCGTCCAGCTGCTTGTGCGATTGAATCTAACCCGGCCAGACATCTAATCACCAAACCAAAATCAACGTCAACACCAGCTTCAATCAATTGAGTGCTCACACAAAGAACTCTATCGCCATTGGACAACTTGGTGCGTACTTCCGCCAAGATTTCGCGTCGATGCGCCGCGCACATACTCGTGCTCAAGTGGAACAAGGACGATTCGTTGGTTGGTGCCAGTCCAAGATATATGGCCCTTGCCATTTTCTTCGTATTCACGACAACCAGACAGCTGCCGGAATCTCGAGAATGTTCTTGGGCCAGGTCCGCAATCTCCGTTGCTGCCCACCCGCCCGGCTTCCGACTGTCTGTGACATTCACGCGTTTCAGTGAATCAAAGAGCAGCTGAACTTTGGGCATTATCTCTGAATTGTCCGTCAGAGAGATGGCTCCTTTATTCCGATCCACTTTGTCCAAGAGTGGTTGCGTGGCGGTACAAAGAACAACCGTGCTGCCGCACTGCTCCACAAGAAAGTTGACTGCATTGTTAAACACGTGGACACACCTAATGGGCAGCGTCTGAATTTCGTCAAAAACGATTACAGCGTTTGCCAGCTGGTGCATTCGCCGTGCACCGCGGGTTCCAGCACCAAATAGGGCTTCAAGAAACTGGACGCTAGTGGTGTAAACTACCGGAGCGTCCCAATTGTCAGTAAGCATCTTGTCTCGCCAAGTTTGCTGTTCCGACGTGAGATTGGAGTGGTGTTCAAGTACAATCTGAATATTGCCTTCCTGTCTACCTTCGGGCTCAAGGATGTTCCGCGCGACATCGGCGTTCTGATCAATTATTGACGTGAACGGGATAACGTAAATAATCCGATCCATCCCATGCCGATTTGCGTGATGTAGTGCGAAACGAAGACTGGCGAGCGTCTTGCCACCGCCGGTGGGCACCGACAGCGTAAATAAGCCCTTGTCGCGCGTTGCTGCGTCGAAACAATGACGTGAAATATCATTTCGGATCTCATCGATCGCATGACGAGGTTTGAGTGAAACCAAATGCGCCTCCAGTCGATCAATTAGCACATTCCAAGGCACGTATTCGCCTCGAAGTCGCGACCGCGCGGCCCACGGCTTCTCGAAGTCCGCGCTATTGATTCGATCCCCGTCGATCAAGCAACTGAACAATAGCCGGACAAGAAGACCAATCTGAAATTGAGCCACGATACTCTTATCGCAACGCTCAGGCGAACACTTGATGATGCGCGCAATGGCCGACTTCAATGATTCTACTAGTTCCTTACATGAAGCTATCTCGCAACAACGCGCCAAGACTGAAGCGTCGGTCTTGGCAAGAGCCTCTTCGAAATGCGCCTTTTCTTCGACCTTCTTGATGCGACGGGTGAACCCGTCTTCAACGGGGCGCGCGACGTCTAAAGTCAGACAATCGATCAGGCCCGAATGATGGGAGGCAATGCACAGCGCGAGGATCTGGCCAGCGATCTGGCCGAGCTGTCCTTGCTTGGACAATTCGCGCCAGACAAACTGGGCGCCAGCTGTCGAGTGGTCAATCTTCCCTTTGAGACCCTTTGCATCAACAAATTCCTCGTCGTCGTCTGGATTGAGCAGGTCAACGGCCGACTGCAAGTAACTTTGAAATGCTCGGCTGTATTTGCCCAGGTCATGGACTAGCCCAATCAATTCACCCGTATGGCCTAATCCAATCTTGGACGCAAACGCTCCCGAGAGCGCCGACACTCCTTCTAAGTGTTCACGCAACGACTGCTCTTGGCGGTCTGAAGCTCGAACATGGGCAATAGATTCGGTCATATAGTTCCCCTTCCTACATCCGCCGTCACGCCAATCTCCAATTCTCTGGCAAGCGCTGCCTGCGCCCAGGTCCGGCGCCGCAGAAACGCCCCGATTATCTGAATTGCCGTTTCAGTCCCGCACCGTTGCCCCATTTCAATTTCCGTTTGTACAAAAGGCCGTCAAACCTGCTTAGATCTGCGCATCGGCTAGTGACGACAGTCACTGACCAACAAGTACAGAATAGCAATCAAGGCACGCTATCCTAATTGCAGAACAATTGCACTAGTCATCGTTGGTAGGCCGAAAACCGTCCAGTTCTCGCCATGTTGAGTGCTAGTTTAATGTCGGTCGCTGTGTGTGGCTCGATTGCTGGCGATGTTACGGTGGGAGCTGGCCGCTACACGACGGCCACCACGACCCTTGGGTTTTGAGATCACAGATTGTGATCTCAAAACCTCGAACTCCCTGGCATCGAGTTGAAACATGAAGTCCCTGGGGAAACACTCAATATTGCGCTTCACAGCCTGTACCAATTCGCGAGTCTCAACGTCGTACATTGCAGCCAGATCAGCATCCAGCATGACCTTGTGGCCGCGAAGTACAAGGATAGCTCGCTCGATACGCTCAACGGGAACCAAACTTTGATCGACCATCACCGCACCTGCAATACGGTGCTCACAAGCCTAACACGAAATCGTTTCGTGTCGTGCCCAATGTTTGTGTCGCGACCAGCCATGGGACAACGAAACGGACCCGTGCCGCACCAAACACCAGAGCAGTGACGGGGATTTTTCAGCTAAGCTATGCGCCGTGAACGATCAACGCCTGACAGAAGTCGAAACGCGCTACGCGTACCTGGAGCGACTCGTCGAAGAGTTGAGTCGAGTCTTGCACGAACAGCAACGGTGCATCGACGGGATATCGAGTCGAACTCGAGCGGCTGGAAAACTTGGTCACCGACGCATTGGACCAGCCTGAGAATCGACCGCCCCACGACAAGCCGCCGCATTATTGATGATTCCGTGGGCGGGGTGGGTACCGATGCAGGCCGGGGTTGGCCTTGCACGTGGCCTGTTGTATTGCACAGGGGATGTCACCTTCACTTAAAGTCTCATCGCTTCGCGGCTCGCGACTGACCATGGGGTTACTGTTCGCGATCCAATTTGCCGCGCTCGATCTTTGGATTCGGGGTCTGAACGCTTACCAAAATCAGCCTCGATTAGCGGGGGGCTGGTTGGCTAGCTGGGCGTTGCTCACGCTAATTTTGCAACATCGGATCCTAGCGCGAGCCTGGGTGCGTGCGCTAATCGCTCTCGCCTTTGGATTGCTCCTAGTGTCAACGCTTGGCTACTTCCGCTATTACCACGCTCCCCTCGACGCTCAAGTGGCGATCGCTGCGCGTCATGCCTGGGCCGACGTGAGACCCATCATTCTTGGAGCCGCGCCGGTGCTGAGTCTCGCCGTATTATTGGTCGCCGCACTGGAGTACGCGGTGCTCAGATGGGCTGCGCCCATCCCGCTTGCCTGGCCAATGCTGATGATTCTTTTGTTGTGCGCTTCACTGGGTGCCGGTTCACTTCCCAACGGCACCGCGGAATTTCGCGCGGCACACGCAGTTTGGGTACTGCTAAAAACCCGTGAAGTTCGAGCCAACCAGGTGCGTCGGAATCTGCCCGAACTCCAATCAATGCGGTCAGTGTTGCCCAATGTGCTCATGGTGATTACCGAAAGTGTGCGGGCTAGCGACGCGTGTCAAAATCGGGGTTGCGTAACGGGCCCCGAGCTCGATCGAATACTGCCCGAGCGGGTGACTCTGCAGCAAGCGCGTTCGCTTTCGAGTTACACGGCCATTGCCCTTTCCGCGATGGTAACGGGCCAGACCCAGCTTCGGTCGCGTGGCGATCTGGCAGGGGATCCGGATATCTTTGATCTCGCGCATGCCATCCGCGCGGGAAAAACTCGCTACTCGCTGCGCTACTGGTCTTCGCAATTGGCTGGCGTCTTCGAGCGAGGCGCGCTCAGCGCGGTTGCAGACGAGGTAATTACCGCAGAAACATTACTCGGGCACCCCGCCTCCGATATCGAGGACGCTGTGGCGGCCCTGCTCGATCGACGAGTCGCCGACCACTGCGAGCACCATCTGAGCTCGGTTAAAAAGCCGCAATTCATAGTCATTCACCTCTCCGGGACTCACGCTCCGTACGCCTTTGAAGCGGAGCGCGCCCCATTTCAGCCCTGGCAACGTCAAGTGACTTGGTCGGGGCTCACTTCACTGCATAATGCCTACTTCAATGCGCTGCTGGAGCAAGATCGCAGTTTGGGTCGTTGTCTTGTGGCATACATAAAGGCCGTTGCTGGGCAACCGTGGATCGTTTTGTATACAAGCGACCACGGTGAATCCTTCGGCGAGCATTCCGCCATCCATCACGGACAGAACCTTTACGACGAGCAGATTCAGGTTCCTCTGATGATTGCCCATGGGGGCGGAGCACTGAGCGCGGCGCAAGCCGAAGCCTTGCGCGCCCATGTTGCCGCCTCAGTCACGCACCTTGACATCATGCCGACACTGTTAGATTTGTGGGGCCTGCGACAACACTTTGCCCTCCAATCTTGGGCCGCGAAGTTGCCCGGGCGTTCCCTTTTTGCGATTCTCGGCCCCCTGGGTGTCTTGCCCATCACCAATTGTACAGATCTGTTTCCTTGCCCCATCAACACCTGGGGCTTGCTCGGCGAAGGCAGAAAACTCACCGCGCAAGCCTGGGACGGCAATTGGCGGTGCCTGCAATTGTCGGGCACAGAACAAGAACGAGACCTGAGTGAATGCGAGGATTTGGTTCAAGCGGCATGCGGAATTTTTCCCCGATTGCCCAACGGTAAAGCACCTCGAGGTTGTGAAAAGTAGCGCCAGTGGAATCCACGGGTACCGGCCAAAACGCATTAATCACCAAGAATCAGGTGGTCGATCCTAGGTACATGTACGCAAAAAGCCTTCCGAGATTCAGCTCGCAATGATGGGCCGGAGGTCGGCCGTGCAGCGCCCCGGTTAAATCGTCGAACTGATCTCATTATTCTTGCTAACCTGCCGTTGTACCTGTTGTTTGTTGTAGCCAACGGAACTCAATGGCTGACCGCAGTGTTTCCGAACGACCCACGGATTGTGGGCCTGTCGTGGTTCTGCACCATGCCGATCGTGAACTCGTATTGCTGCCGGGTAAGTATTTGATTGGCCGCAGTCGATCTTGCCAATTGGTTATCAATGATGAAGTCGTCTCGCGGCGGCATGCTGAGCTTGAGGTGTACGAGAACAATCGGGTCGTGCTCCGAGATTTAAGCAGCCACAATGGGGTAACTGTCAACGACCAGTACATCCATGAAAGAGCCACGACCTTGAGACATGCGGACAAGTTCGTAATTGGCGCGGATACTTTTCAGATTTTTCTCGCCAACGACGCGTTGGACAGCGCCACCATGAAAGTCGTCGAAGTGGTAACGCAGGCCGCATCGACCGTCGTGAAGCGGTCCTCCGCGCTGGTGCCAGATGAAACTCGCGCCACGCATGCCCTCGACACGGTCGCATCCGCAGCTGAGTGCGCCATTCAGGCTGGACAGATTGGGGAGGCGGAGAAAGTCCTAGCGAAGCATCTTCGAGGAGTGTTGGCAGACATCCGCGGCCATCAACGGACGAGCCTCGCGGTTCGCAATAAGGCCTTCAAGTATGCACTTCGCCTGGCGGAATTGACGCGAAAAGCCGAATGGTACGACTTGGCGGTAGACATACTTTTTATCCAAGGCATTGTGTGCTCCGAGGAACAAGTCGAAGAACTCATGCGCGTGCAAAGACGATTGGACAAGCTGGAAACCCATCGGCTAGAGCAATATGCGCAGCTCGTGCGTCACAAGGGCTCCTCGATCACGCATCGGCGAATTGCCTCACTCCTAGACGCCATCGTGGCGGCGGCAAAACAAGGCCGCAAGAAATAAACGGCTATGGACAGCCGTGAGGGTTAACAATAGAAAGCTCAGAAAGTCCCGGTTACCGGGAAAGTTTGTGGGTGCGACCGGCGCCTCTTGGCATTGTGCAGCGGTGACTGCTATTGAGAGCAACTGAGTGTCAAACCGGGTGAATCGCGCAAGCAGGCAATTACTGGGCTTGTTCGCCCTTAGTCTCGGCTGGGCTAGGACTGGAAACGCCGATCCCTTGGCACAGGTTACCGTTCGATGGGAGGCACCGGCGGATTGTCCCGATCGAGTGGCATTGGACCAAGAGCTGCATCGAGATCTACAGGGGAGTCAGGCTCCTGGGTTGCGGCTGGCAGCTCGCGCCAGCTGTCGAGCGGCTGCGCCCGGAAATCTGGCGCGTATCGATTCGGATCGAGAGCTGGGCTGGGCACAGCGAACGCGCGATCACGGCGCACTCCTGCGCGGCCTTGCTCGAAGCAACCAGCCTCATCATCGCGATGATCATCGATCCGGAAACGGCCGCGACGCATGCCCGCCCCATCGAAGGCACCACTGAGTCCGCTGCGGGTCCGAATTCCGCATCCCGCCGCAGCCCTTCGGTGCGACCTCGGCACGGCCTTGCCACCGACTTCGGAGTTGCGAAGTATCCCGGGCCCCAGTGAGACCAAAAACCCAGTTCCCAACCCGGCCCCAATCGGACCCCGAAGCATCGCCGCGTGGTCCGCCCGCGTCCGCAAGGGCTCATCGCGGCCTGGGCCGCGGCCGACATCGGGTCGCTGCCATCCGTTGACCGAAGTGTTCGGAGGCTCGCTGGGCCTGCTCTACGGGCCTTGGCGAGGGGAAACGTCGGTTGGCTATTGGTGGCCGCAAGAGCAAGACCCAAGGTGATGCCCTCAATCGCGAGCGCTGGAGGTAAATTCAGGATGCTCGCCGGCAGCGCCAAGCTTTGCGTTGCGGCCTTGGCGCCCGCGCGGTTCGGCCTCAGCCCCTGCGCCGGGCTCGAGCTTGGTAGCTTGTCCGGCAAGGGTACGAGCGTGGCATTGCCCGGATCCAACCGGGGATCGGATGGTGTCGGCCGATGCCTCGGTTCTCGGAATCATCAATATTACCAAAGCCTTAGCCTTCCGTTTGAATGTTGATGTCTTGCTCCCACTGTACCGACCCGTGCTCGGCATCACCGAGCTGCCCGGAAAGAATCAGGTAATCGTATTCGAGCCCGCCTGGCTTGCGGCGCGTGCCGGTGCCGGTGTTGAATTGCATTTTCGGTAACTATTCGTTCGGGCCATGGCCACTGCGCTAGAAAGGATATGCATGTCGGTGCCGCCGCTCGCGAGGTTGCCCCGGTGCCCTTGTCGGCGCAGGGCGCGATGATGCAGGTGCCCGACTTTGACACCTTGTACGATGATTACGCCGACTTCGTGTGGCGCAATGCTCGCCGGCTGGGCGTCGCTTCGGCCGCACTGGACGACGTGATGCAGGACGTGTTTCTGGTCGCGCATCGACGGCTCGGTGAGCTAGAGCGGCCGGAATCGCTGCGCGCTTGGATGTTCAGTATCGTCCTGCGTACGGTTCGCGATCACCGGCGGAGCCTGAGACGCAAAGATCCCCATCAACGCTCCGCGACTCCAAGCTTGGACCCGGACCAACTGCCCGATCCGCGTGCCGGCAATCCCCAATCAGCGGCCGAGCGAACCGATGCGGTGCGATTGCTTCACTGGATGCTCAGCGAGCTCGACGACGCCAAGCGCGAGGTTTTTGTGTTGGCGGAACTCGAAGAGTTGACGGAAGCGCAAATCGCCGAGGTCCTCGGTGAGAATGCCAATACCGTGCATTCGCGGCTGAGAGCCGCCAGAAAAGACTTCGACCAGGCGGTGCTCCGGCATCGCATACGGGATGAATGGAGGCTGCGATGAACGAATTGAGTCGTGAATCACGAGCCCTACTCGCTGCGGCGCGGTATCGCGACGGGCTGAGCGCGGCGGATAAAGATCGCATCCGCAATAAACTTACGCGGCGTCTCGGAGCCGGGCTGGCCCTGGGCTCTGCAGTGACGGCCAGCGCGACGGTCGCGGAAGCGGCGCGGACGACTGTACTTGCAACCGTTGCCGCTTGGCTGCCCGGTGCCGCCAAGGTGCTCGGAATTGTCGCGATCGCGGGCGGCGCCACGGTGGGTGCTGTGCACTTTTCGCGATCCCGGCGCCCACTTACCAGCACCGGCTGCACGTGCCGTGAATAACCCAATACCGGCCCCGCAAGGCAACCCGACGCCGGGAGCTGCGCGCGATTTGCCTCAGTCGGCCGCCGCTGCGCTGGCGGAAACTCCATCGGAAGACAATAAGCCGAAGGCTGATGAACCGCCGGCTCCCGTTCGTGATCCAGCGGTAGCAGCAAAGCATGATCCGCGAAGTTCCAACAGTCCTTCAATGGCTAACGATTCTCAGCCCGCGACTGTGGCATCGCCCGTGGATGATGGTTTGGCTAGCCAGGTTGCGGCGATCCGCGAAGCGCGCGCGGCGATTCGACGGGGAGACGGGGTTTCAGCTCTGGCCGCGATTGATCGGGGCTTGCCTCAAGGAAAAACTGGCCCACTCGAGCAGGAAGCGACGTTGGTTCGGGTGTCGGCGCTTTGTCTCCAGGGTGATACCGCTGCCGCTCGACGTACAGCCGAGCAGTTTCTAGCGCGTTTTCCCAATTCGCTATTGGCGTCGCGCATTCGCAGTTCCTGTGCATTTGGCCCTGCAACTACGCCTTGACGATTTCTTAACTGACCTGGTTGAGGTTGGCCACTGCCAGGTTGAGCAATGACGGTGCCTCACCGGGGGCTCCGAGGGAGATTCACTATGAAGACTTCACGAATACTGTCAGCAATTAGCTTCGGATTGATGATCGCGGCCCCAGCCTGCAGTGGAAAATTCACGTCCATTGGAACCGACGCGGGGGATGCTTCCACTCAAGGGGGCAGCAATAACGGCACTGGCGGATCTCTCGGTGTAGGGGGAAATGGTAATAACGGAACCGGCGGTTCAACGGGTGTTACCTGTCTTTACAACGGTGTCAATTACCAGGTCGGCACCATACCCAATCAATGTGGCTGCATCTGCACACAGGGCGGGACTGTTGCTTGTGACAATATATCGTGTGTCAATCCTGGCACGGGTGGAAGTACTGGTGTCGCTGGAACCGGCGGCTCAACGGGCGTTACCTGTCTTTACAATGGCGTCAATTATGCGGCCGGAACCAGTTTCAAATCGACGGATGGTTGCAACAGCTGCAGCTGTGACTCAAATGGGCAGGTTGCCTGTACGATGATGGCTTGTGCCCCGGGTACGGGTGGAAGCACCGGTGTCGGCGGCTCGACGGGAACCTCCAGCTGTGTAACTGCGGCAGATTGCCACGGCGCACTGCCTCAGCCCTGCCTACAATGTACTGACGGCAGCAGTGGCTGCGCGCACTTTGTATGCAATTCGGGCAGCTGTGAAATCGCCTACTGCGGCAGTTCGGGCACGGGCGGAAGTTCCGGCACGGCGGTTCGACAGGTGTTACCTGCCTTTACAACGGTGTTAACTACGCGGTCGGAAGCAGCTTCAAATCGACGGATGGTTGCAACACCTGCAGCTGTAGCTCAAGTGGGGCCGTTGCCTGCACGATGATGGCTTGTGTTGCGGGAACGGGCGGAAGCACCAGTGCTGGCGGCGCGGGGTCAAGGTGGCAGCACCAGCTGCCCGGCGGTATCCCAGGTTGTGCCCAAGTGCAGTGGCAGCACGGCCGATATTACAACATGATCCCGACGACAGGCTGTGCCACGGGATACGGTTGTCCAACCTGTCCGGCAATCAACCTTCCGAACATCACTTGTTCGAATTACCAACTCGTTACCGATCCGACGACGGGCTGTGCCACGGGTTATGTCTGCCCGACCCTGGATGCCAGCACCTGCCCACCGATTGCCTTGGTCATGCCCGCCTGCACGACGGGCACTGCCCAGTTGAAGTACAATTCCTCCGGTTGCGCCACGGGCTACGTTTGTCCCTAAGACAAGGACTAGCTGACCCACAGGATTGCAAATCATTGTCCCAGTTTCGCTGCGGGGTCGAGGCATGCCTCGACCCCGTCAGCGCCTTCGTGGCGTCACCAGTGCACTTCAGGAAATGCCGGGCCCGGTCGGGCAAACAAATAACCCTGCAGTAAATCACACCCAAGCTCGATGACCATGTCGCGCTCAGCCCGCGTTTCAATGCCTTCGGCTATGACCTGCAGGCCCATGTCTTGGCATAAAGAAGCCAGGGATTTTACCAATTTCTGTTTCGTAGTGGAGGTATCGACGTCGCGAACCAGCGACATGTCCAGTTTGACGAATTCCGGCTCGAGCAACGCAAAGCTGCTGAGGCCCGCGTAGCCGGCGCCCAAGTCATCAACAGCGATGCGAAAGCCGCGGTTGCGCAGTCCGGTAGCTATGGCTCGCGCATTTTCAATATCCGTAATGGCGGAGCGCTCAGTAATCTCGAGTACGACCCGCCCGGCAATCCGGCTTAGGGCGGCGTTGGCGTCGTGCAAATCAGGGTCGAGCAAATCCTGAGGATGCAGATTCACGAACAGGGTATAAGAGCGATGCGCTGTTGAAATCGATTTGCGGCTTGCTCCCGCACCGCTCGACCGAGTCGATCAAGTGCTCCCAGCCGCTCTGCTGCGCGAAGTATCGGTCCAGGTCCGGACATCGAGGGCGCATCGCTTCTCAGTAACGCTTCGTAGCCAAATATAGATCGATCGGATGGGCGTACGATGGGTTGAAACGCAATCCAAAGGCCGCTAATCGCTCGTTCGAAATTCGTCTCGAGCCCTACTCGCTCGGACTCAACGGCCCCGTCACCGAAGAGCGCAATCGCTTCGCGTTTGGCTTGAGCCAGACGATATAACCGCGCGGCCCGCTCGACGGTACTGACAAATGTTTCAGGCTTGACCGGTTTGATGAGGTACATAAACGCGCCGTACTCGATAGCTTCAGCGGCCGTCTTGACACCCGGCTGACCCGTGACGAGCACGACCGGCAGGTCCGGATCATGTTGTCGAATCATACGCAAAAGTTCGATTCCGGAAATCTCCGGCATCCCGACGTCGCTCACCACGACCCGAACGTTGCCGTTGCTGACGTGACGAATTGCTTCATGGGGTGTCAGACAAGGCACGACCTGGTACCGACTGCCTTCGAGCATTTGCGTTAGCGCGCGAAGAACGACCGGCTCGTCGTCTACGATAAGCACGGTACCCGAATTTTCTGGCCCCGGAATTGGCTGTGTCACTTCGCCCAACTTAGCCTGGAATCGGGAGCTTAGCCTATCGCGTTGCATTGACCAGCACAATGGCGTAGGCGAGGGTTTTCCCATGGTTTCTACATTGAAGCGGTAACTCCCTCACAACAGTCGTGCGCGTGCCGCCGCGACACCCAAACAAATGTTTGTCCCGACTCAGCAATCGAGCCCGAGCGCTGTTTTGGCAATCGCCTGAGTTTAATTCTTCTGACACACGAAGTTGAAAAGGCTGTCATAGCGCTGTGTGACGTAAAGAATGCTGAACAGCTGTGACAGCTCCGAGTAAAGGTCGTTGGCCTTTGGAATTAATGTGTATTGGCCATAATGATCACACCAGGCGCGACCCTCGGCGTCCTTCATGTTGGGTGGAAGCTTACCGGTATCGACGTGCAAATTGAAAATGAACAGTCCGCCGCTGAATAATAATGAGTGACAATCTTTATAGTATTTAGAGCGCTGACGGGATGACAAGTGCTGAAAAACATTGGATGACACTATGTATGCATATTGACTCTGCTGCTGCTGCAGGAAATCTTCCGGAATCAAACCTTCAGCGGTCGTCGGTGATATATCCGGCAGCCGGGGACAAACGTCGAAACCCTTGTAAATATGCATAGTCTGCGTTTCAATGTAGTTCTTCAATGACCCAAAACCGGGTCCAATCTCTAGGGTCTTGAGTCGCGCGCCGGCATTTTCGTCTCGAAATGCAGTAATGCCCAGGCATTTGGCCAACCGAAGGTTCATACGGTTCGCATCCGTGTGAGTTTCGATAGGAAAGGGAACAACCCCGACCTTGGGCTGGAGACTGCTGTTATAGACTGGATCTATGCCAAACAGCTCGTCGCATACCCTCCAGAAATCCCTACAATCCACCTTATCTGGTGAGAGCCGATCAATGTGCTCAGGGCTTGGCGAGATGTTAGGTCTTACCTCGGTTATCCACTTCTTATAATCCCCGAGATTGTAAAAGCCGAGTTCATCGGTTAAAATCCGCCTAATCTCCGAGTAGGTCTTCATCCCGTGCTCCTAGGTCGTCGTGGGTCGTGCCAGCCAACGTTGAGCCGCTATGAGCATCGCCGGTTTAACGAAGCGTGTCGTCATGGCCAAAATAAGCGCTCCCCCAATAACGACCACCGCCAGCGGCCGCTGGGTCTGTGCGCCAATTTCCGTAGACAAGGCTGCAGGCAACAGGCCGAGCGTTGCGACTAGCGTCGTCATCAGGCAAGGCCTGAATCGCTTCTCAGCAGCCTGATCGGCGGCTTGTTGCAAGGGCAGCCCATCGGCTCGCAGCCGCTGGAAATAAGTGACAACCAGAATTGCGTCTTGGATGGCGATCCCAAATATTGAGATAAATCCCATCGCCGCGGATACAGAAAATACCGTATGTGTGATGAGCAAAGCAATCACACCACCGGAGCATGCCAAAGGAATTGAGGCTACGACAATCGCTGTTTCCGTCCAGCCTTTAACCGCTGCGTACACGAGCAGTGTGATCAGCAATAGAGTCACTGGAATGATCACCGTCAGGCGACCCATGGCGTCCTTGAGTTCGCCAATTTGCCCGGCCCAATCCAAGTGCATTTCGT
>CAWIGY010000126.1:0-17393 GCA_963835565.1 uncultured delta proteobacterium
CGATTCCGTCGAAGCCCGAGGTCTAGATATCGCAAAGGCCGTCATCTTGCCAGCGCACGCCGCAGAGGCACGTGCCGGTGGACATAACGCCCGTGTGCGCAGTAGTGCGTGCACCTAAAGCGGAATTTTGAGCAGCCTTGGCTCTGCAGGGTGCTATGTATCAGGTTACGGATACGATACCTGCCATCCTAAGGACATCCATCGGTGGCTCAACGCCCGAATTGGTTATTGCTCCCGCCTACTGGGATTCTATCCAAATTATCGAGAACAGTATTTCGACTTTGCCAAAGTGATAAATGGAAACGCTAATTCCCAAAGAAGGCCAGATTATTGCGATGTTGGAGGGGAGCATTTACCAGCTCTTACGAGAGAAGATGCCCCACTTTCACGGCGTGGATTTTGGGAAATACTTGACCATCACGCGAAGAGAGATCGAAGAATTTCTAGTACGACATCCGGATTTGCTGGAGCGATACCTTGCGGAACACTTAGGGCGCGCGCTAATTCACGACACGGGCGTGATAGAGGTGCATGGCTCCACTTTCATTGTAGGCTGGGTCGATCATGGGAGGTTGCGCTTTCGCAGACAGTTTCCGTCTGCGGTTAAGGCCATAGCAGAACATGTGCTCCTAAATCATGGCATCGCCAAAGCGGCAATTATTCGGTGAACATCATGGGATAGGCGGGCCAAGTACCGTTGACTCGATGGACCCGTGTTGGCTGCAGCAATGGCGACCTGCTTTACAGTTGTTTGGCTCCAAAGCGGCAATTATTCGGTGAACATCATGGGATAGGCGGGCCAAGTACCGTTGACTCGATGGAACCGTGTTGGCTGCAGCAATGGCGATCTGCTTTATAGTTCTTAGGCTCTCACCGGTCGTTTCCGCGGATAGGTCTTCCCCTGGGGATCCGGATCCCGACCCCGTGATTCCGTCCCAAATCACTGTGAACACGAAATTGGCCACCACGAGGTTCCGGGTTCTTTTGCGTTGGCCGCCTTTGATTCTCCCGGAGGCCCAAAGGGCGCAATGCTGCCTGAAAGCCCACTTTTCACCCAATAGCGGCAGCGAATGTCAACGGACGACCCAGGAGGTTCCACGGGAAAGTACATCATGTGTTTCTCTGCGTTGAAGCCCTCCGGACGCCACCACAGGTACGTGCCATCAGACGACTGAACTACGTCGGGACCGCATATGGGCACGCTCTGACCGTTGACCACCAATTCCACGTATCCGCTCCCCGCAGGATCGATTTGTTTCCGCGGAAATGGCTCAATTCGTACTCTGTCCGTGGCGGAAAGACCTTGTCCCTGGGCTCCAACATATGCAACGCCGAGGTGAGGGCTTCCACTACAGGGGCCAGCCGGACTTTTTGAGTTCGTTTGTTGTGATGTGCCAGGCATGGTCTGCATCCCTCGAACAGTATTCTGGCTATACTGAGAGCGATTGGCGCCGACGATCTCAGCGCATCGGGCGACAATCGCCTGCTCTGTTGCCTGACCACCTTCAGAGCTGTATTTGGCCTTCAAAGAGTCGCGTGCTTCGTCGGCTGACCCGGCGCTTACGGCTGCACTCTTGACTTCGACCGCAAACTTCTGTGCACGTTCAGTCGCGAGCTCGACATTTCCGCGACTGCGAATGCACATAATGAAATCCGCAACTGGTTGAGCAATGCAGGAACCGTCGAGAGAGACGCGGCCAGGATCACACACCTGAGACCTATCCAGAAATCCCGTGCAGGCCGGCATAAGTGTGGCCACGTACATTAGGACCACCGGAGTCACGGTTACCCGCGACGCTTGGTGGGCTATTGCTCGCGTACTCGCAAACATTCAGCATTTCGAACACATCATTCTTCGGTGGTCAAGTGTCTTGTGAGAGCGAGTGCGAGTGCGGCCCATGAGGGCTCCGTGAGCAACTCAAAATCGCCGTGGATACATGCAGATTGGCGAAGTTGGTCAGGACGAAAACGGACTACTTGCAGCACTCAAATCCACTCTACACGCTGAGGGGGATTACCAGACCGAAGGACAAAACACCAAGGCCAAGCAGGGTGTTTGCTGTGGTCATGTCGCCATTGCGTCCAACGGCGTGATTGTGTGCGCTCACAGAGAGGAAAGTTAACGCCGCGCCTGCACCCATCAGGCCGACATCCGCGAGAGCCCAGCCCCAGCCCCTTTTGCCAAAGCGGCAATTATTCGGTGAACATCATGGGATAGGCGGGCCAAGTACCGTTGACTCGATGGACCCGTGTTGGCTGCAGCAATGGCGACCTGCTTTACAGTTCTTAGGCTCAGAGGCTCGATCCAGCCTATCGAGGGAGTTCGCGGAAGCTTCCAAGAACAGCTATCCCCCCGTTGCCTATCACAAACGCACCAGTCTTCGACCTTGCCCAGCTTTTTGTCTTTGGGTCTTGGCTCAATCCCTGACAACGACCAGAGGGACACGTACCGAGCCGATGCTTTTGCCGTCCACAGTGTGCGCGGTCCAGGTCAAATCGAGTCGCGTCGCCCGCGTCGCAGCATCCTGAAAATAGACGAAGCCTGCAACCTTGCCTCCGGCCTTGAGCGCGCCTTGGGGTAGTCCGTACCGAAGCACGTCGTCTGAAGGGGCCTCTGGATAGTACCTATCATCCCAATAGTAGGCATAAGAGCCGTAGTACGGCGGCCAGTAGTAGAAATACGGCCAAGGCGCATAGTACGGATAATAGCCAAGGTAGTAGGGGTAGACTCCGCCACCCCAGCGAGGCCCCCAGTAGCCATGGCCCCTGAAGCCTCCACCCCCGAAGCCTCCACCCCTGGAACCTCCTCCTCCTCCGTGGCGCACTAGCTCCGCGTGTACCGCAATGTCTTCTGCGTTGTCGAAGCGTAGAGCCGTCGCTGAATCGCTTGGTGCCTCTTGCCGCAGCGTTTGCTCGCCCCAGCCCGAAGGGTTATCGGGCTGCGTATCCGGTTCAACTTGCGGTGAAGCACTCGCCGGTGGAGCCGTGTCGGTTGGGGAGGGTGTCGGGACTGAGCCAGTATTGAAATGTCCTGATTGGGTTCTGGGTGGCTGGGTTGACGGTGGCTCCACCGCGACGCTGGGCTGCCCGGTATAAGGACTTATCGCCGCATAGCGAACCCCAGACTCGTCGGTCAGCACGATGTCACTGTAAACGACACGCACGTCCTCGGCTTGGTGGTTCTCAAGCTTGATCCAAATCGGCGTCAAATACTCATTGAGATCCGATGGCTCACTGTTCCAGGCGTTGGGCACCGCAGTCAAAGTGAGCCCCGCTGCGTTTGCCTCAGCAGTCGCGCCTCCAGTGGCAGGTTGGACGATGTAGGTTTTCGTGCAAGCAACGCTTAGCAGAGCGAACGCGACACCGACCGCAGCCAAAGAGTATTTGGTCATTGTCGCCTCCGTGGAGCTTGGCATTAGGACATTATGGCCGCTCACGTCAGCGCTAACCACTGCATCGCAGTTGGGAGCAGACTTTCCGCAAGAAATGCAACGCCTAGGCGTAACAGGTCATTCCGGGGTCGAGGCCCAGGCAAGCGTGAAGCCACCGTCACGAAGTCATCGATCCCCGCTGCTCGTGCCGCGCCATGGGTCACGTAACCCAGACCCCAAGAGCAAGGCTGCCCCATATTAGCAGCCGGGTAACGGTAGAGTGAGCGACGGTGAACTGGGGCGAGGATTGAGGCGTAGGTTGGCAAGGTGACGGCGTTTGACGTTCCTTGTTCTCGGGAAGTGCCACCAGAGTGGCGAAGACCAAGGCAACGACGTTTCCCGTCACGCCCGCCATCATGGCATCTGAGCTCTTGGACAGGACGGCCCGGTGTGTGGCTCAGCAGTAGCTCGGTGGTACCGCTTGTGAAAATAGGTCCATGTTGGACCATGTAGCAAATTCGGCGGGCAGACCGGCTGGTGTAATGTAGGGGAAAGTGATGCTGTTTTAGGTGCAATTCGGAGGGTGGTATGCTCGGGCCAATGTTGATTCTTCTTAAACCGAATGCACAACTCAGCTGGTTAATCCTAACGCTGCTTCTAGGTTGCTCGACGGGTTCCGGTACCTTCCATTTTCCAAACTCTACGAGCCAGGACGGTTCATCTAATGCCGGTGTACCTTCCATTGACGGTGATGCGGCAGCTGAAATGCAAGACTTATGTGCCGACCCTGCTCAAGTGAGCAAACCCTATCAAGGCTTCAATTTGACGGGAATGGGCATGCACGCCTACGGTTGGGATACAGGGTACGCCGAAAGTGATTTTTCGCTTTTGCATGGCCTTGGCTTCAATTGGGCGCGGCTAACCATCGATTACTTGAACTACACTGAAGCGGGCGATTGGCTCCTGTACGATCCCGATGGGCTGAAGAAGATTGATCAAGGTGTGGCCTATGGCTGCCAATACGGCATTCACGTCTGCCTCGTCTTATATCAGGCACCCGGCTACAGTGTCGCAAGCAGCGTTAACCCGAGCGGATTGAATTTATGGAAAGACGCTGCCGCGCAGCAGGCCTTTACCGCGCATTGGCAAATGTTCGCTAAAAGGTACGCAAATGTTCCGGCGGAGAACCTCAGTTTTAATCTGGTCAATGAACCACCCAACGTCAGCACTACGCCCGTCTTCAATGAAGCCACTTATTTGGGCGTCATGCAGCAGGCCATCAAGGTCATCCGCGAAGTGTCACCCAATCGACCGATTCTGGTGGATGGCTTGAATTTCGCGCGGATACCGCTAACAACATTGACCGATACTTCTATCATTCAAGCCGTACACGATTATGACCCCATTCAGGTAACTCAATACAAGGCCCCTTCGGTCGCTGGCTCAGATTCCTGGCCCGAACCTCAATGGCCGCCGTTCATGGCTTCCCACTACTTATTCGGTCCGATGCACAGTGATGCCAGCACACTAGGCCTCGGTTACGATTATTGTCAACTAACCGCTGAGGGCTACTGCGCGCCACTGACGCTGCAGGGAACCTTTCCTGCGGGCACGTCCGTGGTGTTGAATATCGACCAAGTGTCCTATGCCGATCAAACCGTCACCAATCCTTGGTCCACTCACCTTATCGTACACACGAATAATCAAAATCAACCTCAATTAGAAGAAGATTTCTCGATTACCAATTTCCCCGTCGATCAACCCCCCTGCAACAATGCTTGTGACAACACAACGGATCAAGTGCTGCAGCCCGTTATCAACTCGGACTATACTGCCGTTCTGAACGTGGATTCACAGAGTGTATCGATTCAAGTGACTTCCGGAGATTGGGTTTCATTGAACGAAATCGATATTAACTTTCCCGCAAGCTCAGGGCTGAATGCCATTCGACTGGTCCCAGAAATTCAACGATGGGATGTGCCTCAGGTTACATATACTCTTGATGTCTCGGGTCACGCGCAATTGTCGAGCAGTCCCCCAGCCGGTTATGAGCAAGATTTCAACCCCGTAGGCTGGCTTGAAAACTGGAATGCCATTAGACAGTCGGGCTTCCAGGTCATGTTGGGGGAATTTGGCGTATACAATCAGACGCCGCAGGATGTTACGCTCGCTTGGTTCAAAGACCAACTCACGGTCTTTCAACAAGACAATTTCAATGGTTGGGCTACGTGGGATCCCTTTAGCGAGTATGGAATCTTCAGTGTTCCTCGACCTGGGGAGACTCCTGAAAACTACGCGAACCTCCAGCTTAATCGGCCGATGTTGGACTTGCTAATGCAGTACTAGCAATTCGCGAAGCGAATTCGGGTTTGGGCGAATGCCCAAGAAATGAGGATAGGCTTTTGACCGCAGCTCTTCGGCTTATTGCCGCCGGCGAGCGGCTGGAACAGGGGTTGACCAACATGCCCGGAACCACTGAATAGTGCCATCTGTCAGAAAAACGCCTACGGTGGCACCGACGCCAGTCGTGATGCCCGAGACCGTGACGGGCATTGAACTGTCAGCCGCGGTTCCGTAGCCGAGCTGACCGAGGCTATTGCCGCCCCAGTACCCACTTGAGTTTGCTTACGGAGCACAACACCGGAACCCAACGTCACGTTGACCAAAGAAGCGACTGAGCGCCGTGCCGCTGCCACATGATACGTTGGCGCCACCATTGAGGAACGAGCCGCCCCCCAAAGTGCAGAGGTAAAGTCCACTGGCTACTTCTTCGCATGAATCTTGCCACTCCGCGACATTTCCGCTCATGTCGTATACACCTGAGTAGCCCGTAACCGATGATTGGCAGCCCGGCATCGTGCCAACTGGTACCGTTGCGCCGTATCCCGCATCGCTGCCATTGCATGCTGTTGCGGAATACGCCTCCCCATAGGGATAAGTGTATGTGCCATTCGATGTGCACGCAGCGTACCATTGGCCTTTTGTTACGTCTTCGGAATCCCCATAAGTGTTGGCGCCCCCTCCAATCTTCCCGCAGAGGCGCTTGCCCACGGCTGCGCAATACGTGTAGGCGTCGCACCAATTGACCCAAACGACTGGAGAGTCCGCGGTCGATGTTGCTGGAGGCCAACCGTCGTTCGGTTGCGGCGTAAAGCCATTGTTCCAAGAACACGCGGACACCTGTTCTGCAGGAGACGGATTGGTGCTGAGCCAGTCCTGATACTGGCGGAACGTTACCTCGGTGCTGTCGATACAGTAACCCAGAGGTAGGGCGACCATGGACGGTCCACCAGTCCCGGGGCAGACGCCGCAGGACCCCGCAATACATATCGGAGTACTTCCATTACACGGCACGGGAGTCCCGTAGTGCCCATTCAAATTGCAGGTCTCGACGCTGTTCGACGAAAAACACCGCGTCTGCCCAGGTGTACACGGGCCTGGCGTCCCAGCTACGGAGGATGATGCCCCAACGGCCATTGTGCTGCCGCCCGTATTGTACGAATTCCCCGTAGCTACAGCGTCGCCTGCTGACGTGTTGCCGCCCGTACTTTGACCACCGAAGTCCGACCGCGCGCCGCAAGCCACTGTCGCGATAGTGGCGCAAAGTAACCAAGAGTTTTCATGTTTCATAAGCCAAACCAAAGCATACGCTCACGCTTGAGTTTTTCAAACAGCCGTGCGCCTAGGCAGTCTAAAACGGCTCGGCCATGGTGGCGCTTACCAGAGACACGCGCGAGTGGACGTATAACACGCTATGCGCACAAGTTCTTGCGCCAGAAGTGGAATTTCGGGCTGCGTTGAGCTAATCCAAAGCATACCCTCGCCCTTGGCTGGCAGGGCGATTCGGTAGCCAGTAGCGCGGGTGCCAGCTTGCCGTTCAGTCGGGGAACGACTCTTGGTAGAAGTCCGGTGACCTCTGTAGTGGCTGCTTTGCAGATCCGCGTTATCACGCGGCCACCTGGTAGTCATGGTGAAGCCCGCCAAGGACAGGGATCGACATGATCTTGGTGCCCTTACGGTAGATCTCATGTGGACTTGGAACAGGGATTTGCTGAGCAATCCCTTGGTGAGGGCGACTCGCATTGAAATAGTCTAACCCGTATTGGTCGAGGACGTGCTTCATGTGTCGTTGTCCAAGAATGATGACGTGATCCAAGCATTCGCGCCTAGCACTGCCAAGGAATCTGATTCGGCGACAGACAATGTTGCCGTACGCGTGGTTGAGAATACTCAATGTGTTAGTTGCGCCCATTATATCCGGGCTTCTCGCCCGTCAAGCCGCATATCGTAGGCTAAGGAAAGGGTCTAACTCCGATCCACGTCTTCACTTCGCGTTTGCGCTGGCGATCACGCTCGCGCTGGTGTTAGTGCGATTCATTTATGCGGTTCGACCGGGGTGACTGTCGCGGTAGGGACGGGTCTTAGCATTTAGGGTTCAACCCGCCCCCCGCACAATTCCTCATGAAATGGCGAAATAACCTTGGGCGATATCGTCCGAGGTTCTAATGACGGGTTCCGTGAGGGCAAGCTGCGGTTCTGCAATGCTGCTGGGACGGTTCCGTCGAATTGTCGGTTGAGAGTCACCCACCCCTTGCTTCCTCGATAGACTGGATCACACCCCCTTGATGAGGTGCCCTGATTTGCGCGGTAGCTGGCCTGATCAAAAGCCGCTCACCGTGACAGGCACGGAACTATCCGTCGTGGTGCCGTTACCGAGTTCGCCGTACCAATTTGCCCCCCAACATTGTACCGAGCCACCACTCAGCAAGGCGCAGGCGGAATCGTCAGTGGTGGCAACACCAACGGCAATGGCATCGGTGATGCCGGAGACCGGTACAGGCACGGAGCTACTGTTCGTGGTGCCATTGCCGAGCTGTTCACCCCAGCACTGAACCGAGCCGCCGTTTAGCACCGCGCACCCCGCAGCAACCGCAATGGCATTGCTGATACCAGAAACCGCAACGGGCACTGAACTGTTCGCAGTGGTGCCGTTACCGAGCAAGCCCCACTTGTTCTGGCCCCAGCATTGAACCGTGCCGTCACTCAATAATGCACAGGTGTCATAGTCATTGGTCGCAAGGGCTGTGGCGTTGGTGATGCCAGAGACCGGAACAAGCACGGAACTATCCGTCGTGGTGCCATTGCCGAGCACCCCGTCGAAGTTGCCGCCCCAACACTGAACCGTGCCGCCGCTCAAAATCGCACAGGTGGACCGATTGCTGCTGTTAGCAACAATGGCAACAGAGTTGGCGATGCCCGAAACCGGGACCGGCACGAAGCTACTGGTAGTTGTACCGTTACCAAGCTCGCCGGCACTGTTATCGCCCCAGCATTGAATCGTACCGCCACTCAACAATGCACAAGTCTGACAGTCAGCAGTGGCGACAGCGACAGCGTTGGTGACGCCAGGGACTGTTACGGGTAAGGAACTGCTTGTGGTGGTGCCGTCGCCGAGCTGGCCAAAGTTGTTTGCGCCCCAGCATTGAATTGTGCCTCCGCTCAGTAGCGCACAGGTGTCGTCGTCAAATACGCTGCCAACGGAAACAGCAACGGCGCTACTAATATTAGACACCGGGACGGGCACGGAGCTGTTCGATGTAGTGCCGTCGCCGAGCTCACCGGCATCATTGTATCCCCAGCATTGTAATGAACCTCCATTCAGCAAGGCGCAGGCATGGGCCTGGGAGACAACGACTGATTTCGCGATAAGCTTTGTGTTTGAGGAACTGTCGATTTTAGCACTCGAACATGCACAAGCCACGAGAACAGCAAAGCAACCGAGTTGCAATAGCAAATGCATGACCGGCATCCGGCAGCTGAGAATGGACCATGGTACTCCATTTGCTGCAAGAATTCTATTGCGTGCTGATTCTCAACGGAATCCCCTTAGGAAAAGTCAGCGCACAGCCATCGGTTTACCGTCCGTGACCCGCCTGGATGCGACTAAGTGCCGCCTTGGCTCCCCGCGGGTCCCGAGTTGCGTCAACGTCCGCCCATTACGCTACATGGTCAACCGGGTGTCGACATCAGCGCCCCGTTGTCCGTAACTGAGAGGGGCTTCTCGCTGCACGCAGCCACCACCGCCAGCTCGGACGACGTACGCGGCCGCGAGGCGTTGGTCCGTTACGCGCTCAGGCCGCCCATCGCGCAGGAACGGCTGCACATTTCGGCTCCAGCCGCGAGCATGCTAAACTATGATTGGTTCCATCATGAATCCTTATATTGCTCCTTTTTGTTCCCGGTTTGTAGAAACCTTGCTTATTGGAATTATCGTGAACGCCTGTGGCGGCAAGGTGGCAATTGATTCAGCTGGGAGCCTTGCGGCGATTGGAGGAGCATCAAGTGTTGGCGGTTCGGGCAGCGTAGTAGCCGACAGCCGTGCCGGCAACCCGGACAGTGGAGCTACCAACAGCGGCGCTGGCTACTTGGACAGCGGTCGTGGAGGCGATTCAATTGTTTGGACTCGGACAAACGGTCCGAGAGCTGTTGCGGTCGCGATGTCGTCGGACGGCAGTAGGCTTGTCGCCGCGGTGGGCGGTTACGTGATAACCGGCTACCTCTACACATCACAGGACTCGGGCGCGACCTGGACTCAAACGGGCAGTCAGCAACAATGGGCATCCGTAGCATCGTCTGCCGACGGCAAGACGCTTGTCGCCGTTAGTCAATTTATCAGCTACCCCGTGTCGCAGGATCGCAGCACGGAATGCGATTCTGGCTACATATTTACGTCGCAAGATTCCGGGACTACCTGGACGCCGTATTATGATCTGGAATATGCGCAGCAGACTTGGACTTCCGCGGCATCGTCTGCCGACGGCACAAGGCTAATTGTCGTGGGCGATGGCGGGGACATATGCACCTCATTCGATTCTGGTACGACGTGGAATGAGAGCGCGCCGCAAATTGGTTCCGGTTGGAACGTCTACGGTTTTTGGCAGGCCGTGGCTTCATCTGCTGACGGGACGAAGCTCGTTACGGCGGAAGGTGACGCCTCCGAAGGTGGTGGGTACATCCACACGTCAACGAACTCGGGCGAGTCATGGACCCAGAGTGGTCCTATGCAATATTGGACGTCAGTCGCGTCGTCTTCAGATGGCCAGAAACTCGCAGCGGTCGCGGGCGGAAGGACCATCAATCCTGGTTACATTTATACGTCAGCCAACTTCGGGGCAACCTGGTCTCAAACCGGCACCCAGCAGAACTGGACCTCCGTGGCGATGTCATCGGACGGCACCAAGATAGTGGCTGCGTCAGGCAATTCGTCCAATCCGGGGTATGTTTACATTTCATTGGATTCAGGGACTACCTGGACGCAGACAGGTAACCTGCAGTCATGCGCGTCCGTAGCGATGTCATCGGATGGCACCAAAATAGCCGCCGCTTGCGGTGACGGCATCTACATGGGGTCGTCCTAAGCCGTCACCGCGCCCGCGCCGCTTGCCGCAACGCGAAGCCACGCGCCGATGTGACAATAAAAGCGATCGCTCGATTTTGTTTTGTCGTTACAACGCCGTACGCCGGCAGATAGGAACTTCAAAGCACAGCATCAACGCACCAGGTTACCAAGCAGACATCGGTTTACCGTCCGCGACCCCTCTGGACTCGAAGCTCCCCGAATAATTGCCGCCTTGGGTTGAGGCGACGGAGAGTGCCGCCTCAGCCTAGCGTCAAGTGATTGTTGACGCCGGCAACCCCAATAGGCAACGTTTACGGCGTACCGGAAGCTTGCGCGTAGTAGGATCGACCGCGGTCCGACAACGGCTTGTACTCCTCTACGACGATTCTGTGATCCTGAGCGTACGCGTCTTTGCGGGTTCCCGTTACTTGCCATGACACCTTCATCCCAGCCTTGCCGCCTGCAATCTTGAAACGATTCTTGCTAATTTCTTGGGCGATATAGACAGGAGCAAATCCACCGATATTCGTGAGCTGATAGCGGAAATCCTTGTTCAATGCATCAAAGTAGTTGGGCAATGTGACCCAAGCCTCGCCCTTCGCACCAAATGCAACCACGCCGTCGTAGATATTCTTCATGTCCGGGGATTCGACGAAGGAGTGGCGGAGGATTTTGTTGGCTGGGTCGAGCGGGTGATCAATGGCGAATGACCCAGCGGATTTGCTTAGAGTGCCGATGACTTGAACGTTGCCGTAAAATTGCGCAGCGTATCCCGTTGTGCAGCTTGCGCATTGGCCGTAGACACCTGTGCCGGAACCGTATGCGCGACCAGCGATGCCATACCCCGCGTACTTTGCCGAATGCTCGCCGTATACACCGCTGACACCTGCTGCATTCGCCACGCCTTGAACACCGTTATTGAAAGTGGACTGCCCAGATACTCCAACCCCATAAGCGCTGCTCCCATTAATTCCAGCATCGTAGGACGAACTACCGTCAACGCCGGGGCTACCATAGCTAGTAATTCCTCCTGACCCGACGCAAATTGCTTTATTATCCGAGTTCCAGAGGTTAAACATACAAGTGGTGTAACCAAGGTCTGCGGTGTAAGGCATGGTCCAAACGGTACCATCGGCATTCGCGTTGGACGCTATTGCCGCTACTGCAGCAATAGCCGACAATGTCAATGAAACGCTAACGATTGTTCTAATTCGCATTGTGATTGCTCCTTTCGATATTAGCCGCGGCGGCTGAGCCAACCCTCAGATGGCGTGATAGCCTCGCTGGTTGTAAGCGTTCGTGTCAAGAGATCTCTAAGACTGGCGTCGGAGTGAGACGTTAAGAGTGAAGTCGATCATTCCGACGAGCGGCGTTTCGAGCGCGTCCAGAAGGGCCACATAGTTCCGATATTGCTGAGATTTTGGCGCAAATCAGCGACGATCGAAACGCGGCGCTTTACCTCGGCTGTCTCCACATAGGATATTTCCTTTTGCATGTGGCGCAAACATTTGCCCATCCCAGTAGTGTTCACTATCGGCAGTCATCCGTCGAGGCGACTGTCACGGCCGCTCCAAGGCGGCTTTTGACCATAGACTTCGGGTCTAGGCGGGCCACGGAGGGGTTGACCAGTTGGCTGCTCGTTGGCTTTGCGCGGTTTGTACCCGCTTTGATTTACTTTGCGTCAACTCGGTGTGCTAGAGGCCTACTTTACCGGGGATTGCTCGAGTTTGCCCGGCTCAAGTCCCGTTGTCTTCAATAATGTCTCGGTCTACTTGCCGAACCCCTCCTGGAATACGTACTATGGCCCTTTTGTGTTACGCCGCAGCGTTACATTCAGTCCGGGCTCCCCAGCTGCGGGTTCAATGCGTCATATAGCGGATGTAGGTCAGAGTAGAGCATAGGAATCCTAAACGGTGTCCCCTTGGAAAGGATCAGCGCATAGCCACGATCTCAACCATTCGCGAACCGTCTAGACCCGAAGTTCACTTTCCAAGTGCCGCCTTACAGGTCTTAGCTCTTAGGGTCGATCCGCTCCCCCCCGGTAGGACCGAGGGACTTGCGCGGTGGTGTTAGGCAACGGGGAGTAGCCAAAGTGACTAATTGGAGCCTAGGGGTAGCAGCTGAGTGAAAAGCGAAGCATCCCACTTGCCGAGAACAAGGGCATGGTCATTAGCTCACTCGAACGACACCTTTCCGTTCTTTTCATGACGCATCTTTTGCCGCTTTGAGTTTTTCTTTCTCAGCTGCCTTCAAGCCCCGTTCAGCGACAGACAGTCAGCTGCCCCTGCCAAAACCTCAGCTTTTCCTATACCAGTCCTTGACTCGCTCGTCGTCGCGCACGGCATCGTGCACGCGCATGAGCCTCGAAAAGCTGGCAAAAATCGTTGCAGGAACGTGATCAACTTTTCCACCGGCAAACCAGCGCACTGCCATATGAAGCTTGAGGTCCACGACATGGATCTTTGCTCCAGAAAAAAACGGCCCGTCGCTGAGCTGCTTTTCAGCTCTTTCCGCCCAGGTCGGCAAATAGGAGGCCACTAGCGCCTCTCGGACCTTCTTCTTTTCCACCTCGTCGGCTATTCGAATCGTTGGTCCCACGACTCCGCGCAGGTCTTCAACGTGCGCCATCATCGCCTCGTGTTGTGCGGCTTCGAAGTTATCCAGGGGGTGTAGACCGTATCGGCGGCCAATGAACACAAGAATAGCGTTCGAATGCGCAAGGGCGGGACGACCCGGCATCTCTAGTATTGGCACACCGCCATACGGCGTGGTTGGCTTGAGCGCGGGCCAATCCTTGCGATTGATGCGTACGTCCTCGAAATCCACACCCGCAATGTGTAGGGCTAGGCGACACTCTTCCCCGCGACTCACTGGAGCATCGAAGTACAACAGCTTGGGTTTGGTCATGGACGCGCAATACGGTAAAGGAGCCTTTTCGTCCAGCTAATTGGGCACGGGCAAGACAGACGGGTGATTTCCACTTCGGCTGCCGGTCTGCTTCGGGCCTTTCGACTCGATACGCTCGGCCTTGCATGTGCAGGCTACCGAAGTGACTGTGCGCCCCACCGCTCGATTCGAGATCCCAGAGCATACTCGCTCTTTCAGGTGTCCGGGAAATCGGATCAACTCCAATTGCTCCTGCCCCATGGTGGGAGCACTCTCCAAAACGGAGGAATGTCGATTCCTTGAAAGGACATGATCGTGGTCTCTTCACGTCATTCATATCCTAAAGACCACGCTGGTCTCACCGTTGGTACGCTTGTCGTAGAGTCTGAATGGTAACGATACTGGAGTCGGCCTGAAGCGCTGCTGATTCCTGTTGTCCCGACTGGCGCAACCCCAGATTAATTCTAGGCTTGCTTGTCGCCGATGGCTCGTCAAGCAACAGAAATGATAGTGGGCGCGGTCACCTTTGAAACGTCGGATACCAAGACTATCCGGCTTGATTGGCCCGCAAACTACCAGGCCAATTTCAAGACAGGGCAGTTTATCACCTGCTACTGGCCCGACGAGCCAACCTACAAGCGGGCCTATTCGCTCTCGTCATGTGCGCTGGACCAAGGGTTCTACGAATTCACGGTCCGACGAGACGGCAAGATGGGTACGCGCCTGGTCAACTGGATCAGGGCCGAGCAGCGGCTGATGGTGCTTCCTCCCACTGGGAGATTCGTGCCGGCGTATGAACCTGCCCTGCACTTGCTATGTATCGCCGGCGGCTCGGGTGTCGCGCCATTCCGCGGATTTGTGCGAGAAGCGACTCGTCGCCGGCTAACCACCAAGATAACCATTCTTTATAGCGTACGTACGGAGGGGGACGTCATCTTTCATGACGAGTTTGGCCAGCTGCAAAAAGACAATCCGCATTTTCAATTTCACGTGACTTGCACCCGGTTGCCCACAATTGATCCTTGGTCGGGACGACGGGGTCGAATCGACTCCGCGTGGATTCTGGAACAAATCAGCGACTTGGGAGACACGGTGTTCTACGTGTGCGGTCCCGACCCGTTCGTGGAGTCTGCCCAAGCGCTGGTATCTGAACTCGGTGTGCCAAAAACTCGAATACTCACGGAAAAGTGGGGATGAGACGCGCGGGAGCGGGCCACATGTGTTGTCCGCCTGTCGCGGCAGGGACGGATCTTAGCACTCAGGGTCACTCCGCTCCCGCACACTGTTTCGCGGTTTTCTGTTAAGTGAATCGATCGGGTGCGCCTTAGACTATTGGCCAGCTTGTACTTGCTATCATAGTTGCTTCGATTTTCGAGCTGCCGTAACGGGCTCGGCCCCGGGAGTTGCTGACTCTGTCGTGCCCTGCCTACTTCGTAGCTAACTTCTTGTGCGTCGCGACAGCTTTGGTGGCTCGCCCTGTTCGCTGGCTTGACGCCTTGCCGCTCATTGCCTTTGGTCTTACGTGCTTCGGCTCGTATACGCCAAGTTTCCCACCGCCGGGCAAAGTTAACCGAGTCAAGAGGCCCCAACCTTGGTCGCGTACGGGGCTGCACCGTATCTTCTGTCGCTTCATATCCGCAGTGAACTGTTTGACGTCCGCGCACATCAAGTAAAGTTCATTCCCATTGTTCCCAGAAGCTGGGTGCACGGCTACCTCTGCAGGGGGCAGTCCAAACACCAGCCATCCTCCGCCCACGTCAACATTCGTCAATCTCAGCACATCGCGAAAAAATCCGCGGTCGGCTTCGGGATGTTTGCTGTAGATTAGAGCATGTGCACCGATAATCATTGCAGACTCCAATTCTTGACTTCGGCCGTAGTCCTGAGGCCACTTGAACATTCACTCCGACCGACTACTGCAGAGTATCCGTGTAGCCGCACCAATCATCAAATGTTATTTAGCTGCCAACCGCAGGCGGAGTTCACGACTTGCACGTTCGGACAGGAGGTCCCGGTAGTGGTAAATGCATACTCGGATGAACCATCCAGAAAACACGTGCAAGCCAATTGATTGTTTCCCTCATTTAGACAATTGACGCCGTAAGTGTGACCGTCTGTACAACCACTGGAGGTATTTTGGCAAACGGTCGCTCCAATTGGAGGACTGCCGGCAGATGCCATGCCTGAGCCGGACTGACAATTGACCGCGGTGCTAGTGGGGTTGGGACCCGGTGCCGCGGCGTCCGTCGCGCCCGAGCCACAGGCTACACTTGCTGCCGTCGAAGTCGGATCGCAAACCTTCTCGTTGGTGTTGGCCAAGTCCGTGCAACTTGCGTTATTTAGGCAATTGATGAAGTCGAGGCCAAACTGGGCACAGGTGTCGCCCCGACCGAGGAAATGCGTTGCCAACGGTCTTGGTGCATTCCGAACCGCAAGTTGAATCAGTTCCCGGCGCCTGACATTGGACCAGTTTGGTGCATATTTGCGTGCACCAAGTTAATAATGAAGTACTAAGTTGTTGCTCGGGAGGAGTAGCGCTTGAGGTGTCGCCGCTGAGCGTGCCACTGGGTCCCGCGTCACTGTTATTGGACGTCTCGATGGCGCCACCGCAACTAATTGTTGCTACACAAATTGCAAGAATAAGCGCCTTCATCGCCGAAGCATACGACCATTGGGGCAGCTGGGGAGAATGGAATTAGGCTACGCTTGAGACTTGATTCAACCGTTGGAGGCCCACGGGTCGAATGTTAGGGTTAATCGGGCAGATGTGCCGATAGTCGGCGCATCCCTTGCGATGTTGAATGGCGCACACAAGCGCTCTCCGTTGTTGTTGAAACACACAATTCGGACTGCTTCGCCGCACGAGATCACGTGTTTGTGGACTGGGCGGAGACGACCTGCCCAATTGACGGCGTTTTGATCACTGAGTCTTGGAACCTAAGTCGTCGATATCGCGGCGTTTTCAGCAAGAGCCACGTTAATCGAAACGCTTCGGGCCCGCGGCTGCCGCTCGCTTAGTGGACTTGACTCAAGCCATTCGGAAAGTGTGTCGAGCTGCGCTCGTAAGTGGCGCACTTACGTTGGCGTTTTACGAGTCACTGGGCCGCAGCGTCCCTTAGGGGTATTCTTGGGTCATGCGGCACAACAATCTTTGGCTTCTTGGTTCGATCTTAATCGTTAATGGCGCCTGTGGCCGCAGTAATTTGGATGAATTCGGAGATGCTGAGTATTCTTATACCGGAGGCGTTGCCAACAATGGCGGCGCGTCGCAATGGACTGCGGGCGGTACACCGAGTGTCGGAGGCGGAATCCCTGCGGCGGGCGGCTGGTACTACGGTACAGGTGGCTGGCATCCCTATGCTACTGGAGGTTGGGTTGGGGCGGGCGGTGCGTGCTCAGGGTACTACGGATGTCAGTGCACAGCCGGCTACTACTGCAATTATCCGTACAGCTGCATGGATGGCTGGTGCACGTATGGCGTAGGGGGCTCGGGCGTTGGCGGTTATACGGGTTGTACCCCTGGCAATTATGGTTGCTCATGTTACGCGGGTTACTCCTGCAATTACCCGTACACATGTAACGGTGGCGTCTGTGGCTACGGCCAGGGTATTGGGGGCGCACCGGGCTGTCCGATTGGCACTTCGGGTTGCTCGTGTGACCCTTACGGATATTGCGCCTCTCCGCTTAGTTGCGTGAACGGAACAGCAATACGTAACGGCGCGGCGGCAATAAAGATG
>CAWIGY010000127.1:0-15307 GCA_963835565.1 uncultured delta proteobacterium
TGCAGCCCGCTGCACTTTTTCACTCCGGTTCCGACGTTTTATCGTGTGGTTTTTCCGGGTCCCGACCCGCACCGTGAGCAATAGAACCACAATAAATTAGCGAAAAACCTTAACATTTTCGTAGCGAACGCCATGTTTCTCCGAGAACTAGTTAGCGCCCTGCTGCATGGCGGCCATCGTTGCATCAATGACCGTATTGTAGAAGGCCGGGTTGTGAACGCCGAGGCTCTGATCATTAGTCAAGAGACCAAAGTTCCAGAGGGCCTTGTAGAGCGTCCCTGGCGTTTCCGTTGCCGTCGAACCGGCAGCTCCTGTGGGTGAGCCCGGGAAGTATGCCAGAGTTTGCCCGCGGTCCCGGCATTGTCCACCTTGAGCGTCGATACGGACACTTTGAATGTCTGTATCGTGGAGGGAACACCGGTGGTAACTGCCGTCGTGCCGTTGAACCAAGTAGGCGTTGCAACCGGGGTCGTGAGCGTGAGCTGCAAGGTCGATGCGCTCGCCAGCGTGATGGCCGTTATCGGGTTAGTCGCAAGGATCGAACGTCACGTTAGAGCTACTGGACGCTGATGACGTATAATCACCCGAGGTTGGATCTTGCGCGCGCACCCACAGCGTCATTCCGGTTGTAACATTGTTCAGCTTAGTCATGACCGCGTTCGCTATACTCGTCGCCAGGTTGGCCATGGATGCCGCCGTAGTTGCCTGAAGTGAGCCGCCGTCGAAGCTGCCGTGGCAATTGCCGCAAATGGTCAAGTCAGCCTTAAAGCTGTGGTTGGTGCCCGTCTCTTGGTAGCTGAAGGCGGCGGGAGGCGGCGTGAGCTCCATGTGACAAGTTGCGCAAGTGTCGGCGAGGTACGAATGACCGCCGCGCTGACCAGGCGCCACGAAGTACGCGTTTACACCCAGCAGCACGTCGCTCATCGGGCGATCATGCGGGGTACCGAAGGCAATCGGAGCGATTGGATCCGTCGCCAACACGGTGTCGTCGTGCTTGCCGTTGCGCGAATTATGGCAGGCCACGCATACCGCCCCGCGACCCATACCCGTGGCGGCAAAGCCACCGGCCGTCATCGCAATATCGCCGGTCACACGCACCGTTGCATTGTTCGGCACAACACCCGCGATGCTCCCCTCGGCATGAGGATCATGACAAGTAGCACAGGTCCGCGGGTGCACTTCAGCCGCGGTGAGCCCCAGGGCGCGTAGCTCCGTGCCGGTTGCGTTTCCACCATTGCCGTTATTCGCGGCGCCTTGCAGCAGCATGTTCATGTTTCCGATGGTTCCATCGCTAGCGGTGGACTGGTTGACCCAGGCAAGGAAACCTTGGCCCGTATGGCATCGGGCACAACTGTTGACGCTGTTGTTACCGGTCGTAGCGTTATCACTGGATGCGTTGGCAACACCATGCGACGCGCCGTTATAGTTGGCGTGCAATGATTCCTTCCATTGCTGATAACGGCCGTAACGCGGGGGATCGCCGTGGCAACTGCCGCAAACTTCAGCCTTTATGTTGACGCGAGAAGGCGCGCCAGCCGGGGCCGCGCTCATATGAGCGTAACTGCCATTCGGTCCGTGGCAGTTTTCGCACTGAACATTGGCCAATTTAGCTACGGGTGCCGCATTAGCGAACATATTGGCGTAATCATTAGCGGCGCCGGGAGGTTGCACCCAGTTGGCTGTCGCTACGGCGTCGTCGAAACCCCCATTGATGGCCGTCGTGTTGTAGCCGACCGTATGGCAACTGGCACAACCCGTTACGGTCCAAGTCGTGCCCGGAGTGTCTAGATTCTTCCGTAAATATCTGAGCATGTCCAGTGGCTCGCCAAGCCGGGAATTTATCAGCGCTAGCATTGGCTATTCCAGTTGCACTATGACAATTTGTGCAATTGGCGGCATCGGGTAGGCCGTCTGTCGCGTTCAAACCCGTGATGGCACCGGCCCAATTGCCCGCAATCAGTGTAATGGTGGCTGGGGTTGCCGCAGTTGACGTTGACGCTTCCGTCAGAACATACGTGCCACCAACGTCTGGCGTGAACACCGGATATTGATTGGTCGGATCTGAAATGGTCGCGTTGGATCCCGAGGCGCCCGAAGCATCCACCGTCCAAGAATAGGCCGTTATGCCCGCGGGAAGTGGTCCGGCTTGAAGCAACTGCGGTATTCCAACTGGCACATTGCGTATGCCGGTCGTCACCTGGAACGGCAAATTCGGCGAATTCGCCGTGACGTTAACCGTAGAGGTGTAAGTTCCAGATGACGTGGTAACCGTCAAAGTCAACACGACTGTGGAGGCCTCGGTTATCGAATAGGGATTGATTCCGACGACGTCCAGGCGAACTGGGAACGAAGTCGGTGAGGTGACATCCAGGCTTGCGGCGACTGGAACCGGCGCAGTGAGCGCCTGGATTAGGGCAGTCTTATACGCCGAGGCATCCGGCAGTGTCACGGTCGGATTGAGAGTATCGCCATCCGTTATGCTCGCCGTTGGGCCGCCGGTTTGCGACCAGGTGGTTGTCAGAACGTTGCTGTTGTCTAGGGGCGTTGCTGTGCCTGACAGCGATACTGTCGCGTCGGGAGCTTGTCCCGTTACGTCATTGCCTGCGTTGACGTAGACGTTAGTTGCTGGGACAAGCTTGATGGTCAGTGGCTCGGGTTTGCCAGAGACTAGCTCTACGTCTCGCGTGGCAGTCGTGAAACCAGCGGCGCTGACCGATAGGGTATAGTCTCCGCTCGGCAAGGTTGCAGAGGTCGTGCCGGAACTACCTGTGGGTGCGAACATCATTGGGACTAGCGGTGTCAACGCGACCGTGGCACCCGAGACCGCGGTGGTGGTCAATGAGTTGGTGATGGTCAAGCTCAATAGCGCCGTGCTCGCGCCGGCGTCGCCGTTGGCCCCGTTGATCCCGGCGTCGCCGTTGGCCCCGTTGCTTCCTGGTATGCCCTGGGGACCCGCGTCTCCGATGACTCCGTTGTTTCCATCAGTCCCGTTATGACCTGTGGTGCCAGCGGCGCCAGGGTCACCTTTGCCCCCGCCACAGCCAGACATTACCAGTACGCCGGCGATGAGAAGATGACTGACTTTACCCGCCAGATTCTTCATGGTTATGATTCTTTCTAGATCCCTTTAGAAATTCCGCGATAGTAGCTGCGTGCGATACTGAGCACGGGTGAGATGAATTCTCTCGTCCTTACGGAGCATAATTTCAGAATACTAATAGAGGCATTGCACTAAAGAATCGGCCGTGGAGCAGCCCCCTCGCTGGCCGTCTTCAGGTCGTTTTCCCACGAAAAGCCACGATTCAGTGGGTGCACGGCAACCCAATCTTTGGCGGTACAAAACACCAAGGGCCCCTGGTTTTGCCAGAGGCCCTTGATTCTTGGCACCTCCTAGCGGTGCCTGGCGTGACCTAACTCACTTGGTCAGGTCTTGTGCCATCGTTGCGCCGATGACCGTGTTGGTGAAGCCCGGGTTGTGAATACCGAAGCTGCCTTCATTGTACAGTGTCATGTAGTTCCAGATCGCCTTCGCCAGATTACCGGTGAGGGAGATTGGATACGTGGTGGTCGGGGTCGTGCCGGTGCCATCATCATTCCTGATGTTCGTCAGGGAGATGATGAACGTGCTGACCGCCACGGGCGCGGTTCCGTCCGTCCACTGGATATTGACCGGATTCTTCAACGTGATCTGGATGCTGGACGAACCCGTGAGCTCATTAGCCGATGTGATGCTATTTCCGTTCGCTGCCGTCAGATCGACCGCCACGTTGTACGGCGTCAAGTCGGTGCTGCCCGTTGCGGCGGCATGCGAGTAGACGGTCGTCGTGTCGGTTGCGCTGGCCGGAATGCGGCGCGCGCGGGCCCAGAAGAGCTTGCCATTGAGCACATTGGCAGCTCCGGTTCCTATGAATTGTGTCAGGTTGGTGAGCGACGACTGGGTTGCCGTTTGGATGGATCCGCCGTCAAACTTGCCGTGGCAATTCGTGCAAATCGCGAGCGATGCCGTGAACGTGTGGTTCGTGCTCGCGGAGTTGGCCAGGTTGGCCGGAGGTGGAGTGAGCTCCATGTGGCAATTAGCGCAAGTGTCGGTGATGTATGAGTGGCCACCTCGTTGCCCATTGGTCACGAAGTACATGTTTTCACCCAGCAATACGTCTGTGGCCGTACTGTCATGCGGTGTCGCAACACCGGTCGCCCCATACGTGGTAACCGTGTCATTATGGGCGCCGTTGCGTGAGTTGTGGCAGGTCGCGCAAATCGCGCCGCGACCCATACCCAATGCCGGAAAGCCTCCAGGCGTCATAGCTACGTCACCCATCACGCGAACATTCGTCGTGTTCGGCAGGCCCGAGGTCTTGCCCACGTCATGTGGATCATGGCAAGCGGCGCAGGTCTGCGAGTGAACCAGGGCCTTCGTGAGACCATTGGCTACGCCTTCAGCGTAGGTTGCGTTGCCGGATGCGCCTTGAATATACATATTGAAGTTGCCGGCGCGTGCGGTCGTCTGCGACTGATCTTGCCAGATCACGAAGCCTTCAGCCGTATGGCAACGTACGCAATTGTTTCCATTGTTGGTCGTATTGCTCCAAAATGGCCTGACAGGCGGCATTGCAGTTCGTGGTGTCACTGGCTGGGTATGCCGGTATGGCCGTAGAGGCATCTACAGCGCGGCCAACAGCCACAGTCAAGTTGGCGTGATCAGATTCCTGCCATTCTTGGTAGCGACCATGATGCAGCGGTTCGCCGTGGCACGCGCCGCAAACTTCGGCCTTCAAATTAACGCGTGCGAGTGCATCGGTCGTGGACACGCCCGTTTCGCTTGTCTTGTGACCCGCTGAAACATTGGGGCCGTGGCAGTTTTCGCACTGGACGTTCATTTGGTCCGCCAGCTTCACGACATTCGGGTCCGAGGAGTTGAGCATCGAGTAGAAGGAACCGGGAGCGCCACTGGGCACCTTCCAATTGGAATTGCCCGATTCGGCGATAATTGCTGCATAGGCCTCGTCAGCGCCGCCATTCACGGCCGTCGTGTTCCAGCCCACCGTATGGCAGGAGCCGCAGGACGTAACCGACCAGCTGCTGCCTGCTGCATCAATGTTCTCGGGAACAATAACGGCGTGGCCTGTCTTGCTCCATTCCGCCCAGACGTTCGGCGGATCATTGCCTACGCCGTCATGGCACTGGCCGCAAGACGCAGCTGGAGCAACGCCAGTGGGCGTATCCGTCGTGGGGTCCACGTTGGTCTTGTCGAGCGCGCCCGGGCTCCAAGTGCCCGCATATAGCTTGAGCGAGCCGGAACCGCTCGCTTCACTCAACACGTAGGTACCCGCAACGTCCGGCGTGAAAACTGGGTACTGCGTGCCGGGGTTGGTAATGGCTGCTGTCGAACCCGAGGGAGCCGACGTAACCGTCCAAGCCCAAGTTACTCCGGGATCCCCTTGGAGCAACTGCGGAATTAGAATCGGTACGTTACGCAGACCGGATGTAACCTGGAACGGAGCCGTTGCTGTGACGCTGACCGTGTTCTTATAGGAACCGCTGCTCGTCGTCACCTGGACCTGAAATGTAACGGTCGTAGCTTGCGTGATTGAGTACGGGTTGATGCCCACCACGTCGAGGCGCACAGTCGGTGTCGGATCACCCGATGACGTTAGAGCAGTGATGAGCTGAGACTGAATGGCCGCAGCACTCGGCAAGGTCACCGTCGGAGTCGCCGTGTTTGCGCCGGTGATTGTTGCAGTGGCACCAGCCGTTTGCGTCCAAGAATATGTGGCGCCCGTGCTGCCGTCTAGAGTCGTTTCGGTGCCCGTCAGCGTTACTTGCGTGCCGGGAGCCTGTGCCGTCGTCACGCTAGAAGTTGCGGCGACAATGACGTTAGCCGTTGGCACAAGCTTGATGGTAAGCGGGTCAGCGACGCCCGCGACCAGCTCCACATCTTGTGTGGCCGTAGTGTACCCGGTCGCTTTGATGGTCAGCGTGTAGTCACCGATGGCCAATGTGGCCGAGCCCGTACCTTTTGTCGGATCAATGGTGATTGTGCCCGTGGGCGCGAGCGTAACCGTGGCACCCGAAACCGCCGCGTTCGTCAATGAGTCGGTGATGGTCAAGCTCAATAGAGCAGTGCTCAAGCCGGCGTCGCCGGTGGCTCCGTTCGTTCCGTTGGTCCCAGTGGCTCCGTTGGTCCCAGTGGTTCCTTGTTTGCCCTCGGGACCAGCGTCTCCGTTGGCTCCATTGTTTCCATTAGCCCCTTTGTCACCGGGGGTGCCAGTGGCGCCAGGGTCACCCTTGCCGCCACAGCCGGACATAACTAGCATGCCAGCGATTAGAAGATGGCTGACTATACCCGCCAGATTCTTCATAGTTATCCTTCTTTCAATATCCCATTCAAAAAGCCGTGATAGTAACTGCGCGCGGTACTGACCACGGGTGAGAGGACCACTCTCAGCCTAACGGACTATTCTTTAGAACACTTATAGAGGTGCTGCACTATAAAAAAGACTCGGTGTATTTTACGGAGTAGTCACATTGCTCGCGTATTTACATCTTTTGCGACGATACACTGAGTGAGAAATCTGCCTTTGTCCTCTCAAATTGGCAGCGTCTGAACCATAGAAATCTACATTGACCACGGCAGAATCGACCTGCGTGAAAATACGGAGACTGCCAATTTCGACCAGCGGGCGCGCGGGCGCCGACCCGGGCCGACCCTCTTGGAACTTTACTTGAATAGATGGCACGACGTACATTGTGCGGCCGATGGGAAATGTGCCTGCATGTCCTGGTGACAGCTCAGACACTTAGTGCGCCCAGTCACCTTGACTGCGTGTGACGCGTGGCAAGCTAGGCACTGTTGGTGGCCGTTAGTAGCATGAGAGCCCTGCACTGTCTGATGGCACCCCTGACAAGACGGACGTGTGCTCGAATGTGGCTGGTGGCACTTGATACAGTTTGCATGGATCGCCGACGCGCCGCTAACGGAAGCTGCTTGTGGCTTGTGACAGTTGGCACACAGCCCGGAATTGAGCACCGGAGTACTGTGTGGATTATGGCAGCCCAGGCATTGATGGCCCTTAGCGAGTGGCTGGCTTGCTTCGTTGGTGTGGCATTCCGCGCAGGCCTTGGGGACCTTGTTCGAATGCCTCTGGTGGCAAGAGTCACATTTTTGATGTGGGGCGGGCTTCCAAATATTGACAGCCCCAACTTTGTCGCGGTGGCAGGAAACACAAGCAGGGCCACCCCGCGGCTGTCGATGTACTGAATGGCAGCTCCCGCACTCCGCATGACTGGCGCGCCCGGCACCGATGGCGTTGTGACAGTTATTGCATACCAATCGGGGTCGACCTGGAGGACCATGCCGCTCATGGCAATTGGCACAACCGTCACGATGCGCGCCGAGATCCGAAGGCCGGTGGCAATTGCGACAAACCTTGTTGTTTGCGGCGAATTGATGCGGCAAATGGCAAGACTTGCAGGATTTATGAGCTGCGGGCGGGGCTCTTGCAACAAGGTCGCCCTGTTTGCCATGACAACCCCCGCAGCGCATTGCTGCGAGCGGCGCGGCATGGGTTGCATGGCAAGACGCACAGACACGGTGCTGGGGAGCCTTTGCCTCGGCAATCGCCTCGAAAACCGGTTGATGACAATTGGCACAGACTTTGGCCTGGCTCTTGTCTTTGTGCGGTTCGTGGCAGGTGGTGCATTTCTCATGGCCATGACCCCGTTGTGCCACGTGACAAGTGGGACAAGCCGTAGCCGCCGCATTGCCAGAATGGCCGCTGTGACAATTCAAGCAATTGGCGTGAGGTTCTGATTTCCAGGTCGCTAACGTGGCCTGAATGGGAGCATGACACTCGATGCAACGCGAAGCTTTCGGTCTGAAAGTATGCGCCTCATGGCATCCCGCGCAGCCCTGATGCCGCGCCGCCAATTTGAGATCGAAAGGCTTCGGTATCTGAGCGGCGTGACACCGCACACAGAGATCGGGCGTCTTGGGCCTAGGACCATGAACCGCGTGGCACTCCGCACAATTCTTGTGCGTCGGTATGTTCGCTTCGATATGCTGATCTACGACCTTGCGGTGGCATGACGCGCAGTCGTTGCCATGGCGACGATAGGCGGGGTCCGGGCGGTGCGGCTCGTGGCACAACCGACAGGCATTGACATTGCCATGCACGACGTCCACCGTAATCGGTTTGGTTTTGGTAGGGGCGAAGGGTTGTCCGGGAGGCGGCGGTTTTCCGCCGTGGCAAGTGGGGCAACCCGTCGCGCCCGGATCACCCGCGCGCCCCTCTTTGATGAATTGATGGCAAGAGAGGCAGGCAATCTCCGTCATGCCATGCTCGTGAATAGCCACCTTGGTGTGGCAACCCTTGCAAGAGAGGCGATTGATTGGGGCAGCGTGCTTCTTGAGCACGTGGCATTTGTCACAAGTCAGATGGGTTAGCGCGGTGACGTGATTTTGGTGACCAATTGACCGTGCAGTCTTCGATTCTTTGTTTTGGTCGAAGTGACAAGTCTTGCAGCGCCCCAGGTCCACCTGCCCGTGCGGCCTCGATTTGGACTTGCCTGCCAAAAGCAGAAGGCGGAGATCCGTCGTGAACGTGCTGCGGTGGCAAGTGACGCAACTGAGCTTGGCGTGTCCGCGCGAACCAATGTCTCTTACCACCTGCGCGTGGCAGGAGAGGCAAAATGCCCGATCGCCCATTACGTAGCGATGCAGGCGACCAGTCGCGCCACCACCAAGCGCTGCCAGCAACACGAGCACAACGACGAGGACAACGCGACGGACACGTTTCCCGCGAGCGGGCAGCGCTGTCGAGTTCAGTTCCTTGGGTCCGATCACGGGGCCATTCTGATCTGGGTCCGACATTAGAAACGCGGGACTCTCCCAAGACGTGGGAGGCGGAATGCGGATTAGCGCACGCTACTATGAGCGTCCAATCCTACGCCGAGTGAAGTCCCGACCGAGACTGGCGAGCGAGTTCCTCCCAGACAGTCTCCGTAATTATTACCGAGACTGCGCGGCCGGGCACCGATTTCAGTCGCCGATCGTAATTCGATTCTCGCAACGAGCCGTAGCCTATCGCAACGGCCGCGATAGAGTCTTGCCCATGCTCTTCAGTCGCAAACTGGCGCGCCTTTGTGCCACATTGATCCTGATTACAATTTGCATCAGCTGCGTTGAGCCTGATACCCGGCGCGTGGCTCCGCGCAGGATAGTGCCAAGCCGCCTCGCTTCCCCGACGGCGTTGCGTAAAGCCCAGACTCCCGAGGAAGTGACAAAAGTCCTCGTCGAGTCCGTGCACTCGGAGCTCGATTGCTCGGGATGCCATCCCTCCGAGGCAGGGGACGCTGGCGCGCCAGTCGATCCGACGCAGTTCGGGCCTGCCCGCTGTGACCATTGCCACCAAGAGCAGGCCGCACTGTACGCAAAGAGCGTCCACGCCAAGATGGAGACCGGGCAAAGCACTCGTGCTGCAGTCTGTGCGCAATGCCACGGCGACCATGATATCTACAAGGTCAACGACGTTCGCTCACGCGTCGCGAAGCGCAACCTATCATCGATGTGCACTGCGTGTCATGAGAGTCCCGAGGCCGCGCCTCGTCTGCGCGCCAGTTCGGTACAAGCCGGTTCTCACTACCTGGAGAGCATCCATGGCCGCGCTCTGAATGAGAAGGGCTTCACCGTCGCTCCGTCATGCACGGATTGTCACGGCAAAGCACATTCCCTCCTGTCGCCGCGCAACCCTGAGAGCGAAGTCGCCGAGAAGCATATTGCCGAAACCTGCGGCGCCTGCCACGCGGGAGTGCTCGACGAATACCGATCGAGCATTCACTATGCGGAAAGAAACAAGGGAAACAAGAAGGCTCCAATCTGCACCTCGTGCCACTCCAGCCACGACATCAGTGCCGCCGATACCAAGGATTTTCGTCTCGCCAGTGACCACATTTGCGGCAAATGTCACAGCGCGCGTCGCGACGAGTATCTCGACACCTTCCATGGCCGTGCACACAACCTCGGCGATGCTCGCGTAGCAGCCTGCTACGACTGTCACACCGCGCACAGCATCAACAGGACTAGTGATCCGCGTTCGACGGTCTCGGCCGGGAACCGCGTGGCTACCTGCAAGAAATGCCACGCCAAAGCCAGTCCCAGCTTTGCGACGTTCATGCCGCATGCCGACCACAAGAACGCCCAGAAGTACCCCGTCCTTTTTTGGTCGTTCTGGGCCATGACGGGCCTGCTGCTCGGCACCTTTGCGTTCTTTGGGGTTCATACCGCGTTCTGGTTCTCACGAACAATGGTGTATTTCTTCACCGACCGCGAGCATTTCAAGGCGATGCGGCAGGCTGCCCGCGCGGACAAGAACGTCAAGCTGTACGTACGTTTCCGTCCGGTCAACAGATTCTGCCACATGCTCATCATAGTGAGCTTCCTAACGCTAGTGGCCACTGGAATGCCGCTGAGATTCAGTTCTGCGCCTTGGGCGCAAGCGGTATTTTCGTTCGTCGGTGGAGCGCAGGCTGCCGGCAAGCTCCATCGCTTCGGGGCATTCCTGACGCTCTGTTACTTCATCATTCATCTCTCCAGCATGGTCGGTCCTATTCGTCGCCGCAGCCACGAATTCCGCGGCCCAAGCGGCAAATTCAGCCTGATGAAGTTCCTAGAATTCGCCTTCGGCCCGGACTCGCCTGTTCCGAACCTGCAGGATTTTCGTGACTTCATCGCTCATACGAAGTGGTTCGTCGGTAAAGGGCCTCGACCCACCTTTGACCGTTTTACATATTGGGAGAAATTCGATTACATGGCAGTCTTTTGGGGCGTTACGGTGATTGGTTTGTCGGGTTTGGTCATGTGGTTTCCCATTTCCATCAGTCGCCTCTTTCCTGGTTGGATCATCAACGTGGCGCACATTATCCACAGCGACGAGGCTCTGCTCGCTGCGGGGTTCATCTTCACCTTCCACTTCTTCAACAGCCATTTCAGGCCGGAGAAGTTCCCACTCGATCCGGTCATCTTCTCGGGTCGCATCACCGAAGCGGAGATGCAGCATGAACGCGGCCGCCAATACGCGCGTCTAAAGGCAGCAAACAAGCTGGACGAGCTGCTCACCGAAAACGGTGAATGGTCGAGTTGGAAATGGGTACTAACCCCGTTTGGGGCGACGGCCCTGGTCGTTGGCATGTCCCTGGTGATTGTGATTTTCTGGGCCCTGATTCACAACGCCCGCTGAAGTGACCAACGGGACTCCTCCTAGCCGCTGAAGCCATGTTTGCTATTTCTATTTGAAATGCCGGCACGCCGTGCGTCTGGTTTTCATTGGTGACCCGCAGGTTCGTTGCGACGTTTTTGTCGTGTTGGTCGTCTGGGCCCCGGCCCAGCCAACTGCATTCTGAAAAGTTGACTCAAGATGAATGAGTTCTGGGCTTTTAGGTCGCTAATTAAACCACGCCTTGGCTAACCCGATGAAAATTCCGGTGACGAGCACCAAGCCAATGACGAGTGCCGCCAATCCGAAGGTATTGAAGAAGTACTTCCAATTCTCCCAATCGTCGCGAACCTCGAGCTCCTTCAGTCGTCCAACGGCCGCGAGTCTCTCGAATTGACGAGCGCGCTCGTGCCGCATCTCCGCCTCCGTAATGCGTCCCGAGAACATGACGGTATCCAGCGGGAACTTCTCGAGCCTGAAATGGCTGTTGAAGAAGTGAAACGTCAAGATGAAGCCAGCGGCAAGCAGTGCTTCCTGACTATGTATAATTTGCGCCAAGTTGACCACCCACCCTGGTAGAAAATGGCTCACGAGCACGGGAAACCACATCACAAGACCGGAGATACCGATGAACGCACTTCCCCAGAGTTCGGCGAAGTAATCGAATTTCTCCCAATATGTGAATCGATCAAACTTTGGTTTAGGACCGCGGCCAATGAACCATCGTGAGTGATCACGGATATCGCGCAAATCGTCGAAATTGGGCATCGGTGAATCAGGCCCAAATATGAATCGTAGCAGTGAACGAATTCGAAATTTTCCCCGTTCGTCGCGGAAACTAGCCCATCGACGTCTCACTGGGCCAATTAGACTTGACAGGTGAATCGTCAGGTAAGTCAGGCTCAGAATCGCGCCGAAACGATGCAGCCTTGCCGCTACATGGGCGCCCCCTAGTAGATTGAACATCGCCTTGGCCCAAGCTGAATCGTGGAACTTGAGGGGCATTCCGGTGGACACCAGGATCAGGAAGCTGATGATGATTAGGAAATGGCAGAAGCGATCAACTGGACGGAACCGCGTATATAATTTGCCCTGGCATTCATCCCGCACATATCGCTTTTTCTCCAGAAATTCAGCCGGATACTTAAAGTAGACCACCAATGTTCGCGAGATCCAGAACAGCGTGTGCAGTCCCCAGAGTCCGAACGTACCCACGATGAGCCCCGTCATGATGACGAACGCCCAGTACAACACTGGATAATGTTGCCGATCTCTGTAATCAGCGTGGGCCCTATAACTCGTGAATTGAGCCGTAGCGTCGGCGTGACACTTTTGGCAGGTCGTCAGGCGGTTGCCGACTGATAGAGTAGAGTTTGGATCGGATGCAGGAAGTATGGTATGTGTTCCATGGCAATCGAAACAGGCGGCCACCGATTGGGATCCGAGATCGTGGGCACGTCCATGATAGGTTTGCAGGTATTGGCGAAGTCGGGGCAAGTGACATTTTCCGCACAGCGCGTCGCTAGCTAGCTTGAATTTACCGGTGGGGCCCACTATCTGATGCGCCGTATGGCAATCGCTGCAGACCGGCGCTTTCTGGTTGCCCTCTGCCAGCTTCTTGCCGTGAATGCCTAGGGCATACTCGCCCATCGGTCCGATGTGACAGCGACCACAGGTTTGCGGAATATTGTTGCGATTCACGGTTGAGAGTGGATCACTGGCGCGCCGAATCTCGTGGCTTGAGCTATGACAGTCCGTGCAGGTCGGAGCTGCCAGGAGACCGTTTTGCACCAGCGCCTTTCCGTGAAGACTGTCAAGATAAAATTGGACTGCATGGGGTCGCTTGATCCCTAGTTCTTTTGCAACCTCGGGGTTCTTGTGGCAACCTCCACAGGTTTCTGGGAGGTTCCGTTTGAATATCTGGGAGCCAGGGTCACTCGCGGGAAGAATGAAATGCGAACCGTGGCAATTGCCGCAACTTGCCGCGCCGGTTTTTCCCTGTCGCAAGGACTGCGCGTGCACGCTCTGTTCATAGGCCCTCAGTTCCAGCTCGTGGCAATGTCCACAATCTGCTTTGCCAATTGGCTGGGCCTCTCCCCCAAGTGAAGGCGAGTCTTCTTCAGCCGGCGCATGGCAATCGGAGCAATCCAATTCCGCGTGCGATGACTTTCGAATTTCCTGGGTGATTTCCTCGGTCGTTGCTGACTCATTACTACGCGACGCACTGGGGCTGGTAATTGACTGGTGTGATTGAGGTGGCAGCGAATCGCGCTCTCCGAGCAGGCGAGATAAATACAACCAGAGCTAGCAACGCTTTCTTACCCGGGCGCAGAATAGGGCTCCACATGAAATTCAACCGCGTGACAAGGTGACGGTCCATCGTTGCAGGATCTGACGGCCGCAGTCGCCCAAAATGAAGCAATTTCAAGTGGATTGCCCTGCCGGCCTACGACCCGTACAAACTACGGTCGGAGGATTCCACGCAAGAGGTCCTGCAATGAATCCCATCTCCGCCGCAAAAGTCGTGGTATGAAGCGCCGCGCCGGTGCGAGGCTGACCTGATGGTGCTTCATAAGTAGTTTCCCGATGGTCGCCATCGAATTCAAGCAACGACTGCTCGAAAGGTTACGCAAAGCGCCGACGCGCCTCGGGCTGCTCTTGATGCTTCTAATTGGCTCTGCTTTAGTCGGTGGCTACAAGGCCCATCATTACATAACGCGTGAGTCGGCTTTTTGTGTTTCTTGCCACAGCGACACTTCCAAGGCGGTTAGCCAGCGCGCGCACAAGAACCTCGTATGCCAAGGCTGCCACAAGTCCAAGTTCTTGACCGGAGTGAGCATAACCGTCAGCAAGTTGTTTGGCGGCAACGTCAAGGCGAAGCCTCACGGACAATCCGATCTCGCGCGTTGTCGAACTTGTCACCTGGATCCGAAATCCAAGAAGAATATCGGGCTAACCAGTGGTCACCTAGCCCACGTGGTTAACCAACCGCGACTCGTCTGCGGGGAGTGCCATGACCTAAAGTCCCATTTTACCAACATCCGCGAAGGTGTGTGTCAGAAGTGTCACTCGCAATTGATCATGCATGACCGCGGTATGTCGCGAGTCACTTGTCTGTCTTGCCACGACTACAAAGCGCCGCCGACGGCCAATGGCTCGATTCCTGCCACCGGCTGCTTGAAGTGCCATAGCGGCAGACCCACGGGTTCCTCGAATGTGGATCCTTCGCTGATCAGCAGTCGCGTAATCAGTGCTGATGCGACGCACGGCAACGTGAATGCCTGTCGCCTTTGCCATGACCCGCACCGGGCGGACGCTGGCGATCGGCGTCGTGGCATGGATTGCGAACGATGTCACAAGGGCGTCACGACGCAACATCAACAGTCCGCGATCGCCGGTCACCCCGATTGCGGATCGTGCCATCAGATTCATGGAACCCGTCCGAAGACCCCTGCCTTATGCGCGCAGTGCCACCAAAAGAAGGTGCCAGTAACCGGTCCCAGCGCCTTGGCGAGTCGCCATGAAAACTGCTCCAGCTGTCACAAGCCGCATATCTTCAAGGTAACTCGAGTTGATTGCGCTAATTGTCACACCAAGGAAACCGAGACGTTGGCGGCCTGGACTGATACCAGACACACCGACTGCCTTACGTGTCATCAGGGGCACTCGGAATCAAAGCCAGCCAGCAATTGTGGCAATTGCCATAAGGAAAAGCTAGGCCACGCTCACCCTGATTGCATCAAGTGTCACGAGCCGCATCAGGGCAAAGCGGCGGTCAAAGCTTGCAATAGCTGTCACGGCGATCAGGCGTCAGCGGTCGCTTCTCAGAAGCCCGCGCCGCACCATGTCTGCGCTTCATGTCACGACCCTCATAATGCGGGGGCGACACTCAGTCATTGTGGCAATTGCCATCAAAAGGAGCGCGCTGCCGTGGCCAAGGCACCTAAAGATCAGCACAAGCGGTGCAGTTCGTGCCATCAGCCCCATCAATTCCAAATGTCGGCGACCGTTTGCACCAATTGTCACCGGCCCGACCAAAGGGGACCCCATTCTGGGACCTGTCTGAAATGCCACCAAGCCCATGGCCCGCCCGCTAG
>CAWIGY010000128.1:0-6224 GCA_963835565.1 uncultured delta proteobacterium
TTGACCTTCACGCTCATGCCAGCCCCGGTGCTAACTTATTGCGAGTGGACAAGATGCTGGGAGTAGCGTACTTTACCGGATTCTATGGTCGATCCAGTGACGTGTTTGGGGCAGTGCCGTCTCTGCATGTTGCATATCCACTCTTAATGGTAATTGAAGGTTGGACCGGACGCGGCATCCTCGGCAAAATGGGGCTAGTCGGGTTCTATGTGTGGATGTGCTTAGCCGCGGTATATCTCGATCACCACTGGGTGGTCAACATTGTCCTAGGAACCATTTATACGCTTCTCGTCGCGGTGATTGTGCGACAAATTCCCTATTTTCGAGGTATCGCATCCGAGGAACTGACAACAGTGTAGCCCATGGCCAAGATTCTCATAACTGGCTCTTCCGGAGCCGTCGCGCGGGCAATTTGCCCCGAGCTTCTCGCCAGTGGGCACGTGCTGCGAGGATTTGACCGGGTAGCCACGCCCGGCTTGCTAGATATGGTTGTTGAGAATGTAGAAGATGAGAAGGCAGTTAGGCAGGCTATGCGCGGAATTGACGTACTTATTCATCTGGCAGCGCAGCCCACCGACGTAGATTTCCCGCTGCTCGTTGGTCCCAACGTAGTTGGACTGTTCAACGTGCTCCATGCCGCCAAGCAAGAAAAAGTGAAGCGCGTAATACTTGCCAGCTCAATCCAAGTTTTGTCGCGAAGATCACGCGAGAGTGGTCCGGCAAGTGTCTACGACGCGTCCCCCAGCAACCACTATGGGCTGACCAAATTGTGGGCAGAGAAAATGGGCGAAATGTACGCACGTTGTTTCGGTCTCAGTGTTCTCGCTATTCGAATTGCCTGGCTCATGCGCAACCAGACTGAGGCCTTGCAGATGCTCAAGAACCCAAGACCTCAGCTCTATTTGAGTGCTCGCGACGCAGGACGCTTTTTCGCTCTTGCGGTACAGGCAAGGAATATCGATTTTGCCGTTGTATATGCAGCCAGTCAGGGTGCACAACTGGCGTTCGATATGGAACCTGCCTGCCGACTTTTGGGTTACGCTCCGCAAGATCATTGGCCCAATGGACTGGACTTCGAGTTGCCGTCGCTGGAGAATCTGGAATGAGGAAGCGGAACTCAAGCGGCCTAATGGCCGGTCTCCGCATCGAGTACGCAAGAAATTCACACCGCAAGCGCGACTATTGCCAAGAGTAAGGCTGCTTGCCCCGATGCGCGCAATCACGAATCTCATGTCACAAAGTTCATCAACGAAGGCCTTGCTTCATTGTCGCACGTACCCGGACTTTTTCTCGAGTCCTTCAAGTATTGTAAAAAAAGTTTGAAGCAGGGGTTAGCAACGCGATTGCATTAGTTCAAAATAGTGGTTGGAAAGACCAGAAAGGACCAAAAGCGATATGTTTGTCCGAATCCCTCGCACGAATCGCATGCGTGCAGTCACGCTATCATTAGGCGTTTCGGTGATTATGGCATGTGCCGTGACGCCGCGCGGTGCATCTGACGCAAGCGTGGCCAATGCGTCGGCTAAAGCCAGTGAAGGTGGAAAACTGTTCGGGCAACAATGTGCGAGCTGTCACGGGCAGCGAGGAGAAGGAGTGACGGCTCCCGCAATAATGGGTCCGGGGGCTTTGCCGGAATACGCAAGAGAATCCAGTATGGCGAAGAACGCGGCATTATCGGATCCTTCTGAATTGCAACTTCGAGAATCAATGCGTCCGGCAGGCGCGCCTAAGCGCGAAGCATTCAAAACTGCGCAAGATGTATATAATTACATCAGTCAGCGCATGCCCATGAAAGCAGCGGGAAGCCTGAAACCGGATCAATACTGGGCCGTATTGAACTTCATGTTGGTAGCCCATGGGGTGGCTGTCCCTGCCGATGGCATCAACGCGAGCAACGCAAGTACTGTTGCGATCACCGCGCAATGAGGTCTTGTATCCACATTTGCGCTACGGTATGCTAGTTTTCTTGAGACGCGAGACTCATCGGGTCACCAACGAAACCAGGCGCACGGCGTGCCGGCAATTCAAATAGAAACGGCAAACAGGACTTCACCGACTGGGAGAAGTCCCGTTAGAGGTTACGACCGCGGCCATAGGCAATTCACAACCCTTGACGAACATGGGCGCAGTTCCGAGTATCGGCTGAAATCTTACGCGCAGGGTTGGGATCTTTGACGCGACAGCAATCGCAATCAGGCCGAACACTTCACGTAGATGCCTCCACTACGTTCGGTGCAGGAGCAATTGTTGCCCAAGGTATCCTTTAGACATTCACAGCTGGACGCCCGTCCACATTTGGATAACCACTGGCAATTCGGCTGAGTCGACGACTCGTCGCAGAAGAAACCAGGAATACATATTCCGGGACCGCAAGCGAAGCAAGTGCCATCAGTGCAATCCGGACCCGCGATTTCCTGACTGGCATTGTCGTCATCAACCACCGGTTTTCTGCTTTCGAGCGCGGGTGGTTTTACGATTGCAGGCTTCGAGCCACCACATCCGAGCAGTGCGGTACTCACTAAGAACAACCCTAACATCATACGGTGGAGCAGATACGACATGTCGATATTGATCGTAGTACGGACTTGTGGTTGCGTCATCACCGCTTGAAAGTGGAGAGGCACCTGCCCGGAAGGTACCCCAGTGCGCTGGCTAAGTTACAGGAGAATCATCGGTTGACGGTTCTGCATCGAGATTGGGCCGTGGTAGCCCGGCTGCCAACGCTCCAAGGGCTTGCTCAATCCGATTTCGGTCGTCAGGATTGGAGCTTCGGTGACGCGCACGCGCCACAACGTAGCGGACCAGAGTGGCCTCGAGACTTGATAGTGCGGTTGTTCGCGAGAAATTCAATTCGGGCACAACGTAACGGATGATTACTCGCCCGTCGGCAAGGACCTGTTCACCAACTATCTGACCCCGTCGCCCGGAAATGCCGACCAGTTGCCGGATAATGCCTCGGACTAATTTTGACCGACGGCGTGCCTTACGCAACGCGGGCTGTTCGAATAATTCAAAAAACCGATTTCTGGCGTAAACTTGTGGTGCAACTACTAGAGCACAGAGCAGTCCGTCCAGGGACAGTGTTACAGGGTCCATCACGAAGTAGATCCTTAATCGGGTTCCCTCGTAGTTTCCAGAAGCCGGGCTTGATGCCAGGCAACCAATGCGTTGATGATACCGTCGAGTTCGCCTTCAATTACACGGTCGAGTTCGTACAGTGTCAATCCTATTCTATGATCAGATATTCGATTTTGTGGAAAATTGTAGGTGCGAATCTTTTCGGAACGCTCTGCGGAACCGACCATTGTGCGCCGCTCGTCGCGCACCGAATCAGCTTGTCTTTGCTGTTCCAGATCAAGGAGTCAACTGCGCAATATTTTTAGCGCGCGCGACTTATTCTTGAGCTGACTTCTTTCATCTTGACATTTGACAATTAGGCCAGTTGGGAGATGAGTCACCTGCACAGCACTGTTGGTGGTGTTGACTCCTTGCCCGCCTGGTCCACTGGCCGCAGCAATGTCAAACCGTAAGTCCTTATCATCAATATCAACTTCGACGTCATCGGCTTCGGGCAAGACCGCCACCGTTGCCGTTGAAGTGTGTATGCGCCCTTGCGCTTCGGTCGTCGGCACTCGCTGCACTCGATGTACACCGGCCTCGTGCTTGAGCGACGAGAAGACACGATCACCGGAAACCAAAGCAATCGCCTCTTTCAACCCGCCCGCGCTTGCTGCGCTAGAACTCAGGATTTCGACCCGCCAACCCCGTCGTTCCGCGTACCGGCTATACATTCTTAACAAATCAGCTGCAAAAAGGGCGGCCTCTTCGCCCCCGGTACCGGCCCTTATCTCAAGAAGCGTGTTGCGTTCGTCGTTGGGGTCCTTGGGCAGCAAAAGCACGGCTATTTCTTGTTCAAGAGAAGATTGACGCGCTTCGAGCTCGGGCAATTCGTCGCGCGCCAACTCACCCAAGTCAGGATCGTTCAGCGCAGCCCGATCCTCAGTTATCCGCTTTGACACGGCTTGCCACTGGTGAAACGTGTCAACTACACCTTGAATTGCACTTCTCTCCCGACCTAGCTCCCTTAGCCTTCCCGGGTTTGAGACGACCACCATATCGCAGAGAAGTGATTCCACCTCCTCTAGCCGTCGAGCGAGACTTAGTAGTTTTTCAACGGGAACCATTCGTTGCCTTAGCACCCCAGCAGTGAGGGACACTCACCCATGCCCCCATCTAGGATCCCCGTGGCGAGACCGACTTCACGCAGTTTTGCTGGGTTGCCCGTACTTCTTGCGGAAGCGATCGATGCGGCCCGCGGTATCTACGAGGCGCTGTTTACCCGTGTAGAAAGGATGACACTGATTACAGATGTCCACGCTCAATTCCTTGCGGGTTGAGCGTGTCTGAAATGAGTTACCACAGGCACATTGGACTGTGACAACCTGATACTGCGGATGAATGCCTTCCTTCATGGCGCCTTCTTGCCCCTCCCGGCACGCTGAGCCAAGGGGGCGCAGACCTTAGCGCCCTCGCAGCGGTGCAGCAAGGAGCCTCGATTGACAATTCTTGGATCTTGAGACGTGGCCCGAGTACCCCGAGTTGGGGGCTCGTATCATTCGTCGGTAATTTGGGGTCTTGAGGCAAAGTTGACGGGATGATGCTTTTCGGGCACATCAGTTCTGTCATGCCCGAAAGTGTGAGCCGTCGTGAGGTGCTGTCGCGACTTGGCGCGGCGGCAGGCACGCTCGCAGCCGTCGGCCTAATTGGCCGAATGGCTCACGATCGCGGCGGATATGACGTTAGCAACGCTCGCGGAGAGCGCCAAGTTCGCGATTTCAGCGTTTCCAGTCGGTTGTCCGATGTAAAATTTGCCATCGCCAAGAGCAGTCACGAAGCAGAAGTGTTGGTACGGCGGGCAGTCGAAGGCCTGGGCGGCATGAAACGATTCGTGAGCCGCGGCGACATTGTTGCCATAAAGCCGAACATTGGCTGGGACCGCTTGCCTGTGCATGCGGCAAACACCAACCCACTGGTTGTCGCGGAGTTAGTGCGACTTGCCTTGGATGCAGGTGCCAAACAAGTGATCGTCACCGACGCATCTTGCAATGAGCCGAACCGTTGTTTTCAACGCTCTGGAATCTGGCGAGCTGCGCATGCGGTTGGCGCCTCAGTCATGTTGCCATCCGCTCATCGGTTCCGCGATTTGCGCTTGCGTGGCGACGTTCTTGACAGCTGGCCTATTTATACGCCCCTAGTCGAGGCGGACAAGGTTATCAATGTTCCCATCGCTAAACATCACAATTTGTCAAAGTTCACGGGGGGAATGAAGAATTGGTACGGACTTCTTGGAGGTCGAAGAAACCGACTGCATCAGAACATCAACGTTTCCATTGCTGATTTAGCGACGTTTATGCGGCCAACTTTGACAGTGCTTGACGCGACTCGCGTACTGCTTCGCAACGGTCCGCAAGGCGGAAACATTGATGACGCCAAGGACGTATATCAAGTTATTGCCAGCTTGGATCCGGTCGCTGTCAACGCATACGGCGCTCGTTTAATCGGCGTTCAACCAGGCGTTGTCGACTATTTACGGTTGGCTGCGGAACGTGGGCTCGGAAATGCCGATTGGGAACACGTGACACACGTGGAGGTTTGATTGAACGGTGCAGGCAATTGGGCACAGCCCGTGAGCGCGTCTCCAACCGTGAGCACGCATCTGCCCAAGAGTGGCGAGCCGTGGCCGCAGCCAATTCCGTGGCAGGGTCAGCTGGGCCCGGTGGCTGCACTGACTGAGCCCCGAAGCGATCCCAAGGCAATTGCTGTTTCATCAACGACAGCCAGCAGCGCACCGCTTGCCGCCGCGGCAGCAGTGCCTCGACTGTTTCAATGGAAATCTTCCAAACGATCGGGCAGCGGCATCCCGGCCAGGCCAGTTATTCGTGCGCTTGTGTGGTTGCGCCGGGTGTCGCAGTTGCTCTTCATCGCCCTATTTCTATGGCTGTTGGCCGCCACGGCTTTTCGCGGCACATTCAGCGCCAAGGCGTCCGAACCAGTGCGACTGCCTTGGCCGGTTGAGGTGTTTCTACTGGCGGATCCGTATGTAGCGGCAATGACTCTGCTGAGTACCCATACGCTCTACCGCGGCCTGTTAATCGCTGGGATAGTGATGGCACTTACCCTGATATTTGGGCGCGTGTTCTGTGGTTGGATCTGTCCCTTTGGAA